>CAYRSX010000041.1:0-21108 GCA_964427245.1 uncultured Desulfobulbaceae bacterium | reverse complement strand
CAGATTTGGAAATCATGTATATCTCTTTGAATTCAAGGTGATAGACGGTGAAGAGCCCACGGGCGAGGCCATTCAGCAGCTTCTTTCCAAGGACTATGCGGCCAAGTATCGAAACGGCAAAAATGAAATCGTGCAGATAGGCATCGAATTTTCTCGAACCAAGCGCCAGGTGGTGGGCTGGAATGTGGATGTTTAGGGAGCAGAACGAAGACCCTTTATGAGCCCAATAGGCCTTTTGCCCATTCAATTATGGGTTTGACACGATGAGCCAGCAGCTTCATGGCCTCATCATAGGTTAGCCATCTGTATTCTTCATGCTCGGCTCTGCCTATGGCTGGGTTTATGAGTAGGTGGACCTCTTTAGTGCAAGTTTCTGCCAGATAATACCTGGCTATCTTGCCTTTATTGTATGGCGGTGTATCCCGATAGTCGTATCCCCATCTGAATTGAAGATCAGTGATGCCGGTCTCTTCCTGCACTTCCCTTAGGGCTGCCTTTATAGGCTCTTCGCCATCCTCAACCATGCCCTTGGGAAAGTCCCAGTAGGAATATGCCCGCAAAAGCAAATAGCGCCACTGGCCGTTTTCTTGCCGTACGATCACTACGCCTGCTGAAAGTGTTCTGTATGGTTTGTTTTCCTTGTCTTTCATGTTTGAATTATTTAGAATATTTTTTGCCTTTTAACAAGGTCTCAAGGGGTGTTGAATGCAAAAAACAGTACATAATATGGTTCAGCGTATGGGCCAACGCGTAGGATTGTTAGGCGGCACCTTCGATCCCATTCATTTCGGCCATCTCAGGGCTGCAGTGGAGGTGCGCGAGGCCTTGATGCTTCATGAGATCTGGTTCGTGGTGGCGGCCTCTCCTCCGCATAAAGCATGTTTAACCCCCTTTCATCACCGTCAGGCTATGGTAGAATTGGCGATTCGTGAACATAACGGGTTTAAATGCATCGATATTGAGGCGAAGTGGCCTGGGCCGTCTTATTCCATAGACACCCTGCGGCTTCTGACTCAAGGGAGGCCGGGTCTGGATCCTTTGCGTTGTGAGTTTTTTTTTGTGTTGGGTGTGGATCAATTTCAGGGAATCACCTTCTGGAAGGATTACGAGCGGCTTTTGGATTATGCCCACCTGGTGGTGATAGACAGAGGAGTCGAGCGCGAGGTGGCAAAAAAGGCGGCGCTTCATGTGATAGAAGAGGTGTTTTCCGATTACAGACCCTTTGATGAGACTCTGACTCGATTTGTATGCAGCAATCGACATGATATTCAACTGTTGCATGTAACGAGACTTGATATCTCCAGCTCCATGATTCGAAAAAGGCTGAGAACTGGTCACGCTGTGGATTTTCTGACGGAGCACAGTGTGATCGAATATATAAATGCCAATAATTTCTATAACATTGCAGGAGTGTATGAAGAAAACTGAAAAAAACGGCGATTCACAAGCGACCGCCATGTTTCTTGCGGACAGGGCGGCTTACAACAAGGCTGATGACGTGGTGATTCTCGATGTGCGGAATCAGGCGGATTTTGCGGATTTTTTTGTGATCTGTCATGCCAAATCCACGCGTCATGTGGTGAGTATAGCAGAGGAACTGGAGGCAGCGGCGGCTAAACAGGGCATTCGCGTTAGAAATATCGAGGGAATGCAGGAGGCCCGCTGGGTACTTATGGATTTTGTGGATGTGATCGTCAACATCTTCTATGAGCCGCTTCGCAGCTTTTATGACCTGGAAGGCCTGTGGAGTAGATCGCCCAAGACCTCTATAGCTCCATATATCGGCAGGAAAATAAGTGATGAGGAATGAAAATGAAAAATAACCTTCGACCGGTAATGCTTGTCATTATGGATGGCTGGGGGTGGAGAGAGGATGCCGACGGCAACGCCACGGTACTGGCCAAAACCCCGAATCTTATGGCCTTTCGTGAGAAATATCCATTCGGCCTGCTTCAGGCATCCGGTGAGGCGGTTGGCCTGCCGGAAGGCCAGATCGGTAACAGCGAGGTGGGGCATCTGAATCTGGGTGCAGGCCGTATTGTTTATCAGGAACTTACGCGCATTGATAAGTCCATTCGAGACGGCGATTTTTTTGCCAATTCAGCCTTGTTGAGCCTGATGTCTCAATTGAAACAGAGCGGCCGCAGGCTTCATCTGCTGGGTCTGGTGTCTGACGGCGGTGTTCACAGCCAGCTCACACACCTGTTTGCCCTGCTGAAGATGGCTAAACAGAACGGTCTGAGCGAGGAGCAGGTCTGCGTGCACGCCTTTCTGGACGGCAGGGATGTGTTGCCCACAACTGGAGCTGGTTATGTGGCGCAACTACAGAATTTCATGCAAGGCCATGGAATCGGAAGAATCGCAACCATCAGTGGCCGTTTTTATGCCATGGACAGGGATAAACGCTGGGACCGTGTGCAAAAGGCCTATGAAACCCTGGTGGCCGCAAAAGGTGAGGCAACTCAAGACCCAGTAAAGGCCATCGAGGATTTCTATACCAAGGGAGTCACCGATGAATTTGTGCCGCCCACCGTGATATTGAGGCAGGACGGCACACACACGCCTCGTATCTCAAATGGAGACGGCGTAATCTTCTTCAACTTTCGAGCGGATCGCGCTCGAGAACTCACTCGGGCCTTTACTGAGCTGAATTTTTCAGGGTTTGCAGTGCAAAATCGGCCTGATTTGGTGGGTTTTGTGACTCTTACCCGTTATGACGAGACCTTCGATCTGCCTGTTGCCTTTCCACCTCAGACACTCATTCGTATTTTGGGCGAGGAGGTATCCCGCGCCGGACTTTCACAACTGCGTATCGCAGAGACAGAGAAATACGCCCATGTGACCTATTTCTTCAACGGTGGAGAGGAAACACCCTTTGAAGGTGAGGATCGAGTGCTTATTCCCTCTCCAAGAGAGGTGCGCACTTATGATTTGAAACCAGAGATGAGCGCCTATGAAGTGGCCGATACCCTGATGAAGCGCATCTCCGCTAATGACTACGCACTGGTGGTGGTAAATTTCGCAAACGGAGACATGGTCGGGCATACCGGCGTTCTGAGTGCGGCCATTCGAGCCTGTGAGGTGGTGGATGAGTGTGTAGGCAAGATAGTCAAGGTTTGGAAACAAAAGGGCGGAGCGGCCATCATCACAGCGGATCATGGAAACGCAGAGGTGATGATAGCCCCTGACGGCACGCCTGCCACCGCGCATACCACCAATCCTGTGCCGGTGTATCTAATCGACGACGAGCGCATGAATGTAAGGCTGCGAAACGGTATTCTGGCGGATATAGCCCCTACCATTATGACACTTCAGGGTCTGTCGGTTCCGGACCAGATGACCGGTAAGCCGTTGTTTGAGTGAGCTATATGCCCTTTGCTGGAGATGATAGTAGTGGATAATGCCGTTTCACCCATTCTTCAAATAAATAATGCTGTTAAGACTTATAGTCGCAATAAGGGTATCTTTGCTAAAAAGATTTCGATTCATGCCTTGCGTGGAGTCTCTTTGCAGCTGAAGGCCGGAGAGATATTGGGATTGGTGGGTGAGAGCGGCTGCGGCAAGTCAACCCTGGCACGTTTGGCACTGGGGCTTGAGCATCCTGATGTAGGGGAAATCCGTTTCAAGGGCAGGGCTCTTTTGGAAATGGACAAGGCTGCTGTAAGGGGGTTCAGAAGGGAGAGCCAGATGGTCTTTCAAGACCCCTTTTCATCCCTGAATCCCAAAAAGACCGTGTTTCAGACCTTGAGGGAGCCGTTTATAGTGCATGGCCTGTGCGGTAGGTCTGAATTAAAGACAAGGGTGGCGGAAATTATGGCAGAGGTCGGCTTAAAGGCAGACACGATGCACTGTTATCCCCACGAGTTCAGTGGAGGTCAGAGACAGCGTATCGGCCTGGCCCGGGCATTGGCCACTCGCCCTGCCCTAATCGTGGCGGATGAGCCCACTTCAGCCTTGGATGTCTCCATTCAGGCTCAGATCATCAATCTGCTGCTGGATTTACATGAAAGATATGGGCTTTCATTTCTGTTTATTTCGCACGATTTGCTTCTGGTCAGATTTGTGAGCCACCGTATAGTGGTCATGTACAAAGGGGTTGTGGTGGAAATAGCGCCGAGTGCCTCTTTTGTTCAGGGGAATGATGTGCATCACCCCTATACCCGTTTTTTGCTGGAGACCGTGCCTGTGCCCAATCCAATGATAAGAAAAAAGACCAGAGTAAACAGACCTGCTTCGCTTGTGAATAAGGCCGGTCTTCGTGCCGAAGCGGGCTGTCTTTATCTGGACAGGTGTCCTATTGCCACTGAGATATGTGTCAGAGAGACTCCGGTATTGCGCGTTGTAAACAGCGGTTCACTTCAGGAGGCGGCGTGCCATAATTTATGAAGATTGTTTCCAAATATATCTTATTCAGTCAGATTCCAGTCTTTTTTCTGGTGTTTTCAGGATTGGTCGGTCTGTATCTGTTGGTTGAGCTGGCAGAGAAGTTAAATGATTTTCGCGACACCGGCGTGCATTCCTCTCGAATGGTCCTGTATTTCCTGGCCTTGTTGCCTCAGATCGCATTTGAATTGTTGCCCTTGGCCGTGTTGTTCTCCGGAGTATTGACCCTGCTGCTACTGGCCAGAAAAAATGAATTGACCGCAATGCGAAGTCTGGGAGTGGAGCAAAAGGGCGTTTTGCTGCCCATGTTGGGTTTTGGCATAGTGGCTGCCGTTGCCATGCTCGGCCTGCAATGGTCTGTTATTCCTCAAGCCACCTCACTGTCTCAGCAGATCTGGCACCAGGAGGTCAAGAAGAGCGCTCAAAAAGGTGTGTTGAAGGCAGGGCAGTTCTTTTTCCATGGCGATAATGCCATTTGGGTGATGAAGCTGAACAATGCCGATACCAGCCAACTGTCTGATGTGCATTACCTGCGTTTCGATTCGGTAACCTATGGGGTTCAGGAAGAGATAGTGGCCAAAGAGGCCAAGCTGCGAACTGACGGATGGCTCTTCAAAAAAGGTGTTCAAATAGTCTATGATCCTTTGAAAGATGAGCGGTTGGAAATCACTCCCTTTGAAGAAAAGGTCTTTGCCATGCCGGAGAGACCGGAGGACTTTAATACGGTTCAGAAGCCGCCGGTAGAGTTGGGCATGTGGGAGCTGTGGCAGGCCATACATCGGTTAAGGTCCATGGGATATGATGCCTTTGAGCAGGAGAGCGTGCTGTGGAGCTCCATACTTTATCCATTTCTGGGCATAGCCCTTCTGTGGGCGGTGTTTCCTGGAATGTTTACAAGGCCCAAGGCCGTTGTAACTCTGGGACTGGCTCTTGCCCTGCTCCTGTCATTCATGTCATGGGGGATGTGGGAGTTTTTACTGGCCCTGTGTAAGACCGGACGTATTCCAGCCTTTTCAGGCCCTGTATTTTCTCTTTTGTGTCTGTGGGGCCTTGGATATTGGCTGCAGAAGAGAAATAAACAAATGGGGGTGCTTTAGTGAATGTGCAGGAAAGGGCTATGAAGGTTTTGGCCGTGCTCAAGCTGGATTATTCAACCGCTGGCATCGCTCTTAAGTTTGTGGACCCGTTTCAATTGCTGGTGGCCGTTATTTTATCGGCTCAATGCACGGATGAGCGTGTCAATCAGGTTACGCCGGTTCTGTTCGCCGAATTCCCTGAACCAAAGGCTATGTGTCATGCCGAGCTTGAGGAATTGGAGAAACTTGTCTATTCTACCGGTTTTTACAGAAATAAGGCCAGGAATATTCGCGAGTCGGCCTGTATGATCGAGAAGCGTTTCGGCAGCAGAGTGCCGAATACCATGGACGATATGTTGACACTGCCCGGAGTCGCGCGCAAAACAGCGAATATAGTGCTTTATAACGCCTATGGCGTCGTGGCAGGTATTCCGGTGGATACACATGTGAAGCGATTGTCCAATCGTCTGGGTTGGACGACTTTTAACGATGCTGACAAGATCGAACAGGATCTGATGAGGCTTTTCCCCAGAGAAGAATGGGGAAGGCTTTCATACCTGCTCATTGAGCACGGCAGGGCGGTCTGTAAGGCGAAAAAACCCTTGTGTAATGTCTGTCATCTGCGCGATTTTTGTCCCTTTGGAAAGGAGAATTGATATGCAATGGAACGGAATGCTGGAGGTCACCACCACCACTGAAACTGAGACGGACGCTCGAAGGCTTGCAAGAGAGCTGGTGCACAGGCGTCTGGCCGCCTGTGCCCAAGTATCTGGTCCGATTCGCAGTTATTACTGGTGGAATGGCAGTCTGGAAGAGGCAGAAGAATGGTGTTGTGTCCTGAAGACCATGTCGTATCTATATACAAAGTTGGAAGCGGCCATTCGAGAGCTTCATCCCTATACGCTTCCGCAGATAATGGCCGTGCCGGTTCAGACTGCTTTGGTAGAATACCTGTCATGGGCCCATGAAAACCTTTTGAAGGAGTGATATCAATTAGATGGAAATTGGTGGAGTGCTGTTGAAATTTGAAAAAAGTGGCGGGCTTTTGCCTGTGATAGCTCAAGACTATGAGACCAACGAGGTCTTGATGTTGGCCTATATGAACGAGTTGGCCCTGCAAAAGACCATCGAGACCGGCAGAGTGCACTACTGGAGCCGTTCGAGAGGCAAGCTCTGGCTTAAGGGTGAGACCAGTGGGCATGTACAGCTGTTGCGGGAGTTGTTTTTGGATTGCGATGAAGACACGATTCTCGTAAAGGTGGAACAGATTGGCGGAGCCGCCTGTCATACAGGTTATAAAAGCTGTTTTTACAGGAAATTTGACGGTCAGAGATTTGTTACTCAGGGAATGCCCGTCTTTGATTCAAAGGAGGTCTATAAAAAATGAACAAATTGAAATTGGGTATTCCCAAGGGCAGTCTGGAAAATGCAACCATTGAACTTTTTGCCAAGTCGGGTTGGCGTATAGATGTGCATCATCGCAGCTATTTTCCGGACGTGGACGACCCTGAACTGGAGTGCAGCATCTGCAGGGCACAGGAGATGTCCAGATATGTGGACCAGGGTGTTCTGGATGCCGGCATCACTGGCAGGGACTGGATCATGGAAAACGAGTCCGATGTGGTGGCGGTTGCAGATCTCATCTATTCCAAGGTGAGTAAGAGACCTGCTCGATGGGTGTTGGCTGTTCCGGCTGACAGCCCCTATCGCAGACCAGAGGACCTGGAGGGCAAAAAGATCGCCACTGAGCTGGTGAACTACACTCGGCGTTATTTTCGTGAGCGCGGTATTAATGTGCAAGTGGAGTTTTCATGGGGGGCTACCGAGGCCAAGGTGGTTTCTGGTCTGGCGGATGCCATCGTGGAGGTCACCGAGACCGGAAGTACCATTCGTGCCCATGGTCTGGTGATCATCGAGGAACTCATGCAGTCCAATCCACAGCTCATCTGCAACAAGACTGCATGGGAAAACCCATGGAAACGGGCCAAGATAGACCAGATTGCCATGCTTTTACAGGGTGCATTGCGCGCCCACAGACTTGTGGGACTCAAGATGAATGCCCTCACATCCAAAAGCGCCGCAGTGGTGGAGCTGCTGCCCAGCCTGAATGCACCTACTGTATCTCCACTTTATGACAAGAATTGGTGTTCCATCGAGACCATAGTGGAAGAGGCCGTTGTAAGGGATCTGATTCCCAGACTGAAGGCCGCAGGCGCCGAAGGCATAGTGGAGTATCCCTTGAACAAGGTGTTGTGATGCCGAGTGAAAGGCTGAATTCGACTGTTCCTTCATTTGTCATTCGGGATGTGCATTTTGCCCTGTCAGTGGTCAAACCGAATAATTTTCCTGAGAATGGCCTGCCTGAAATAGCCTTTGCAGGCAGATCAAATGCGGGAAAATCCTCGGTGCTGCGAGCTCTTCTGAATAGAAGGGCGCTTGTGCGAGTGAGTTCCACGCCAGGGCACACTCAGGCATTGAATTATTATCATTTGGATTACCGCATTGGCCAGGCCGTTTTGGGCTCGTGCTATTTTGTGGACATGCCCGGCTATGGATTCGCAAGGGCGCCTAAGGAGATGCAGGCATCTTGGAAACGGCTCATCGAGGCCTATCTGGAGCGGAGAAAGACGCTTGTGATGCTTTTTTGTATCCTTGACATACGTCGTGAGCCGGATGCCATGGATATATCCTTGTTGGACTATCTCAAATCCATTGAATTGCCTTTTTGTATTCTGTTGAACAAGGCCGATAAACTTTCCTATTCCCAGGGGCTTATAGCCAAACGCCGTTTCGATATGCTGGCCTTTAAAGGAAATGCAAAGCCGTCGAATTGCCCCCCTTCGCTTGAAATGACGGAGAATAGTGCGTCATCGCAAGAGGCAAGGCTCAGTGGTAATTCAGTCTTGGAGCCTGTGGTGGTTTCTGCTCAGACCGGTCTGGGAATGGATGAAGTAAAAAAGATTATATGTGAGCAGCTGGGAGGGCATATGGCAAGTTGAGGCAGACCATCTATTCATTTTTACGCTACGTGGGGCCAGGGCTGTTGGTCACAGTGGGCTTTATCGATCCAGGCAACTGGGCATCAAACGTTGCCGCCGGCGCCCAATACGGCTACAGCCTGCTGTGGATGGTATCCCTTTCTACACTGATGCTCATATTGCTTCAGCACAATGCCGCTCACCTTGGCATAGCTACAGGACTCTGCCTGTCAGAAGCGGCAAATAGATATCTGCCGGCCTGGCTGTCCCGTGGTGTTTTGGTTACCGCAGTTTTGGCCGCTGTCTCCACTGCTATGGCCGAGATATTGGGGGCTGCAATAGCCCTTCATATGTTGTTTCACATCCCCCTTGCCGTGGGAGCGACACTGACCACTGTATTGGTGTTTTATTTGCTTTCGACCAACGGCTATCGCAGAATAGAAAAGCTCATCATGGGGTTTGTGTCCCTCATAGGGCTTTCTTTTTTGATTGAACTCGTGATGGTGCCGGTGGATTGGAAGACATCGATTGTTGCATGGGTGACTCCAGCCATTCCGGAGGGCTCCATGCCTATTATCATGAGCGTTCTGGGCGCTGTGGTCATGCCTCACAATCTCTTTCTGCACTCGGAGATCATTCAGAGCCGTAAATGGAATCTGGAGGACAAGGCCGTCATTGCGCGCCAGATGGACTATGAATTTCTGGATACCCTGGCCTCCATGCTCGTAGGTTGGGCCATAAACAGTGCCATGATTCTGCTGGCCGCTGCCACATTTTCCCAGTCAGGAATACAGGTTGCGGATTTGGAGCAGGCCGAGCGTATGCTGCGTCCCATTGCAGGGAATTGGGCTGCCTGGATATTTGCACTGGCCCTGCTCTTCGCAGGCATAGCCTCCAGTGTCACTGCCGGCATGGCGGGAGGCAGTATCTATGCAGGCATGTTCGGCAAGGAATACGACATACAAAACAAACAGACGCTTTGGGGCTGCGGTATCACACTGATAGGCGCCCTGGCGATTATCTTTTCCATATCAGATCCATTTAAAGGGCTTATTTATTCACAGATGTTGTTGAGCATTCAATTGCCCCTCACCATTCTGCTTCAGATATGGCTTACTTCATCAAGGCGTGTCATGGGTGAACGTGCCAATGGCAGACTTGAGCTTTTTGCTTTGAGTGTAGTGGCAGTGGGGGTGATTGTGCTGAATGTCATGCTGTTGTTTTCATAAGATAGATGTAGTAAATCTGTGCGGAGAATACGAATCTATACAAAGCCGTCTATTTTTATACTGTTAAAAATAATCTGGTGAATGAGTTAAATAATCCTTGCTTTTATGGGAAATCATGTTTTAATCAAAAACGTGTGTTGACGGTAAAGGTCGTCTGATTAAATCTAATTGTTTTTTCAGGTTCCGATGTCCGATACTCACAGAAAAAAGGCCAAAGGCCAAAAGTAAAAGGAGTAGTAAAAGATGTCTGAAGGTACAGTAAAGTGGTTCAACGATGCAAAGGGGTTCGGGTTTATTCAGCAGGACAATGGCAAGGATGTATTTGTGCATCATTCTGCCATAAAGGCCGACGGGTTCAAGACCCTTACCGAGGGTGCCCGCGTGAGTTTTGATGTTGTGGAAGGCCCAAAGGGTCTGGCCGCGCAGAATGTGGTGCAGTTATAATATAAATTGATTGTCACACATTAGTTTTGCCAAGCGCCCTGTTTTGCAGGGCGTTTTTGTTTTTAAGGTTATTTTGTAAATTTCTCATGGGGATTAGGTAGTTAAATGGTGTATGATCTTTTGAAATGCAATATCTAATGATTGTTAGCCCTTTCAGGTGAAGAACAAAGAACGAACGATGGAGAAGCAAGTCAAATCCAGGCAGCGGGTTGTCGATTACGGCGAGGTCCTGACTCCGCAGTGGTTGGTCAACGCCATGCTCGATCTGGTTAAACCAGAGACCGAGCGGATTGATTCGCGTTTTTTAGAGCCGGCCTGCGGCAACGGGAACTTTCTTGCCGAAATCCTCGAGCGCAAGCTCCGCGTGGTCGAGCATCGTTACAGCAGGCTGCAATTGGACTACGAACGGTACGCCATCCTGGCGGTATCAGCATCTACGGAATCGACATCTTGCAGGACAACGTTAAGGAGTGCCGCGAGCGTCTGTTTGCCATCATTGACCAGCGCTATTCAGCGCTATTCAGGAAGACCGCCAAGGAGCCATTCTGCGAAACGGTGCGCTTTATCCTCAAGCGCAACATCCTGTGGGGCGATGCGCTCACGCTCAAGATACCCGACGACAAAAAGGTCCCTCACGTTCGTTCGGGACAAGCATACATCGTCTTCTCGGAATGGTCGTTGGTGAACGGCAGCCTGCTCAAGCGGCGGGATTTTTCGTTTCGCGGTTTGCTGGCGCATGAAAGCATAAGACAGACGCCTCTTTTCTCCGACCTCGGCGAAGACGTCTTCCTGCCTATGCCGGAAAAAGAGTATCCGCTGGTGCACTTCTTGGAGATCGCCCATGCCTACGGTGACTAATCCCTCACGTGATTCCTCACCACATTTGGGACAGGCGTTCGGGACAGGCTACAACCCGGATGTGCTTTTGTGCCTGGCGAACCTTTCTAGCGACGAGGTCTTCACCCCGCCGGGGTTGGCTAACTAGATGCTCGACCTGTTGCCGGACGACCTGTGGAGCAATCCCGGGGTGCGCTTTCTCGACCCGGCCTGCAAATCGGGCGTGTTCCTGCGCGAGATCGCCAAGCGGTTGGATAAGGGCATGGAAAGCCAGATACCCGACCGCCAGGAGCGCATCAACCGCATTATGACCCGCTAGCTTTACGGCATCGTCATCACCGAACTGACCGCGCTGATGGCCCGCCGCTCGGTCTATTGTTCAAAGACCGCCAACGGCAAGTACTCGGTCTGCACGGCGTTTTCCACGCCAGAGGGCAACATCCGCCACCGGCGCATGGAGCACACCTGGCAGAACGGGTGCTGCGCCTTCTGCGGCGCCAGCGAAGCCAACTACGCCCGCGGCCCGGAACTGGAAACCCACGCCTACGAGTTCATTCATACCGACAACCTGCTCTGTCTTTTCGACGAACGAAGCGAGCGCTGTCATTTCGACGAACGAAGCGAGCGCTGTCATTTCGACGAACGAAGTGAGGAGAAATCTAACATGAAATTCGACTTCATCATCAGCAATCCGCCGTATCAGTTGAGCGATGCAGGGTATGGCAGAAGCGCCTCGCCCATCTACCACAAGTTTGTGCAGCAGGCGAAGAAGCTAAATCCCCGCTATTTGGTGATGGTGATTCCGTTGCGCTGGTTTGCAGGGGGGAAGGGGCTTGATGAGTTCCGCAAGGAAATGCTGGGTGATGATCGTATTCGTAAGCTCATTGATTATGAAAACAGCGCTGATGTGTTCCCTGGTGTAGATATCGCCGGCGGAATTTGCTATTTCCTTTGGGCGAGGGATTCACGTGGGCCGTGTGAAGTCACGAATTTCTACAATGGGATGTCCGCCGTATCCTCACGCCAGCTAAACGAATTTCCTATCCTCATCCGCCACAGCCGTGCAATCCCGATCATCAGGAAGGTTCTGGCAAAGAACGAAAACGGCGGAAAAAGATTAAGTGAGGTTGTTTCTCCATCGAAGCCATTTGGGATATGGGGCCATTATGTGCTACGAGATCACGGAATTCCCTGCTGGTTCAAGCAGCGGATAGGCTTGAAATATGCTGACCCGAGGGATGTCCAAGATAGGTGGAACCTTCTCAATAAATGGAAACTGCTTATTCCGCGCGCTCCAATCGCTGGCCAGACAGATTTTTCCAAACCAATTGCTTTCTACTACGAGGCAAATACGTGTATTGCAGAACCAGGGCAATGTTGTACTGAAACTTGGCTAGTTGCTGGGGCCTTTGACACCAAAGAGGAAACAGAGTCCTTTAAATCGTATTTACTTACTAAGATCGTACGGTTCCTGCTTCTTCAAGCAGTGGTATTACAGGATGTGACAAGGGAAAATTTTATTTTTATACCAGACCTTGGCAAATACGAAGGCGTTTACACCGACGAGCTGCTTATGAAGCGATGGGGCATTAGTGAGGAAGAGTTCTCATTTATTGAATCGAGGATACGCGATGTTTACGAAAGAAACGGTTCGGAAAATGGAGTAACAGAGGGAAACGATGAGTAACGACTTCTTCCCCCGCCGGCCCCTCGACCTGTGCCTGTCATTTCTCGCTTCGCTCGAAATGACAAGAAAGGCGCTCGCAATGACAAGAAGGCATTATCTGTCATTTCGAAGGAGCGTAGCGACTGAGAAATCTTACCCCGACGTTAAGATTTCTCGCGGCTTTGCCGCTCGAAATGACAAAGGGTGAATGGAGCCGAAATGACAAGGTGAAAGGAGTAACCCTATGAAAGACTATAACTTCTACATTTACATCCTTACCAACTGGAACAATAAAGTCATGTATATCGGCGTGACCAACAACCTCGAACGCAGAATGTACGAACACAAAAACAAATTAGTGGATGGCTTCACCAGCAAGTACAACGTAAATAAACTGGTGTATTATGAACAGGGAACGGACGTCCACGCCGCTATTGCCAGAGAAAGAGAAATCAAAAAGTGGCGGCGGGAGAAGAAAAACAAATTGATCATGAGCATGAATCCGGAATGGAAGGATTTGAGTTTGGAATGGAATGTCATTTCGACGAGCGCCAGCGAGGAGAAATCTTAACCTTCGCTGAGAGGATTTCTCGCTTCGCTCGAAATGACAAGAAGGGTTGCTTGAAATGACAAGGCGCGGATGGAGTCGAAATGATAAGAAGGCGCTCGCAATGACAAGAAGGCATTATCTGTCATTTCGAAGCCGCTTTAGCGGCTGAGAAATCCTGCCCCCAACGTAAAGATTTCTCGCTTCGCTCGAAATGACACAGGCACAAGAAGGCAAAACGCATGACAAACAACTTCTTCCCACCCCGCCCCATGGTCGAACCGAAAATCTACGCCTACGAAGACACCCACCCGCTGCACGATGGAGGCGAATGATGAGTAAGCAAAATCCACAGATTGCGCAGATGGACACAGATAAAGCGCCCATTAAAAAACATCTGCGTAAATCTGCGCCATCTGCGGACAGTCTCCTCTTCGACCGCGTGGTTTCGATTCTGGAGCAGGCGCGGGGCAATGTGGTCCGTGCGGTCAATACCAACATGGTCGTGGCCTATTGGCTGATCGGGCAGGAGATTGTAGAGGAAATCCAGCGCGGCAAGGGATGGGCAAAATACGGCGAGAGGGTGGTTGAACACCTCTCGCTGCGGCTGACGGAGCGGTACGGGAAGGGCTTTTCCAAACAGGTCCTGTGGAGTTTTCGGCAGTTCTATCTGACGTATCAAGACAGGGTGAAGATTCTCTTCCCGGCGGGAAGAGAATCGGCTGATGCAGAAAAATTCTCCCCAGTGGGAAGAGAATTGGTGCCCACTCCGATTTCCTCCCTATCGGGTACGGAATTGACACTTGTAGGAAAAGGCTCCTATGTGAATAACCAAAATACTCAAGCCTTCTCTCCCCAACTTTCCTGGTCGCATTACCGCGCCCTGAGGCGCTTGGAGAATCTAGAGGCGCGGGATTTCTACGAGCGGGAAGCTATCGCGGGCGGCTGGGATAAGCGGACGCTGGAACGGCAGATTAAGTCATACTACTATGAGCGCATTCTCAAGAGCCGCAAACCGGAAAAGATGCTGGCGGAGGGTCGCAGTTTGTCGGTTCCTGCTGCCCCGGCCGCCGACGAATTGAAGAACACCTATGTCTTGGAATTCCTCGGTTTGCCCGACGCGGCGGAATTTCACGAGTCAGACCTGGAGCGTGCCATCATCACCCACATTCAGCGCTTCCTGCTCGAACTGGGCAACGGCTTTGCCTTCGTCGCGCGTCAAAAGCATATCTGCATTGGCGACCAGGATCGGTACATTGACCTTGTTTTCTATCACTGCCGGCTCAAGTTTTACCTGCTGATAGATTTAAAGGTTGGCGAGTTGACTTATTCCGATGTGGGGCAGATGGACGGCTATGTGCGGATGTTCGACGACCTTTTTGTCGCCCCGGACGACAACCCGACCATCGGCCTGATCCTCTGCACAGAGAAGAACGAGACGGTCGCGCGCTATTCAGTGCTGAACGACCGCAAGCAGATATTTGCCTCCAAATACATGCTCTGCCTGCCGACGGAAGAGCAACTGCGTCTTGAGGTGGAAAGAGAGCGCAAACTGATCGAGGAAAGCCTGGAGGATGTTAATGAGTAACGATTTTTTCCCACCCCGTCCGCGGGTTGAGCCGAAAATCTACGCCTACGAGGACACTCACCCGCAGTATGCGGGGCTGCTCAAGATCGGCTACACCACCAAGAGCGTTCAGGAGCGCGTGGCGCAGCAGTACTCCACCGTGCGCCCCGGGCCGCCGCCTTACCGCATCGTGCTGGAAGAATCCGCCATTCGCAACGACGGCACGGTTTTCACGGACCGCGAGGTGCACCGCATGCTGCGCATCAACGGCATCCGCCAAGAGAGCGGCGAGTGGTTTCGCTGCACGGTAGAACAGGTCAAAGCGGCCATTGTTGCCGTGCGCGAAAGGCAACTCTATGAAGAAGAGCGCTCGCTCGCTTTCACGATGCGGCCGGAGCAGGAAGCCGCCATCGAGAAAACCGCCGAGTACTTCCAGCGCTTCCGCCGCGAGAACCACGGCAACCCACCGCATTTCTTGTGGAACTGCAAGATGTGCTTCGGCAAGACCTTCGCCGCCTATCAGTTGGCGAAGAAGATGGGTTGGCGCAAGGTGCTGGTGCTGACCTTCAAACCTGCGGTGCAAAGCGCCTGGGAAGAAGACTTAAAGTCCCATGTGGATTTCCGCGGCTGGCAGTTCATCAAGCCCGGCGGCCTGACCTACGAGCAGGCGGATAAAACCAAACCCATCGTCTGCTTCGGCTCGTTTCAGGATTACCTGGGCCGCAACCCCTCAACGAACGGCATCAAGATCAAGAACGAATGGGTGCACGCCACCCACTGGGATTGTGTGATCTTCGACGAATACCACTACGGCGCCTGGCGCGAAAAGGCCAAGGACCTGTTTGAGGCCGAAGACGAACGCGAGCGTAAAGCCGCGGAGGGCGAAGCCATAGACTACTTCGACGAAGACATCCTGTCCATCACCCCCGACCACTACCTGTACCTTTCGGGTACACCCTTTCGTGCCATCGCCACCGGCGAATTCATCGAGGAGCAAATTTACAACTGGACCTATTCCGACGAACAGCGCACCAAAGCCGAATGGGACGAGAGGCAAGGCCCTAACCCCTACGTCGCCCTGCCGCGAATGGTGCTGATGACCTACCAACTGCCGGAGGAAATCCGGCAAATCGCTTTGCAAGGCGAGTTCAACGAGTTCGACTTGAACGTGTTCTTTTCCGCCGAGGGTGTGGGTGAAGATGCGCGGTTCAAATACGAGGATGAAGTGCAAAAGTGGCTGAATTTGATTCGCGGCGCGTATCTGCCAGTCAGCATTGACGATCTGAAACTCGGCCGCGACCGTCGGCCGCCGATGTCGTTCTCCGACGTTCGTCTGCTCAACGTGCTCTCGCACACGCTCTGGTTCTTACCCAGCGTGGCTGCCTGCTATGCCATGCGCAACTTGCTCAAGCAGCGGCAGAACAAGTTCTATCACGATTACAAGGTAATTGTCGCAGCAGGCGCTTCGGCGGGTATTGGTGTGGCGGCTCTGCCACCCGTGCTGGAGGCCATGGGCAATCCGCTGGAGAGCAAGACGATCACCCTTACCTGCGGGAAACTGACCACTGGCGTCACTGTGCGGCCCTGGACCGGCATTTTCATGCTGCGCAACTCTTCCAGCCCGGAAACCTACTTTCAGGCCGCCTTCCGGGTGCAGAGCCCCTGGGTGATTCGCAACCCTGACGGCACATCGCCCAATGAGGAGCAAATCCTCAAGCACGAGTGCTACGTCTTTGACTTTACACCCAACCGCGCCTTGCGGCAGATTGCGGACTACAGTTGCCGGTTGAACGTTAACGAAAATAGCCCGGAAAAAAAGGTTGAGGAGTTTATTCGTTTCCTGCCTCTTCTGGCCTATGACGGCAGTTCCATGAAACAAATTGACGCGGGCGGCATTCTCGATATGGCCATGAGCGGCACCACGGCGACCCTTTTGGCGCGGCGTTGGGAGAGCGCGCTTTTGGTGAACGTGGACAACGGCACTCTGCGGCGGCTGATGGACAATTAGAGGGCCATGGATGCCCTGATGAGCATTGAAGGCTTTCGCAATCTCAATCAGGACATCGAAACCATCATCAACAGGTCCGAAGCGGTGAAGAAGGCGCGGAAAGAGGCTAACGACCGGGAGCTTTCAAGCGCAGAGAAAAAGAAACTGACCGACGAGGAGAAAGAATACAAGAGCAAGCGCAAGCAGATTCAGGAAAAGCTCATCAAGTTCGCCACCCGGATTCCCATCTTCATGTATCTCACGGACTACCGCGAGCGCAGCCTGCGTGATGTGATCATACAGCTGGAACCAGGGTTGTTCAAGAAGGTGACGGGGCTGACGGTGAAGGACTTAGAGCTTTTGGTCAGCCTCGGCGTGTTCAACAGCGCCTTGATGAACGACGCGGTCTATAAGTTCAAGCGGTATGAGGATCCCAGTCTGGCCTATACCGGCATCAACAAGCACGAGGGCGAAGACATCGGTCTTTACGATACGGTTCTGAGCCGCAAAGAGTACGAGGCCACGTTCGTAAATGAGCCTGTTGAAAGTTAGGAAACCCAGCGATGAGATGACAAGGGGGCTAACAACAGCATGCAGTGGACGGCGCTAGTCGCTGCCTTACTGTAGCATTTTCAAAAATTCTTTTTCCTTTAGCACGGTTATGCCCATGTCTTTCGCCTTCTCCAGTTTTGAGCCGGGCTTTTCTCCCAATATCAAATAATCCACCTGTTTGCTGATCTGATTGACCACCAGCCCGCCTCTTTCCTCTATCATTTTTTTTGCCTCTTCTCGAGTTATGCCGGTCAGAGAGCCGGTGAAGAGAAATCGTTTCCCCTGAACAGGATCCGCTGAAGTTATTGAACCGTTCGCCACTGGTGCGGATTTCATTGTGATGCCGTGGTTCATCAGTCTCTTTATGAGCAGGAGATTATCGGGCTCCTTGAACCAGTTTGAGACCGCCTCCGCCACTTTCGGACCTATCCCCCTGATTTTCATCAACATAGTGGCATCCGCCTGTTTCAATGCGTCGATGTCAGGAAACTTTGATGCAAGCAGCTGTGCCACGCCCTCTCCCACATGCCGAATACCAATTCCGTAAAGAAAACTGGCAAACGTGGTGTGTTTGCTCTGTTCGATGGCATTCATTAGATTTTGAGCGGATTTTTCTGCAAATCCTTCCAGAGAGAGCAGGTTCTCTTTTGTGAGATCATAGAGATCGGCTATGTCTCTTATGAGTCCTGCTTCAATGAGCTGTGTCACAATTTGGGGGCCAAGCCCTTCGATATCCATGGCACCTTTGGATGTAAAGTGTGCGATGGAACGAATGAGCCTCGGCTGACAGTCGGCGTTAGGACAGCGCCAGACCGCCTCTTCAGGCTGTTTTATAAGTCGAGTGTGACAGATTGGGCAGGTTTTAGGCATGGAAAACCTTTTTTCGTCGCCGGTGCGTCTGTTTGTAATGGGCTCCACCACCTCTGGAATCACATCTCCTGCCCTGCGCACATATACCCAATCACCTATGCGAATATCCTTTCGAGCGACCTCGTCCTCATTGTGCAAAGTGGCCCTGTTCACCACCACGCCTCCTACTTTTATCGGCTCCATAATGGCCACAGGTGTTATAGCACCGGTTCTGCCTACGCTCAACTGAATGTCTTGAATGCGCGTAACCGCCATTTCAGCTGCAAATTTATAGGCTATGGCCCAGCGAGGACTTCGAGCCTTGGCCCCAAGTAGCTTTTGGAGCCTTAGATCGTCCACTTTGATGACCACGCCGTCTATTTCATAAGAGAGATTTGCTCGCATTTCGGCCAGATGGTTGTGATATGCTATGGCCTCTTCAATGGTTTTGACTCGTTTTATCAGAGGATTGGTCTTGAGACCCAGGGATTTGAGATATTGCAGTGTCTCCCATTGCGTGTGAAGCCCCGGAAAGGGGTGAATATCACCTATACCGTAGAAAAAGATGTCGAGGGGGCGTTGAGCGGTGATTTGAGGGTTCAGCTGCCTCAGACTGCCTGCGGCTGCGTTTCTGGGATTGGCAAAGGGTGGTTCGTTATTGCGCAGGCGTTCTTCATTGTACGCCTTGAACGCCTGTTTGTGTATAAAGACCTCGCCTCTGGCCTCTAATCGTTGCGGAATTGTCATGTCTTTTGGTTTGTGCAGTCGCAGCGGCACGGATTTTATGGTTTTTATGTTTGTGGTGACGTCTTCTCCGGTGTAGCCGTCTCCACGAGTTGATCCCTGAGTCAATATGCCGTTTTCATATACGATTTCCACTGCCAGACCGTCCATCTTCGGTTCTACTGTAAAGGTTATGCCGTCGGCCTGGTTCATTAGAGCCCTTTTGATGCGGTTTGCAAAGTCTCTGACCTCCGCAGGGCTGAAGGCATCGTCCAAACTGAGCATGGGTACGGAGTGAGTGACTTGAGCGAATCGTTCAGATGGTTTGGCGCCTATTCGCTGTGTAGGTGAATCTGAAGTGATGTATTGAGGGAATCGTGTTTCCAGATCCACCAATTCGTGCATTAGGGCATCGTAGGCCTCGTCTGAAATGACTGGCGCATCCAGCACGTAGTAGAGATAGTTGTGGTGTTCTATCTCACGTCTCAGCCAGTCGATGCGTTTTTTTATGTCGGAGTCTTCTGATGGTGTCACAATAGTAATTATGCAATATATGGTATGATATTCAAGTAAAAAAAGAAAGGATAGACCATTCTTTGCTCTCCCTGCGCGCAGTCGCAGGGTCCATCATGGAGTTTTCCAATCCATTAGCTGCTACATCGGACAATTTATAATAGCTCCTAATGCGCCTGCCATTTCGAAGAAGCGCAGGTACGGGCACGGCATGCCGTGCCCCAACAACGGATACTCAGGACGTTTCACAAACAAGCTCTTGATTTTTCCTTGCGAATAATATGACATATGTTATTAAATTCGAATAGAAACCGCGATCTGTTATTTAGACAAGAGGTACAGCGAATGGATACAATGGATACAGAAGGTTGAAGCCTTTCGGCGTTGGTAAAAGATATACGACGACAGCTTTTCTTGAGTCAGGAAGACCTGGCCAGGTTGCTCGGCGTCAGCTACGTGACCGTCAACTGATGGGGAAACGGTCTGTTTAAGCCTTCCAAGCTCGCAAAGGCCCAACTGGAGAGCTTCTGTAAGAAGATGACCGGTCAGGGCAAGTTGACACTTACTGAGGGTGAGCACAGATGACGAGCGAGCACGAAAAGCAAAAACCGCCGCTGGCACTTAAACAGATCGAGGACTTGGCCCGGGGCCTGGGCGAACGGGGCAAGGACCTCCTACAGGAATTCTTCCCCGGAGAGGAGAGTTGACATGGCCAAAGACAATAACAACGGCGCGAATCTCGGCTTCGAATCCGAGCTCTGGCGTGCCGCCGACGCGCTCCGCTCCAACATGGACGCCGCCGAGTACAAGCACGTCGTGCTCGGTTTGATCTTCCTCAAATACATCTCAGACGCCTTCGAAGAGCAACGCGCCAAGCTCGAAGCCGAGCGCGCACAGGGAGCCGACCCGGAAGACCCAGACGAGTACCGGGCCGTCAACATATTTTGGGTGCCCAAGGAGGCGCGCTGGTCCAAGCTCAAATCCGAAGCCAAGCAGCCGACCATCGGCAAGGTCATCGACGACGCCATGATTGCCATCGAACGCGACAACCCCTCGCTCAAAGGCGTGCTGCCCAAGGACTACGCCCACCCGCGTCTCGACAAGCAGCGGCTCGGCCAGCTCATCGACATGGTCGGCAACATCGGTCTGGGTGACAAGGCCAACCGCTCCAAGGATATTCTCGGCCGGGTCTACGAGTATTTCCTCTCTCAGTTCGCCAGCGCCGAAGGCAAGAAGGGCGGCCAATTCTACACGCCCCGTTGCGTGGTCCGTGTTCTGGTCGAGATGCTGGCCCCCTACAAGGGCCGCGTCTATGACCCGTGTTGCGGCTCCGGCGGCATGTTCGTTCAGTCGGTTGAGTTTGTCAAGGCCCATGCTACCGGCAATGGGAATGGAGGAAGGACAAAGGCAGATGTCAGCATCTTTGGCCAGGAATCGAACCATACCACCTGGCGGCTGGCCAAGATGAATCTGGCCATCCGGCAGATCGAGAATAACCTCGGGAAGATGCACGCCGACACCTTCCACCGTGACCTGCACCCCGACCTCAAGGCGGATTTCATCCTGGCCAATCCGCCGTTCAATATGTCCGACTGGGGCGGCGAGCGCCTCAAGGACGACAAGCGCTGGAAATACGGCATCCCGCCCGCCGGAAACGCCAACTTCGCCTGGGTGCAACACTTCATCCACCACCTGGCCCCAACCGGTCTGGCGGGCTTCGTCCTGGCGAACGGCTCGATGTCCTCCAACCAATCGGG
>CAYRSX010000040.1:0-186459 GCA_964427245.1 uncultured Desulfobulbaceae bacterium | reverse complement strand
GTTCAACCACAAATGAAGCGCAGGTACGGGCACGGCATGCCGTACCCCAACAAATCTTAAGATTCCTCGCTACGCTCGGAATGACAGCGTATTGCTCGGAATGATAACAGCACCCACAAGTAGGACAGGCGTCTCGCCTATCGCAAACGTCTCGCCTGTCGCACAACTACGCTTGGCATGACAGGTAAAGAGGTCTCGCCCCGTAACTGTCATTGCGAGTCAAAGGCGAAGCAATCTATTTCTTTCCCTCGCTACGCTCAGTTGGCGCATATGCAATTATCTCGAGCATCCACAAGAGTTGCCCCTACATTTCATCTATCATGGTTATATAACCGTAACCAGTGTTATTCATAAAAAACCATGGCGCGCCAGCAATGATGCATCAATACCGGATTTGCCCGGCTCACTTGAAGGTGTCTGGGGCAAGCGGCTGTGCAGCATCTTTTCCACATACTTAGCCAAAATATCCAGTTCCACATTGACCAAATCGCCCTTCTGTTTAAAACCGATGGTGGTCAGCTTGGCCGTATGCGGTATGATAGCCAGGGAAAAACGGCCGTTTCCGCAGGCGTTCACCGTCAAGCTCACGCCATCCACTGCAACAGACCCCTTTTCCACCAGATAACGATCGTATTTATTCGCATATTTTTCATCAAGAGCTATGGTTACAACCAAAAACCGGCCTTTCATGCCCAGTTCCACTATCTCGCCCAGGCAATCTATATGACCTGTCACGATATGACCTCCCAAACGGTCCATGGGCCGTATAGCGCGCTCCAGATTCACACGGCTGCCTGAACGCAAGGCACCGAGATTCGTTCGCTCAAGAGTCTCAAAAGAGACATCAGCTGAGAAAAAACGCTCCGATATAGTGACAGCGGTCAGACATACTCCATTTACCGCTATGCTCTCGCCCACCTTTCCACTGGTCAGCCTGAAATCAGGGACACAACCCAGAAGCAATCCTTCCTGAGTGGGAGAAATACCTTTTACTACACCCATGCTCTCTACAATGCCGGTAAACATGGACTCATACACCCTTTGCAAAAAAGCTGTTCACGTCTGTAAGCAGACCATGCAGCAATATATCTTCAGACACTTCATAGATACAGAAGTCCTTTAGCCTTGCAGCCTGCTGCAAGTACTCCACCCCCCTGCCGCCTATGGCCGTACCGGCCTGAAGACCTCCTATAACTATGGGCGCATAAAACCACAACATCTCATTTACCAGACCTTCATCCCAAAAAGCACCATTGAGCCCTGTTCCACCCTCTATCAGAAGGCTCTGAATGCCGGCCTGACCGGCCATTCTCAAAAATGCCGATAATGATACTTTACGACCATCCTCATTCAAGGGCAAGGGCCATACTTCCACACCCCTTTTCTCCAACTCTGCCTTTTTCGTTGCCGAAGCCGTTTCAGCCGTCACAACTATCGTGCGGACGGCAGATACGGTGGCGCACAAACGAGAAGACAACGGTAGCCTGAGCGTACTGTCCAGCACAAACCGCACAGGGTTTCGCACTTCACTCTGGGAAAGCCGGCATGTCAGCTCCGGATCATCGGCCAATACCGTTCCGATTCCCACGACTATACCATCCACAACAGCCCTCACTGCATGACCGCAACCCCTCGATTTTTCACTGGTGATCCATTTGGATTCTCCTGTATGAGTGGCTATACGTCCGTCCAGACTCATAGCTGCCTTGCTGATCACCCAGGGCAAACCAATGGTCACATGCTTCAAAAACGGGGCGATAAGGCTACGACAGGCCTGTTCAAGACAACCGGACCGCACGGTTATTCCATAGCTGCGCAGAAATTCCAGGCCTCCAGCGGCCTTTGGATTGGGGTCTGTTGTACCCACTACCACTCGTTTTATTCCAGCGGAGAGAATAGCCTGAGTGCATGGTGGTGTCTTTCCAAAGTGATTACAGGGCTCCAGAGTCACATAAATAGTGGCGTTCGATAGATCGCATTCAGCGGAATTTATGGCATTTATCTCGGCATGAGGTCCACCGAAGCGTTTATGATAACCCTCTCCAACTATACGACCGTCCTTTGTGATCACAGCACCCACTGTTGGATTGGGCGAAACAGCACCGATGCCTCTGGCTGCCAGGCTCAAGGCCCGCTGCATGAAATATTCGTCGCCAGAATTACTCAAATCATCAGAACTCCCTTCTCCATAAAGAAAATTCCTCACAGCTCTCGCCACAGGTGTCTGAATTTGATCTTCATGCAAAACCCTACAGCCCATCACCCCTTTTTCCTGCCTTCCTTTAAAAGTTCCAGAAGCTGGTTCATAAACTCCTGCACATCTTCAAACTGCTTATAAACCGATGCAAATCTTACATAGGCCACATCGTCCCAGAGTTTCAACTGGGCCATGACCTTTTCGCCGATATAACTGCTTTGAACCTCCCGATCCCCTCTATCCTGTATCTCCCGCTCCAACTCCAGCAAAAAGTTGTCTATCTGCTCCATGGTGATGGGTCTTTTTTCACATGCCCGCAGAATACCGTCTATCACCTTGGAGCGCTGAAACAGCTCCCTTCTACCATCCTTTTTGATAACAATGGGCTGGAACTCTTCCACCACCTCATAGGAAGTAAAACGCCTGGCGCACACAATGCACTCTCGCCTGCGCCGAATTGTCTTTCCTTCTCTAACCGTACGAGAATCTATAACTTTGCTGTCGGAGGCGTTACAATAAGGACATCTCATGTTTTCTTATCATTGCGAGCCCCGCAGGGGCGAAGCAATCTTCTCGTTGCAATCAAGAGGCTGCTAACCGCACCTCTCAAGACCCTGCAATATCTCATTGGAGGCAGAAAAATCCTTTTGAATCAAAGAGATACCTGCCTCTTCAAGCATGTCACGAGTGAGGTTGTCAGGATAGCCCTGCACATAAAAGATAGCGGTGATACCCGCATTTATCAAAAGCTTGGCGCAGATTACGCAAGGAAATGTGGTGCAGTAAAGGTAGGAATCAGCGACCACCACACCGTGTCTGGCCGCCTGAACCATAATATTCTGTTCAGCGTGAAGTCCACGACACAATTCATGACGTTCACCGGAAGGTATGCCCATTTTATCCCGCAGACAACCTATCTCCAGACAGTGACGAAGACCCGAAGGCGCTCCATTATAACCTGTACAGAGGATGCGGTTGTCCTTGACCAGCACCGCACCCACTCGTCTCCTCAGGCAGGTCGAACGAGTCGCCACCAGGTGGGCGATGGCCATAAAATAATCATCCCACGATGGCCTGAGTGCGAATTTGGACGCACATGAATCATGGGATGACGACGAAATTTTCATTTACTCCAAACTGGCAAAAAGCGCCGCATAATCGGCATACAGAGGAAAGCGTTCACAAAGCACTTTGATACTGTGCCAGACCCTTCTCACGACAGCCTCATCTCCCTTACTGTCCAGCACCTCCACGATATAACCGCCCACCTCGCGCATCTCGGCCTCTCCAAGCCCACGCGTAGTAAGTGCAGGTGTGCCTATGCGTATACCACTTGTAACTCGCGGAGGCTGGGTATCGAATGGAATGGCGTTTTTATTCACAGTGATGCCTGCCCGCTCCAACATACCTTCCGCCTCTGCACCTGTAAGGCCCTTGGATGAGAGATCCACCAGCATGAGGTGATTATCTGTCCCACCGGAAACCAGTCGAAATCCTGCAGCCTGAAGTGTCTCAGCCAATACACGGGCATTGGCCACGATTCGCTGCTGATAAAATTTAAACTCATCGGCCATGGCCTCCTTGAAGGCAACCGCCTTGGCCGCTACCACATGCATGAGAGGCCCGCCCTGTATGCCTGGAAAGATCTGGCTGTCGATGAGTTTGGCATATTTCTGTCTGGATAAGATGAATCCGCCCCTTGGCCCACGCATGGTTTTGTGAGTGGTGGAGGTCACGAAATCCGCAAACGGCACGGGAGATGGATGAATACCTGAGGCCACCAGACCAGCTATATGGGCAATGTCCGTGGTCATATAGGCATTTACTTCATCGGCTATTGCACGAAATGAGGTAAAATCTATGGTGCGCGGATAGGCACTCGCCCCAACCACTATCATGCGAGGTCGATGTTCAAGGGCAAGCCTGCGCACCTCGTTAAAGTCTATGGTTTCAGTGTCCCTATTCACTCCGTAATGAACTATATTGTAAAATCTGCCAGAAAAATTCACTTTTGCACCATGAGAGAGATGCCCCCCATGGGCCAGGTTCATAGACAGTATGGTGTCACCAGGCTGCAGGACCGAAAAATAGACCGCCATATTGGCCTGACTGCCGGAATGAGGCTGCACATTGGCATATTCGGAACCGAAGAGGACGTTCAAACGGTCTATGGCCAGCTGTTCCACTGTATCCATATATTCACATCCGCCGTAATAGCGTTTGTTGGGATAACCCTCGGCATACTTATTCATAAACACGCTGCCCTCGGCCTCCATAACCGCCTCGCTTGCAAAATTCTCCGAGGCTATCATCTCCAGCTGAGTAGTCTGACGTTCAAGCTCGGCACGAATGGCATTATATACCTCTATATCGGTCTTTTTCAGGTGTAACACCGCCTTCCTCCTTATTTGAAAACCTAAAGGTCTTCCAACATGGCTATTCGACATGCATGACGACCACCAGCAAATTCTGTATCCAACCAGATACTAACCAGATCTTCTGCGACTCCAAGACCCAGCACACGAGCGCCCATGCACAACACATTGGCATCGTTATGCTCTCTGCTCATACGTGCAGTATAGGCATCATGGCACAGGGCAGCTCGTATCCCTTTATAACGATTGGCCATCATAGACATACCTATGCCGGTTCCACAGATGAGTATGCCCCTATGGACCTCCTTTGAAAGCACAGACTGCACCACCTTTTTGCCAATTTCAGGATAATTGACAGAGTCCAAGGAATGACAACCAGCATCTGTGATGGTATGGCCCAAGCCGACCATAAAATCCTTCAGCCTCTGTTTTAACTCAAAACCACCGTGATCCGCACCGATAGCTATTTTCATGGCTCAAATCTCTTGAATATCAATACCGCATTTGTGCCGCCGAAACCAAAGGAATTGGACATGACTGCACGCAGTTCCTTTCGCCTCGCCACATTAGGCACATAATCCAGATCGCACTCCGAATCAGGGTTTTCGTAATTTATAGTGGGCGGTATTATGCCCTCCTGAATGGCCTTTACGGAAAAAACCGCCTCGATACCGCCTGCGCCACCCAGTAAATGACCTGTCATGGATTTGGTGGAGCTGACAGGAATCTTATATGCCATGTCTCCGAATACCGTTTTTATGGCTCGAGTCTCACAGACATCGTTGAGAGGAGTACTCGTTCCGTGTGCATTTATATAGTCTATTTCTTCGCAGCCCATGCCGGCATCTTTTAATGCCATGGCCATACATCTGGCTGCGCCATCTCCATTATCAGGCGGAGCTGTCATGTGATAGGCATCTCCGGTCAGGCCATATCCAGCAATCTCACTCAAAATACGAGCACCACGGGCCTGGGCGGTCTCAAGGGATTCCAATACCAGAATGCCCGCTCCCTCACCTATCACAAAACCATCTCTGTCACGATCAAAGGGACGCGACGCCTTTTCAGGCGCTTCATTACGTGTAGAAAGGGCCTTCAGCGCAGAAAAACCAGAAAGCGCCAGTTGAGTAATGACAGATTCCGTGCCTCCACATATCATGGCATCCGCATCACCCCTTTGAATAACCTTGAATGCCTCACCAATGGCGTGAGAACCAGCCGCACAGGCGGTGCAGAGCACTGTATTGGGCCCTTTGGCCCCGAACATGATAGAGATATGTCCGGATGCCATATTGGGAATAGCCATGGGAATAAAAAAAGGACTAATGCGGCTAGGCCCCTTTTCCACCAATATATCCCTGTAACGCTCTATGCTCCCCAATCCTCCAAGTCCACAACCAGTGATTACACCTACTCGATGTGCATTGGCTTCATCAATGACAAGACCGGAGTCCTCCATGGCCATACGAGCCGCCACCAATGCCATGATAATGAAGGGATCTATGCGTTTCAATAACTTTTCCGGCAAAAAATCCGTTGGATTGAGACCTTTCACCTCGCCTGCTATACGGCAATCGTAGCCGTTTACATCGAACTTGGTGACAGGCCCTATGCCCGATCGGCCTGCTATCAGATTGGACCAAGACTCCTTCACTCCGATGCCAACAGGAGAGACCAACCCGAGCCCCGTGACAACCACCCTGCGTTTTTGAATGCCAATACCCATGGAAGAGACCTGCTAATTACCCTTGTGAGCCTTCACGTAATTGATGGCATCCTGAACCGTATGCATCTTTTCCGTGTCTTCATCGGCTATCTCTATGCCGAAACTCTCCTCCATCGCCATAACAAGCTCCACGAGATCAAGGGAATCAGCCCCTAGGTCATCCACGAATGAGGCGGACGGCACCACCTTCTCTTTTGGCACACTCAACTGTTTAGCAATGATCTCGACCATTTTGACATCTATATCCATTGTAATTCCTCCTTAAAAATCGAGGCCCTAAAACCTCTTGTATAAAATTTCGATGGCAGCTCAATCACACAACAAGCCGCCGTTGACATGCAATACGTGTCCAGTGATATATGCAGCTCCATTCGTAGCAAGAAAGGCCACTGCCTCTGCTACGTCCTCTGGCTTACCCATTCTGCCTACGGGTATCTGCGACAGAAGCACCTCTCTGTGTTTCTCGGACAGACCGGCGGTCATATCCGTTTCGATAAAACCAGGCGCAACTACATTTACTGTAATGCCACGAGAGGCCACCTCTCTGGCCACAGATCGGCTGAAACCCTCCAGCCCCGCCTTGGCAGCCGCATAATTGGCCTGACCCACATTACCCATACTGCCCACAACAGAACCAATATTGATCACTCTGCCCCAACGCTGTTTCATCATGGCGGAAATAGCCGCCTGTATGCAGTTGAACACTCCACTCAGATTGGTGGCAATAACCCTGTTCCAGTCCTCCTGCTTCATACGCGGCAGAAGCGTATCTCGAGTAATACCGGCATTATTGACCAATATATGCAGCCCTCCTGTCATTTCAATGAGGCTCTTTATCGCCCGGCCGGCAAACTCTGCATTCGCCACATCGAACCCCAGTATCTCAGCCCTGCCGCCCATGGCGATTATAGCATTTTTTACCTCCTGGGCCATTGCCTCATTGGAGCTGAAATTTATAAAGACCTCTGCACCCATTTGCGCCAATCTAATACAAATGGCCCTACCGATACCTCGAGAACCACCTGTCACCAAGGCGCACTTGCCTTTCAATTCCATATCACACATAACCGCCGCTCCTGAATAATCCGCTTATGCAGGACTTTAACAACGTATTTTTTTGACCTGCGCCAACAATACTGGAAGTATCTCGTTCACATCGGCCACTATACCATAAGTGGCCAATTCAAATATAGGGGCATCAGGGTCTTTATTGATCGCAACCAGAATCTCTATATTGCGAAACCCCACCGTGTGCTGAACCGCTCCGGATACGCCGAATGTAATGCACAATCTGGGCGAAACGGTCACACCTGTCTGACCGATCTGCGTATATTCAGGGAGCCAACCCAGATCAGTTACAGCACGTGTAGCCCCAACAGCTCCACCCAGGAGATCTGCCAACTCCTGTAACAACACCAGATTTTCCCTTTTCTCTATGCCCCTGCCTGCGACAACAACCACGTCCGCCTTTGTGAGACGCACGGATTCATTCTGCTGCTCAGGCACGGACTCCAGAATCTCCATACCTGATTTCAACCAATCACAAGAAATCTCAGACCGCTCCACTCGGCCTTCAGTGGCCACACGCCTGGCACTCATTACATTGGGATTGACTGTCACCAGCTGCGGCCTTGCATCAGGGCATACAATATTCACGAAGAGATTACCGCCCCATGCCGCCCTTGTCTGTATCAATACCCTGTCCTCTGAACGAATATGGAATTCCAGACAACCGGCGGTCAGGCCGGTTTCAAGCATTGTCTGCACACGAGGCATATATGCCTTGCCCATATATGTGGCGGGTGCCAGGACTATTTCAGGCCTTTTGGTGCGAATCAAACCCGCCAACACTTGAGCGAATACATCATCACGAAACATGGACAGGGCCTCATGATTCACCAATTGAACTATATGAGCCCCATATTCCATAAGGGTATCGCATACAGCAACGTCAATGCCATGGCCAAGCACCACTGCCACGGCCTCGGTCTGCAATTTATCGGCAAGCTCTCGTGCCTTGGATATGAGCTCCAGGCTTACAGGCATCAAATGGGCTTCATGACACTCGGCCACCGCCCACACACCTCTCCATTCCTCTTTTGGAATATCTTTCATCATTGCAGAACTCCGGCAGCAACAAGTCTTGCACAAAGGGCAGACACCTGTGCCTCGGCATCCCCTTCAAGCCGTTCCCTTCTGGCCTCAAATGAGCGGACAAAGGTGTTCAAAACACGAGTGGGAGAGCCTGCAAGACCGATCTCCTCGGCACTCAACGCCAGATCATTTGCAGTCCAGACCGAAATTTCAGCGGACTTGGCCTTCATCTTTCCCTTTAGAGAAGGCATGCGTGGCGTATTGATGGAGGATATTACAGTTACAAGGCAGGGACGCTTCACAAGCACCACATCATGGCCATAGCCGGTCATTCTGCTGCATTTAACAGCATTTTCGACCAATTCGAAGGCACTCACATAGGCAATGCTGGGCATATTGAGCCTGACGGCCAGCCCTGGCCCTACCTGTGCGGTATCCCCATCCACAGACTGATTACCGCATACAATCATATCCATCGGCCCGATCTTTTCCAGGGCAGCTGCAAGCACACAAGTGGTGGCCAAAGTATCAGCACCAGCAAAGGCCCGGTCGGAAAGCAAATAGGCGCAATCCACACCCATAGACAAGGCGTCCCGCAGGGCCTTGTCAGCAGAGGGCGGCCCCATGGTCAGAACATGTATTCGAGCCTCATGGTTATCTTTAATGACAAGAGCGGCCTCCAAGGCGTTTAGATCCACTGGATTTATGATGGTCTCCACACCCTCGCGTATCATCATGCCGGTCTCTTTATCAAACCTAACGGTTCTGGCATCAGGCACCTGTTTGATACAAACGGCTATATTCAACATATCAAATCTTACTGTATTCCTTGTTCAGGGCCTGGCCTATGACATTGCGCTGTATCTGGTTAGTGCCCTCATATATCTGGAGCACCTTTGCGTCACGCATCATCTTTTCCACAGGGTAATCCTTCATATAACCATAGCCACCCAACACCTGCACTGCGTCTATAGTCACCTTCATGGCCACATCCGTTGCAAAGAGTTTAGCTATAGCAGAGATCTTCGCGATATCCCTGGAATCTCCATCAATGCTCCTGGCGACAGCATATACCAGGCTGCGAGCAGCCTCCGTCTGAGTAGCCATGTCCGCCAGCATATGCTGAATCGCCTGAAAAGAGATGATGTACTGTCCGAACTGCATACGCTGTTTGGCATAGGAAACAGCCTCATCCAATGCGGCCTGAGACAGACCGACACCGATAGCACCAATGCCAGGGCGGGCGAAATCCAGTGTTTTAAGGGCGATGATGAAGCCCTGCCCCCTCTTGCCGAGCATACGGTCCTTTGGAATGCGGCAGTTAGTAAATACCATCTCTCGAGTAGAAGAGGCGCGAAGCCCCATCTTTTTTTCCTTTTTACCGAAACTAAAACCAGGGTCACCCTTTTCCACCAGAAATGCAGTGGCCCCGCGCGGCCCCTTATGACGATCAGTCATGGCTATGACCGTGTATATCTCCGCATCCCCGGCGCTCGTAATCCATTGTTTGGTACCGTTCAATACCCAATAATCTCCGTCCTCCACCGCAGAGGTCTGAATGCCTGCGGCATCACTGCCGGCATTGGCCTCTGTAAGAGCAAAGGCACCCAGGCGCTTACCCGAAGCGATATCAGGCAGATACCGTTTCTTCTGCTCATCGGAACCGAACATGACTATGGGATAACCACCAAGGGCGCTGGCGGCAAAGGTAGTAGTCACGGCTATACAGCCATAGGACAACTGTTCCAGAGCAAGACATATCTCGAAACACCCCTTGCCGATTCCACCATATTCCTCTGGGATATAGATACCGAACAGATCGGACTGAGCCAGATCCTTCATAATCTCCCATGGAAATTCCTCTGTTTCGTCTAACCGGGCACGTATGGGTATAATCTTTTCAATGGCTATTTTACGCGCCAACTCCACTATCATCTGCTGTTCTTCTGTGAGAAAATAATTGACTTGAGCCATTTAACATCCTTTTCCACAAGAAAATAGACAAAAAACCGACACGAGTGTTTCACCAACGCATAGCAAGGGAACCCCAGGTGAACCCTCCACCAAAGGCCATCATCAGCACATTGGCACCTACAAAGAGACGCCCCTCACGATTGGCTTCATCAAGGGCTATGGGGATACTCGCTGCGGAGGTATTACCATATTTATGTATATTGATAAAGAGTTTGTCTTCCGAAAGCCCAAGCCTCTCACGAACGAAATCCAAAATGCGCATATTGGCCTGATGGCAAAAGACCATATCCAATGCGTCTGTCTTCCAGCCCACAGCATCCATGGCCTCCCATGTGACCGCCTCCAGCGCCCTTACTGCGTGTTTGAAGACGTCCTTGCCCTGCATCTGAATGTATTGCCAGCCACGAGACAACATCTCTTCATCAACCGGAACAGCGGTGCCCAGACCTCGTATGGCCAACAGCTCCCACAACCTGCCGTCACCGTGCAGGTGTGTGGAAAGGATTCCCCTGTCTTCTCTTGTGCCAGTCAGTACGGCGGCCCCTGCGCCGTCTCCAAAGAGCACACATGTGGTCCTGTCCTGCCAGTTCACACGCCTGGAGAGCACCTCACTGCCTATGACAAGTATCTTCAGCTTTCTGTCCGACTGTATAAATTTATCCGCTATGGAAAGACCGTATATGAAACCCGAACATGTGGCGGAGATGTCCAGCACGCCGGCGCGAAAGGCACCAATGCCCTTCTGAACCAGACATGCTACGGAAGGCATCGGCATATCAGGGGTAAGAGTGGCTACCAAAATGAGATCGATCTCATCAGGCCTTACGCCAGCCATTTCCATGGCATTCAATGCAGCACGGACAGCCAAATCGGAATTGTTTTCATCTTTAGATGCGATACGCCTTTCCAGAATGCCGGTGCGAGTGCGAATCCATTCGTCGGAGGTATCGACGCGCGCCTCGAGGTCATAATTGGTCACCACACAGGACGGCAAGGCAGAACCTGTACCTATGATTATAGCCCTTGAGCGCACAACTGCCTCCCGGCCTCTTCCTGGACCTCCAACGCCGCTTTCAGCCTGGAGATAATGTCTGCCTGAGCCATGTCATTAGCCGCACAAATAGCGTTTTTCATGGCCTTTACTCCGGATCGACCATGGCAGATGATGACTACGCCGCTGACACCCAGCAGAGGCGCTCCGCCGTATTCCGCATAATCCACACGCTTCTTGAAGCGATGCAGGGCTGTTTTGGCAAGCAAATAACCTGTCTTGGCGGCCAGACTGACATTCATCTCTTTTTTCATCATCTCGATCATGGACTCGGCCAGACCCTCGCTCAATTTCAAACAGATATTGCCAACAAAACCATCACAGACGATCACATCCACATCCCCCTTAAAAACCTCACGGCCTTCCACATTACCGACGAAATTCAAACGGCTCGAAGCCAGCAGGTCATATGCCTTTTTGACCTGCTGATTACCCTTGTAGTCCTCCTCTCCGATACTCAACAGACCAACTCGCGGGGATGTTTTCTGAAGACGCACCTGTGCAAACACAGCGCCCATCAACCCGAATTGCAGAAGATGCACCGGTTTACAATCCACATTTGCCCCCACATCGATCATGATGGCAGGCTGCTTCAGGGTTGGAATCAGTGTGGCTATGGCAGGACGGACACTGTTTATACGACCAAGGGTCACCATGGCCGTGGCAAGCGTAGCGCCTGAGTTCCCTGCGCTCACCACTGCATTCACTCGGCCTGAAGCGAGCAACTCAAAGGCCACCTTGATCGTGGAATCTTTCTTGCGTCTAAGGGAATCCGCCGGCGATTCATTCATGCCAACGACCTGAGATGCATGTTTTATAAAGACAGGAAGTGAGCCCACATGATATCGGTCGAGCAGCGCATGCAATACGGCTTCTTGCCCAACCAAAATCACTTCTATGCCATGTTCCCGCGCGGCATTGACAGCACCTTCCACCACTACTTCAGGGCCATGGTCACCTCCCATAGCGTCAACGGCCACTTTCATGCGTCGCTATCACTCTGATTTCTGAATAAAAACTTTACCTCTATATGTACCGCAATTAGGGCAAACACGATGCGGAAGTTTGGGCGTGTCGCACTGAGGACAAAGCGCCAGGCTCTGAAGGCTCAGGGCATCATGGCTGCGCCTGTTACCGCGTCTGGATCTGGAGGGTTTTTTCTTTGGAACTGCCATTTTGTTCTCCTTTTGTGTTATGATGGGGGCCTAATTCCCAAGACCTCTCTTTATATTTCTATAACTTCCTTTATTACTTAGAATATAAAAAACTATCAATTCGCCTTTCGACGGGCAACGCTATCAAATAGAGTGACCTTTCCCCCACTGCAACTGCATGTGTGTTGATTCAGATCCTCCCCACACACAGGGCAGAGCCCCTTACATGTCTCTTTACACAAACGACTCATGGGCACACTCAGTACAATCTGTTCATACAACATATCTCCAAGAGGCACTTCATCGCCGTCGAGGACAATGGTTATGGACTCATCCGTCTTCTTTATATGAAACAGATCTTCACCAGCAGTCCTGACGAGCAGATAGACAAAATCACTCATCAACGGCTGAAGATATCTCTGCAAACAACGCTGACATTCCAAAGAGGCCAAGACCTCTAAGTGTCCTGTTACATATATATCATTTATCTCTCGTGTAAACTGAAAATCGGCCTTTACAGGGCCTTCAAGCCGCATCCCTTCCTCCCAAAGCGCCTCTCCGTCTCTGTTGTCCTCAGACAAAAAGACAAGGTCGTCGAAAGAAAAGGTGCAGCCCTCTTTCGGAATATTTTCAAGCAATATATGATAATTCGTCTTTATAAACGGCATGGGCATCCTGGCTAAAGGGTTAACTATATATTTTCATTCAACAGGTCTTGTCAAGCATGAACTTACAAAAAAACGCAAAATACACTAAAAAACGTATTACCGGCCAGTCCTCTGCCCGGTCATCTACATGGTTACCGCAGACTATGAGCCGCTTTACCACCATCACAAGGCGAATTTGCAAACCGTTCAGAACAACACAACTCCAATGGATACTGGGCCTATGGAAAATAGGACTCTACGGCCTAGTATTCTTCTGGCCTCAAGTCCACCCCTCCATGACATCAGCGGCCTCGACATCATTCACATGGCATGTGGGACCACAGGACGTGTCTATCAAGAATTCGCCGACCCAACCAGGCCAGGGAGAAGTGATGCTCCTGACCATACTTTCAAAATCCAATGTTACTCCAACGTCGCTTGTCTTTCAAGGAAAGACTCTGTCTTTTCAACCATGTCCTTCGAAAATCGAAACTTCCGCCAAAGGTTCATTCTGTCACTTCACCCTTATTCCAATACCAATAGACATCACACCGGGCAGCCACAACCTGACAATAGACCTGTCAGGCGCCGAATATACCCAAAAGATAACCTTTCCCCTTCAAATTATTGCAAAACAATATCCAGAAGAACATCTGACCCTAGAACCAAAGATGGTGGAATTTCCCCCAGAAATACTAAAAAGGATTCAGGAGGAACAGACAGCACTCGTAACCTCCATGAACCATAAGACAAACCGTATGTACTGGACACCCTGGTTCGTATGGCCTGTGTCGAAAGGGATCAAAAGTCCGTTCGGCCTCAAACGCTTCTTTAACGGCCAGCCCCGAGCCCCACATGCAGGCATTGACCTGAAAGGTAACATCGGCGACCCTGTCAGAGCGGCCAATAACGGCCGTATCGTATTTTTAAGGGATTGCTATCTGAGCGGAAACACCATAGTCATCGATCATGGTTATGCCCTTTACAGCATATACTGCCATCTCTCAAAGACATACGTCGAGATTGAAGAAGAGATTAAAAAAAATCAAATCATAGGAGAAGTGGGAAAGACAGGCAGGGCTACAGGACCTCATCTGCACTGGGGTATAAGCCTGCATAGCATACGAATAGACCCGCAGAGCCTCATGCGCCTACTCAGTGATACAAAGCCCTACGCCAATCCATGAATACCATCAAAGAAGATTGTTCAGGGGATAGGAAACAGCACATCAAAACAGGCCCCCTGTCCCGGCTCACTCCTAACAACTATGCGTCCCCCATGCCTTTGAACAATACCATGAGTAATGGAAAGGCCAAGTCCAGTACCTTTCCCATGTCTTTTGGTAGTGAAAAACGGTTCGAAGATACGAGAGATCAGTTCAGACGGCACACCAGAACCCGAATCCTCTACAGACAACAGCAGCTGATTTTGTTGTTTAAGCAATCTGGTCTCTATTTTCAGCCTGCCGTTGCCGTTCATGGCCTCGCCTGCATTGACTATAAGATTCAGAACCACCTGCTCCATCTGACTAGCATCTCCCATTATGTGTGGCAAGTCTGGTTGCAGCTTCATATCTACTTGAATATTCCGAAAGAGCTTGTGGTCCTCCACCATGGAAAACATCTGTCTTACAACAAGATTCAGATCCACAGGGGCAAAAACCTTTGACAGCGGTTTGCCAAAATTCAAAAGCCCCTTAGCTATGATACGACATCTTGTGGCCAATTTGGCTATCTTTTCCACATCCTGAAATATGGCGCTTTCAGGCTCCAGACGCTCCTTGATGAGATTTGCATATAATAAAATGCCACCAAGGGGATTGTTGATCTCATGAGCGATCTCGCCAGCCAACTTGCCCATAGCCGTCAATCTTTCAGCCTGGAGCATTTTGTCCTCCCAGGATCTCAGTGCAGTCACATCTCGCACGATGGTTTGGTACACCATGTTAGCATTTGAAGAGAGTAATGGCAGAGTAATCAGTTCTATCTCAAGAGGCTCGGCATTTCTGGGTCTTCCCATGGCGGTCTTAAAACCTATTCTGGGTTGTCTGTCCGGCCAGGGCACTATCCACTCGCCCATCAAGTGTCCCTGGGCGTGCTCTATGTGATTCAACCTAAACAGCTCCAGAAAGACACTGTTTGCAAATAGGCACATACCGTCTGCGTGTACTACAGCTGCCTGATCCATATCCTCCAGCAAGGATTCATAGTCAAATGCCAGCTCCTCTTTCTTCAACACCCGAAGATGCCTCCCTGATATAACACATGTCACTGCGAGTGGCGCCTTGGCGCCACGAAGCAGTCTTCCTAATTGCAACGAGAAGATTGCTTCGCCCCTGCGTGGCTCGCAATGACAAGCAAGGCCTATACTCAGCCATACACCCGGAAAAACCTTCTTCAAGAAACCACCAAGGGCATCATTTACCCATGAGCGTCTCTTTACCTTTTATGAGGTCATCCACCACCGATGGGTCGGCCAATGTGGAGGTATCACCCAATTCTCCTGTATCGCCCGCAGCGATCTTTCTCAAAATTCTGCGCATAATCTTGCCGCTTCTGGTCTTGGGCAGGCCAGGCGCAAACTGAATGACATCAGGCGATGCAATAGGCCCTATCTCCTTGCGAACATGGGTACGCAGTGCCTTGCGCAGGTCGTCACTCTCGGGGAAACCGGTCTTAAGGGTAACATAGGCATAGATGGCCTGCCCTTTCACCTCATGAGGCATGCCGACCACAGCAGCCTCAGCAACCGCAGGATGAGCCACCAAGGCAGACTCTATCTCCATAGTGCCAAGTCTATGACCGGATACATTGATAACGTCATCGAGACGACCCATAATCCAGATATAGCCATCCTCGTCTTTGCGGGCACCGTCTCCGGACTCATACATTCCAGGAAAACGCTCGAAATAACCAGACTTGAAACGGGCTGGATCGCCAAAAACACCGCGAAGCATGCCAGGCCAGGGCTTACGAATCACCAGATGACCACCCTCATTGGCAGCGGCAGGCGTGCCGTCGCTTCTGACAACTGCCGCATCTATACCGGGCAGAGGGAGCGTGGCCGAACCCGGTTTTAGTGGCGTAGCAAAGGGCAAAGGAGAGATCAGGTGACCGCCGGTCTCGGTCTGCCACCAGGTATCCACTATGGGAATCTTACACTTCCCGATATTTTCGTGATACCACATCCATGCCTCGGGATTAATGGGCTCACCTACGGTTCCCAGAATACGCAGGCTCGAAAGATCATGTTTCTGTGTCCATGTAACGCCGTCTTTCATAAGGGCACGAATGGCCGTAGGCGCTGTATAGAAGATATTTACCTTGAATTTCTCCACAATACGCCAAAAACGGGCTGGATCTGGCCAGGTCGGCACGCCCTCGAACATAACGGAGGTGCCGCCCAGGGCCAACGGGCCATAGACTATATAGGAATGCCCTGTAATCCAACCGATGTCCGCTGTACACCAGAATACGTCGTCATCATGGAGATCAAAGACCCACTGAGTAGTATGGGCAACATAGGTGAGATAACCACCTGTGGTATGAATGACGCCCTTAGGCTTGCCGGTACTGCCGCTGGTATAGAGGATGAAAAGCATGTCCTCCGCCCCCATGGATTCGGGCTCACACTTGTCGGTGATGCCGGAGTCGCTCATCTCGTTGTGCCACCAGGTATCCCTACCATTCTGCATATCGATGGCATTTCCAGCCCGTTTTACCACAATACAACTCTCTACTGTTGGGCAGAACTTCAACGCCTCGTCGGCGTTGGGTTTGAGAGGAATGGTCTTGCCAGCACGCAAGACAGCATCTGCTGTAATCAGAACCTTTGCCTGGCAGTCCTGAATACGGCTCTGAAGGCTGTGGGCACTGAAACCAGCAAACACGATACTATGAACAGCACCAATACGCGTACAGGCCAGCATGGCTATGGCAAGCTCTGGAATCATTGGGAGATAAATAGAAACTCGATCACCCCTTTTTACGCCTTTTTTCCTCAAAACGTTTGCAAAACGACAGACCTCTGTATGGAGCATCTGATAGGTATAGACCTTTACGTCCTCCTCTGGCTCTCCCTGCCAGATGATAGCAGCCTTGTTGCGCCTGCCGTTGGTGAGATGGCGGTCCAGACAATTGTAAGAGACATTGAGCTGACCTCCCACAAACCACTGCACCTCCGGCTTGAAAAAGTCATACTTGAGCGGCGTGCGCCACTTTCTGTTCCAGCTCAACAGCTCCTCGGCCCTCTCCGACCAGAAACCCTCAGGATCCTCTATGGAACGCTTATATATCTCTTTGTATTCCTTCATGCCTTTGATATAAGCGTTTTTCTGGGCCTGTTTGGAAGGCTTGAACAGTCTTTGTTCATTCATCATGCTTTCGATGTTAGATGTCTTTTCGGTCATTTTGCCTCCTTGGAAATGAATTTTAAACAGATTCATAAACTATACTCTATGTATCTTGTCAAGCGATTAGTTACATCATTTTCTTTTACAAAATCAAGTAGTTTGTTAAAAAGTAACACTCTGCACAGGAGATTATTACAACAAATTTAGATCAAATTTCATGTCGATGACGAATACCCAAATCCACTAACTAACAGAAATAAATAAGCTGTTAGTACTGAAAATTCAGAGAGATAGAATAGAGTGAAGCATTGTACCGTGATTGTGAAGCCTGCCCCGAGCCTGTCATTTCGAATGAATAATAAATTCCCCTCCGGTGGAGGGGTGCCCAAAGGGCGGGGTGGTGTGAGAAATCTTAAGATTCCTCGCTTCGCTCGGAATGACAGGACTTCTCGATGGCACTTTTTCTTTCGGCCCTCACCCGGCCTCCAGCCACCCTCTCCCAGTGGGAGAGGGCCGTGGTGAGGGTAACCCTCGCCATGACAGGCAAAGAGGGCTCGTCGCTTTGGGCAATGAAAAACTGTTGTGCGTCATTGAAATGGTGACTTAAGGGAATAAATGGTTGTCATTCACAGACAAAGCCACATGGTCGTTTGGTTTGCCTGTGTCCAACCATGTCACTGCGAGTGATGCCTTGGCACCACAAAAAAATAGTCTCCTGAATGGAATTTTCCAACGGGCTGTTCAGAGAAAGGTTCCCTGAATGTAATGAAAATCACTACACGGCCTGCGGCCATTCCACTCGTACCACAGTATGGACATTGCCTCTGGGATTGAAATCACCCACCACGGACAGCCTCTTGGGAGACAGGACGCGCAGAAGCTCAGCGAATATTACATTCACTGACTCCTCATGAGAGATATGCCGGTCGCGAAAGGAATTCAAATAGAGTTTGAGGGATTTGAGCTCTACGATATATTCACCAGGCACATAACTGATGTGTATAACAGCAAAATCAGGATATCCGGAACGGGGGCACAGGCAGGTGAACTCAGGAAAGGAAATCTCTATCGTGTAGTCCCTTTCCGGAGACGGATTGGGCCATGGCTCCAGCGCAGCTGCTGCTATGGCCTGTTCTCCGTACTTCATGTCAACCCCCTGCGTTTCCAGCATATTCCCTTATTTTTTGAACTGAGCAAAGATATCCCATGCCTTCAGAATACGCATCGCCTCTTCGATCTGATTGTCCATCACAAAATCCTTACTGATTACAGGGACTTCCTCGGTGCCGGACACAGCACCTTCATCCTGTTTGGATTGGGGCTTAACACCTTCTTTATCTTCGGTCTTACCCTCTGGACGGAGATGACCCTTCAAATCACTCTCTTTCAATATGTTGTTTTTCTTATCTTTTCCATTGCCATCTGTTTTCTCTTTGGGCACAAATGGTACTACGATATCCGGAGTGATACCTTTGGCCTGTATGGAACGCCCGTTGGGTGTATAATAACGGGCTATAGTAAGCCTCACTGCAGAACCGTCAGGTAACGGGTTCACCACCTGCACAGACCCCTTGCCAAAGCTCTGAACGCCCATGACAATAGCCCTTTTATGGTCCTGAAGCGCTCCGGCAACGATCTCGGATGCGCTGGCGCTGCCTTCGTTCACAAGCACCACTATAGGATAATTGCGCTGAATCTTATTGGGATGGGCAGAAAATTTGATCTTCTGATCGGCCACTCTGCCATCGGTATAGACTATCAGACCGCTGTCTATGAATTCATCCGAGATATTGACGGCCTGATCCAAAAGCCCGCCGGGATTGTTGCGCACATCCAAAATCAAACCCTTGAGACCGCCTTTCTCCCCCTCCAGTTCCTTCAGGGCGTTTCTGAAGTCTTCTGTGGTCTTATTGAGGAAATTACTCACTCGAATATAACCATAGCCGTCTTCGATTTTATGGAAACGGACGCTGTGTATGGGAATAACGTCACGTTTTAGAGTAAAATCCTTAAGACCTGTCCAGCCCTCTCTAAAGACTGAAATGGTCACCTCTGTACCCTTCGGCCCTCGAAGCAACTTGACGACCTCGGTAAGGGTCATGTCCTTGGTCTGCTTGTCACCTATTTTAACGATCTTGTCATTGGGCTTGAGCCCTGCCTTGTCGGCCGGTGTCCCTTCTATGGGAGAGACCACAGTGGGCAACCCATCTTTTTGAGTAATCTCGATGCCGATACCCGTAAAACTGCCCTTGGTCTCGATCTGGAGCTCCTTGAATTCTTCTGGTTTCAAAAACCCTGAATGGGGATCAAGTGAGGTCAACATGCCGTTTATCGCGCCGTATATGACCTTATTCGGCTCCACCTCCTCCACATAATCCCGTTGAATCAGATCCAGCACGGAAGCGAACAACCTCAAGGCCTCATAGGTCTCACTCTCCTTGGCAATAGCCAGAGATTTGCCCTGATAAAACACAACCACTGATATCAAAAGACATAAGGATGCAGAAAATAAGATCCAACGGGACCACCTTGGAAAATGAAGCATACGAAAAACTCCTAAACAGAAAATGATGAATATATCATGCAAAAAAAACAAAAAAAAACAAGCCGCAAATCAAAGTTTTTTTAAAAAAACGCAAAAAATCATCTGGCCTTCTGAAACACCTTTATGGACCGCGCATTCAGCCACGATAAGGCATCTTCCTGTCCGTTTACATTTCGAATCTCGAAATATATTCCTTCGGCTATCCAGGGCCCACTGCCTGATGTGCAGATGTTTTCCCCTTCAAATACCTTGTCATTTAGCTGTTTCAACACACGCATACACTGCGCTGTCATTGTGTAATACCCATCGCCATGGTCCAATATAACGGCATTTCCATAACCTGTAAGATTGCCGCTATAGACAACCTGACCGTCATAAACCGCCTTTACCTCGGCGCCAAGAGGCAGATCTATGAGTATGCAGCGGCTTGCCACGCCTTTGGGTCTGAAAACACGACCCACTGCAGGCCAGGAAAGCCTACCCTTCTGACCTGCAAAACCGGTCCTGGCGGAAACAGATGATTGCTCCGCAGGATGTGTGCCCAACCCTACCGTAACACTCGAACCACCGACCATGGCAGCCGATTTCTGAATGTCGGCATCTTTTTTTGCACTCACAACGGATGCCATCATCTTCTGCAAACGGGATTCCGCCTCTTCCAGCTCTGCTATCATCTTTTGCTGCCTGGCTTCATCGGAGGACAGGCTTGCAAGCAGGTTCTTTTTTTGTTTGAGCTTGCGTTCGAGAGCTGATGCCTGCTGCTGAATATCTTTTTCCGTCTGCTTCAATAATGAGATTTCCTGATCGAGTCTTTTCTGCGTCATGTGCAACTGTTGCATTTCGCGCCGATAATCGCTCAACAGATTTCGGTCCTTTTGCACAAGATAGCGCATATCCATCTCCTTTGACAGAAGTTCAGGTATGGTTCGAGACCCGAACAACACATTCAGCATTCCGGTCTGGCTGGCACTCCAAAATGCCTTAAGACGTAGCTGAGCCTGTTTCTTTAAATTCTCGGCCGATTCTTTTTTCTTATTGAATTCGCTCGTTATCTGCTGCAACAGATTTATATTTGATTCTTTCGCCAGTTTCTTCTGCTCCAACACTCCATAAAGAAAATTCATTTCGCGGTCCAAACGCTCCAGCTCCCCAAGAAGTTCCAGCTTTTTCCCCTCAATAATATGCAGCTTATTCTCATGGCTGTCCTTTATCTTTTGAATAGACTTGAGTTGTTCCATGCCTCCGCTCACATCTGCAGAAAGCGTCTGGGCGGCAAGGGAGACCCCAGCAACCGTAGCGCATATGGGCGGGCCGCCAAACATCATATCCATCGGCAAAAGGCAGGTCGTCCACAAAAAACAGAATAACACCGTTTTAAATGACAGGAGAGCGCATTTCAACCCAGCAAAAATCTCCGAATGGAAAGGAATGTCCAACACACGCAGAAAATAATACTACTGACCACAATAGAAATGACATAAGACAGAGGCAAAAAAAACAATTCCACTTCGTGCATCAGTTCGGTATGGGCCATAATCCCCTTGAAATATGAATAACACAAAAAAACCAAACCGATGGACAACAGGGAACCTATCAAACCCTGAAACATGGCCTCCAGCAAAAAAGGCCCCTGTATGAAGCCATTGGTGGCCCCCACCAATCTCATAATGGAAAGCTCTTCCTGACGGGCATAGACAGCGAGTTTGATGGTATTGGACACCACAAAGGCTGCTGTAGCCAGCAGCAGGACGGCGCTGACCCATATAACCTTCTTGCCAACGACCACAAATGCGCTCAGACGGTCAACCCATGACTTGCCATACTGCACCTGAGCCACCTCGTTCCACTTTTCCAGCTCAGAGGCCAAGGCCTGAATGCGATCTAGATTAAAGATGGCCCGATTGATTCGCAACTCAAAAGATGCGGGCAAAAAATGCTGATCCGCTCCCTCCAGGAGTCCCTTGGCATCATCAAAGTATTGCTCGAGACGATGAAACGCCTCTTCCGAAGAGACGTATTGCACATTTTCGATTCCCGGCAGATTCAGCAATTTTTGATGTAGTATGGGAATCTTGCTCTCCGAAATATCCGTCTTCAAAAAGATGACAAGCCCCAGCTCACTTCCAAAACGTTCAACTGTTCTCTGTAAATTATAATAAATAAAAGAAAAAAAGGTAAAAATGAGTATGGACAGACACACCACGACTGTGGTCATGAGCTGCGTAGGAAGATTCTGGCGGAAGTCGACAACCGCCCGCTGAATGAAGTGGTTCAGATTCATGGACTATGCCTTCAGCCTCCCTTCATGAAGAGTCAACACTCGCCTGTATGTATTGGCAAAAAGGCTTTCATCGTGAGTCGCGAAGATGACCGTAGTCCCCTCGGCGTTCAATTCCTCCACAAGGGCCATCACCTCGTTGGTCATGCCCCTGTCCAGGTTGCCGGTGGGTTCGTCCGCCAATATTATGGAAGGCCGATTTACCACTGCACGCGCAATGGCCACACGCTGCTGTTCGCCGCCGGAAAGTTGCGGGGGATACCGGTTTATCTTGGCGGCCAGACCCATCAGATCAAGAATGTCCCTCACTCGCTTGGATATCTGTTCACTGCTCAAACCAAGCACCTGAAGGCTCAGCGCCACATTGTCGAACACGGTCTTTGTGGCTATCAATTTGAAATCCTGAAAAATCACACCGACTTTTCTGCGAACATACGGCACCTGAGAGGAAGAAAGATTCGTGAGATCGAAGTCATCCAAAGACAGTTCTCCGAACGTAGGACGCTCCATACAGGAAAGCAGCTTCAAAAGAGTGCTTTTGCCCGAACCGCTGGGACCTGTAAGAAACACGAGCTCCCCCTTTTCAATGGAAAGGTCTATGTCGGATAATGCAGTGATATCCGGTGGGTACTGTTTAGTAATTCCACACAGACTTATGATGGGACCATTCATCGTTTTTAGCATGTTCATATCATAACAGAATGCATTCCCAAGGCAAGCCCAATGTAAAACTCCTCATAGAATTTTCAAAAAATCTTTTGACTCTGCCACTTGTCACTTATTTGATTTTAAGGCATTATACTCATAATCAACGTTCTCGTTCAGGAGCATATCACATGGCCAAGATAGACGCCTTTTTTAAACTGATGAATGAACAAGGGGCATCCGATCTACATGTCACATCAGGCTCACCACCGATTCTGCGCATTCGAGGTGAACTACATCGCGTAAAATACAAAACATTAGACAATGATGAGCTGAGAAGCATGCTCTATGAAATCGCACCTGAATTCAAGATCAAGGAATTTGAAGAAAAGGGCGATATGGATTTCGGCTATGAGATACCTGGACTCGCTCGTTACAGATGCAATTTTTTCATGCAAAAATACGGCATCGGAGCTGTCTTCCGAGAGATTCCCAGCCGCATCCTCACCGCCGAACAGCTGGGGCTGCCTGACGTAATGACCAAGCTGGCCATGCTGCCTCGAGGTCTTGTCCTTGTCACAGGCCCCACTGGAAGCGGTAAATCCACTACGCTGGCGGCCATTATGGACCACGCCAATCAAAACCGCAAAGACCACATTATCACCATAGAAGACCCCATAGAATTCGTGCACGAGAACAAAAACTGTCTGATCAACCACAGAGAAGTAGGCACGCATACCAAATCCTTTTCAGCCGCCCTGCGTGGCGCTCTGCGTGAAGACCCTGACATCATACTCGTGGGCGAGCTTCGAGACCTAGAAACCACTATGCTGGCCATGGAAGCGGCCATGACAGGCCACCTGGTCATGGCAACCATGCACACCATAAGCGCGGCCAAAACAGTGGATAGAATGATCGAAATATTCCCTGCACACCAGCAACCTCAAGTCAGATCATCCCTTTCAGATGCCCTACGCGCCGTCATATCCCAGACCATGTTCAAACGTATCGATATCAAAGGCAGATGCGTAGCGTTTGAAGTGCTAATAGCTACACCTGCCGTTCGCAACCTCATTCGCGAAAGCAAGACATATCAGATTCCATCCATGATGCAGACCGGCAAAAAATACGGCATGCAAACTCTAGACGACGCCATCATGGAACTGTTGCAGCATGGCAAGATTGACCCGGACGAGGCCTATAATAAATGTGTGGACAAGACCAAATTTAAACCCTTCACCAAAAATGCACCCCAGGACTTCACAGAGATAGGTTAACATATGATGAAACGAGCTGATCTGGACAACATAATCACCAAGATGCTGGCTGCACATTCACACATCTCGGATCTCAATTTTACAGTGGGATATCCATGTCAGGTGGCGGCGGACAGGACATTGCACCCTATAAATGTGGGTCTGTTTTCCGAACAGTTGACACCCTATCAGACCGAGCAGATCGCCATGACCCTCATCTACAACGACCGACGACTTTATAACGACCTGCTCAAACATGGCTCATGCGACCTTTCCTATGCCCTGGCTGACGGCAACCGTTTTCGTGTCAATATTTTCGCTCAAAGGGGCATGTACAGCATCGTCATGCGTCTTTTGGAAAACGAGATACCCACCATCGAATCCCTTCAGCTTCCAAATACCTTCAGAGACATGGCCAAGGAAAAATATGGCATCATTTTATTCACCGGCGCCACCGGTACAGGTAAAACCACCTCCTTAACGGCCATTCTGGACGCCATCAATAAAATGGAACCGGTTCATATCATCACATTGGAAGACCCGGTAGAATATGTCCATAGACCATACAAGGCCACATTCAATCAAAGGGAACTGGGTAAGGACTTCGACACCTTTGCCAACGGCCTTCGAGCAGCCCTGCGTCAGGCCCCTCATGTGATATTGGTTGGCGAAATGCGAGACAGGGAAACCGTTGAAATAGCCCTGAATGCAGCGGAAACAGGCCATTTGGTCTTTTCCACACTGCATACAGTAAGCGCAGGCCATACCATAAACCGCATACTGGGCATGTTCAGCATAGAGGAGGAACGTCTGGCCAGATCCAGAATCGCCGATACTCTGCGCTGGTGTGTCAGTCAACGTCTTGTGCCACAGATTCAGGGCGGGCTGAAAGCTGTCTTTGAGATCATGCAGAACAATGTGCGCGTCAAAGACTCCATTCTCAATGGCGAATCCGAGGGTAAAACCTTTTATGAAATCATAGAAACAGGCCAGGCCTATGGCATGCAGACCTTTGATCAACACCTCATACAACTCTTCAAAGATGACATTATCACTGAAGAAAATGCCCTACTCTATGCATCGAGTAAGGCCCGTGTGCGGCACGGTATCGATTATATCAAGAGCCAAAAGGGTGAAAAAACATCTGATCTGGCGGGTCTCACCATCGACACTGATTATAATGCATATAAAAAGGGAGAAAGGCCATGGAAGTAACCTGCTCTGATTGCGGCCAGAGATACCGTGTTGACGACTCCAAGATACCTGAAACCGGCTTTACCTATATCACATGTCCTAGGTGCAAGGGGAAAATCCGGCTTGAAAACCCGTTATATGCCGTTCAACCCCATCAGGCTGCAGACACATTGACAGGCAAACTGGAAGAAGGGTTCGACTCAGGCGTCAAAACCGCCCTGATCTACACAGAGGATGAAGAGTTCAAGAAAATGCTTCAAAACAAGCTGGCAGAGCTTTCCTACGAAACAAGACAAATCACAACACCGGTGGAATTGACGGTAAGATTCAGATATCACACCTATGATCTCGTATTACTGCAACAAAAAGGCAACACCCCCACGCAGCCTGTAACGGAGCTACTGCAGGCCGTGCATAAACTGCCTGCGGATTCGAGACGCCATACAATGATCGTCCTGTTTGAGCCAAATGGTTCTCGGCTTGACTCCTTCAGGGCATTTCTGAACAGTGTCGACCTCGTACTGGCGCCAGCCGAGCTGGAACAGCTGGATCGCATCATTCTAAAGGCTGAAACAGACAAAAAAAACAGCTACAAAATATTCTATGACTGCCAGCAGAAGATAGCCGCAAACATCATAATATAACAACCAAAGGGAAATCTCAAAAGCTGTCAGACGAAACTTTTAGTTAAGAGGACTTCCCCAACGGTCACTCATGACGCCGAAGGATGCTTTCGATTCTTGTCAATCAAGACAGATAAAAAATGTGGCCAGGCCATAAAAAACACACCAGACTACCAGAATCGCCAGACACTTCCTTTGCAGATGTGCTATTGGCAACAAGCCAAGGCACAAAATCGGCACAGATGGAAATACGATTCCGGCCCAAAAGGGTGGAATATACTTAAGCAGCTCCTGCACTCCCAGAAAAAACCATGGTCCCTTGATAACAGAGGGCTCCAGCGGGCCTTGCTCCAAAGGGGCCTGTACAAAAACAGACAAAATAGAACAGATTAAAAGGACAATGAACCCGTCTTTGTAAGTGAGGAACACTCGTCGCGTGTGAAACCAGGTACCCAGCCACCAAAGCCCCAGGCTCAGACCCATATGGGCTGCATAGACACGCATCAAACCATCCTCTGATACAGCCACCAGCAAGCGATTTAACTGCATTCCCAAAACAGGAACGCTCAAAAGCAGATTCTCTGCTATGTGACCCGCTGCTCGACCGGTTGCATCCCATTTGAGCACATAGCCCGTAAACAATGCCAAAACGGCCATTACCAAGGTCACCACCAGCACAGCCCATCTTCCAATGCGGTCTTCGTAATCGACTGCATTCGATAGCCGCTCGATGGTATGCCACAAAAGGCCAAGAAAAAATGCCTGCGCACTCCAGTAATGAAACGAACGAAAGAAACCACCGAAGGGAATCAGAGTGTCCATGGCCACCGTGGAGACAAAGGGATTAAAGACCTCGTATTGATATACCACGATCACACCGGAGAACACTGCCCAGAACAGGGACGAAACAGTAAATGCACCCGTTTTATACATCAAAGGATCTTGGCTGGCAAAAGGACCACATAACCATCACCAGACTCCATGGGCTTGACTTCAAATAGAGGCAGGTCCTTTTGGGCAGGACCGGCAATCACTCTACCATTCAATGTAAAACGGCTCTGGTGGCAAGGGCATGTAAAGACCTCTTGTTCTGCCAGAAGGTTTAATTTGCAGCCCAAGTGCGTACATGCTCGCGACACAGCATAGGGCCCTTGTTCCGTCTGAAAGAGCACAAAGTCCTCCTCCAGCAGATATTCTCCTACTACCAATGATTTATTGATGCGTACCTCACGAGGTGGACGAAAACGATAAGCGCCTATGAATCTATAAAGTGGATAAAGAAAGAGCAGCCACCATGCCCGTTTTGCGATCTTTATGAGAAGTTCTCTGCGTGTCATTTGCGAAAGATATAAAAAAGCAATGTTAGAATCAAACTGACTAAAATGGAGGTAGTGATGGGAAAGTAAAAGACAAACCCCTCTTTTTTTATGTAGATATCACCAGGCAATCTCCCAAGAAATGGAATTTTGGGCAAAAATATCAAAATGGTACCCAAAACCACCATAACCAGGCCTATAGCTATGAGCGCTCTGCCAAACATGGACCAATCGCCGTTCATATAAAATCTCTCATCAATTTTATGGGCTATTATGCGCACTCAATTCCATGATGTCAATGAAATACCCTAAAGCATCAGACTGCTCTTGTATTCGGCATGCAACACCTGTATATATATGGCCTTAATTCATATTTTATGCGATTTTCAACCATGCCATATTTACATGAATAATGCAAAGCTCTTTCTGAAGGCGCCGTTTTTTATACTGGGGAACCTGGTTCACCACAGGCATCTGCTCATACGCATGGTCTGGCAGGAGATTCGAGGCCGGTTTGCGGGCTCCTTCGGCGGGCTTGTATGGCACTTTCTGCAACCGCTCCTGATGGTGGCCGTGTATCTCTTTGTGTTCGTACATGTATTCAAACTGCGCGTAGAGGGAGCAGGAGCGGAAAACTTCTCTGCACTCTACATCATGGCAGGCCTATTCCCATGGCTCATCTTTGCAGAGGGCCTGAGCCGGGGAAGCCAGTGTATTCACGAAAACGCCAATCTCATTCAAAAAACAGCCTTTCCTACAGAACTTCTGGTATTCAAGGCGATCCTGACACCATATGTCAGTTTCGGCATGATCATCCTGGGGCTTACAGCATACCGCCTGCTCTTTATTCAGTTTTCCTGGCACGTCTTAACTATACCCATTATAGCTGCTCTACAATTCATCTTCACCTGCGGTCTGGTCTTTCTGTGCGCCACTTTGGCCGTATATTTCAAAGACATATTGCAGCTCATAAACATCTTTGTGGGCTTTGGCATGTATCTGGTGCCAATTTTGTTTCCTGCCTCAATGCTTCCTGACCTGGCGCAAAGACTCATGTATCTAAATCCCACTTACCCCATGATATACCTGTATCAACGCACACTGGTCTTTGCCGACCTCGAGGACCTACATATCTTCTACATGCTCTTGGGCTGGAGCCTTTTGTTCTTTACTCTGGGCTCGTTCGTGTTTTATAAATTGAAAGATGAATTTGCAGACTGGCTATGATAGCAATCAAGGCTGAAAACATTTTTAAACACTACAGAATATACTCCTCACCTACAGAGCGGCTCAAGGAGATTTTGCTGCGCAGACCCTTTCATAGCGTCTTTACCGCTTTGGAAAATATAAATTTCGAAGTGCTGCGCGGAGAGTCGGTGGGTATAATAGGCGAAAATGGAGCAGGCAAGAGCACCCTTTTAAAAATCTTAAGCCGCACATTGAAACCTACCTCCGGGACACTTGAAATAAACGGCCGATGCGCGGCGCTTCTGGAATTAGGAGCGGGCTTCAATTCAGAACTTTCCGGCGAGGAAAACATCTATCTGAACGCATATCTCTTGGGCCTTTCCAAGCAGGAAATCGACGAGAAAAAGGCAGATATCATCGCTTTTTCAGAGCTTAAAGACTTCATTCACAGGCCTGTCAAGACCTATTCCTCCGGCATGTATGTAAGGCTTGCCTTTTCCATTGCAACAAGTGTAAATCCTGATATTTTGATAATAGATGAGGCCTTGGCCGTAGGGGATCAGCGCTTTCAAAAAAAGTGCATTGACCGCATGGTAAATTTTCGAGAAGGCGGCAAGACCATTCTCTTTTGCAGCCACAGCATGTATCTGGTGCAGACGCTATGTAAACGGGCCATATGGTTAGATAGAGGCCGAATAAAAATGACTGGAGGCGCAGAAGAAGTCACCAAGGCTTATGAAGACTGGAGCATGGAGAAGGGAAAACAGTATGAAGGTGAGGCTAAAGAGTTATTAAATGAATTCGAAGAGTCACCTGCGCCGTGCCGCGTACTTTCTATACAAATGGAAGACACAAACGGCCACATACTGAAAGAGATCACGAGACCATTTTTAGATGTAAGGCTCGTCATGGAGATAGAGGCACGAGAAGAAACACAAGCGCACTTTGGTTTTGCCGTTTTGCGCGCAGATGAACTGGTCTGTTTTTGTAGTCTTACCTCTTTTGACAACCTGCCACCACTACATCTGAAACGCAATGAAAGACGTCGCATCTCATTGATGCTCGAAGGGCTGGGGTTGGTGAATGGCACATATAAGGTCATGGGCGGCATAGCAGACGAACATGGGTTGCATGTACATCACGCCATCTGTTCTGCACCCTTTCTGGTGCGGCACAAAAAGAAAGAAGGAGTCGGCGTGGTGACCTGGCCACGGAAATGGAGTTTAATTTAATGTCTATCTTATATCCCAAACAGGTCATTCTGGAGGTGACCTCTCACTGCAACCTGAGATGCAAGGGCTGTGCCCTGCATGGACAGGCGGCCTTCACGAAAAGACTCAATGGGTTTATGCGCGAAGAGACATGGCGAAAGACCATCTCGGAAATAGGCACATGGCCCAATGAGGTCAATCTCACCACGCATGGCGGTGGAGAGCCCCTTTTACACTCACAGCTGAAGGAAATCTTACAATTCGCCAAGCAATTCCCCAACATCAAGCGGGGTTTTCTCTCAAATGCCACTCTATTAAACAAAGAATGGACGGATTTTCTGCTCTCCACCGGCATCGACTGGATCGCCTTCAGTTTGGATGGCACAGATCCCAAAACTCATGCCACAGTACGCAAGGGTTCCGACCTCAGTCAAATCGAGCAAAACATCTTGTACTTCATAGATCGTAGCCGCCATGCAAATAAAAGACCACAGATACTGTTGAATATGGTACTATATGAAGAAGTAAAGGCACAAGCAGAGGAATTCGTGCAAAAGTGGCTTCCTCAAGTGAATACTGTGATGCTCTCATACTACCGCAATCCGCCATCAAGCAAACGCTGGCCCAATGTCACCATGGCCAAAGAGCCGTGTCAGCTTTTGTGGTCACAAATGGTGATCGCATGGGACGGACGAGTCGGACTATGTTGTGAGGACTTCGATATAGAAGAATGCATTGGAAATGTACATCAAGCGAGGCTTCTGGACATTTGGAACGGTGAGCACATCTCCTATATTCGAAAGATGCATCAAGAAGGCCGGCAGGCTGAATTATCCCTCTGCAGAGAATGCGACACATGGGCGGACCTGCACGGCACCACTGAGGCACTCCCTAAGAAAGGCTATAAACTCACACGTAAGGCCTCGGGCGTTGAGTACAGCAAAATCTAACGGCGTGTCTTGTTCCATAAGATTACATCAATCCATTCCATCCTGGGATTCACAGGCACTGTGCGATTATTTGGACATTCGGCCTGAAGAACGAGTGCTTGAGATCGGCTCTGGCCACAGGCCGTTTTTACGAGCAAATGTCGTGGTGGATCTGGATTTTACATGTGGGGAACACAGGGATGGTCAGGCCATGTACATAGAATCACACAAGACCTATATACAGGCCGACCTCACTTCCCTACCATTTAAGGACAAGAGTTTTGACTGGGTCATCTGTTCCCATGTCCTGGAACACGTTTCAAATCCGGCCAAGGCCTGTCAGGAACTCATGCGTGTGGCCCACAAGGGCTTTATTGAAACTCCGCGCAAGTGGACGGAATACTATGCAGGCCATCCCACACATCGCTGGCTCATAGATGAAATCAATGAAGTGCTTATGTTTGAGCCCATTACATGGTTTGAATCTCCGTTTTTGAACTTTGCATTGCCACCAGTATGGTCCTCTCCTCTGCTCCTTCAAAGGGCGGAAATGGAATTTCACAATATTCCATGCGTTCAGCTGATTTGGCATGATTCCTTTGAATATTACGTAAAGCAGACCTTCAATGAAGAGCTATGGACACCCCAAAACATAGCTATACGCCACTATTATTTCGCCAAAAACCTGCTCTACTGGATGACTGAACCTAAAATTGGACTATTTCACGCTCGCAGGGCATATGAGATAGATTCAAAAAACAAGAAGTTCCGCACACTCTACGCCTGCTATCTATTGCTGTTGGGAAATCTCAAAGATGCCCATTCACTACTGCTTCCTTCTCTCTCCATAATTTCATTAGTCAGCTCCATTGTCTTTCTAAAACTTGTGCACACTTCCACTCGATTCTTTAGAAAACTACTATCATTTTTGTGGCCATGACAGATAATTTACTTCGCTTTTATTTCGAATATATGCTATATATGGCCTCTTATTTTCCGCCACCCGCATGTTACTCTATTCTGCCGATTACAGGCCATTGGTTCAGGGATTGGGAAACATATAGTGCAGCAACCGCATCAAAGGGAGTATTGTTTCATACCGTAGAAAATCTGCAAAAATGTCTTGGTATTACTCAAAAACAGGCCAAAAAAATCTTGCGAGATTTCTTGCAATTTGAAAGCCGCTATGTCTTAGAAAACAACTGGATCAAATCATGGGACACTCAAAAGCTCAAGGCATCCTTTAGCTTCCAGACTCAAGAGATATTAAATGCTTCCTTCTTTGCCAGACAGGCTGTTATCTGCACACTGCACTCAGCTAACCTCTTTGCCCTGGCCGCCCTGTTATATCTATTACATCAAAATATCACGATGATTTTGGCCATTATTCCTGAAAGTATGCCGGCTGGAACAAATCCTCTGCATGAAAATGGTATTCGCATGCTCATGAGCTGGAAAGACCGGCAACCACTGATTCCAGCAAATATGCAGGCAGCTCGAAAAACACTTCGAGAAGGAAACTCCATCTGCCTTGCACCTGATACACCAGGCTACAAAGATAAGGGTATCATGGTCAATTTCTTTAACCAAACCATCTGGGTTCCTGTCGGCGCTGCAAAGCTGGCACAGGAATTTGATTTACCCATAATCGTAGCCATTCCATGGGCGCGCAACTCAACCTCTAAATATGAAGTAGTAATACAAGAGATAGATACTTGCGGCACACTGAAACAGGTCATGCAGCGCATATTTCAAGTGGCTGAACAGGCCATTTTAAAAAATCCTGCCTGTTGGATGGGGTGGCTTTGTTTAAATCAAATGGTTAAAGACTGACATGAATAAAGCCGTTGAAAATGACTCCAACGATGTGAAGATATATCTTGGCACACAAACCGATTTAAAGGGACTCTCCTCCCTTTTCAACGCATGCTTTAATCAACCTTTTGTGCCCGAACTATGGTGCTGGAAATACGGTCCTGATCAAACTTTTGCTGTTACAGCCGCAAAGAATGGCATTATCATTGGACACTATGCAGGCGTTCCTCGCAAAATTTTATTCAATGACCAGATACTGCATATGTTACAAATCACAGATGTGATGGTACATCCTCAAAATCGAGCCGCTCACGGCAGACGAGGTGTGTTTTTCCAAATGGCCAGCCGTTTTTTAGAGAAATATGTAGGATATGAAAAACCGTTTCTTCAGTCATTTGGTTTTCCCAATGAACGCCATACCCGTTTGGGTGTGTTACTAGGGTTCTATGACCGAGTTGGCCAAGTATTTGATGTCAGGTGGCCTCCACTGACCACTTTTTCAACAACCTGGCACAAGAGCAGAGAAATAAGGGAAAAAAGAGCAATATCAAACAGCCTACAAAGGCTCTGGCCTGCCATGAACTCTTCTCTAAAAGGCTATCTCGTTGGTATCAGAGATGCGGCGTATATAATCCATCGCTATCTCAACCATCCCATATATCAATATGGCATATATGAAGTCTATAATCGCTTGACAAGACGAGTTAATGGATTATTTATACTCCGTTTTCACGAAGACGGCACATGTGAACTCATGGATTTGATAGCAAACATAAAAGACATGCCGATGCTCACCAAATTTGCAAGACACGAGGTATTTAAACAGGGCGCCACCTGCCTTTTTTCCTGGATGAGCGAGGCAATGGTCGCAAATCTTGCAGCCGATGCCACCATTACAGACATTCAGGTAACCGTTCCATGCATAACCTGGACACCATGCCCCAAGCCTGAGGAGCTGCGAGGCAAGTGGTGGCTGATGTCAGGGGATACGGATTGGAGATAACACGCGATGGAACATCTACTCATGCCATATACCGCAGTTGACCATATCGCAGCAAAACGCGCCTTGGTCTTTGCGCCCCATCCTGACGATGAGGTCTTTGGATGTGGAGGCGCTATTTTGCGTGCGATTCAGGCAGGCATTCCAGTACAAGTCATTGTGGTCTCTAACGGCGCCTATGGTGCCGCTAACACAGAAGAAAGACAAAAATACATGGAAATCCGCAGGCAAGAAAGCCTTGCCGCCGCTGAAATCCTGGGTTATGGCATACCCATCTTCTGGAATTATGAAGATCGAGACATCGTTTACTGCGAACAACTCATCGAAGAAATTCTAACCGCCATAAAAGAATATCAGGCCGATGTGGTCTATGCCCCAAGCATTCTTGAGATGCATTCAGACCACAGATCACTTGCCATGGCGGTGTTGGAGGCAGCACGCAGAAGCGAAACAGATCTATCGATAGCCATGTACGAGGTGGGCATGCCCATGCGGCCCAATACACTACTTGATATCACGTCTGTATGGCAATCAAAACAAAAAGCCATGGCATGTTTTACATCTCAGCTCAAAATTCAGGCATACGATGAGCACATCACAGGTCTGAATCGCTATCGATCATATACGCTGAGCAAGGAAGTCAAGTATGCAGAGGCCTACTATCTCGTAAACTCACGCAATCTGCAAAAGGATTTTTTATTCTTATACACCTCGGAATATGAAAGACAGGCTAAATTACCCATACCCCTGCCGGCCATAACAGAACACTGGCCAAAGGTCTCGGTGCTCATAAGAAGCATGGACAGGCCTGAGCTCCAAAAGGCTCTGGACAGCATCGCCCTTCAGACCTATGCCAATATTGAGGTGATAGTGGTAAACGCCAAGGGCACAGGGCACAGAAGCCTGCTCGACAGATACGGCAGATTTCCACTCATATTTGTACATTCAGATGTGCCATTAAGACGTGCTGAAGCAGCAAATCTTGCATTAAAACACGCAACAGGCGATTATCTGATATTTCTGGACGATGACGACCTCTTTTTGCCGGACCACATCTATACCCTTGTTTCCACGCTGCTCTCACAGCCTGACAAAAAGGTCGCATATACAAAGATTCAATGCATGGATGCTGTTGGCAATAGACTTAAAAGGATATTTGACACTCATTTTGACAACCTGTTACTTCTGGCAGGCAACTACATCCCCATACATGCAGCCATGTTTTCACGAGCATTAGTGGAATCGGGCTGCAAAATGGATGAGGCATTTGATCTATATGAAGACTGGGATTTTTGGATTCAGGCAAGCCAACATACCGATTTTATTTTTATATCAAAGGTTACAGCTTATTATCGCATAAGTGATACTTCTGGAGCAGGTATTAGACCTGAACATACGCAACAACACCAGGCTGGGCACCAGCTCTTTCAAAAATGGCGTAATCTTTGGACAAAAGAGGTATTGGAATATGTCATCTCCCGCATAGGAATGCAGCATTTAAACGCCGCAATCATTCAAGGGGCACAGAATGCCTTATGCGAGGAAAATCAGACAGATATTAAGATTGCCGTAGTTCTGCATCTTTTTTACAAAGAACTCTGGCCAGAGATAAGGGAATACCTAAAAAACATTCCATATCCTTTTGATTTGATTGTTACGCTGCCTCATGAAAAGGCTGCAACAATCCAACCCCTGGTACGGACTGACTATGCGAATGCTCGTTTAATACCCTTGGAAAATCGAGGCAGGGACATTCTGCCTTTTATTACGGTACTTCCCGAACTCATACAAAAAAACTACACATGTGTCTGCAAGATACACACAAAAAAATCACACGATGCCGTAAATGGAAATATCTGGCGCAGGGATATGCTGGAGAGTCTTCTGGGAAACAGTGACATCATAAAAGATATCGTCGAACGATTTAAAAACAACACGACCCTTGGGCTGTCAGGGCCGCAAAAACACCTTTTATCCTGTGCGATGTATCCGGATTCAGATATAAAACGCCTTTTGGCAATGGCTGAAAGACTCTTGCCAGGCATTACCAAAAAGGATTGGCATTTTTTTTCCGGCTCTATGTTCTGGTTCAGGCCGGCAGCCCTCTTGCCGATTTTAGAGTTTGGGCTTAAGTTAGATGATTTTGAGGCGGAAGAAGGGCAAAAAGAAGGCACATTGGCACATATTGTGGAGAGACTTTTTACAATCTGTGCAGAATCGGCCCACATGATGGTGCAGACGATAGAAGATAATAGTATAACGGATAGCGGCCATTACCGCTATCCGTTTGCTACTCAATCCATCTTTAACATTATACAAGAAAAAAATCGCCTGCAAATCCAGCTACAGCATACAGAGTCAGCCTTGAAATACGCCGAAATGCTGGCAAACGAAAGACTAAATGTCAATCAACAACTAAATCAACAACTACAACAAACTGAAAATGCACTAAAATATGCAGAAACTCTGGCAAATGAAAGATTAAATAAAATAAAAATCATAAAACAGCATAATCTATGGAAAATAGGCACAAAACTAAAAATAATTAAAGATATTTAATGCAAAAATGGAATCATCATTCAAATATAGCATAGACGCATTAGTAGCACGAAGAAATAGTATCTTTGGGTTTGGATGGATATTTCATCCAACACTTAATATCTCTCAGATATCATTACTGTTAAAATTCCAAAATAAAACCATTCAACGTTTACCAATAACCCATGGAAAATATAGAAAGGATGTAGCAGATAAATTTCATGACATAGAAAATGCAAAAGCGGCCGGTTTTGTTGTTTATGGCGGTGTCAAAAACAACAATAACAATATTGTCACACAGCTTGAAATTCTTACAGAAGACAATCAAATACATAGCTTGAACGTTTCCATAGAATATCTTGAAGATTTATCTGAAACAAGACGCTGGGCTGGTCAAAATTATATCTATTTAATTTTATTAAAGAGATTTATGGCTCTATTCCAGCAAGGAGTTGGATTCAGAAGCCTTATAGAAAAAACAAAACGCTATTTGACTGCAATGCCCAAAAAGATTGACGACCCACAAGAAGAAATTATTGCAGCACTTAAAAAGGCAGACATCAAAAAAACAGTCATGATAATTGATCATGATCTTGGTGGTGGAGCTAATAAATATAGAAATGCAATGGTACAAAAATATATAGATAACAATAATGCGATATTATTACTAACTTATCATATATTATCACTACAATATGTAATTGAATTACAAATTAATAACAACAAAAACAGATACTTATTGAATAATTTATATTCAATATTTGAGCTTGCAAATAAAATAGAACTATCTGAAATATTTTACAATACAGCCGTATCATTTGAAAGGCCTGAAACTATACCAATAATACTGACACACCTTACCAAAGCTTTTGGAATACCACTAACCATAGCTGTCAATGATTATTTTATGATATGTCCTTCTCAGTTTCTGTTGAACAACCAAGGCCATTATTGTGATTTGCCAAATATTGAAATATGCAAAAACTGTCTTTCACAAAATAGAGAGGGATTTGTGACGTTATTTTCAGAGGCTGATATCGTCCTGTGGCGTAGTAACTGGGAAAAATGTCTGAAAGCTGCAACCCAAATTATATGTTTTTCTCATTCTTCAAAACATATCTTACAAAAAGCTTATCCTTCTTTAACAGATGATAACTTTAACATAAAACCGCATACAGTACTGCAACCATCATCATATCCTCATATTGACTTAAACAAATCATTACATATTGGTATAGTAGGACATATCAATATACATAAAGGGGCAAAAATCGTTCAGGGATTAGCTGATTTAATAAAAATCAAAGAATTACCAATAAAAATATCAGTAATAGGCACAATAGAACTATCATATGATTCTAACATAGTATCCGTAACAGGCCCTTATCAAACAACAGATTTACCAAATATTATACAAAAGACTGGTGCAAATATATTTCTATTACCTTCAATCTGTCCAGAAACATTTTCATATGTAACACAAGAACTAATCACATTAAAAATGCCATTAATTTCTTTTGATATCGGCGCTCAAGCTGAAAGAGTAAGGCAATACTCAAAAGGTTTCGTAATACCATATGGCATTACGAATGAAGAAATACTTACACATATTCAAAAATTTTATAATAAATTAAAACAATCACAACAACTACAATGAAAAACATCCATTTATTTACCTGTGCTGCATGCAATTACATTCCAAAGGTTCGTCTTCTCTTTCAATCCATTCGAAAATATCACTCAAATTGGAAACTGCACCTTGCATTAGCCGACGATCTACCTGATCACATAGACATTTCACGAGAATCGTTCGACCATGTCTGGCCTATTGCCAATCTCAACATACAATACTGGCGCGGATGGGCATTCTGTCATAACATTGTTGAACTCGCAACAGCCATAAAGCCATTTGCCATACTGAAACTCATTGAGTTACCAGACGCAGGTAAGATTATCTATATGGATCCCGATATGGTAGTCTTCTCTAAACTTGATGATATTCTGAAGGCATTGGATGAGAGTTCACTGCTGCTTACACCCCATCTCACTGAACCTGAAGAGGATATACAGGCCGTTATGGACAATGAGATATGCAGTCTGAAGCATGGCATATACAATCTCGGCTTCATAGGCATAGCCGTAAACGAAAACAGCCGCAGATTTGCAAACTGGTGGGCAAAACGTCTGTACCACTTCTGCAGAGCCGACATAAAAAACGGTCTATTTACTGACCAACGATGGATTGACCTGGTTCCAGCCTTTTTCGAGAATGTCGCCATAATGCGTTCGCCCAGACACAATGTGGCATCATGGAATCTGACCCATCGGCATGTAACAGGCGATTTTGAAAGTGGCTTTTTTGTAAATGACGAACCACTTGGTTTCTATCACTTTACAGGCTTCGACAGCGGTGCCCATGATATCATGGTGATAAAAAATATTGGTGCAAATGACTCCGTCAGACTGCTTTTGAATTGGTACAAAAAACACACACAGGAATTGAGCAAGGACCCGCTTGCTTCACTCCCATGGGCATTTGCACGTTTCTCCAATGGCACGCCCATAACAAATGTCCAGCGCCTGGTCTATCGAGAAAGACAAGACCTTCAACAGGCATTTCCAGACCCGTTCGAGGCTCAAGGTTTCTTGAGATGGTGGAATACTCAGGCAAAAATCGAGTACCCGAGTCTTTTTCAAGGAGAAGATGCGCAGGCTCAAGTGGAACACCTGTTTTCCACGCTGACACCGGGCTATACAGGAGGCAGCCCAGCACACAAAATTGCAGGGCTGCAAAAGCTCCTCAAAAATGCCTTGCATGAACCTCAAATGCTGTCCACCATGCTGCAAAAGGGCTGGCATGTGCTGAAGCAGGAAGGGATCGCAGGCATCAAAAAACGGCTAATCTGATAATCAAATGTCCTGGCCGCCCATACCTTTTCCCATCATAGCTATACTGGGCCCAACTGCCGTGGGAAAGACCGAAATCTCCCTACGCCTGGCTCGCGAGTTACATGCCGAGATCGTAAATTACGACTCCGTGCAGCTCTATAAACATCTAGACATCGGCTCGGCCAAACCCACGGTACAAGAAAGAACCCAAGTACCGCACCATCTTCTGGATATTCTTGAACCCGACGAACCCAATGATGTGGCCAGATTTGTACATCGTGCGTACCACATCATAAAACAAATCAAAGAACGCGGCAAAAATGTAATTTTAGTGGGCGGCACCAATATGTATCTCTACAGCCTGTTAAACGGCCTGACTCAATGCCCAGGCCAGGATGCAGCCATCAGACATACCCTGAATCTCATAGTAAAACGCAATGGCAGCCAAGGATTACACGAATATCTACAAAAAATAGATACAGAATCCGCTAATCGCATTCATGCAAACGACCTGACTCGTCTTTTTCGAGCCATAGAGGTCTTTGCGCAAAGTGGCATTCCCATCTCCACCTGGCACAAGACACATCATTCTAAGGGTCTTTCATCTAAATATAAAATTATCAAAATAGGATTACTGCGCCCCATTCAAGAACTATATACACGAATTGACAAACGAGTGAATGCCATGATGAAGGCCGGATTTCTCGAAGAGGTGCACAACTTGCTGCAAAAGGACTATTCCCCTTGCCTCAATGCCTTACAAACTCTAGGCTATCGGCATATCATTCAATACCTGCAAGGAGAACACACCCTTAATGAGTGCATCGAATATATGAAGCGGGACCACCGCCATTATGCCAGAAGACAGCTCATATGGATGCGAGCCGACTCAAGTATTCGCTGGTTCAATGCTAAGGAGTTAAGCAGCCAGCAGACGATCTGGCCTTATATTCAGACAAGGGGCATAACTTGAATATACCCAATCTATTGACTATCCTACGCATTCTGCTTACACCGATACTGGTCATTCTCATACTACAAAGGCGTCTTGACTCGGCCACCGGGCTGTTCGCCATTGCAGCGGTGACAGATGCCCTGGATGGCCTCATTGCCAGACGATTTAATCAAAAGACTCAAACAGGCGCAATACTCGACCCTGTGGCAGATAAATTCCTGCTCACATCGGCCTATCTGACTCTTAGCGCCATTGACTTGATACCTGCCTGGCTTACCATTCTGGTCATCAGCAGGGATGTGATCATAGTTACAGGCATCATCATTTTATTTCTGTTTCAAAACGGTGTGGCAATTCGGCCATCCCTAATAAGCAAGGCCACCACAGTCTTTCAGCTTTTGACCATTTTGCTAGTCATGGCCCACGATCATCTGGGAATCATCACCAGCGGCATTCAGTTAGTCTATTGGCTCACAGCCGCCCTGACCGTCATATCCGGTCTGCACTACATGGCCGTGGGAGTCACTCTGCTCAACAAAGGAACAAATGCCGGATAGGACAGACACACACATTCATACAAACTCAAAAACAGAGCAACGGATAAGGCCGGTTACAGGCCTTAAATCTCAGACAAAGGCGCTCCATATTGCATCAAACCGTCCCATATTCCCTTGAAGCTTTGTAACCCAATCAGCTAACCACTCATCTGAAAAAGAAAGTGCCTTCAAGATACGGCCATCCAACTCATTCTGTTCAATCTTCAACATGGTTATGCCCACGGCCTTGGCTGCATAATCCGCCAAAGCGATGCGCAATAGATATTTAGGCGGCTCCAACTCTTGAAAAGGGTCGTGATGATGCAGAGAAACTATCTGAAAAGGCTCCGGCAGACCCCATTTTTCTGCAAGTTTCGCTCCCCAAAGACAGTGGTCTGTACCCCAGAGCCTCTCCATCTCCATGGTGTTCAGGCCTGGCTCCTCACATATGGATACGAATACCTCCGGCGCCTGTGAAACCAGTATCAGCCAGCCTATATCGTGGAGTAGCCCCAGGGTATAGACATCCGGCTCCATTACATCCTTTGGAGTGATCTCCTGTGCCAACACTGCAACGGCTGTCATATGTTTCCACATGGAAACAGCATGATATTTGGCTATGGGTGCCACAGAAAGCAGGCGGTCCGCCAGAAGATACGATAGGGCGATACGGCCTATCTCCCTGAATCCCAAAAGCACGATAGCCTGATGTATAGAGGTAATCTCAAATCGCAGTGCATAAAAGGCGCTATTTGCCACCTTTAACACCTTAGTGGCAAGCGCAGGGTCCTTGCCGATACAATCCGCCAGATCCTTTATAAGGGCATCCTCCTTATTCAGAATCCCCAAAAGACAGTTGGCCACCTTGGGAAGCGTGGGCAATTCACTGGCATTCCAGTCTATGGCCAGGAGATTCTTTTCGATCTTTTCGTCTTTCCTGCCGGCGCCTGTCATGATCACTTTACATAGGGCAAGATGGCCTTGAATTCCGGTGTACCTGCCCTGCCCAACATCTCATAGACTATGGTCTCAGCAGGCACCACTACGACACCGAAGGCCTGCAACTGTTTAAGAGCGGCCTTAGCATTCCTCTTTTCCCTGGACGAAACGGCATCCATGGCCACGTATACACGATATCCCTTGGCCATCATTCCAATGGCCGTCTGATAGATACAGATATGGGCCTCTACACCAGCCAGAATCAATGTATCCACACAAGAAGACATTCCAGCCAGCGCTGCCATCACATCTGGGTTGAAAGCGGCATTGAATTCCATTTTATCCACAGAAGGGATATCGGCAAGCAATTCCGCAAGCTGTGGCACAATAGGCCCTATGCCCTTTGCGTATTGTGTGGTCACCAAAATGGGCACGTTCAAAATCTGACAACAGCGGACAAGAAACGCCGTGGTCTCCACCACGCGCTCCACCTCATGAATGGCTTTCATAAGTCTTTCTTGTGGGTCTATGACCATAAGACAGGCCCGTTTGGCATTTAACAGTTCGATTTCATATGACACCATGCGCCACCTCCTGCAATACGTTCTAACTTTTTTCATGGAATTTAACATGCTTTCATTCAAAAAGAAAAGGCCAAACAGATCTATAGCAAAACTCCGTTTGGCCTCCATAGGTTAATGAATGTAATGAAAGAATTATATGACTACTCGGCGCCTACGCCCAGATATGTCCTGAGCTTTTCATCTTCGAATTTTGTCTCGGCCTCAGGCTCACGAGTCACGAGAGAGACCAAAATACCCACTATAAACGATGCTGTCATGGAAACAACAGCCGGATTCTTGAGGGCAAACAGGGCTGAACCTTTTGGGTTCTTCAAAACATCTTCCCACACAGTCGGACTGATGAATATAAGACCGACAGCCAAAACAGCACCGGTCAAAATGGCCCACACCGCCCCCTGAGTGGTAAATCTATTCCAGAAGATGGACAATACCAGAGCAGGGAAATTGGCACTACATGCGATGGCAAAGGCCAGACCTACCATAAACGCCACGTTCTGTCCTTTGAAGAGAATACCCAAGAGCACGGCGAACATACCGAATATAAATGTGGCTATGCGGCTGGCCCTTACCTCTTCCTGCTCTGTGGCCTTGCCGCCCTTTATGACATGCACATAGATATCATGAGAAAAAGCAGATGCACCAGCCAGAGTCAGACCAGCCACAACCGCCAGAATTGTGGCAAAGGCAACCGCTGCGATAAACCCTAAAAAAGGCGTACCGCCCAGAAATTCCGCCAAAAGCGGAGCAGCCATATTACCGCCTTTGTCCATGTTGGCAATAACTGTTCTGCCGATCAGTGCAGAGGCGCCGAAACCGACGATGGGGATAATGATGTAAAAATAGCCAATAAAGCCAGTGGCATAGAGCACAGAAATGCGGGCTGCCTTGGCATCAGGCACTGTAAAAAATCTCTGAAGAATATGAGGCAGACCCAAAAGACCCAACATCAAAGCCAGTCCCAAAGAAAAGGCATCCAGAGGGCTGGTAACCAATCCACCCGGCTCTAAAGCGGCCTGACCATACTTGGCGGCCACAGCGGCATAAAGCTCACCTGGGCTAAAATTGAACTGAGCCAATACGATGACCGTCAGGACACTGACACCGGCCAAAAGCAGACAGGCCTTGATAATCTGAACCCATGTAGTGGCCAACATGCCGCCAAACAACACATATGCCAACATAATACAACCAACTATAATCTCAGCTATCTCATAGGGCAGACCGAACATCAATTTTATAAGGCTGCCGGATCCGACCATCTGTGCAATGGTATAAAAGAGCACAGTAAGAATACCGCCAATGGCAGATGCAATACGTACAGGTGTCTGCTTCAGACGAAAGGCCACCACGTCTGCAAAGGTAAATTTGCCAAGATTTCTCAGAGGTTCTGCAATTAAGAACATAAGCGCAGGCCAGCCTACGAGCCAACCTACGGCATATATCATACCGTCATAGCCCTTCATAGCCACCATACCCGCAATGCCCAGAAAGGATGCTGCACTCATATAGTCTCCTGACAGGGCCAGCCCATTTTGAAAGGCACTAACACTTCTTCCTGCAGCATAGAATTCCTTGGTGGTCTTAGTGCGCTTAGCAGCCCAATAGGTAATGACCAAGGTTATCAGAACAATGACAATAAAAAATGCAATAGATGGAACAGTAGGTTGCCCCAAAGTAGTTTGAACAGCCGCTATAGTATCAGCCATACTCTCTCTCCTTGTCTTCTTTTTTTGAAATTATTTGCTCAATAACTGGCCTTTGAGGCGTTTAACCTCAGGGTCATAGCTGGAATTGGCCCATACCACATAGATAACAGTCAGCACCCAGGAAGCCAAAATGACAGCCACACCCAATGGAATGCCAAGCGGTGTGACCTCTCCGATCTTTTGAGTCAGAAATTGCTTGTTAAGACCAATCAAAAAGATGTAGCCATAATAGATCGTAAAGAGCAACACCATCAGAATCGTGGATGTCGTGGCTCTTTTGGACATCAACTGCTTGAAATCCCTGGAATCCAAAATTTCTTGAACGCTTTTTTGCATTTAATCCTCCTTTAAAAAAATAACTGTAAAGCAAAACGATACCGATACTGGGAAAAACGCTATCTTCACTTCTATCTACAAAACTGTCATTCACCTCCCCTTCAAAAAGTATCTATAGACTGGCATGACAATCTAACAAAGCATCAATGGCAATTCAAGCCTTTTGTTGCAGCCCATCAAAGTCTTCATAAAAGATTGTATATAAGGCCTTAATACATTATTGTAGTCTTATTTAGGGGTTGCGCATTCCATGACTACAATTACTCAAGGAGCTCACAACATGCCTCAGATTACCTTTCATGGCGCAGCAGGAACGGTCACCGGTTCATCTCATCTACTACAAATAGACGGCAAAAAGATTTTACTGGATTGCGGACAGTTTCAAGGCCCATGGGAGGTAGAACAGCGCAATTATGAAAACTTACCCTGCAATTCCAAGACGCTTCATGCAATGATTCTCAGCCATGGCCATCTGGACCACTGCGGCCGAATTCCTTTGCTCACGAGGAGTGGATTCAAAGGACCTATCTATTCCACACCACCCACTAGGGATATTGCGCGCCTGATCCTGCTGGATTCAGCGCATATCATAAAAGAGGAATTTCAGTGGAAGCGGCGCAAACTGACTCGCATGGGCATAACGGCCAGGGAGCCGCTGTATTCCATAGAGGACGTCTATTATTCAATGGACTCCTTTAATCATCAAATAGGCTACAACCAAACGGTCAAACTCGGCACCACTCCGGAGATACGATTGACTCTGCATGATGCAGGCCATATCCTAGGCTCATCACAGGTATATCTGGAGTATGAAAATGAACATGGCAGCCCTCGAACACTCCTATACACAGGTGACCTCGGAGACGGGGGCAGGCCGCTCATGAGTGATCCAGCAGAGCCGGTGCAGCCGGTGCATACCATGATTATGGAAACTACCTACGGCAATCGGGACCACAAGAGTTACAGCGATACAGTGGCCGAATTTGAGGATACCATTACATTTGCCATGAAAAAAAGGGGAACTGCACTGATTCCGGCATTTGCTCTGGAGCGTACGCAGGAAGTACTGTATCACATAGGCGAAATGAAACGAATGGGCAGACTTTCCAAAAAGATTCCAGTGTTTCTCAACAGCCCTCTGGCCATAGACATAACCCGCATATATCACACGCACGGTGAATTCTGCTGCACGAAACTGCGCGAGGCATTGCAGAAAAGGCAGTCTCCCTTTGTATTCCCAGGGCTCATTTTGTCTGAAACCGTGGAAGAATCCATGGCGATTCACTCCATTGAAGGGCCCAAAATAGTCATTGCAGGAAGCGGCATGATGAACGGCGGACGCATCAAACACCATCTGAAACATCTCTTGTGGAAGGACAGCACCAGTCTAATTGTAGTTGGTTATCAGGCCCAAGGAACCCTGGGTAGAAAGATCATAGATGGCGCAAAAGAGGTGCAGATATTTGGCGAACCCGTGGCAGTAAAGGCCAGAATCAATACCATAAACGGATTTTCTGCACATGCAGGCCAGACCATGCTGCTGAACATGGCCAGAAAGGCCGCACCCAAAAGACTATTTCTGGTGCACGGAGAGCCGGAGGTATCCAGTGCCTTTGCAGAAAAGGCAAAAAAAATACTACCGCAAACAGATATTATTTTACCAGCAGCAGGAGAGACATATAAATTTTAACCGAAAAATAGACATAGAAGATTGTCATTGCGAGCGAAACATATCGACCAACGTCCTGTCATTGCGAACGAAGCGAGAAATCTCGTCTTTTGTAATAAGACTGCCACGAACTCTTTGAGTTCTCGCAATGACAGGTAAAATATAGAGTTTCTCATTCTTATGTCTATTTTTCGGTTTTTAAGAAGAGCGTTGACAAAATTACAACACCACGATTCTCAGATACTTCAATTTGCCTACTCGAAGGATGTGCTCTCCTGCCGAAACATGCAACTCTTCCTGAGCCACCTTTTCTCCGTTCAGAGACACTGCACCCTGCTGAATCAGTCGTCTGGCCTCGGATGTACTGGCAGCCAGCTTCATGTCTTTCAAAAAATGCGGCAAAAAAAGACCTCCATTCTCTTCTGACACACGAATCTCAGGCATATCCGCCGGCAGTTCACCCTTGGAAAACTGCACCTCAAAGTGCTCACGAGCGGCCTTGGCCTGTTCCTGTCCATGAAATCTGGCCACCAGCTCAAATGCCAATTCCATCTTGACGTTTTTTGGATGCAATGCACCGGTCTGGCAAGCGGTCTTCATAGCAATTATCTCCGGCATGGACTTGGCGCTCAACAGCTCATAATAACGAAACATCAGCTCATCCGATATGGACATGAGTTTGCCGAACATGTCTTTGGGCACCTCTGTTATACCTATATAATTGCCGAGGGACTTGCTCATCTTGTTCACGCCGTCCAGGCCCTCAAGCAGAGGCATCGTTATCACCATCTGGGATGGCTGACCGTACTCCTTCTGAAGCTGCCTGCCCACCAGTAGATTGAACTTCTGGTCCGTACCGCCCAATTCCACATCCGCCTTAAGCGCCACTGAGTCATAGCCCTGAATCAATGGATATATAAACTCATGAATTGCAATAGGCCGCTGGGCATGGAAACGCTTCTTGAAATCATCCCGTTCAAGCATACGCGCCACTGTATGCTTGGCGCATAGACGAATCATATCCATGGAGTGCATCTGATTCATCCAATGGCTGTTGAATGCTATCTCAGTCTTTTCAGAATCCAGTATCTTGAATATCTGTTCCTTGTATGTGCTGGCGTTCTTCTGGACCTGTTCAGGAGTCAAGGGAGGACGGGTATCAGACTTGCCGGTTGGATCACCTATAAGACCGGTAAAGTCACCTATCAGAAATATAACTTGATGGCCAAGTTCCTGAAAATGCTTCATTTTTTGTATCAGAACCGTATGGCCGAGATGAAGATCTGGAGCAGTGGGATCGAAACCGGCCTTAACGCGCAGGGGGATTCCGGTCTCGACGGCCTTTTTAAGTCTTGCCCTCAACTCACCTTCTTCTATGATCTCCACAGCCCCTCTCAAAATCAATGCCATGGACTTTTCTATATCTTTTTCCATTTATGCCCTCACTTCCTTAATGCAAAACAACTATACTCAACCAATTTACTTGGCATATTCCACATTGCGCGTCTCTCTGACCACCACAACCTTGATCTGGCCGGGATATGTCAATTGGGTCTCGATTTTTTTGGCTATATCCTTGCAAAGCAGGGACGTTTCGGCATCTGAAACACGTCCGCTGTCCACCATGATGCGAATCTCTCTGCCGGCCTGTATTGCGTAACTCTTGTTGACACCTGGAATAGAGGTAGCAACCGCCTCCAGCTCTTCCAGCCTCTTGACATAACTTTCAAGAGTCTCTCTCCTGGCGCCAGGCCTTGCACCCGAAAGGGCGTCAGCCGCCTGCACAAGCACAGCAAGCACTGTCTCGGGTTTGACATCCTCATGGTGTGCGGCAATGGCATGTATGACATCTAGGGGCTCTCCATATTTTTTAGCCAGGTCAGCACCTATGATGGCGTGAGAACCTTCCACCTCATGATCCACAGCCTTTCCGATATCGTGCAACAATCCGGCCCTCTTAGCCTTTTTAACATTTATACCCAGCTCTGAGGCCATCACACCACAAAGAAACGCCACTTCTATAGAATGCTGCAAAACATTCTGCGCATAACTGGTGCGGAACTTTAATTTACCAAGCATCCTGATCAACTCCGGGTTAATGCCATAGACACCCACATCGAAGGTAGCCTGCTCACCTGCCTCACGAATAGCGTTATCGACCTCTTTTTCAACCTTCTTGACCATCTCTTCAATGCGTGCAGGGTGTATCCGTCCATCGGTTATGAGCCTTTCCAATGCTATTCTGGCCACCTCTCTGCGCACCGGATTGAAACTCGAAAGCAACACCGCTTCCGGAGTATCATCGATAATAAGGTCAACGCCTGTAATTGCCTCCAACGCCCTGATATTCCGGCCTTCCCTGCCGATTATTCTGCCCTTCATCTCCTCGCTGGGCAGGGCTACAGAGGAAACGGTCTTCTCCGCCACATAATCGCCTGCATAACGGGAAATAGCCAACGAAATGATTTCTTTAGCCTTTTTATCAGCTATCTCCTTAGTCTCCTGTTCAATCTTTTTCACAAGGATGGCTGCATCCTGCCGGGCTTCCACCTCTATCTTATTTAAGAGATACTGTCTGGCCTCTTCATTAGACATTCCGGCTATCTTCTCCAACAGCTGTTTTTGTTCAGCTATTAGATTATCATACTCACGATTCTTTTCCTCATATCTGCACTTTAATCTGTTGACTTCCTTTTCTTTTTGGCGAAGCTCGGTCTCCTTCTGAACAAATCCTTCTTCTTTTCTGTCCAACTGGTTCTCTTTCTGCAGCAACCTTTTTTCCAGGGCATGCAGCTCAGCCCGCTGGGCCTTTATCTCCTGATCCAACTCCTTTCTCTGCTGGAAAAGTTCTTCCTGGGCCTGCAATCTGACCTCATGTCTGATGCGTTCCGCATCCTGTTCAAACACATTTTTCAAACGCTCCAGCTCTATTGCATCAGCGCTGACCACATTCTTTTGTTTGCGGAGATAAAACCAGATACCTGCCCCGGCCCCTACAGCCAGAGCAAAAAGAATCAATATGACAACATAGATAAATTCCATGGCAACACCTTTCCATTAAATGCAAACTGACCTTGTCAGGCAGGGGAAGAAAGATGGCGGCTGAACGACCGGTAAGCAATTGCCAGTAAACTTATGGTGCTACCTGGCAAAATCTTATAGAGGCGGGAGAAAAACAAGTTTTGAACATGTGCCCGGCAAACCGGCTATATTATATTTCAATAGTGTCTCTAAAAAAACAGCGGTTTTGCCTACAGACCCTGCACTTGACTTCACCGGCAGAACCTGCCTAGAATGCATAGTCTAAACTGAACAAAAAATTACATATACGCAAATAAAACTGAGCGTTTTTTTATCAGACAAACCGACCATCTTTAGAGATACCCTCAAATAAATATCAGGCTGCAAAGAAACCTGTCTGCATACCGTTCTCTATAATCGCCTAACAATCAGATACATCACATCAACCAACCGGTTTATGTGCAACAACCATCTGTTCCTAAATATATAAATCCCCCGCCAATGCCGTCACAACAGTGTCAAAAGAACCTGATTGCTCAGGGTGGGCGGTACATTTATACTCATGGGGACAAGACCGAAATCCTGTCCACGCCATATAAAGAGGCACTGCCCTTTTTGGGAGTGTTGGCTCAAAGACATACTGCCGTTAACGAACACAGCAGGGGAAAAACAAAAAAATCAAACAGCTATTACGCTGTTTATTTTAGAAACCAATTTATTCACTTGACTGGAATATGCAGTCTCCAGGTCATTTAGTTTCTTTTGTGTAGCAATATAATCTTTACCAATGCTTAGAAATGCTAAAACAACCATTTTGTGAGGCAACAACTTACTGTTACTGGCCTCTATTTCATCAATTTTTCTATTCAAATAATCGACAAGCACACTCATATCCACTTCCGGATCATCCGCCTTCAGTTCATATATCTGTCCAAAAAAATCAAGCCGTACTGTTGCCGGACAATGGTCAGACATGCTCATCAATCCGCAGAATTACTTTCAATTGAGTTGGCGGGCATATCCCCCAAACGGTCTATCTTATCCACGAGGGTAACGACCCGTTCACGTATAGAATTTCTCTCCTCACACATTTTATTCAGAGCAACCATGGCTTCGTTTAATTTATTGTGTAACTCCTGTTTTTCCATACGCAGGGTCTCACAATATTTCACCAAGCTGTCTATTTTTTCTTCAAGTAATTTTATATCCTGATCTTCCACAATTATTTTCTCCAGTCTTTTTTTATATAAATAAACAGAAAACGATTATTCGTCAAGGTAGATGGCATCCTTTAATCCACCATCTAACTGACGCACAACGGTTTATCCTTGCGATGAGCGAAGCGACGAAGCAATTCAAGTTTTAAAATATAATTTACCTATAGCCTAATATATTTAATCAGTTATATATCATTCACCACATTTTCCGGGTTGCTCGGTTGCGCTCGCAATAAAGAACAGATGGTATAAGACGGTATGCCATGCCTTTACAATAAATCCGTTAACCTCGCATGATTGTATATGGCGGAAGACGGCAACCACTTTTTACCAATGCATCCTGCAAATAAGAAAAGGCGCCCACTTGCACACCAGCCTCTATCACTGTATCTCCTTTTAAGACCACATGAGGCTCAAGAACCACATCCTGAGCCAATTGCACACCCGCTTCCAGATATATACTGTCGGCAAGTTGGAAGGTTACACCCGCCGACATCCATTTTGCCCTCAATCGTTTCAACAACAGGTCTTCGGCGCGTGACAGCTCGATACGGGAATTGATACCAAAGGCCTCCTCAAACGATGCCTCACAAAAGGCACTCACAGTAAGGCCTGAACTCAGCCCGATACTGACGATATCCGTCAGATAATATTCATTTTGGGCGTTATCCGCTCTGACATGCTTCAATAATTCAAAGATCAAAGGAACGGCCACAAGATAAACGCCGGTATTGATCTCATGAATCTCCTTGACAGATAACGGCGCATCTTTCTCTTCCACGATGGACAAAAAACGGCCTGTTCCATTCCTGACTATTCTGCCATAACCTGTGGGATCGTCAGCAACAGCGGAAAGAACAGATAGGCCGGAGCGCTGTGCGCGATGCAGCTTCAGAAAGGTGGCAAGGGTGGAAGTGGTCAAAAGCGGAGTATCACCACACAAAATCAGGGCATCACCCCTGAAATCCTGTAAAGCATGTCTGCAACAGGCTACAGCATGGCCTGTTCCATGCTGTTCTTCCTGCAATATAGCAGTAACACCACGATTTTTCAGATACGGTTCCAAAATATCCTTACCGTGGCCTATGACAACCTGCACTCGTGAAATGCCCATCTCCTTTATAACGTCCAGCCCCCAAGAAAGCAGCGGCTTTCCAAGAAGATTATGCATGACCTTGGGTAAGGCCGAACGCATTCTGGTGCCCTTGCCGGCAGCCAGTACAATTGCAGTCAGATTTTCCATACTGTATCCATAAAAAAGGCAAGCGATTCGCTTGCCTTTTTCAATTCACCAAAACAAATGGCCTATGTGTTATGACCGGCTACCTTCAGACGGGTCATTGCCCTGGCAAAAGCGGCCTGGGCCCTCACCAAATCAATCTTTTCCCGCTGAATCTGAGCCTCCTGAAGCCGCCTTTCGGCGCGCTCCTTGGCCTTTAATGCGCGATTCACGTCTATCTCTGCGGCAAATTCAGCAGCCTCCACCAAAACAGTCATTCTGTTCTTGGATATCTCACAAAATCCTGAGCTCAAGGCCATTCTGGTGCTCTTTCCATCCACGGTATAACACATCTCACCGATCTTCAAGGTCGATAACAAAGGCGTATGATTGGCCATTACACCAAACACACCGGCATCACCGGAAACAGTCGCCAAATCGACCTCTTCACTTACCACCAAACGTGTAGGAGTAACGACCTCCAATAGAATTTTGTTTGCCATAGAATTTTCCTGTATGCTGTTATTAAGCAGCCTTGGCCTTGGCAGCCTTCTCGACCGCTTCCTCTATGGTTCCGACCATATAAAAGGCCTGCTCTGGCAGATCGTCATGCTTGCCATCCAGTATCTCACCAAAGCCTTTGACTGTATCCTCTACCTTTACGTACTTACCCTTCATGCCGGTAAATGTTTCAGCCACATGGAACGGCTGAGACAGGAATCTCTGAATCTTTCTGGCCCTCTGAACCGTGAGTTTGTCCTCGTCAGAAAGTTCATCGATACCAAGAATGGCGATGATGTCCTGCAAGTCCTTATACTTCTGCAAAGACTGCTGCACACGACGAGCCACTCTATAATGTTCCTCACCCACAACATTCGGATCCAAAATACGAGAGGTGGAATCCAGGGGATCCACTGCAGGGTAGATACCGAGCTCAGCGATCTGACGCGAAAGAACGACTGTACCGTCAAGGTGGGCAAACGTTGTAGCAGGAGCAGGGTCGGTCAAGTCGTCTGCAGGCACGTAAACGCACTCAACAGCCGTAATGGAACCCTTGTTGGTAGAAGTGATACGTTCCTGAAGGGCGCCAAGGTCTGTAGCAAGGGTCGGCTGATAACCCACGGCAGATGGAATACGGCCAAGCAGAGCCGAAACCTCAGAGCCAGCCTGTGTGAAACGGAAGATGTTGTCGATGAAGAAGAGCACGTCCTGACCTTGCTCGTCACGGAAATACTCGGCCGCGGTCAGACCAGTAAGACCGATTCGAGCACGAGCCCCTGGAGGCTCGGTCATCTGCCCATAGATCAGTGCCGCCTTGGGCAACACACCAGAATGCTTCATCTCCTGATAAAGGTCGTTTCCTTCACGTGTCCTCTCACCAGCACCGCAGAAAACGGAAATACCGCCGTGCTGCATAGCGATGTTGTGCACCATCTCCATCATGATAACGGTTTTACCGCAACCAGCTCCGCCGAACAGACCCATTTTGCCGCCTCTGGGGAATGGAACCAGCAGGTCGATAACCTTTATGCCGGTTTCCAGAACCTGAACGGTGGTATCCTGCTCCACAAAGGCAGGCGCCTTTCTGTGAATGGGATACTGAGTGTCGGACATAATAGGACCGAGACCATCAACAGGACGTCCTACGACATTCATGATGCGGCCCAATGTGGTCTGCCCAACTGGAATCTTGATGGGAGCGCCGGTATCCGTGACAGGCATACCGCGCACAAGACCATCCGTTGTGTCCATTGCTATGCAACGGACCATATTGTCGCCCAAATGCTGAGCGACTTCTATTATCAAATTACCCTCTTCATTGCTGATGGCAGGGTTCGTCACCAGAAGCCCGTTCAAAATATTAGGCAACTGACCTGGTTCAAATTCAACGTCCACAACAGGCCCGATGACCTGTGCAATCTTTCCTATATTAGCCATCTATTCATTCCTCCCTTGGCTTATCTTCTATCAGATGAGATTAACCCTTAAGGGCTTCTGCACCACCAACGATGTCCATGAGTTCCTTGGTGATAGCGCCCTGTCTGGCCTTGTTATATGTCAGTGTCAGGCTGCTGATTATATCTTTGCATGCCCGCGTAGCATTGTCCATGGAAGTCATACGTGCAGCCTGTTCGCTGGCAGCGGTTTCCAGCATGGCATGGAATATCTGCACATTGATATACATGGGCATAAGGTTATTGAGAATCGCCTCGGGCTCAGGCTCATAGGTATATGCCGAAGTACTCGCTGCGGCACCGGCATCACCCAAACCCTCACTGCTGATGGGCAATATTTTCTTAAAGGTCGGCTTTTGAGTCACGACGTTTACAAACCGGCCATAAAGGAGTTGCACCTCATCCACTTGCCCATCCAGAAACAACCGAATAAACTCCTGGCCTGCGGCTCTGGCATTGAACATCTGTACATTGCCCATGACATCAGCCAATCTGTAAACTACCTCATAACCCCTTGACTTGAAATAATTAACCGCTTTTTTGCCTATACAGGCCATTTTTACCTCACGGCCTTCCGCTATCTGCGTTTTGGCAAACCTTTCCACCGCATTGAGGATATTGGTATTGAAAGAGCCGCAAAGCCCCCTATCAGCAGTAACCGGCACCACTAAGACCTTCTTCACAGGCCTCACAGCCATCAAAGGGAACGTGCTGGGATTGGCCGTGCCGGCAAGTTGCCCCATGACGGCAGCGAACTTGCTTGCATAAGGACGAAAGTCCTCCATACGCGACTGGGCGCCACGCAATTTGGCAGCAGCGACCATGTTCATGGCCTTGGTAATCTGCTGCGTCTTTTTAACGCCTACAATCTTGTTTTTGATATCTTTCAGGGCCGCCATTTTTCACTCCCTTATATATTACGGTTTGCCTTGAATTCTTTAACGCACTCCTGAATGGCCGCCCGCATTTTTTTGTCTAACTCATCACTGATAACCTGTTTTTCCACCAGCTCGGAGAAGATCGCAGGATATTTCTTTTCAATGAAGACATAGAGTTCCTGCTCGAAATCTTGCAAAACCTCTACCGGCAGCTCATCCAACAAACCTCTGGTCCCAGCGAACAGAATGGTCACCTGTTTTTCCATGGGCAGCGGCTGATACTGAGGCTGCTTCAATATCTCAACGAGTCTTGCACCACGATTCAGCTGTTGCTGCGTGGCCTTATCCAGGTCGCTACCGAACTGGGCAAATGCGGCCAGCTCACGATACTGGGCCAGATCCAGACGCAGGGTGCCGGCTACCTGTTTCATGGCCTTTACCTGTGCGGCACCACCGACTCGAGAAACCGAAAGACCAACGTTGATGGCAGGCCTGTTGCCTGCAAAGAACAGAGATGGCTCCAGATAGACCTGACCATCGGTGATGGAAATAACGTTGGTTGGAATATATGCCGAAACGTCACCCTGCTGTGTCTCGATAATGGGCAGAGCAGTCAGACTGCCTGCCCCCAGGGCATCGTTCTGCTTGGAAGCACGCTCAAGCAATCTGGAGTGATTGTAAAAGATATCACCGGGATATGCCTCACGTCCTGGCGGACGGCGCAACAACAACGACAGCTCACGATAGGCAACAGCCTGTTTGGAAAGATCGTCGTAGATGATCAGGGCATGCTGGCCCTTGTCTCTGAAATATTCACCCATGGCGCATCCGGCAAAGGCCGACAGATACTGAAGGGATGCCGGCTCACTGGCCGATGCAGCCACTACAGTGGTGTATGCAAGGGCGCCGTGCTTACGCAGGGCCTCCACAACCAGGGCCACGGTGGCCTGCTTCTGACCAATGGCTACATAAATACAAAAAACTCCAGTATTCTTCTGGGCTATGATGGCATCCACACCAATGGCTGTCTTTCCGATCTGGCGGTCACCGATTATAAGCTCACGCTGCCCCTTCCCAACTGGAGTCATGGCGTCAACGGCCTTCAAGCCGGTATAACATGGCTCATGCACACCTTTACGATCAATAACGCCGGGCGCCTTCATCTCGATACGCCTGGTCTCCTTGGCATTGATGGGGCCCTTGCCGTCGATAGGTTGACCCAATGCATTCACTACGCGGCCCAACATGGCCTCACCCACAGGCACCTCGGCGATTCTCCCCGTTCTCTTGACCAGGTCACCCTCTTTGATGCCCTCTATGTTACCCATAACGGCAACACCGACGTTGTCCTGCTCAAGGTTGAGAGCAACTCCCATTACACCCCCAGGAAACTCCAGAAGCTCCATAGCCATGCAGTTTCTGACGCCATAGACACGGGCGATATTATCGCCGATAGACAAAATCGTGCCGGTTTCAGCGAGATCGATTGTCTTCTCGAAGTCCTTTATCTGACGTTTGATGATGTCACTGATTTCTTCTGCTCTTATCTGTGCCATTATACCAATTCACCCCTCTCTATAGATTCTTTGAAGCCCTGCAACTGGCTCCTAATACTTCCATCCCATACTGTATCGCCTATACTGGCCACCACGCCTCCTATTATGGAGGGATCCGCCTTCACCTGCAGAAGTATCTTCTTCTTGCTTATACTCGCCAGCACTTCGGCAAATTTCTCCTGAAGTTCAGGAGACAACGGAACAGCCGTCTTTACAACAGCCCTCACAACACCTGTCTCTTCGTCCATGAATTCGGCAAAAGATTCAACTATCTGCCCCAGGCATTGTATTCTGTGTCTTTCCACCAATAATTTAAGGAAGGTCACCAAAACACCTTGCAATTCATAGGCCTTGATAATCTCTTCCATTATGCTCCGTTTCAGCTCCATAGGATAGATGGAATTTATCAACGCCGATTCTATCTCCGGAGACTGGGCCATAAATTCACCCACTGATTTCAGAGCATTCCCGACTGCATCCACCTGCCCTTCTTCCTTGGCGACAGCGAACAGGGCCCTTGCATACCTTTTAGCTATGATTGAGCTGATCAATTTTTATGCACCACCCTTTCTAAATATTCACTGATGAGCCGGTTGTGATCCTCTTCAGTGATATTAGTCTGAATAATCTCACCAGCCATCTTTACAGCCATATTGCCAACCTCGCGTTGAAGCTGCAGCTTGGCGCGAGCAACCTCCTGCTGAATATAGAGCTCTGCTTGCATCTTAACACGCTCAGCGGATTCCTTGGCCTGCGCAATAATTTTCTGCTTCTCGGCATTGCCCTGTTCAACAAAATTCTTAAGAATACGTTCGGCCTCGGCATCCATTTCAGCCATCTTCTTTTGATAAGATGCATATTGTGCCTCGGCATCCATCCGCCTGCGATCCAACTCATCAAAGGAGGCCTTTATAGCCTCACGACGGCCAACCAGGGCATCTGTAATGGGTTTTCTCAAAAATTTGACCAAAACCACCACGAGAATGCTGAAGTTGAGGATATGCCACACAAAATTCATCAGCTGACTGTGTGTTATACCGTGCCCACCTTCATGCCCCCCGCCTTCTGATGCAAAGACAACAGCTGCAAAACACAGGCACAAAGCAAAAGAAACAAAAAAACGCCCCACAGACCACAAGACCCTTCTTTTCATTACACCGCCCTCCCCAAAAGCTTCTGTGCAATTTCACGAGCGAAGACCTCGCCCTGGGCATCCAAGTTCTGTTTGACACTCGCTATATCCGCGGCCAGCTCTGATAAAAGCTGCTGCTTTTTGGTGTCGCTTTCCTTGGCTGCAGCAGACATAAGGCCTTTTTCTTCGGCCCTCGCTTCGGTCTTCAAGGCCTCTTTCTGCTGCTGCCCCATCCGCCTGGCATCAGCGAGTTTCTGATTAAACTGAGTCAGTAATTGAGTCGCATTCCCCTCATACCTCTCGACCTCTTTGCGCATGGAAGCAAGCTTATCTTCCCGGTCCTTCAACATCTGCCTCATGGGCTTGTAGAGCATGGAATTCAACAAGACCATAAGCAGCAACATGGCGCCAATCTGTACCAGCAATGAAATGTCAAAGACATTTATGGTAATCATGACCCTCTCCCTTCAAAATATATATTCTAAAAAAAACAAGCTTACCAAAAAGTTATAAAAAATGAAGAGTCATTCATAATCTTGAAAAGTCATTACTCCATTTACAGAACTCTGTCAACGGCTTTCTCTCAAAAAAATGGTGACAGTCCATCTCTTACACACCGCGTCTGTCTCCCCAAAGCAATTTATGCAATTGCAATTGTAATCTGACCTGCAAACCATCCCGCAGAATCCAATTGGCCAATTCCCGAGGGGCTATTCTGCCCCAGGCAGGCGAAAAGATCACCTGAGCAAAAAAGGAAAGCCCGCATGAACGCACCCAGTCTCTTGCCCATAAATAATCGGCCTCACTGGTCAATACACACTTAATCTGATCCTTAAAATTCATAAACCGCAGGTTTTCAGGCAACCAGGCATACTCCATACCACTTCCGGGCGTCTTTCTGTCCACGACCTTTACGACCCTTTCAGGAACATTTTGCAGAGAGACGCTGCCGTTCGTCTCCAGAATCACATCAGCCCCTGCATTCAGTAGATTCCGCATAAGGCCGATTGCCGCTGACTGCAACAGTGGTTCGCCGCCTGTAATCTGCACCAACCTGATGCCGCTTTTCCGCCAAATCGACAGCACCTCCTTCAAATCCATGTCCACGCCGCCTGAATAGGCATATGTGCTGTCACAATAGCTGCAACGGAGATTGCAACCGGTCAGCCTCACAAAAAAACACGGCCAGCCGACATGTGCTCCCTCACCTTGCAGGCTGATAAAAATCTCTGTCACACGCAGCAAGGACATTCAACCTTCTTTTCAATCCCTTGTATAGACCACGCCGGAATTCTGCGTCTCACAGACCACCACCTTCGAAACTTGAACAGATGAATGCGACGCCAGCTCCTGCTCCACTTTGTCGAAGATATATTGCGCGATGCGCTCAGAAGATGGATTCTGTCCCTGAAACGCCGGATGGTCGTTGACGTTGGTGTGGTCCAGCTCTTCCAATACACCGTTGACCACTCGTTTCAGGACCTTGAAGTCTATGCCCATATCTATGGCATCCAGTTCCTTGGCCTTTACAAAGACCTCAACATTCCAGTTATGGCCATGCAGGTGTTCACAATTGCCCGGATAATCCCGAAGATAATGAGCCGCCGAAAAGTGCGTTCTTATAAATATCTCAAACATATCAACTCCTTTTACTATCTATCTCGATCTCTCACCGAAGATTGCCGTGCCCACACGCACTATGGTTGCACCTTCCTCTACAGCAACCATAAAATCATGGGACATGCCCATGGACAATTCTGCAAGCTGCAAATCGTCAAAATCTTCCTGCATTTTATCCCTCAAGCGCCTTAACTCACGATACCACAATCGAACTTGCTTCAAATCCTCAGAATATGGTGTAATAGTCATGAACCCTTTGATGCAAAGATTAGAAAATGGCCGAAGCGCCTGCAGAAAATTCCGCACATTTACAGGAGAAATGCCGTTTTTGGCAGGATCGTCCCCTATATTCACCTGCACCAGGACGTCCAGATGCATCTTCCTTGCTTCACACCTGCGGTTCAGCTCGCGAGCCAGTTCCATGCTGTCCAGGGTTTCCAGGCAATGAAACCTGCCCAGCGCAAGTCTGGCCTTATTGGTCTGAAGATGCCCTATAAAATGCCACTCCATACGTGAAGACAGGACTTCATTCGCCAAAAGCCCTTTGACCCCCTCGATCTTGGAACAGCCCTCCTGCATATAGTTCTCGCCAAACAGAAACTGTCCCGAATGAACCGCCTCAACTATATCAAAAGCGGATACACCCTTGGTGACAGCCATCAGACGCACATCGGCATTCATTCGGCCTGCCCTCAATGCAGCCCTGCATATCTCTTCTCTGACATCATTCAATCTTTTTGCTATCATAAAAAACACCTCGAGCCGGTGCGTATGTAAAAATGAGGCGGCCAGAAGGGCCGATCGGCAAATTATTTAATGATACCAAGTTGCAGCAGTTTCTGCACAACTTCTGTAAGAGGTAATCCTATCACATTGCTCACGGAACCATGTATCCCCTGCACCAGAAACATACCCGCACCCTGCACTGCATAGGCGCCCGCCTTGTCCATGGGTTCTCCTGTGGCGATGTATCTTTTCAATATATCAGAAGAGAAACGCCCCATACGCACCTCATTGACCACAAAAAAATCCTCCGATTTTCTCGATGACGGCTGCAAAATACAACAACCGGTTATCACTCGATGTGTGTTACCAATTAGCCTCGAAAGCATAAAAAAGGCGTGTTCAGAACTCTCTGGTTTGCCGAATATCTCTTCATTCAATACAACTATGGTATCGGCTGCCAGAATCGCAGTATCTGAAGATGCCTTTTCCGCCACATCTTCCGCCTTTTTTCTGGCCACTCTGACGGCATATGCCGCAGGCTCCTCGCCGACCAAAGGCAATGGTTCCAGGTCATTGGCTAAAACGACCTGAAAATCCAGCCCCAAAGCCCGCAACATCTCCTGTCTGCGAGGAGAAGAGGACGCCAGAATCAAAGGGACGGCAACGCGAAAAGGGCCTGGGCATTTCTCGTAGTGCATGAAGCCACCTCCTCTAATGAAAGAACCTTGAGTCTTGCGATCTCCTCGGCTACATATTTTACATAACCAGGTTCGTTGATCTTGCCGCGATATGGAACAGGGGCCAGAAACGGGCAATCAGTTTCTATGAGCAATCTGTCGAGGGGCATGAACCGAACTGCTTCCCTCAACATATCGGCCTTTGCAAATGTAACAACACCGGAGATAGAAATATAAAATCCCATGTTCAACACACGCCTCGCCGTGTCAATATTTCCAGAAAAACAATGTAAAACACCTGTCAGGCCCTTATCGGCATACTCCGCCAACACATCAATGGTCTGTTCATGGGCATCCCTGTCGTGCACCACCACCGGCAGCCCCCACTTCAGCGCCAGTTCCAGATGCCAACGAAAGGCATGAAACTGTACAGCGCGAAGCGAATACTCCTTAGCGAAATCCAGTCCAGTCTCTCCAATCGCCTTTATTTTGCACAAGGTATCCTGCAGCCGAATGGCATTCAACTGCTCCTCAAGCCATTCAAAAGAAGATATCTGCGAGGCATCATGAGGGTGTATGCCTATAGCGCAGAATATCGAAGACCAGTTCAAGGCCAGACGCAAGGCATTGAGTGAACTTGGCAGGTCCACACCTATGGTCATGACCTGCCTCACCTGATTGGCAGCCGCCCTCTGCATCACATTCGGCAGACTGCTCACCAGTAGCTGCATGTCCAGATGTGCATGTGAATCTATAAATTCCAATGTTTTTTGACCTTTCTGATTCCCTGGTTTTGATATATAGTTATTTTTTACTAAAAGATACAGGAACTATTCATTAAAAGAAAGGGCGCCATGAGATATTCCAAACTGTTTTTGCACACCCTGAAGGAAACCCCGGCGGACGCCGAACTCATTTCCCACAAACTCATGCTTCGCTCGGGCATGATTCGCAAACTGGCCTCCGGACTCTACTCCTATCTGCCCACAGGGCTTCGATCGATTCATAAGGTCATGGCCATTGTCAGAGAAGAAATGAACGCCATAGATGCACAGGAGGTCATGCTGCCCATGGTGCAACCAGCTGAACTCTGGCAGGAAAGCGGCAGATGGGACCTTTACGGCAAGGAGCTTCTGCGTCTTCGAGACAGACACGACAAATCCTTTTGCCTGGGCCCCACTCACGAAGAGGTCATCACGGACATCGTAAGGGGTTCCGTTAAATCATACCGGGAACTACCTGTTTATCTATATCAAATACATACCAAATTCCGTGACGAAATTCGGCCGCGCTTCGGCCTGATGCGCAGCAGGGAATTCATCATGAAGGACGGCTACAGCTTTCATGTAAGCGATGAGGATCTGGACAGGACATACCAGGCCACTTATCGCGCTTATAATCGCATCTTCGAACGCTGCGGCCTGGACTTTCGGCCTGTAGAGGCGGATACTGGAAGCATCGGAGGCCATGCGTCTCATGAATTCATGGTCATGGCCGACGCGGGTGAGGGTGCGATTGCCTGCTGCACCGCCTGTTCCTATGCAGCCAATGTGGAATTAGCGCCATGTCCATCATATGACATGCCGGCGATTGACACGCCTGAGCCTCTGAAGGAGGTCTCAACTCCCGGCAAAAGCTCCGTAGAGGCGGTAGCTGCATTTCTGGACAAATCCCCTGCACAAGTCCTGAAGACACTCATCTATATGAGCGAAAAGGGGGCGATAGTAGCCCTTATTCGTGGTGATTACAGCATAAACGAGGTGAAACTCCAGAGATATCTAGGAATAGATGAATTGCGCATGGCTACAGACGAAGAGGTAGCAGCTGTAACAGGTGCTCCTGTTGGTTTTGCAGGTCCCATGGGGCTCAAAGGTCCCTATACACTGGCAGCCGACCACAGCGTTGCAACCCTTCAGAACTTCATAGCCGGCGCAAACGCCTTTGAAAAACACCTGACAGGCATCAACTGGAATCGCGATCTTCCGTTACCCGCCACCACAGACATTCGCATCATCACAGAAAACGACCCCTGTCCCAAATGCGGAAAACCCATCGAGATTCGCCGCGGCATCGAGGTGGGCCATGTATTCAAATTAGGCATCAAATACAGCAAGGCCCTGAACGCCTGCTTCACCGATGACAAGGGCGTGGAACACCCAATGATCATGGGATGTTACGGTATAGGCATCGGCAGGACGGTGGCCGCCTGCATAGAGCAGAACCACGACGAGCACGGCATCGTTTTTCCTGCGCCTATCGCGCCGTTTTCATGCATCATAACCTTGATCAATCCAAAAGATGCCTCAATGGCGCAAACAGCCGAAGGCCTTTACAACGGGCTGATGAAGCGAGGGCTGGATGTACTGCTGGACGACAGGGACGAACGGCCGGGTGTTAAATTCAAGGACGCCGACCTCATGGGAATACCGATTCGAATCGTAGTCGGCAAGGCCGCAAAAGACGGCATGGTGGAGATGAGTCTGCGCAAAAACAATGAAAAACTCACAGTAGCCGTCTCATCCTGTATCGAAATTACGTTGCGGTTTCTGCATTCATAATGTTGTCTTGTGTTCGCTTATGATCCGTTTTTCAGACATACTCGATCAGCTGCACACATATCTACCTGATGCCAACACAGGACTCTTGGAAAAGGCCTATGTGTATTCGGCTAAGGTGCACACAGGCCAGAAACGACTTTCAGGAGAGCCCTACCTGTCACATCCTCTTACGGTGGCCTATATCCTCGCCCAGATGAAACTGGACACGGCCAGCATAGCCACCGGCCTACTGCACGACACCATCGAGGACACCCTGACCACACTGGAGAACCTGAAAGATATGTTCGGTGAGGATGTGGCCATGATCGTAGATGGAGTCACCAAGCTTTCCAAGATACGTTTCGAGACCAAACTGCAGAAACAGGCCGAAAACATCCGCAAGATGATTCTCGCCATGTCCAAAGACATTCGAGTCATTCTGGTGAAACTTGCCGACCGGCTGCACAACATGCGCACTTTAGAACATCAAAAACCTGAAAAACAGATGCTGATCGCTCGAGAGACCATGGACATCTATGCGCCTCTGGCCAGCAGACTGGGCATAGACTGGATCAAACGGGAATTGGAAGACCTCTCATTCATGTATCTGTACCCACTTGAATACAAGGAACTAAAAGAGACCATCGAGCAGAAACTTGGACAAAAAAAGACCTATCTGGAAGAGATAAAGGACTTTCTGGCCAAAAAAATGGGAGAATATGGTTTTTCGTGCAGGGTCTTGGGCAGGCCCAAACATCTTTACAGCATCTTTCGCAAGATGCAGCAACGTCAGCTTCCACTGGATCAGATATACGATCTCATAGCATTTCGTATCATTCTCAAGAATACCAAAGAATGCTACGAGGCCCTCGGCATAGTACATTCGCTTTGGAAACCCATACCGGGCAGATTCAAGGATTATATCAGTCTGCCAAAGGCCAACGGCTATCAATCCCTTCACACAACGGTCATAGGCCCTGACGGTGACCGAATGGAGATACAGATACGCACGGAAGAAATGGACATAGTGGCGCGTGAAGGCATAGCCGCGCACTGGCTGTATAAAGAAGGCAACATCGTAACAAAGGAAAAACAGCAAGGCTTCAAATGGCTGGAACAGCTCATGGAATGGCAGCAGGAGCTGCATGACCCCAAGGAATTCATGGAATCCGTAAAGATGGACCTGTTTCCCAATGCCATCTGGGTCTTCACTCCCAAAGGCGATGTAAAGGAACTGCCGAAAGGCGCTACACCCGTTGATTTCGCCTATGCTATTCACACGGACATCGGCCACCACTGCGCCGGAACACGAGTCAACGGCCAGCTTGTCCCTCTCAAGCACGAGCTGCAAAACGGCGACATCATCGACATCATCACATCACCCCATCATAAGCCCAGCAGGGATTGGCTTAAGTTCGTAAAGACCAGCAAGGCGGTCACTCGCATTCATAACTGGCTCAAACAGGAAGAAAAGGAAAAGAGCATCGCCATCGGCAAAGAGATCTGCTCAAAGGAATTCAGGAAACACCGCTTAGATCTAAACGATGTTCTGAAAAGGCAATGGGACGAACTGTCTAGGGTATTCTCGGCTGTATCGGTAAAGACACCCGACGACCTGTTCATGGCCATAGGCACAGGCAAGCTGTCGGCTGTCCAGGTAGTCAAAAAACTCCTGAAAGAAGGCACGGCCGACTCCAGGGAACAAACGGCAGCAGCTAAAACAGACTTACAGGAGACCGCATATGAAGACGTTGAAGGCCTACTTGGTGAAAAGGCCTCAAAAGAAAAAACAACCAATGCAGTCATAATAGATGGTGTGGACAATATAATGACTCACTTGGGCAGGTGCTGTAATCCCCTTCCCAACGATGAAATCATCGGCTACATCACACGCGGCAGGGGGCTGACCATTCATCGCACCACCTGCCCCAATGTAAAAAATATGGACCCCGACAGAAAGATCGATGTCTCGTGGTCATCTGTCAAAAACAAGATGCAAAAATATCCGGCACGCATCGTAGTGATCACTCGTGACAAACAAGGCATGCTTGCTACCATCAGTAATGCCATAAGCGCCACCAACACCAATATTCTGGACGGACGCGTTACCACAAACCCGGATCAGACAGCGGTCTTTCATTTTCTGCTGGAGATAACAGACAACAGTCACCTGCAAAACCTCTTCGCTGCCATAAAAAAATGTGATGGAGTGATACGAGTGATGAGGGCCAGCAAATAATTCTGACAGGCTTGCATCAGCCCTTGCCGAATGCCTGTTTTGCCAACTCTTTTAAAATGTGTCTGACATCACTTAGGACCGGCAGTGCGGGGACGAACGGCAGTTGATCCCTTGGATGCGACAACCTCTCAAGTCTCAACCCTTCTTCCCTTACATTTGGATTTGCTATGAGATTCTGGCCCAGGACACCCTCCAGAGCAGGGTCCCTGTCCATTGTCCGCAGAAAACTCATCATCTCGTCCAGAGAAAATCTCTTCTCGAAAAGGGCTATCTCCTCGTTTATTGTGGCCACTTCATCCGCCAGCCCTTCGAGCCGCTCGTTGTACTCTCGCGCATCTCTTTCCAGCAATTCGTAAGCGTTACATAATTCATTGAAAAAACGATAAAATGCCGTTATGCCCCATGAGGTCACCGGTTCCTGAAGACGCCTGGCGATATTTCTGGACTCAACCATATAGTCATCGTAAAAAGGAAGCCCTTGCCAGTGAATAACCGACATAAAGTCCTCTGCCAGCCCTTTGTCCTTCAGTATAGAATAGATACGCAGCAGATCGACTCCGATTTTGAGTTCATAAAAATCGTTCAGTGCCCTGTATTCCGGTTTCAAGGCCTCGATATCCTCCTCGATCACTCTACGGGCACCGAAATACTGCTCAGCCATCTCCCTTTTCACTTGATAAGCAAGGGCCTTTGAGATATCATCCATATGTTTCTCCTGTATGATAATGAAGTGAAGGTCGAGCCATTACTCCAGACACATCCAATAACCCCTAATCATACCCTTACACCATGTCTTGAAAAAAGAAAATGCCCAGATCGGTAAAGATATTACACACCATCGTCAGGCTCTGCGCCAGCCTTTGTATCGGCCCTTACCTGCTGCTTCTACATGGTTGTGCAGCCCAAGAGGTGCTCACAACCCACAATATCGACGTACCCAGCCATATCGAAAACAATCTGCAGGAAAAGACGGAACCAGTCGGCATGCATTCTCAAGTCATTGCCCAGATCATACTCAAAGACCAGCCTCAGCCCAAATTCAGGGCCGTTCTGACCTGGGCCAAAACAGAAAATTCCATAAACATGAGACTTACAGGCATAGGTGCCCTCGGCATGCCCATCTTCGATTATCTGGCAATAGGTGAAAGCATCTACCTTTCACTGCCATCCGAGGACATGGTCTATTGGGCAAACATCGAACAAGGCCTTCAAGGCCAGGACATGCGCCTGCTGGCCACCGAGATACGGCTCGCCCTGTCCCCCTGGGAGGCATCGACTCGATGCGATACTCAACAAATATCCTGCAACCGCCAAATGGATTCTCTGCTTCAGCAGATGCCGCAAGACACCCTGCTTTGCAATACCATCTCCTGCAGCAACGGCCAGAAGGCCACCAACACCCTGACAGGCCTCTGGGCCAAGAATTCCAGGACCATGGCTTCGGAGTATTTGGGACTAAAAGATATGGAAATATTTTACAGAAAGCCGCAGATGATTCAAACCGGCTGTCTCTATCCAACTGATATCACCTTAAGATTGACGGCCTTTCCTCTGGAGATACGAATGGAATTAAAGGGGCTGGAGACCACCGAAGTGCTGCCGGAAGACCCAGCCTTTGACCCTACGCCATTTCTCAACAGACCTGCACTACATATAGATCAACTCATAAGGCGCATAAAAGAATAAGGGATACGGGCTTAAACATCATTTGTCGGTGCTGCAGGAACTTCCACCGGCCGAGGGACCACATGAGCAGGCAGGAACAGAAGCAGAGGTTTCATTCTTCTTTGCGGGAACAGGCGCATCGGATGCCGCCTGAGTACCTGATTTTTTACCCACATAATCAGTAACATACCAGCCGTTTCCCTTCAGATGAAAACTCGAATGAGAAATAAGCTTCTGCACCTCACCTCCACACTCAGGGCATGTCTCCAGATTGGGTCCGGACACCTTCTGCATATGTTCAATGATTCTATTGCATTTTTTACACTCGTATTCATAGATCGGCATGGGAATTCCTCCTTTTTTGCATTGACTTTACACGCTTCATGTGCCATCTACGCAGCACACGAAAGCCGTTCAGAAAATAATCTTCATTTGAATCTTGTCAAGGAATCGCTGCCGTGCTGGAATGCACAGCCCACGCAAATTCCCTTTTGACCAGTGTCAGCTCACCTTCCTTGTCCTCAACCTCCTTATCGAGACATGCGGTCAAAAGACGCGTAAGAATGGCTTTATACACAGGTCCAGGGGCAATTCCCATGGCCTTGAGGTCATCACCAGTGGTCACTGGGTGTTGATTTTGAAGATCCATTATGTATTTACTGATGTATTGGCGGACATGCTCATGCTCCACCACAGCGAGCATGTAAAGCAGGTGTTCTGTCGCGAAGTCATGCAATATCAAATAAATCTCACTGGGCCGCAGATTCTTTCTGCGAATCAACATGCCCAGAGTCTTTTTGGCGTTTATAAATCCATTGCCGAACAAATCCCTTACAGCTCCTGTGATCTGCAAGCGTTCCGGCACGGTCAAGGCATCCTTCAACTTTATGGATTCCAGCAGGGTAAGCAGATATACCACCCACTTCTTGGGTTTTTGAGGCCTGAAAAGCAGTTCATACCAGGAAAATGTCTCATAAACGGCTGTCAGACGCCGTTCATTCACATCAGTCAATTTCAGATTCGCATGAAGCAGCGAAAGCAACCCCAGTTCTCCCATACGCCGGACAGCCTGTCTGGGATCGGCTTCTTCCAAAATGAGCTTCAACTCCGTTAAAATACGTTTGCCTGAAAGCCCCTGAAAAAGCTGCAACGACAAGGCGTTTTGAATGAGTTTGACCGTCTGTTTCGCCATAGAGAAACCATATCTCGTCTCAAAACGAATGGCTCGAAATGCACGCGTCGGGTCCTCCACGATACTGAGGTTGTGCAGTACACGAATTAACTTGTCCTTGATGTCCCTCTGACCGCCGAAGTAATCCAGCAATACACCCTGTTCCTCATTAGTCAGACCGATGGCCATAGCATTTATGGTGAAGTCTCTGCGATACAGGTCGAGCTTGATAGAGGAAAGCTCTATGGTGGGAAGCGCCGCAGGATATTCATAATACTCCCATCGGGCAGTGGCCACGTCCAGTTTAAAACCGTTGGGGAATATGAGGACAGCGGTCTGAAACTGTGCATGAGGCCTGACTCGGGCATTGAAGGCTTCAGCCATGGCATAGGCGAACCGAATGCCGTCACCTTCTATCACGATATCCACATCCAGAGTCGGCCTGTTCAGCAGTATGTCACGCACAAACCCACCCACCGCATATGCCTTGTAATGAAGTTTTTGCGCGACTTTCCCTGCTGTTTCGAGGTAATCCAATACCTCTTTTGAGCAGCGTTCCCTCACAAGGTGCCAAATGTTTCTGTGCGACGGTTTTTCTGACAAAAGGGGCATGGGTTTGAGAGAGGGGTCGTTGGTGAATAGCTGCAAAAGATCGGTTCTCGTGATGACCCCTTCCAATCTTCCATTTTCCACTACCGGTAAAAAACGCTGTCTGGAATTGACGATTATCTCCTTTATGCGCTGTAGAGGCGCAGACGGAGACACTGCCTCAAAGTCCGTTGTCATGTAGTGAGTTACAGGCAGGTCGGAAAGCCCGTGTGAGATGGCCTTTTCCACAGTGCGCCGAGAGATGGCGCCAAGCATACGGCCGTCGTGAGTCACAGGCAGCACCGTTATTCCATAACGAGTCAAAAGCTCACTGGCATTCGCCAGTGTTGTTTCAGGCGGAATGGAAATGACCGGCCTTGACATGAGGTGCATAGCCAACGGCTCCGGGCCGAGCACGGCCTTGACGACCTGCAGCAGTCTCTCCTCCGCCTCGTATAAAGGAATGCCCTTGAAAGTGGCCGATGCAGCGGAGGCATGGCCTCCTCCCCCTAATTTTTTCAGTATCTCGCCCACATTGACTCGATCATCCCTGCTTCTTCCGACCACGATGGTCTGCTCCGGCATCGTACCCACAAGAAAAATACAGGGCAGCCTCTGCATATCCATGATCTCATGGGCCAAAACAGCGAAATCCTCCAAATACTGATTCATGCTGGTTTTGGCTATAGTGATGGAAATGCCTGCTATGGAATAGGTATCGGCATGAGTAAGCAGGTCGTCCAGTACACTCACGTGTTCAGGTGTCAGGGTCTTGGTCAGGGCATGCGCAATATCCTGTACGGAGGCACCTTGTTCCAGAAGCCATGCAGCGGCCCTCATGTCCTTGGCGGTGGTGGTATTGAAACCAAAAAAACCGGTGTCCTCATAGATGCCTGCGGCCATCAAAGTGGCCTCGTCCGGCTTCAGCACCACACCCCGTTCCATGAGATACTGCACTATGATTGTGACGTTTGCACCCACATCATCAAAAAACATTTTATGGCCTTGAATATCCTGAGGTGAAGGCGGATGGTGGTCATAAACATGTATCTCCACTCCACTCCGATTCAGCAGGTCGGCAAAGACGCCTATGCGGTCTTTCTGTCGAGTATCGACCACAACCAACAGACTCACAGCGTTCAGATCGATATCCTTGAGAGTCGCCTGATGCCTGACTGCATTTGAATGCATGGTCAGAAAATCCCGCAGACCCTTTTCCTGAGAACCAGGCAGAACAATGACAGAGTTTGGATATAGTCTGGATGCCGCCACTGCAGATGCCATGGCGTCAAAATCGGCATTGACATGAGTGATGATGACAGTAAAAGGAACAGCGGCTGTTTGAGTCAAGTTTGCAAGAGAATAAAGATATAAGGGGGGATATAAACACCCCCCTTCCGGCAGAACAAAAACTTACAGGGGAATCGATTATCGTACTGAAATATCACACGTTTTTAGGACTTGATCTTATAAGGATTGATCGTCATAACAGGACAAGGTGCGGCCTTCACAACACCTTCCGCCACACTTCCGAACATGGCCTTCTCCAGTCCTTTTCTGCCGTGAGTGCCTATGAGGATCAGGTCGATCTTGTTTACATCGGCATACTTTACGATCTCTTCCACAATGTCTCCTATGGTTACGAATGTTTTTACATTGGGCACATCGGCCAGGTTGTTCTTTACAAACTGGTCCATGGCCTGATTGGCGCCATCCATCACCTCTTTCTGAATGGACGTCCACCAAGCGGCTCCGAGTTCAAAACCAGCGAAATCCTCCGGCCCTCTCACCACATGTATCAGCGAAAGTTGCGCATTGCAGGCATGAACAAACTGTTTTACGTAGGAGACGATCTTCTGGGAGCTTTCAGTAAAGTCAACTGGGAAAAGAATGTGTTTAATGTTCATCATAGTGCCCTCCTGATAGTGTTTTTAATGGGCTGCACAATATTGTCTTAATATTTTGGTTGCGATATGACATATTGCACAGCCTTTTACAAAAGAATATATCTCATCAAACAGGTTTGCAAGCAAATAAGGATTAAAAGGAGTTTTTTAAAAAAGTCCCTTGACCTTTCCGGTAGTCGTATCCACATCCACCCTTCTGTATGCGGGATCCGAACCAGTGCCCGGCATGAGACTGATGGTCCCAGCCACCGGCACCACAAAACCAGCGCCTTTATAGGTCAGTATGTCGCGAACATGAAGCTTCCAACCCTTTGGCACACCCTTCAGATTCGGATTGTCCGAAAGGCTCAAATGGGTCTTCACCATACATGTGCCGAGCTTTGACAGCTCCGCATTCTTTTCAATGGCTTCTGCCTTTGCGGCTGCTTCGGGACTATAGGTGACGCCATCGCCGCCATAGACCTCTTTTGTAATCATCTCGATACGTTTTCTGAGAGGCACGTCCAGCTCATACAGGAACTTGAAGTTATTCTTCTCGTTACAGGCATCCATGACCGCATCTGCAAATTCAAGGGCGCCATCGCCTCCCTTCAGCCAGTGTTCGGACACAGCCACGCGAGCCCCTGCCTGTTCACACAATCTTCTGACGGCCTGTATCTCGTTTTTGGTGTCTGTATAGAATGCGTTGATGCAAACCACAGGATTGATTCCGGCCTTCTTGACCGTCTCGATATGATGCAAAAGGTTGGCGCAACCAGCCTCTGCCCAGCCCACATTTTCCTTACTGTATTCCTCAGGCATGGGCTTTCCTGGAACTGGAATGGGGGCGCCGCCATGGCACTTCAGTGCCCGTATGGTCGCAACCACAACAGCGCAATCAGGCTTTATACCGCTGAAGCGGCACTTGAGGTTCCAGAACTTCTCAAAACCTATATCAGCGCCGAAACCGCTTTCAGTCACCACATAGTCACTGAGTTTCAAGCCAACGCGATCGGCTATCACAGAGGACTGACCTATGGCTATATTGGCGAACGGCCCTGCATGAATGAGGCATGGCTGGCCTTCAACGGTCTGCATTAGGTTGGGATTCACTGCCTCCACCATCCATGCCGCCATAGCGCCCGCCACATCCAGGTCTTCAGTGGTGACAGGCTTGCCGCTGCGGTCATAGGCCACCACGATACGACCTATGCGTTCACGCAGGTCTTTAAGGTCATTGGCGATGGCAAGAATGGCCATGATCTCGGAGCTGACCGCTATATTAAAACCGCTCTGCATGGTGAAACCATCCATCTTGCCACCTATACCCATAGTGATGTTTCGCAGGGCCTGTGCACAAAAATCTATAATCCATCGAAATTCCACCATCTTTGGATGTATATTCAAGCGTTTTAGACCTCTCTTAGCCAGTTCTTCATCGGAATAATTGGCCTCGTGCTGCATACGGGCGGTCAGGGCCACCATGCCCAGGTTGTGGGCATTCATAATGGCGTTGATGTCGCCGGTAAGCCCCAAAGAAAGCTTGGACAGAGGAATTACTTGCGCAAGGCCGCCACCAGCGGCGCTTCCCTTGATATTGAAGGTCGGCCCGCCCGAAGGTTGACGAAGGGCTCCCATGACACGTTTTCCGCGCTTGCCAAGCCCCTCCATCAGTCCCACTGAACAGGTGCTTTTCCCCTCTCCCAACGGAGTCGGTGTGATAGCCGTAACATCGATATATTTACCATTCGGCCTATTTTTCAGCCGCTCCAGAACCTTGGCATAGTCGATTTTAGCGACATAGTGACCATAGGGCAGAAGCTCGTCCTTCTCGAGCCCCATGTCCTCAGCCAGCTGATAGACGGTCTTCATGTTCTCTTCGGCAGCCTCTGCGATCTGCCAGTCCTTCATTGTAGTGGGATCCAACTTCATAACTGTGCTCCTTTTTTTATTTAACTATTTGATAACAACCTCAAAGGATATAAAAATAGCCAAAAATGTGCCAAGATATTCCATCAGATTCTATCCTCACTTGACCTTTGTATGAGCGACTCATGAGTTGCCCATACAAGATTGCTTCGCTACACTCGCAATGACGATAAGGAATGCTCATAATGATGATAATAATGTATGTAGAGACCCCTTCCTGCCCTGATATTTCTGACAATCTTTTTACTCTAGCGACTGTATTGCAATACATTCCATCTCGCTATAGAAAAAGGACCGAAAGTAATGGCAATCACAAATCTATTCTATAAACAATGAGACAAAATACCCCGTTTTACGGGGCAAAACACCCCGTCGAGATCATTTCCACTCTTTTATGATGGAAACCACCAGGCGACAACAGTTCTCCATATCAATCAATCGAATAAATTCATTTGTGGTATGCACCTTTTCCATTCCAATGCCCATAACAGCACATACCACTCCCTTGCCACACAATATGTTGGCGTCACTTCCACCGCCTGTTCTGCCTAAAACAAGTTCTCTGGAGAGAGCTGCCGCACCGCGCATTGCCGCGGCGACCACGGCATGTTCCTTCTCTATATTCAAAATCGGATAATCATTCTGCACAAAGATCTCCAGCCTGGGCAAGCCTTCCTGTTTGGGGCAATCATCTATAACCCTGTGCAGCAGGGACAGTATCTCATCCTGTGTTTTACGCAATTTTTCTAAATCGTGACTGCGCACCTCGCCGTGCAGCTCCACCAGATCTGGAATGATATTTGTAGCCTTTCCTCCCTGAATCAAACCGATATTGGCGGTGGTCTCAGCATCGATACGGCCCAACGGCATGGCTGCAATTGCTCGTGACGCCAGCTGAATGGCACTGATTCCGGCCTCAGGATTGGCGCCTGCATGGGCCGCCTTTCCAATCACACCGGCCTTAAAACGCGTGGCGCACGGTGCATTGGTGATGAGCTTAAATACATCGGTGGCATCCAGGGCATAACCTGACCTGGCCTGTAAAAGCGAGACATCCAGGGCCTTTGCACCAAGCAAACCGATCTCCTCGCAGACAGTGAAGAGAAACTCCAACGGCCCATGGGGTATTTCGTTTTCCTGTATAAGCGCCAATACCTCCAGAAGTATGGCTATGGCAGCTTTATCATCCGCACCCAGAATGGTGTCGCCGCTGGAGGTAAAAACGCCATCATTGAATTGCGGCTGAATGCCCCGGCCGGGCTCCACTGTATCCATATGCACACAAAAAAGCAGGGGTGTAATAGCAGAATCACCGGAAATGCGCGCTATCAGATTCCCTGTATTGGAACCGGTCACGGCGCGCGAGTCATCCTCATATACCTCTGCTGACATGGCAGTTAGACGCTCTCGAAGCCAGTGGGCCAATTGCGCCTCTTCTTTTGAGGGGCTGTCGATTCTCACAAGGGTTGTAAAGCTGTCGGTCAGTCGTTGCAGATTCGGATTAATATTCATAGCATTTTGTTCAGGAGGTTTGCAGGCTGATTTTATCCTTGAAAACCAGGGGTAAAACCTCATTCATGTGTCTGACAGGTATGAAGGCTATGGCACGTCTGAGGTATGAAGGCAATTCCTCCAAGTCCTTCAGGTTCTGTTCAGGTATTATGACCGTCTCGATTCCATAACGCAGCGCAGCCAAGGACTTTTCCTTCAATCCGCCTATGGGCAGAACACGGCCTCGAAGTGTGATCTCGCCGGTCATGGCCACGTTCTTTCGCACAGCCTTGCCAAGGGCCGATGAAATGATGGCCGTAGTAAGAGTGATACCTGCAGAAGGGCCATCTTTAGGAACAGCGCCCGAAGGGACATGCACATGCAGGTCCTTCTCCTCAAAAAATTTTGAATCGATACCCAATTTCTCCAAAATGGACTTGGTATAGCTCAGGGCGGCCTGGCACGATTCCTTCATTACCTCTCCCAGAAGCCCTGTGATCACAACATTCCCCTTACCCTTCACAAGAGCGGCCTCTATACGCAAGACCTCGCCTCCATATGGTGTCCAAGCCAGACCGGTGGACACACCCACTTCATCCTCTTCCATAGCCAGTTCGGGCTGGTACTTAACGACTCCCAGATAGCGGTGAAGGTTTTTGTGCGAGACCCTGAACGGACCTGCCTGGCCCTCAGCCAGTTTTTTGGCTATTTTCCTGCATACTGAACCAATCTGACGCTCCAACTCACGAACACCGGCCTCACGAGTATAATCTGTTATGATAGACACCAGGGCTTGTTCCGTTATCTCCATCTGACTCGGTTTTATACCATGCTCTTTCGCCTGTTTCGGTATAAGATACCGCGTAGCTATCTGTTTCTTTTCTTCGGTGGTATAACCTGAGAGCTCTATGATCTCCAGACGATCCAGAAGCGGTGAAGGAATGGTGTCGGTGGCATTGGCCGTCAAAATAAAAATGACCTTAGATAGATCGAAGGGCAGATCGATATAGTGATCCACAAAACTGTTATTCTGTTCGGGATCCAATGCCTCCAGAAGGGCTGATGCAGGATCCCCCCTGAAATCCGTTCCGATCTTATCCACTTCATCCATCATAAAGACAGGATTATTGGTGCCGGCCCGCTTGAGACCCTGTATGATTCGGCCCGGCATGGCTCCCAGATATGTACGTCTGTGGCCTCGAATCTCGGCCTCATCCCTCACACCACCCAGGGATATACGTACGAACTTTCTGCCTATGGCCTTGGCTATGGAGCGACCGAGGGATGTCTTACCCACACCCGGAGGGCCCAGAAAACACAGAATAGGGCCTTTAACCTGGCGATTCAGCTTTCTGACAGCGATATATTCCAGTATTCGCTCTTTTATTTTCTCTAGGTCATAATGTTCTTCGTCGAGAACGCGTCTGGCATAAGCCACATCCATTTTGTCACGCGTCGCTGACGACCAGGGCAGATCGATGAGCCATTCGATATAGGTGCGCACCATGGAGGTCTCGCCGGAATCAGGATGCATGGCCTCCAGACGGTCTATCTGTTTCATGACCTCTTCATAGATATCCTGCGGCATCTTCGCATTCAGGACCCCCTCGCGCAACTCCTCTAGTTCATCCTCTTTTTCGTCAAGTTCTCCGAGTTCTTTTTTTATGGCCCTAAGCTGTTCGCGCAGGAAATACTCACGCTGCGTGCGATTCATCTCCTCTTTGGCCTCGGATTGAATCTTGGCCTGCACAAATGATATCTCCAGCTCGCGAGAGAGCAGGTCGTTTAGGACCTTGAGCCGCTCCAATGGATTCACAAGTTCCAGAAGATGCTGCGCGTCAGCAAGCGCAAAACGCATATTGGAAGCGATCATGTCGGCCAATCTGCCAGGATCGTCAATCTCGTTCAGAATACCGGTCAATTCAGGATTTAAAACGCCCTTAAGCCCGAAGAGCTTTTCCGCCTGCTCTCTAACATTTCGAATAAGGGCCTCGATCTCAACCCCTGTTCCCTTAGGCGGCGCCTCGGGCAGGGGCTTAAGCCTGACAGCAATAAACGGCTTCTCCTGCACGAATGTAAGGATTTTGGCCTTCATGATGGCCTGGGCAAGTATCTTGAGGCGTCCGTCCGGAAGCTGAAGCCCCCTCATAACCACAGCGACCACCCCAACCTTATACAGCCCATCCTTACCCGGATCCTCTTCGGCTGAATCCTTCTGAGTAACGAGAAAGATGAGTTTATTGGTAGCCATAGCCTCGTTGACCGCCGCCACAGATGCACCTCTGCCCACAAACAATGGAACGATCATGGACGGATAAATAACTATGTCCCTCACAGCCATAAGTGGCAATTGGTCCGGAATGTCGATGGACTGTTGATCCCCAAATTCCATTATACTAGTCAAGGTGTCAGATATTTCCATGGGCTGAGCCGCCTATTCTAAAAAATTGAACGACACTATTTACTAATGAAAGTTCCAGTTCAAATTACAAGATACTCCGGCAGGCTGTCAAATCCAAATATTGAACAACATAAAAGATTCGAACATTCCAACCATATCTAACCATCATGAATGCGCCTATCTGCCAACCAAATGATTTTGATGCCACCTGCCCACATATCTTTTGCCGCTTGAGTCTATGTAGATGCCATCGCCTTCAGCCATGTTGTTTTTAAATTTACCCATAAACTTACTGAGCTCCGAAAAGGCATACACACCTTCACCTGAAAATCTGTTTTCCGACCATTCACCCGAATATTTGTGCCCGTTTCTGAAGAGATATGTACCATTGCCGCTTCGCAGACCATTTTTTAGATTGCCGGAGTACCTGTCGCCATCAGGGTATGTAACCACTACCTCGCCGACAAATGCATTATTTTTTATAGGGCCGGACACCTTTATACCGTTTCCGCAATCCAAAGCACCATTCTCTGCCGGCAGATCGTCCAACCACTTGCCTTCGTAGCGGATTCCGGCTACCGCGGCATAGACGCCCTGACCTGTCCTTTTGCCGTGTTCCCAATGCCCTTGATATGTATCGCCGTTCAAATACACCTGTCTGCCCTCACCATGAGGAATCCCATTTACAACATCGCCCTGATAACTCGTTCCATCCGCATATTTGAAATATCCCTGGCCATTGGGCAGGCCGTCGACAAACTCACCCTCATATCTGGTTTTATCAGCCATCACAAGGACACCCCTGCCGTTTTTCACACCTTTTTCCCACTCGCCGTCATATACCGTTCCGTCAGGATATGCCATGACGCCTTTCCCGAATGGTACCCCTCGTTCCCAGTAGCCATCATAACGCGCTCCATCGGCAAAAATCCGAATGCCCTTTCCGTGATAAAGGCCATCAACCATCTCTCCTGAGTATGAGCTACCGTCGGCATATAGCTGCTGCGCAGCCTTCTCGAATGCGACTGCCTTGACACCCGACGTCTTTGCACCATCCACAGCCTCGACACCACCCGTGACAAGCATATCGTCTTCATAGGTCACAGCATGCTTCGAACCATCCTGCAATGTCAGATAGCCGTCTCCATTCCGGCTCCCCCTTTTCCATTGCCCTTCATATTTTTCGCCGTTGGCGTCCACTGAGACACCTAAACCATCCTCCCTGCCATTGACCCATTCACCTTCATAATATGAACCATCATTATAGATTCTTTTGCCCTTACCATGACGCTTACCGTCTTTCCACTCTCCCAAATACTTACTATTACTGTACTCAAAGACGCCGTAACCATCCATGCAATTCCCCTGAACACAATCAGCGAGAATTTGATCCGCTATAAATATATTCAATATCACCACTATGCTTAAACAAATTGTCATTTTATTGAGCATGTTTTTATCCTTTTATTAGACTATTTGCTGATTGATGTTGTAAAATAGCCTACATCCGCACTGTTTTTTTGCTTTATATCATTGACATATTTCTCTGTCATGCTTAATAAATTCTTTTGCTTTTCCTCATTAACATTCAAGGAGCAAATAGATTTCTCATAAGGCTGCTGAAAGCTTATTGCAATATTTTCTACCGATCTTTCAACCTCTTTTGCTACCGTTGGTTCCTTCGGTTTTATCTCCTGTGCTTCAGGCATTTTCTGTGTAGTTGTTTCTTTTTTAGGTATCATAGGCGTCAATGCCTCCAATTCTTTGACCAACCTATGATCATTAGGATTTAATTGAAGGGCATTTTTATATGCATTCACTGCCCCTTCATAACTACCCATATTTTTCAACACATCTCCAAGCCCCACATAATACTTGTATTGTTTATTATCTATTGATATAGCTTTTTTATAATGATTAGCTGCATCCGCATACTTTCTCAGGCGTTCAAGGGAATAGGCATAAGTATAATTCCACTCAGGATCCTGACCACACTGTCCGATTGCATCGCCCAGAATTTTATTTTTTTCCAGTAATGAGCTTACAGATTCAGCCTGATTTAGAACAGATTTACATTCATTAGCAATCACGTTTGAAGCACTTATACAAGTTACTACTAAGAAGACATAACCTATAAGAATTGTTTTTCTGAACATATGCCTCTCCTATAACATCTTTTGCATTTTATTTATACTTATTCTCAGTCTATTGATGGATTTTGCCAGATCTGATATCTCATATTTTCCAGGATATACTATCTTTTCGTCCAATTTTTCACCCATGCTGACCTCTTCAGCCCGCTTGCTAAGATCCACTATAGGTCTTATGATAGTCTTGTTTAAGGTTAAACTGATAATCAGAATGGCCACCAGCAAAATGGCTGCACCAAGAGCAAATATCTTAAAGGCATTGTATCTGGCATCAATTAAGACCTGTTCAAAAGGGATATAGACTATAAACATCGAAAGAACATCATTGACCTGCCAATTATAGCCATGAGTCGAGCCATATATGGCAATCTGATCCTTTGGCGCATCAACCGGAGAACCATGACATTTAAGACAATCTGCCTTCACCGGAATAGGCCGCGCCAGAAAATAAAGACGGCCTTTTTGTTCCGATTTCATGAAACCCTTCTGTTGTTTGAGCGCAGGTTGCGCCTTGAACTCCTGAATTATACGGCTTTCTTCCGAATTAGCTGCATTTTCCTTGCGCAAGGGGTTCAGACTTGCATATTTTATTTCATAAGCAGGCATATATACCTTGAAATTTTCATGTATCCAGCGTGATGCAGCAAAACCTGACATGAGTTCCGGATAAAAACGATCCTTTTCCAGGAGCTCCATGGCAAGTGGTATCTGCTTCTGCATAAAATAATCAAGGGATGCTAGTTGATACAGAAATATCAATTCCCCTTTCTCTTCAGCTGTCATTTTGGCGTTGTTGACACTCATCCAATATGTAGCGATACTTATAACCGTTAAAACCAAGAAACTAATCGCCCCTAAAAGTATGCCAAAACGTTTGCCGATCCCCATGTGGTCTCTCCTTGTGAAAATTGTTTTTTCACAATAAAACAAAAAACCATAAAAAGACAATAGGATGTCGCCGTAAAATAAAAATATGGGCTGCATTCGGCAGCCAGGCCTCATAATATAATAGATTATCGAAACCTTATATAATAGGTATTGCACAATCTTTCTGACTATATTATTAAATTAAAGAAATATACTGTTGGTACCGGATAGAACAACATATCAATTTGATTATATTCGCTGGTTGTCTTGTCCGGCGTTTTTTGATTACCTTATGTGCTATACAAATAACAAAGAACAACAGGGGTGGAGGTGTATCGAATGCGAAAAATCATAGTCAGTCTCATGGCGAGTGCCTTTCTGATGGGCAGTATGGATGTAATGGCCGCTGACGATCAGAATTTATTTCTGTCCAAGTGTGGCAGCTGTCACAAAAAAGATGGCCAAGCGGCCGTCATCAGCCCCGGAGAAAAGGCTGGGGCTGTTTGGAAGAAATACTTCGAGAGAGCGCGGCATCCTGTGGATATCTCAAACATCGCGCCGCAGGATATGGCAAAAATCATAGATTTTCTGGTATCACATGCAGCGGACAACGAACAGCCTGCCGCAGCTATCATACCTAAATAATTATATCATTACTCCCAATAATAATTTAGTCGTCATGATATCACTGGACATATCATTAAAGTGGCACAAAATATATATGTTCAATCTTTTCATTTTTATTATTGTTTATAAGAATTTGTCATATTAAGGAGGGTAGTTATGAACCGTTTGACGGTATCAGTTTTGGGATTGGCATCCGTGTTTGGGGTAGGTTCGGCGATCATTCCATCGGTGGCAACGGCAGAGCAGACCGTAACCATACCTGCGGATACATATAAGGCTATTATTGAGCGTCTCGATACCCTGCAAAGAAGGGTAGAGCAGCTTGAAAGCAAACCCAAGGAGGCCGCTGCACCCGGAAATGTCAAAAAACAGATCGATGACATGTATGATACTCTGGATCGAGTTGAAACAAAAACCCTTAAAGATCGCCTCAATCTAGGGGCTGAAGTCCGAGTAAGAGCAGATAATTTTTATGATAAAAACTACATGACTCCTCTTGGAACAGAGCGGGATCACAATGACAATCACTGGAGCAGCCGTTTCAGAATCAATATGGATGCTGAAATCTCCAAGGAGCTCCTGTTTCATGGCCGACTTGCAGTAACCAAAAATTGGGCAGACAGTGACAATCCGTTTTTCTATACAGACTTCAATCGCGGCCATGCCGCATCTTCGACAAACGTAAATTTCGAACGTGCTTACGTGGACTGGACAGTACCCAACATGCCGGCACCGCTGGCCATCACCTTTGGACGCCAACCATCCACCGAGGGCCCTCCTGTTGAATTCAGAGAAAATCGTCCCCGCCAATCCACATATCCATCACTTCTTTTTGACGGCGAAGCCGATGGTGTGATAGCTACCATAGGTCTTGAGCATTATATCGGATGGAAAGACTCAGGCCTTCGGTTTGCCTATGGCAAAGGCTACCAGGATGACGACGATTTCGCCGATTACAGGGATTCCGGCTGGGGCATAAATGACACAAATCTATTGGGCATATTTTTTGAAAGCCAGATACCGTCTCTGTCCGACAGCCTGATGGTTTTAAGCTATGTACGTGCATGGAATATGGTTGACATGCCTATGAATACAACTGTCAATCTCGGAGACATGGACATCTTCGGCGCCCATTTACAGGCACAGAACATAATGAAATCAGGTTTTGATGCCTTTCTGTCCTTTGGTATGGACGTAAGTCATCCCAATGGCAAAACCACTTTAATAACCTTCAACGGCCAGCCTCTGTTTGCGGGCGGACTGCTCTCCAACGACGGCAGGGATTCCAAGACAGGCTGGGCGCTGTATGCCGGTCTGGTATATACGATGCCGCTTGAGATGCTGAACAACCCCAAACTCGGATTCGAATATAACCACGGCAGCAAAGACTGGTTCTCATTTACTCAATCAAGCCTGGAATTCTACAACAAATTGGCCACACGAGGCAATGTTTACGATTTCTACTACATTCAGCCGTTAAACAAGAATCTATTCGCAAGGCTTGGATATACATATATAGATTATAATTATACATTTAGCGGTATTCACGTTGGCAGCCCTCAAAAGAGTGATGAAACATTGCAGGATGTTTACATGTTGTTGGACTGCAAATTTTAACACCAGTATCACATAACACAAAAAAAGAGGATATTCACGTTACATGAGTATCCTCTTTTTTTGTAAGCACAGTCGACTGATTATTTATTTAATACGTGTCATGAAATCCCTTTGACAGCCTTTCTGAAATCCACTATCAATTCTTCTTCATCCAACTCGGTACACAACATATCGGTAAGATGCACCAGGTTTTCCGCTATAAGAACATTGTCACGCGCCCACTCTTCCAGATGACGCCTGAAAATATTGCGCGCTATAGGGCCTATGGCGCGTGCAAACGCCTTTTGAATCTCGTTTAATTGAACAGCAAGTGGACCTGCCATGATATCTTCATAAGAAAGCAAAGTATTTCTGCGGTCAAAATCCATGGTATCCACGCTCGACAGTTCCGCAGATGAGACATTGCAGGTTGACTGATCTCCCTCCGACTCTGCCGATTCATACAATGATTCCTGTTCTTCCTCATTCAGTTCTTCCGGCGACTCTAGCCCCTCATCTCTTTTGCGGGATGCCTCCAGCAGCAGAAAGGTCAGGGGGGTATCGATTTTTTTTTGCCTTTTGGGACAGAAATTTTGAAACTCCATGGAGGCATTGTCCCAGGACACGATCTCCAACGCGGCTTCCTTGCCCGACAATTCACCGCACCTAGCATCGAACAGCTCCCCATTTTTGAAAAATAAGACACCGGTTCCATTCTCCGACTTGATGGTTATCAGACACGTTTTCGACTCCAGCTCTATCATCTGCAAGGCTATCTGTAGGGAAACACCTGAAATATAACCTTTTTGAGTAGCTTCTATGGCCTCTTCGATCGCTTTTTGCAATTGATTCGTATCAGATAAAAAACGAAAACAGTCATATCTTTCAGCCAGTGTGGTCACAGGTATATCCGTATCGGCTACTGCTATGACAGGTATATCCGATTTATTTTCTGTGAGGTTAAGAATAAAATCGAAATCATAAGTCGTTATGTCCGGAATGCAGACTATTATGATCTTGACATCCTGCTGTGATATCTCATCGATGACATTATCATGTCTTACAACTGATACCACTCGATAATTATCGTATAACGTTTGTATTTTATTGAAATCATTCAAACATTGTGTATCGTTTTCTATAATGAAAAGGATAGTCTCCATGCCTCTCACTTGACCTCATTATAGATAAAGCTACCAAGTCTGTCAGTAAACTCACGAGGCGGATTGATAAATTCACACCCGATAGCAAGATGCTCAAAAAAATTATTGGCCATAACCCACTTGACCTGCAATTGCAATCTTCCGCTGAAAGTGATTGGCAATCTGCCATCAAGATGCGTAAGCATCAGTGTATCTCCGGCATGCAGCTGAATATCGTCCACAAGCTGAAAGGCCAGGCCGTTTATAGAAACGTTCATAAGCTGCCCATGAAACGGCGGCTCACCCAATTTCAGAGGTTCAAATGTGGCCATCATCCAATCCGCTGAATCAAAATATATTCGCCTGTATCGTCTCTTTTCGTTGGCACGCATGGGCATTGCAATCCTCCTTCAGTTTATCCCCTTCAAATGTAACACCTGAATAGGAATTCTTTAACACAAAATACCTTAAATTGCACCCCGTCATATTGCAACAACCTGCCATTATTCCGCTTGCATTCCGATAACTGCGAGCTTAAAATAAAAACAGACAATAATAAAAATACTGCATGAGAGCATGCCTGAAATCCAACTCATTGAAGCCGCGGCAATATTGAACATAAATTAATCGACACAACATATGAAAAGACAATGCACCAGCAGGGCTTATTATGTGCTACGCCAACATTGTTTACAAGCCGATAACCCTCAAGGAATGAGAAAGAGGTTAACATCATGCAAAGATTAAACATCTGCATCGGAGGCGAAGCCGGCCAAGGAATCGTAACAATCGGCGAGATGCTGTGTAAGGCCCTCATAAGAAAAGGGCTGTTCGTGTTGGTCACTCAGGACTATCAGTCCAGAATTCGAGGAGGCAACAACACTTTCACTCTCCTCATCGGGAATGCCCCACTGCTCTCTCCAATTCAGACCATCGACATATTAGTAGCATTAAACAGTAAAACCCTTAAGCTACACGGCAACCGACTGGCACCACAAGGAATAGCTATCTGCCGGGCTGAAGACAAACCAACGCATCCACAGGCCATCAGCGTGCCTTTTAAGAAGCTCGGGCAGCCCCTCATGGAAAATACCATCGCCATAGGAGTGCTTGCAGAAATACTACAACTCCAGGACACCACCTTCATCGCGCTGTTCAAAGAGGGCCTCGGCAAAAAACATGCAGACACCCTAAATGAAAACATAGAGACCTTTCAACGGACCAGGGCATGGTTACAACAGATAAGCGGGCTGCAAAAAAACTTGCCTACCAATGAAGGCGAAATCGTAAAACGAATCATGTTAAACGGCAACCAGGCAATAGCATTAGGCGCCATAGCAGCCGGTATGAAATTCTGCGCCTTCTATCCCATGACTCCTGCCACTTCCATTCCCATACTTCTGGCATCTCATGCCGATGAAATGGGACTGACAGTTGAACAGACAGAGGACGAAATTGCAGCCATAAACATGGCCATCGGAGCGTCTTTTGCCGGTGCTCCAAGCATGGTGGCCACTTCAGGCGGAGGTTTTGCCCTGATGACCGAAGGAGTCAGTCTGGCAGGAATGACTGAAACTCCCATCGTGATAGTGGTGGCCCAAAGACCAGGGCCTGCCACCGGCCTGCCTACTCGAACAGAACAGGCCGACCTGGAATTCATTTTACATGCAGGACATGGAGAGTTTCCCAGGGCCATTCTGACACCAGGGACTGTTGAGGAATGTTTTGAACTTACTTACAGGGCATTTCACCTGGCCGAGACCAGTCAAGGGCCTATATTTCTGTTGACAGACCAATTTCTTGCAGACTCATACCAAACTGTGGAACCATTCGATACCTCCAACCTTAAACCAATCAGCACTGGGGAAACAACCCTCGAAGGACTGGACATCCCCTATCTGCGCTATAAAATCACTCGAAACGGCATCTCACCCCGTCTGTTACCGGGCATTACAGACCAACTCGTAGTAGCCGACAGTGATGAACACACTGAAGATGGTCATCTAACAGAGAATCTGATTGTCAGAAAGCAGATGGTGGAAAAACGGCTTAAAAAGCTCCGCCGATTATCTGAAGACATCATTCCACCTGTCTATGTGGGACCAGAAAGCCCAAAACGACTATTTTTATCCTGGGGTTCCACCTATGGCCCTGCCTTGGAGGCAGGAAATATTTTGAGAAACCGTGGAGAGTCTGTGGCCAATTTGCACTTCTCACAGGTCTGGCCACTGAATCCAGCACACTTTCTAAACCGCTTGCAAGCTGCCAATGAAGTAATAGCGGTGGAGGGCAATGCCACCGGCCAATTCGCCCGTCTGTTGCGCAGAGAGAGCGGTTTTCACATTACAAAACATGTACTTCGTTATGACGGAATGCCCATTACAGCAGAATATATTCTTCAATAATCTCAAAATATTCCAAAACTCACAGGAGACATGACATGGAAAGAAAAGGCATCGTCACACTTCAAGGAAACCCAATTACACTTTTGGGGCCAGAGCTAAAATTGAACACCAAAGCCCCTGATTTCAGTGTATTGAATCAGGAGCTGTCCACGATTACACTATCTAATTTTGCAGGGAAAATCAAAGTAATAAGCGTGACACCTTCGTTGGATACACCTGTATGCGATCTTCAGATTCGGCGTTTCAATCAGGAGGCTAGCAACCTTTCAGGGGACGTTGTAGTATTGAATATCAGTATGGATCTGCCCTTTGCCTTGGCCAGATTTTGTACCACAAACGGCATAGATCGAGTAGTGGCCCTTTCTGACCACAGAGATGCCTCTTTTGGAATGAACTATGGAGTGCTTATTAAAGAACTAAGACTGCTGGCTCGCGCTATCTTCGTTATAGACAAACAAGACATGCTGATTTACCAACAAATCGTACCTGAAATCAAACACGAACCGAATTATGTGCAGGCCCTTGCTGCACTAAAAAATATCTAACAGTTTTTAATTATTCGGGCATTAGCTATGATGCTCCCATAAAAAAACAAAAAAGCTGTCATTGCGAACGCAGTGAAGCAATCTCAAGAGCTGTAATTGTTCAAAAAAGCTAACTTGCCGAGTTACTTCGCTCTCCGCAATGACAGCCATACTGAATTTTACAGAATTATCAATGATAAAAAGGTGATATTATGGCCGGGATAGAGGATTATGGAAACTTTGAAACGGCATGGTGTCCAGGCTGTGGCAATTTCGGCATATTGAACAGTCTTAAAAAGGCAATGGTGCAATGCGGACTCAAGCCCCAGGACATCCTCATTGTATCAGGCATAGGCCAGGCAGCCAAGACCCCTCATTATCTGCGTTGCAACTGTTTTAACGGCCTGCACGGCAGGGCAATTCCTGTAGCCATGGGTGCCAAACTGGCCAATCCAAGGCTCACCGTCATAGTGGAAAGCGGAGACGGCTGTGTGTACGGGGAAGGCGGTAATCATTTTTTGGCGGCCATTCGCAAGAATCCGGACATCACCCTTTTTGTACATAATAATCGCATATATGGACTTACCAAGGGCCAGGCCAGCCCCACATCGCCACAAGGCTTCGTAACCAAGGCACAACCCAAAGGCAATTCAGCAATTCCATTCAATCCACTGGCGGTAGCAATCGTTATGGGCGCCGGCTTCGTGGCGCGAGGCTTTGCAGGCATGCCGGATCACCTGACGAAGCTCATGGCAAAGGCCGTTCAGTACAAAGGCCTGGCCATTGTGGACATACTGCAACCATGCGTCTCCTTTAATAAGGTAAATACCTATGCATGGTACAGAGAACGCTGCTATGAACTTACCGAAACACATGACTCCGGCAACCAAATCTCCGCTCTAGAAAAGGCCATGGAATCAGAGGACAGAATCCCTCTTGGCGTGCTGTATGAAAAGCGACATGATACTACGGACAGGGCTTTCAGGCCCGCTACCGAGGATTTTTCATCGCAGGCCATGAATTCGAACAACTTGCAGAAAATAATGGCTGAATTTGCATAATAAATCAAAAAAACGAGGAAATTCATATGAGTAACAAAGAGAATGCGATCCCCTGTTGGGAACAGAAATCCCGCAATCTCTGTCTTCAAATAGAACACTTGCTCTATTTGGTCATAGGAGTAGGGTTGCTCTGCACCGCCATACTCTCTGTCTGGAATGCCGTCCTTGGCCTTCTGCACATCTTCGAACAAGGGGCCACCTTCTTCTCTGTCATCTTTCACTCCGTGGACAATCTGCTGCTCGCCCTCATGTTTCTAGAGATATTTCACACAGTGGAAGTGGTATTAAAAGGCAGACTCCATGCCTGCATAGAACCGTTTCTGTTCGTGGGAATCATAGCGAGCATTCGGCGCATACTCATCATCTCCCTGCAGACAGCCCATGCGGAAGCACCTCAAACCGCTCAGACATTTCAAAACGCCATGATAGAAACTGCGATACTGGGGGGATTGATACTGATATTGGTGGCAGCCGTCTGGGTATTGCGGAATTCCGCCAAAGTTCAAACCGACGGCTCCTGTTAACCATGTACCCATTGACGCCACGACCCATTATCATGGTGACGTGGCGTTTTTTATTGAATCAACCGGCAAGAAAGCCCTTTATCTCATCCACTGTAAAAAGCTTCCCTGAACCCTTGAGCTTACCGTCCACCACAATCCCCGGCGTGGATATTACTCCATAACCAATGATCTTTGCCATATCAGTTACCTTTACTATTTCATAAGAGAGATTCAGGGCTTTGGCCGCCTCTTCGGCATTCTTGGCAAGCTGCTGACAACCTGCACAACCAGGACCTAATATTTCGATTTTCATAGTTGACCTCCTAAAAATGCTAGCTACTCAATATGAGTTAAATAAACTAATGGCCACAAGAACAACAAGTACATATCTCTCCACGAGCCTTTTGAAACGATTCCTTTCCTTCCTTCCATGATAAATATGCAATGCCAAGAGCACCTATAGAATCGATATAACCTATTTTTGTCAATTCAAAACCAATACTTGCTGAAAGTAATAACCAAGAAAGATAAATACACATACGTGTACAATGGGCATCTTGTATAATTGCTTCAGAATTTAATTGTCTTCCAACAGTTAATTTTATGCGCATCAAAAAATACATAGTAAAAATAGATAACAATGATACAACTATACCCCAAAAGGTAGTTTCAGGCATCTTTCCTAAATAAATATTCATACATGCAGTTACAATAAGACCAAAAGCCAACAAATAGAAGGCTACGCCCGTAATAAAAAGCGCCAGCCTTTCAAAGGCGTCATGCTTCTCGCCATTTGCACGCTCCATACGAAAAATCATATGCAGAATGCCAGCGCCTGATATAATCTCTACAAAAGAATCCATTCCAAAACCGAAAAGAGCAAGGGTGTCATCCTGCAGACCGAAGAGAACAGAAATCAGGCCTTCTATCACATTATAACCTATAGTTATTATTGCAAGCCACTTAGCCTTTCTGATTAGTATCGCTCTTTCCATTATATCTATCTACTTCAAAAGTTTAACAGCCTGTTCCGCAACACGACGGACATCGCCAATACATCACTTCCCCTTTGGATTTTTATGGCTGCAATCACAGTGACCGTCCTTTTTCTCATCCACAATGCGCTCCAATATGGTGGATCGGCCATGTTTTTTTATATCCTCAACAATATCAGCATCAGTATAACCAAAACACCAGCAGATTTTTTCTGTCATATTCGTTTTCTATGCAAGCATAAAATTGAAAAGGTATCCCACTGCGATAATGGCAATGGTCACTACGCCGAAGAATATGAAAAGTAATTCCTTTTTTAACACCTGCGTAAGAATAGTGGCTTCAGGGACAGAAAGGGCGGTCACCGCCATCATAAAGGCCAAAGTCGTACCCAAAGGCAGTCCTTTCGACATAACGGCCTGTACCACCGGAATGACCCCTGCTGCATTGCTGTAAAGCGGAACCCCGATGAGCACAGCTATAGGGACGGCAAATGGGTTGCCGGGCCCGGCATATCGAAGCAGGAAATCCTCTGGCACATAGCCGTGAATCAAAGCGCCTACACCAATTCCGCCAAGCACATAGGGCCAAATGCGCCGCAGGATGTCCTGCACATAACCCTTGGCATAATCGATGCGCTCATGCCACGTCATTCCTGTTTCTTGGACCTCACCCATGCGAAGCTGCCAGACATAGTCCTGAACATAGCGCTCCATATTGAGCTTCCCTATCACTATACCGGCTACAATCGCCACCAGAAGGCCAGATATCAGATAGAGGCCGGCAATCTTCCAACCGAACAAACCCAAGAGCAGCACCAGGGCCACTTCGTTTACCATAGGCGATGAAATCAAAAAGCTAAAGGTCACTCCAAGAGGAATCCCTGACTCCACAAATCCAATGAACAATGGGCAGGCGGAGCAGGAACAAAATGGCGTGACCACACCCAACCCAGCCGCCAGAATATTGCCCAGAAACAGCCTTTTGCCAGATAGCAACCGGCGAGTCCTTTCCGGAGTAAAGAAACTGCGAATAATGGACACAAAAAAGATGATGACCGTAAGCAAAAAGAATATCTTTGTGGTATCTTCTATAAAGAAATGAATGGTATCGGTAAGGTGCCTGCCCTTTTCCATACCAAGCCAATCATAGACAATGAGATTTGCCAACAGAGTAAATATCTTCAGCATGTGTCCCCCTTTGCAAAATCACAGACCTTGCCGCAAACTGCCTTGAGTTGCATACGCAGCCTTTCTATCTCACTATCATCCTCCAGCCAATGAGAGATGCTCTGCAAAAGCTCTCCGACTTCGGCATCAGGCCGGGGGTTCAGACGGTAGTCCACACGCATGCCGTTTCTCTCGGACTCCACAAAACCTGCTTGTTCCAGAATGCGCAGATGCTTGGAGACAGTGGGCTGGGCCAGACCCAAAACTGCTGTCAGCTCACAGACACAGGCAGGCTGCAAGGCCAAGAGCTTGAGTATCTTGAAGCGGGTGCCGTCTGCAACGGCCTTGAGACATAAAATTAACTTTTTCATAAATAGAAAAATAGCCATATAGCTATAAGATGTCAAGATACAAGGTAGGGGAGGATTCAGAACCCGCCCCTACGGAAAACGGTTGCTGTCATTTTAGCAGCTATTAAATTGTCCAGTCATTAACAAGAACCCCTCCTGTGGAGTGAGTGCCCGAAGGGCTGGGTGGTGTGAGAAATCTTAAGATTCCTCGCTACGCTCGGAATGACACGTAAAAGCGCTACGCTCGGAATGACAACGCAAAAAATGCCTGTCCTTTCTTTTTCGTTTCTTTTTCTGTTTTTACACCTTTCTTGCAAACCCATGACAAGTGGTATTTAATGCCGGTTGTCATGCTCAATACAGGAGGTATGTCATGTGGCCCAACTCCATACTGGAAAAAATAGGAAATACACCTTTGATTCCCATAACCCGTCTGAACCCATACAAAAATATTCGAATATTGGCCAAGATGGAGTCTTTCAATCCAGGGGGTTCCATAAAAGACCGCATCGCCCTTTCCATGATTCAGGCCGCTGAAGCCAGAAGCGAGCTATCCAAAAATCGAATAGTGGCAGAGGCAAGCAGCGGCAATACGGGCATCGGGCTGGCCATGGTATGTGCTGTCAAAGGCTATCGTTGCCTGATAGCCATGAGCGAATCAGCCAGTATCGAACGCAGGCAGATTATGCAAGCATTTGGAGCGAAAATATTGCTCACCCCTGCCAAACAAGGCACGGACGGGGCCATAGAGGCGATATATAACCTGGGTCGAGAGTACCCGGAGCGCTACTTTCTGACCGACCAGTTTAACAATTCAGACAACTGGCTCTCTCATTACAACGGCACATCCCTTGAGATATGGGAGCAGACGCAGGGCAAAGTGAATACCATAGTGGCCACAATGGGGACCACCGGCACTCTTATGGGCATCACCAAGCGTATGAGGGAATTAAATCCAAAGGTTCGCATGGTGGGAGTGGAGCCATATCTCGGGCACAAGATACAAGGCCTCAAAAACATGAAGGAATCCTATAAACCCGGCATCTATGACAAAAATCTACCCGATGCCGTTATAAACATTCATGACGAAGAGGCATTTGAATATGCGCGCCGTCTGGCCAAAGAGGAGGGGCTGTTTGTAGGCATGAGTTCAGGGGCAGCCTTTGCAGCAGCCCTGCAGGAGGCAGCCCTGCTCGAAGAAGGGATCGTAGTGGTCATTTTCCCGGACGGCGGCGAGCGGTATCTGAGTACAGGCCTATTTGCTGTGCCGCAGAAAAGAGACGATAAAGACCGAGGAAACGGTTTGCGCTTTTATAACAGTTTATCCCTTAAAAAGGAAAAATTTGAAGAGGCTGGCACGGAAAAACGCATTAGCATGTATAGCTGCGGCCCAACAGCCTACGAAGAAACACATCTGGGTCTATGCCGACGTGTGCTGGTCTCCGACCTGATTCAGCGTTTTTTGGAAGCTAAAGGTTTTGAGGTGATTCATGTCATGAACATCACCGATATCGATGACAAGACCATTGGAGAGGCCATGGCCAGCAAGGTGTCCCTTGCCGAGCTTACTCAGGATTATATTCAAAAATTTCTAAATGATCTTTCCTTGTTAAATGTCAAGCCAGCTACTTTCTATCCAAGGGCCAGTGAACACGTGGAAGACATGCTGGGGATCACAAGAAAACTCCTGGAAAAGGGCTATGCCTATATAAAACACGGCTCCGTATATTTCGACATCTCCAAGCTCTCCAACTACGGCTGCCTTTCCCGCATAGACTCAAAGGGTCTGGATATAGGACGCACTGTTGATCTCGACAACTATGAAAAGGACCACCCAGCCGACTTCACGCTCTTCAAAAGGGTCACGCTGCAGGAACTGAAACACGGCATAGGTTTTCAGACGGAATGGGGGCGAGTGAGGCCTGGGCTGCATATCGAATGCGTGGCCATGTCCAGAAGATACTTGGGAGAAACCTTTGATATTCACACCAGCGACAAAAGCCTGTTGTTCCCTCATCATGAAAACGAAATCGCCATCTCCATGGCCCTCACCGGCAAACCATTAGCCCGTTACTGGCTGCACAGCGACCTGGTCTATTGGAAGGGCAAGAAAATCTCCAGGGCCAATAACAACATCGTCACGCTGCGGGAGCTTCGGGAACAGGGCTGGTCCAGCCGTGGAATCCGTTTTTTCCTCCTAAAAACCCACTACAGGAAACCCATTCATTACTCATGCAACGCCATAGAGGAAGCGGCCAGACTCCTACAAAAAATAGATGAATTCTGGTACGAACTCCAGTTGTGCTCAAGTTCACCGGAAGACAAAAAAACAAATAAACAGAAAGAAACAGCGGCCACAGAACAGTTAACCCAAATGATATCAGCAGCACGTACAGAATTCCTTGCCGCATTGGACGATGACCTCAATGTGGCCAATGCCATTACCGCCCTTTTGAAATTGATCAAAGAGGTGCATCTGATAAAAAGAGAACGCCCTCTTTTAAGTGAAGAAAAGCAGGCCATCTCTGGCGTTATGTTGGAGATGGATGCCATTTTGGGCATTCTTGACAGACGAATTCTAAACCCATCCTATCTGCCAAATGAAGCAAAAAAACTCCTTAACCTTCGAGAACAGGCCAAACAGGCAAGGGATTGGGTGCAGTCTGACCAGCTACGCAACCAATTGCAACAATTAGGCTTCAGTGTCGTGGACACACCAGAAGGTCCCTACTGCATACCCCATGCAACGGCCCCTAAATGTGACTAAATCCACAACTGATGCTCAAAAGCTTGCACGATCGGCAGGGGCTGTCGGAACAGCCGTCTTTCTTTCCCGCATTATGGGCGTAGTGCGGGAGCAGGTATTTGCGTGGCTTTTCGGTGCAGGAATGGCCGCAGATGCATTTGTGGTGGCCTTTCGCATTCCCAATCTGTTGCGTGACCTCTTTGCAGAAGGCGCATTGAGCTCTGCATTCGTCACTGTCTTTACGGACTACGAAAAAAAACGGACGGCTGAAGAGCTAAAACAGCTGGTCAACAATGTCTTTACAGTCATGGCCGCTGTGGTCTCTCTTGTTGTTGTGCTGGAAATGGTCTTTTCTAGGGAACTGGTTCAACTCATATCCCCTAATTTTCAGGCCGTCTCAGGTAAGACAGACTTGACCGTCTTGCTTACGCTCATCATGGCACCGTTTCTGCTCTTTGTATCCCAGGCATCTATTATAATGGGTATTCTGAATACCAAGGGCTTCTTCTTTATTCCGGCGTTTTCATCGGCCTGCTTCAACATAGGCTCCATTATTGTGGGCGCAGGGCTCGCTCTGATTCTGCCCTTTTGGGGCATAAACGCCATAATAGGCATGGCCGTGGGCACATTGGCAGGCGGTATCATGCAACTTCTGATTCAAATACCGCTTCTTAAAAAACAGGGCTTTCACATAAAACCGACATGGAATCCGGCTGAACCAGGGCTAAAACGCATCTTCCGGCTCATGCTGCCTGCCATAATAGGGCTCTCAGCCACACAGATCAACATCTTCGTCAACACCAACTTTGCCTCCCAATGCGCAGAAGGCAGCGTAGCCTGGCTCAACTATGCCTTTCGATTCATGCTTTTTCCCATAGGGCTTTTCGGCGTGGCCATGTCGGTGGCAAGTATGCCAGCCATTTCGCGCATGGCTGCTGCAATGGATATGAATCGGCTGAAGGATGTACTACATTCAAGCCTGATTTTGTGTATCGGCCTGGCCGTTCCTGCATCAGTTGGGCTTTTCATTCTGGCTAAACCCATCATAAGGCTCATCTATGAACACGGCAGATTTCTGCCCCATGACACTCTCATGACTGCTCAGGCGCTGGAACTCTACGCCCTTGGACTTACGGCATACGCAGGCGTCAAGGTCATAGCGCCTGTATTTTATGCCCTGAACGACACCAAGTGGCCTGTGATCGGCAGTTTCCTGGCGGTACTCTGCAACATACTGTTTATCCTTCTCACCCTGCGGCATCTTGAACACAGGTCCATCGCCCTTGCCACCTCCATCAGCGCCATAGCGAATCTGATGCTTCTGGCCAGAATCCTGCACAAAAAAATCGGGGGATTCGCATTGCAAAGACTGACGCCGTCTGTCTGCAAGATAGGACTGGCATCCATAGGCATGGGCATTCTGGTAAGACTGTGGCAAAATATGTGGCAGGCCCAGGGTTTCTGGGTTCAGGGATTAGGCCTTATGGCAGGGGTGGCCATGGGCGCCCTGTTCTATGCCGCCGCGGTTTATACCCTGAATGTGCCGGAACTCAAGGCCGTTATAGCGGGAATAAGCCGCAGACTGGGGCTTAAGACCCCTTAATTTTGCAATACATCACTCCAGACCAGACCACCGTCAGTGTCAAACCAATCGTTTCCATCACCGCCGGCCATGACCTGGTCGGCCTGCTGCACAACACCACGGCTTCGAGCTTCAGACTGCCTACCGACATGCTGACCTCTTTTTTGTGCATCTTGAAGACCTGATGTAGAATCTTGAAATCTGACCATTGTGAAATGATTTAAAATGGGATTTAGTGTAACAATAGAATGACCATCCATGGCCGCATGAATTCAAGTTATATTATTATAAATGAAGCGCAGCGACTGCATGTCATTTCAAAGGAGTAATAAATTCCCCTCCGGTGGAGTGAGTGCCCGAAGGGCGGGGTGGTGTGAGAAATCTTAAGATTCCTCTCTACGCTCGGAATGACACGTAAAAGCGCTACGCTCGGCAGAAAATGAACTATAAGATAGCAGTCGATTCCGTAGGGGCGGGTTCTGAACCCGCCCCTATGCTGAAACCCGTTTGTCTATAATTAAAGGAGGAAGCATGTCCATTTCCATACTTGGTCTCATGGGCTCTCCAAGGCTCGGCGGCAACACAGATATATTGCTCGATGCCCTTCTTTCCCATGCACAGGCTCAAGGGGCGTCTACAGAAAAACTTCGACTCTATGCCCTCAATTTCAAAGGCTGTATCGAGTGTGAAGGCTGTGATCAAACAGGCGTATGCGTGCTAAAAGACGACCTGACGCCTGTTTATGAACGATTTCTTGCAGCGGACTATGTGATAGCGGCATCACCCATGTTCTTTTACAACATATCGTCCGCCATGCAGGCAGTGGTGGAGCGAACTCAGGCCCTGTGGGTGGCCAAATACCGGCTAAACGGCATCATAAAACGTCAAAAACCAGGCCATGGCGTCTTTCTCGGCATTGGCGCCACAAAGGGAAAACTCCTGTTTGACGGTGCTCAACGCGTGATGAAATACTTCTTCGATGCCCTGGACATGAAATTCGTAGGAAGCCTGCTCTATCGCGGAATAGATGCAAAAGGTGAGATTGAAAGCCATGAAACTGCACTGAAAGATGCAAAAAGGCTGGGAGAAGCCATGGCTAAAGGCGAAGAGCTGCAACTCTCATAAATCAAACATGCCCCATGACCTCATGCCTGACCGCACCAGCGAGATACAATGAACCGGCTGCACAGATAAAACGGTTTTGCTGCATGGAAAGGCAGGCATTTAATGCCTCACGCCAATCCTTGATAAAGTTGATGCCTTGCTTTAGGTTCAAGGCCGGCCATTCCCCTATCGTCACAGGTCTTCTGGGACCTGGGGGTTCCGTAATATAGATGCGCTCAAAAAAAGGCGACAACTCTCGCAGCATCGCCCCAAAGTCCTTGTCTTTGCCCTCGTTAGAGGCCGCAAACAGCAGGGCCGATTCCTTGAAAGGCATTTTTAGACTTACCAACAGGGCGCAAAGCGCCTGAATGCCATTGGGATTATGTGCTCCATCCAACAATAAATCCTGACCACCGGTAAGGTGCACGAACTCGCCTCGACAGGGCCAAAAAGTGGTTTCGATGCCGTGCTTCATCACTGCTTCGCCTGTCTTGAATTGCTGCCCTGTGAGTTCGCAGACGGCCAAGGCAAGGCCGGCGTTGTCGTATTGATGCCTGCCCGAAAGCCCAGGCTTTATACCTTTTATGCGGCATTTCAACCCTTCATATTCCATCTCACCGTGTGATTCATGGGCCGAAAACTCTCGACCCAATCTAAAAACAGGGCTTTGCAGCAATTCCGCCCGTTCTTCTATGATTGCAAGGGCCTCTTTTCGATTCACAGCCGTCACCACCGGCACCTTCGGCTTTATGACCCCTGCCTTTTCAAAGGCGATTTTTTCAATAGTATCACCGAGATATGCCATGTGATCGAAGTCCACATTGGTTATTACGGTACAAATGGGCTGAACCACATTGGTGGCATCCAACCTGCCGCCAAGACCTGTTTCCACAACAGCGATATCCACGGCCTGCTCCTCGAACCACTTGAAGGCAACAGCAGTGGTGTATTCAAAATAGCTGAGTTCAAAACCCTGTTCCACAAGACGCTTTATGCGCTCTATGGCAAAGACGAGCTCTTTTTCGGAAATGTACTGGCCGTTTATGTCAAAGCGTTCCACAAGGCTCCAGAGGTGTGGTGAGGTATAGCGGCCAACTTTATAACCAGCTGTTTTCAGGATAGAACTCAGATAGGCACACACGGAACCCTTGCCATTGGTGCCAGCCACATGTATAACTGGATATGAAAGATGTGAATCGCCCAATGCCTTCAAAACGGCCTCGGTGCGTTCCAAACCCAGCTTAAATCCATGAAACTGAAAACCGTTCAGATATGCTATAGCTTCATTATAATCCACAAACACACCCCTGTTTAAAACAACTGACTCTCGTTAACCCGTTATGCAAAATACTCAAAACCTATCAGCCATGCAAACACAAAAAAAATCGCTCCCTCACATTCACCTGGACAGAGTGGGCTTTGACATAGATGGCGTGGTGGCGGACACCATGAGGGCATTCATTCGCATCGCTCGCGAAGAATACAACATAGACACACTGCACAAGGGCATGATCACCTCCTATTGGCTGGAAAAATGTCTGCCCATTCCAGAAGATGTAGTCCTGAAGATCGTGCATCAGTTAGTACACGAACCCCTTTATGTGGGGCTGGAAGCCATTACTCACGCAAGAGAGGCCCTTTTGGCGTATGCAGAAAGGGCACCGCTCATCTTCGTGACAGCTAGGCCTGAAAAGGCACCAATTCACCGATGGCTACAGGAACTCCTGCCTGAGCTGCCAGAATTCAACATACAGGTCATAGCCACAGGAGAGCACAAGGCCAAGGCGCTGATTCTGAAAGACCTCGGCATAGAGACCTTCATAGAGGACCATCTGGAGACATGCCATCAGATACACCAGGCCGGCATTCAGGCCATGGTCTTTGATCAGCCATGGAATCAGGGCGAGACTCCATGTCATAGATTACACTCTTGGCAGGAGTTTTTGAACTATCTGATTTTATCCGGAAAATAGACATAGAATAAGAAACTTTATATTTTACCTGTCATTGCGAGAACTCAAAGGGTTTGTGGCAATCTCATTACAAAAGCGAAGTAGGGGCGGGGTTACTCAGCCCCTACGCCACCGCCCTATTATTTTGTTCAACCACAAATGAAGCGCAGGTACGGGCACGGCATGCCGTGCCCCAACAGTCAGCAACTGCCTGTCATTTCGAATGAAGCGCAGCGACTGAGAAATTTTAAGATTCCTCGCTCCGCTCGGAATGACAGGACTTCTCGATGGCACTTTTTCTTTCGGCCCTCACCCGGCCTCCGGCCACCCTCTCCCAATGGGAGAGGGCCGGGGTGAGGGTAACCCTGCTGGTCAGGCGCGCCCTGCGAGAGGCCGGCCAATGAAGTGAAGCCAATGAAGTGAAGAAAGATGACTGTCTTCAAAAATAGGTGCTGCAATGGTCTTGAAATTTTTAACACGCCATGCATTGGGGCTGTGCATAAGTTTTTCCACAAGCATTCTATGCAGGGCATGACCGCTTTTGCAGGCATTCACTCTTCCGATAATAGGCATGCCAATGAGGTATAAGTCGCCCAGCATGTCCAACATTTTATGACGAACGAATTCATCTGAAAATCTCAGGCCATCGCGATTCATAACACCGTCTTGCCCTATCACCACCGCATTATCCAGCGAACCGCCTCGGGCCAGACCGTTTTTCTGCAACGCCTCCACCTCGTGCAGAAAACCAAAGGTGCGGGCCTTACAGATAGTTGTCTCAAATTCCTTATTGGAGATATGAGTGGACAGGCTCTGACGCTGCACCGCCGCATGTTCAAAATCAATGGTAAGGGATATAGTCAGACCGGCATCACCAAACGGGGCATCGCCTAAAGGACTCAGCGCCATATATTTATCGCCATGAGAAACAGTGATCTCATCGAGCACCTCAAGATAATTTCTTGAAGCAGACTGAACCTTCAAACCGGCCTTGTGCAGAAGCTTTACAAATGGATAGGCGCTGCCATCCATGGCAGGGACCTCCGGTCCGTCTATCTCCACCACGGCATTGTCGATGGAAAGACCAGCAAAGGCAGCCATCAGATGCTCCACAGTTGATATCGAGGCAGAACCAGTGCCTATGGTGGTGGCGAAACTGGTATTGGAGATATATCTGTAATTGGCGGGAACAATGACTCCATGCCCTTTATGATAAAAGGAGATTCCTGAATGCTCAGGCGCAGGCAAAATAGCGATGGTGACATCCTTGCCTGTGTGAAGCCCGATACCCCGGGCCATAACGGGATTTTTAATGGTATGCTGGAATATATTCATTTCTGGCTTCTTTCTTAGAGTTTATCTTCACTAATCAAAGCAATAAGAATGCCAGAAATATTTAAAAATAACTCATGTAATATCAAATAGTTACAATAAACATCGGTGCAAACAAAGAAAATGGGACTTTCTTGTCACAACTCAACTCAAAATATGAGACAAAAAAGTCTCACTACTCCAACAAACCGATCTGCTTCAAAAACCTCTCATCCTTCGACCAGTTTTTACGCACCTTGACCCAGATCTCCAGGGTTATTCTCTGCCCCCAGGCGGTTTCAAGCTCTTCTCGCACCATTTTTTTGATCTTTTTGATCATTGAGGCATTAGCACCTACAACAATACCCTTTTGCGAGTCCTTTTCCACATAGATAGTGGCATGAATGATGATCTGCTGTTTTTTCAGATCCTCATGAAAACCCTCCACTTCCACGGCAGTGGAATAGGGAATATCCTCATAAGTGAGCAAAAAGATCTTTTCACGAATGAGTTCCGCCGCCAGCATGTCTCTGGTCTGATCACTGACGGCCTCTGCGTCATAAAACAACGGCCCCTCCGGAAGAAAGCGCAGGACCTCATTTAGCAGCAATTCCAATCCATCATTAAAACGAGCTGATATGGGGATAATAGATGCAAAATTAAAAGCCTGCTGCACCTCTTCCATTAAAGGCAGCAGTCTGTCCTTGGAAATGAGGTCTATCTTATTCAGGAGCAGAATGACGGGGGTTTCTGTTGTTCTGAGCATATCCAGAATGAAGAGTTCATTGGCTGAATCCCTCTTCGCTGCATCCACCATCAGAAGGACAACATCTATATCGAGCACAGCCTGTCTGGCCCATCTGACCAGTACCTGATTCAAAAGCCGTTTGGAGTCGTGAATACCAGGCGTATCCACAAACACGATCTGATATTGTTCCGTTGTCAGGATACCTCGTACCAGCCGCCGAGTAGTCTGTGGTCTGGGCGTGGTTATCGCAACCTTTGTCCCAAGCAGTCTATTCAGCAAAGTGGACTTACCTGCATTGGGGGCGCCTATAATGGCGGCAAATCCTGATCTGAACCTGAGGTCAGGCCGGCTCTCCTGCATCTTCTGTAATATATCTGTCATATCAGTATTTCCTATTCCATGGCTTTGGACACATCATAACTTCAAATAATGCACCGGTCTCACATCAGAGCTTGCCGTCATTTACCTGGCAAGAAGAAAACAATGCGGTCCTCAATGCCTCTTTGGCTGCATTCTGCTCCGCCTCTTTTTTACTTCTGCCTACACCCCTGGAAAGGAGCTCATCGTTCAGGTAAAGATTCACATGAAAGGTCTTTTCGTGGTCCGGACCTGTTGCCTCATCCAACTTATAGACAGGCGTAATCTTGAAGAGCCTCTGCGTCTCCTCCTGTAGCATGGTCTTATAATCCTGATCACACATCAATTTGTCAGCACATTGAGTCAAATCGTGAAAACACCTGCCTATCACGGACAAGGCGGCCTCATACCCGCCATCCAGGTAGATGGCGCCGAGCACCGCCTCGAAGGCATCCCCCAAAATGGACGGTTTATCGCAGCCGTGGCTTCTAGACTCACCCCTGCCCAACAGGATATGCCGATCAAGCCCCATACGCTTCGTCATCTCAGCCAGCTGCTGCTCATTTACCAGGGCTGCCCTCATACGTGTCAGATCGCCCTCGTTATGACTCGTTCCGTAACGATGAAACAACAGATGACTTATGGACAGATTCAGGACAGAATCCCCCAGAAATTCCAGAAGCTCATTATCGGGTACGCATTTGCCATGTTCTATAGCATAGGAACGATGCACTAATGCCTGTGCGAGTAGTTCCGGTCTCCTGAATATATAACCCATGGCACCCACACATTCAAAGGCGGTATTCGCATGACAACTATTGGATTTATTTACCATATCGCTTTGACCTTCTTCTGGAGCCGTAAATCCATAATGACAGGAAGTATGCCGCTATGCCTGCCGGTATCGCCATCACCAGGCCGCCGGCAAGCATGCTAATACAAAACGACCAACCCATGGCGATAACACAGCGGCTCGCCTCCATAAAATTTGCATGGCTGATCATTCCAAGCAACCTTTGTACATCAGCCCATGAGATGGTATTGCCGGTTACGAGCACCCCTATTCTCCAGGAAAGATAATAGATTATGGGTATGGTAAGGGGATTGCAAACCAGAATACCAGCGCCTATGCCAGCCAACGGATTAGCCCTCAGAACCGGGGCCAAAAACAAGGTGGCCATGGTATGGAAAGGCAGGGTTGGAGTGAATCCTATAAATGTACCAAGGGCTATACCCCTAGCTATAACGCCAGGTTCGCCGCTCATTCGCTTCAGAAGCAGCCAGTAATAGCGAATGGTCCTGGCCACACGCATCTTCAGGGATGATTTGGAACAAGATGATGAAAGGGAATCGTCGGTCATGATATCAATTGTATAATTTCGAAAAAACATCTGCTTCCAGAGAAGTAGTCATACCGGCTTCAATTTGATGCATACCGGCTACGGCCACCATGGCGGCATTATCTGTGCAAAATCCAATAGAAGGCAGAAAAAGCCTCATGCTGTTTACGCAAGCGGCATTTTCCATGGCAGTCCGCAATCTTTTGTTGGCTGCGACTCCGCCACACAGCACTATATTCAAGACATTGTACATTCGAGCAGCCATAATGGTCCTTTCTACCAACACATCCACCACAGCCTTCTGAAAAGAAGCGGCTATGTCGGCAACGGGGATTGTGCAGCCACGGGCCTCAAGTTCACGAACAGAGAGCATCACCGCTGTTTTAAGGCCGCTGAAGCTGAAATCCAGCGGAGCATTTGACATATACGGCCGGGGATATGCAAAGGCGGTCTCATTCCCTTGTTCTGCCAATTCGCCTATCATAGGACCACCAGGATATGGAAAGCCCAGAATCTTTGCCACCTTGTCAAAGGCCTCACCAGCGGCATCGTCACGCGTATGGCCCAAAAGCTCCATAGAAAGGAAATCGCGAACCAGATACAGGCTAGTATGTCCGCCGGATACGATGAGCCCTATGAACGGAAAAGAAGGCGTATCCTCTTTTAAAAAAATAGACATGAGATGGGCATGGATGTGATTTACGCCAGTGAACGCAATCTCTCTTGCCATAGCAAAGGCCTTGGCAAAGGAAAAGCCCACCACTAACGAGCCGATAAGACCAGGACCCTGAGTGACGGCCACTGCCTGAATGTCCTGCGACCGTACGCCACTTTCGTAAATTGCCGCATGGACCACAGGTTCTATGGCCTCCAGGTGATGCCTTGAGGCAAGCTCGGGCACGATGCCGCCATACTCGCTGTGTACCGCTATCTGAGATGCCACTACATTACTCAATACCCTGCCATCTTGCAAAACAGCCGCGGCCGTTTCGTCACAGGAGGTCTCTATGCCTAAGATGATCATATTGTCTCGGTTATCATGCTTTCATGTTTTTCATTTTGCCTAAGGTCTGGCCTTGGCCAGCTCTGCACTGAGGCGTGCTGCCTTTTGAGGCTCCATCAGGCTCAAGATGGCAGCAATCTTCTTACCCTTCATGGACTTCAGTATCCTGACCACGGTAGCCTCGTCCATATTCCCAAACAAGACCGCAGCCTTGGAGTCTTCCATGGAACCATATACTGCTACCAACTGTTCAAAGCCCTCTTTTTCCGCTGCTTTGGCCTGTTTGGCAGGACCTTCGAGTTGGTTCTTTAGTTCGTTAAGCTGATACAATCTGTTCTCCAGCTCTTTTACCATCACATCCATTTCCTGTTTTTTCTGGGTCAGCTTCTGTCTCTCTTCAGCGAGTTTTTTCTGCTCCGCCTGCAAAATCGCGATGATTTCTGGATTGATAGATTGCTGTGAAGAAGCGGTCTCAGTGGGGGCTGCGGATTGGACCTTTGAGGCATGAGTCGTCTGTTCCTGTCTCTCGTCAGAAGAACCAGCTGCATTTACACTCACTCCTGTAACCAGGGACAGGAACAAGGCTAAGCACACCTTCAAACAGCCAAGGCACAGAAGTATCCTAAAAAACCATGAAATACCGTCAGTTGTTCGTAAGTGTCTATCTTCTTCTTGTATGTCTTTGTGTGGAGAGTTCATCCAGTTCCTTTTGCTCCATTCTTGCGATTTCGGCAAGCCATTTATCCTTGTCCTTTTCCTTCAACCGTTCCAGCAGTTCTCTGTCTTTGTATTGCTCAAGACGCCTATCCCTAAGTTTTTTTACTTCCTCTTGAAGAGTCGATATCACCTGCAAATAAGCCTCTTCGGCCCTTGCAAGCATCTCCAGTATGCCAAAGGCCTGTTGCAGTTCGTGTGCCATCATACCCTTTTTCAGATGTTCTTCCATTCTCTGATGCTGTATCTCTATGACCTTTCGAGTCAGGTCCAGGTTCTGCTGTTCCCTTGACAGGCGCTGCTCCGCCCGCATGAGTTCCATCTCCGTGAGCTCCAGACGCCTATTGCGCAAATTCAACAATGTCTCCAAAGAAAATCTGTAGGCCATTTAATCTCCGTCGCCTTATCTGAAGATGGCTGCCAGTTCCTCACAGCTTCTTTCGTAACTGCATGCCTCTTCCACATCCTGCCGAAGAAAGGCGTTGACCGCATGCATTTTATTTAGGGCAAAGTCTATATCAGGATTGGAACCCTTGGTATAGGCTCCCAAATTCACCAGGTCCTCCACCTTTTTGTATGTCGCCAAAACCATTATAAGCTTCTGATAATCCTCTATCTGCCCCTGACCTACGATGTCCCGCATGAGCCTGCTGATACTGGCCAGCACATCTATGGCCGGATAATGGCCCTGATGGGCGATGGCTCGACTCAACACCACATGGCCATCCACGATGGAACGAACTGTATCTGCGATGGGCTCGTTCATATCGTCGCCCTCCACCAGCACCGTATAGATGCCGGTTATGCTACCAGCATTGCGTTTTCTGCCCGTCCTTTCCAACAGTTTGGGCAAAAGGGAAAAGACCGATGGCGTATAACCTCGGGAGGTAGGAGGCTCACCGATAGCCAGACCCACATCCCTTTGAGCCATGGCAAAGCGAGTCACCGAGTCCATCATCAGAATAACATTCAACCCCTTGTCCCGAAAGAACTCCGCGATGGCAGTGGCCACATATGCCCCTCGCAAACGTATGAGGGGCGGAGTATCCGATGTGGCCACCACAACCACGGACCTGGCCAACCCTTCATGCCCTAAATCCCTTTGAATAAAATCATTGAGTTCCCTACCGCGCTCACCTATGAGGGCTATGACGTTTATATCGGCCTTGGTATGCCGGGCTATCATGCCCAGAAGTGTGCTCTTCCCTACGCCTGATCCGGCCATGATGGCAATACGCTGCCCTTTTCCCAAAGTCAGACAAGCATTTATCGCTCGAACTCCCACATCCATCACAGAATCGATGCGAGGCCTGTCCATGGGATTCAGCGGCTCAGCATAAAGTGGATACGCAGCCTCAAAACGCATAGGGCCTTTGGCGTCAATGGGCTGGCCCAGACCGTTCAGAATACGACCTCGCATGGCCTCACTCACAGGCACATCCGCCTGCATACGCTCCACCCAGATACGGCTACCCGGCTCCACGCCTTTCATATCGCCCAGAGGCATAAGCAACACTCGACTGTCTTTAAAACCAACCACCTCGGCCAGCACGGAGTGTCCACCGCGTAGGTCCACACTGCATATGGCGCCCAGGGGCACATTTGGCCCCTTGCCCTCCATAGCCATGCCGATCACCTGAGAGACCAGGCCGTAAATCCTGATGGGCTGCAAGCCCTTCAACCCATCCAAATAATATGAAAAGTCCAGTTCAGTGGTCAATTTTCTTCTGTTGTTACAGGTAAATCGATTTCGAATGCGGTATGTTGCTCCATGCGTTCCCGCAAAATATCCAGCATGGCATTAGAAACAGTACGCCACTGAGTAGTCAGGGTCGCATCTATCACACCCATATCCGTCTCAAGAAGGCAACCACCCCGTTCCACGCTGGAATCGGCCATAAACTCCAAAAGATGCCCTACGGTCTTATCACTTAAAGACGTATCCACCCCCTGAATCAGTTCCAGATCCTCTGGGTGCAGATGCGCGCGAATGGACCTTCCATTTACAGCCATGCCCAGGCCACGCTCAAGACATGAACGCACCAGTTCAGGCGTTGTATTCAGTTCATGATGCACCAATGCCTTGGAGATGTCCAACACAAGCTCTATGAGAAAAGGTTCATATCTGGCCAACAATTCTTCACCTCTATGACGTATGGCATCTATCACTGCACTAAATCTCTCCACCTGAATCTCATATGCCTTGCGGCCTACAACCTCGCCATCCTTTTTCCCCTGCTCGAACCCCTTTTCGTATGCCTCGCTCTCCAGACCGGAAGCCCTGATCCTGGCCTCTTGCAAAAGCGTCTCCGCGGCCTTTGCAGCATTCTTTTTTATGCGTTCCGCTTCCTGCTTGGCCTGCTCCAGGAGCGCAGTCACCTCCTCCAGCAGCCTTCTGCGCTCCTCTTCCAAATTCATCGAAGACATCCCTTTTGAACCGGCTGTTTCCTCGACAGCCTCACTTTCACTTATATCAGAAACAGAAAGGAGGTGCTGGACCGTGCTGAATCCACTCGTCTCATTCTCAGACAAGGCGGTAAAAACAGCGACAGCGGATGTATTCTCGTAATTGGAGGCCTTAATGACCTTAGACAAATTCGTCTCCTCCACCCTTGGAGCCCAACACTATCTTGCCCTCGGCCTCCAGTTTTTTGGCTACCTTGATGATGTTCTGCTGAGCCTTTTCCACGTCCTTGAGTTTCACAGGGCCCATGACCTCTAGGTCTTCCTTGAGCAGGGTAGCCGCCCGTTCCGACATATTTTTGAAGAAAAGGGCCTTAAGATCGTCCGACGCGGCCTTGAGGGCCAGTTTCAGGTCGTCTGTGCTGATCTCCTTCAAAATCATGACAATGGCCTGACGATCCAGCGTGATGAGATCCTCGAACTTGAACATGAGCTTGCGAATCTCTTCTGCCAGTGTGTCGGACATACCCTCTATCTTTTCCATAAGGGCTTCTTCCGTGCCCCTATCCACATTGTTCAATATTTCAGCCACCTTTTCCACACCACCGACCTTGGTTACATCACTCATCTCCACAGAGAACAGCTCTTCCTCCAACACACGGTCGATCTCTCCGACTATCTCCGGGCTTATCTTGTCCAGAGTGGCAATACGCATCAGCACATCCGCCTGCTGAGCCTCCGGCAGCTGACGCACTATGGAGGCTGTCAGCCCTGGATCCAGATGGGCCAGAATGACAGCAACCGTTTGAGGATGTTCGTTTTTCAAGAAACTCACTATTACCTTTGGGTCCAGGTTGGAAAGTTTCTGAAAGGTTGAGGGGTGCAGCTGCCGTAAAATGTCTTCGTATATCTTCTGCGCCTGCTCCGGCGGCAGGGATGTAAACAGGACCTTTTTGAGAAACTCCTCTATGGGTACGGAGACATCTCCCTGAACTATACCGAGCTTTTCCTCCACCTCTGACCGTATCTTCTCGATAGTCTCACCCGGGATAGCCTGTATCTGCGCCATGAGTGAAGAGACCTTTCGCACCTCGTCTTCCCTAAGATGCTTGAATACCTCCGCTGTGTATGCATCGCCCATGGCCAGAAGAAAAATAGCAGCCTTTACAGGGCCTGAAGGGTTTTCCAGATCGATTTTGCCGGACTTCTGAGAAGTTTTAGGCATTGGGCTTCTCCTCTGCAATCAATGGCTCTCTAAGCCATATCTTGATAAGGGCTGCGGCCCTGTCAGGATATTGTGACGCCATCTCTCTCAACTCCTCGGTTGCATTGGGGCCGACCTCTATGGCTACTGCCTCTCTTCTTCCCCCTATGGCAGCACCTGCCGCACCCTCAAGCATTTCCTCTTCCTCAAGAGCCAAACGTTGCTGCAACACCTCTTTTTCCTGGGGTTTCAGCACATATCTGTTCAGAAGCGGACGAATCACGAAAAAGATAAACAGTACAGCAAGAACGAGATTGGCAATGGGCTTCAAGGCCTTTGTGCCCATCTCCGTCATCTGCGTAATACTCGAAGGAGCGGCTGCCTGAGCCTGAAAAGGCACATTGACAACACGTACCTCATCCCCGCGCTCCGTGCTGTAACCGATAGCCGCCTTTACTATCTTCTCCAGATTGGCCACCTCTTCCGGACTGCGGGCAGCATAGACCAGTTCCTTATCCTTCTGTTGATATGTACCATCCACCATTACGCCAACAGATATACGCTTCAGTTTGCCAAGGGCTGTATTGATCTGACGCTGAGTGCGGCTTATCTCATAGTTGGTGGTATCCTGTTTCTTCTGCTTAAGTACAGATGGATTCTGCTGCCCTGCATTGCCTTGCAATTTGTCGGCAAGCCCGCCCTTTACACCAGGCACTCCACCACTGTCCTGCTGCACATCCGTCTCGGACATCTTCTGCTCGCTGCGCACAGCCACCGCATCCGGATCGAACTTATCCTCACTGATTTGAACCGAATCAAAGTCTACATCAGCGGAGACTCGCGCAACCGCCTTGTTCGGCCCAAGGGCATCCTCAAGCATGGTCTGTATCTTGCTTTTATAATACTCCTCAAGCCGTTTTTGATAGGCAAGCTGTGCATTGGTAAGACCAGCAGGGTCATCGGTCTTGCCTTTTTCCATCTCTGCAGGGTCATAAAGGATGTTGCCGCTGGTATCCACCACCGCCACATTCTCTTTTTTGAGTTTGGGAATGGCGCTGGAAACCAGATGCACTATGCCCTTGACCTGGGCAGAAGCGAGCTCCTCACCCTTGTTGAGCTGCAACACTACGGATACCGTCGGCTCCCTGCGTTCACTTACAAACAGACTGTCTTTGGGCTGAGCCAGATGCACGCGCACACTCTTAATCTGCGGAAAGCGGCTGATCGTGCGTTCAAGTTCTCCCTGCACCGCCCTTTGATACTGGACATTCTGCACAAAATCCGTGACACCCATATTGTTCTGATCAAAGACCTCAAAACCCACGCCGTTCTGTTTGGGAAGCCCTGCCCCTGCCAACGACAGACGAATATCATAAAACCTGTCCTCAGGCACTCGAATGGTGGAACCACCCGCGGCCAGTTCGTATTTGACGTTCTCCTTTTTGAGCCAGTTGACGATCTCTGAGGCGTCTTCCGGCCTCAAATCTGTATAAAGCGGCTTATAGATCACCTGATTGGCCATGACATAAAATATGCCGAAACCCAACAGCACCACACCAGCCACCACAGCCGCCATGATCTTCTGGGACAGAGTAAGGGACGAACCCAGATTCTTGAGTTGTTCCAGCATTTCTGCGGGAGTAGCCATGTCTCAACCTTCCATTATAACTGCATTCTCATGATCTCTTCATAGGCCGTAAGGACCTTGTTCCTAACCTGAAGAAGCAAACGGGAAGACAATTCGGCCTTGGTGGAGGCTATCATGAGTTCGTGTATATCCACAGGCTCGCCTACAGCGCTCTTTTGTGTCAGGGCATCCGCCTCATTCATGCGTTCATTTACGGTCTGGACGGCATTCTTGAGCAGATCGGCAAAGCCCGTGTCCTTCCCTGTCGCAGTCTCGTGAGCATTCTGTAGATAATTCGGTGTGTTGGATACGGATTGAACGTTCATCATCGACTCCTAACTTAATTATTTACCCAGCTCCATCGCCTTCATGGCCATGGACTTGGCTGTATTGATGGAGGTCACGTTGGCCTCATATGCGCGGGATGCATTCATTACATCCACCATCTGTTCCATTACATTTACATTGGGCAGCCGAACTATGCCGTTTTCATCCGCATCTGGATGACTTGGGTCATAGACCTCCTTGAAGGGAAATTTATCCTCCACGACCTCCTTGACGCGCACAGTCTCCAGATTAGCGGAGGCCTTCTGCAATGTCTTGTCAAAGGATTTTACAGGAACCAGGGGCAATCTGCCGGTGTTCACTCCACCCTCTTCAGACTTATACGGAACCGCTTCAAAGATAACGGAACGAGGCACATAGGGCCCGCCGTCCACAGTGCGAGTGACCTGGGCATTGGCCAGATTCATAGAGGCTATGTTCAAGCGGGTTCTCTCGGCACTCATGCCCTGAGCGCCCATTTGAATAGCGGTAAATATGCTCATGTCAGCCATTATGACTTACCTCCTTCCGTGATAACGGTGCGCAGCCCATCAAATTTTTTGATAAGGGACTGCACAGCTGTCTGATATTGAATGTTGTTGACGGCTATTTCAGCCATTTCCCTATCCACATCTACATTGTTAGGAGTGCCTCTCTCTGAGGAAACGGAGATCTGAAAAGGGTCCGCTTCAGGCTCAGGACCTATGGAAATGTGCCTTGAGTGAGAGGTCCCAGGCGGCAGAGATGCCTCTGCATCTATATGACCGGCATTGGTAATCTGCATAAAGCCGCTGGATTCCTTTTTCATACATGCAGCCATGATTTCGTTAAAAGGCACATCCTTTGCTTTATAGCCTGGTGTATCCATATTGACCACATTAGAGGTCAACACCGTGTTTCTCTTTACGCGAAGGTCAATAGATTTTTCAAGTAAATCTATGGTCTTACCAAAAAACTGTTTCATAAAATTATCCCCATACGACGATATTCCAGCAGTTTGTTCCGCAGCGTCCTGACACTTATGCCCAGAAGCCGTGCTGCATAAGTCCTATTGCCCTCAGTCTTTTGTAGGGCCTTTTGAATGGTTAATCTTTCAAGTGTTGTCAGGTCCATGGTCTCCGACACGTCCTCCGGCGCACTCTCAGGCGTATCGTCCTGCGCCCCTTTCAAACTACTCACAGATCGACTGACACTTACAGGCGATTCCTGACTGTGCGTCTCTTCGCTACCAGGACTGACCCAGTCATCCCAGATATCGGCAGGAAGAATGACACTCCCCTGGGCCAGCAACAGGCCTCTTTCCACGGCATTTTTCAATTCTCGAATATTGCCGGGCCATGGCCATTGCAACATGGCCTCGATAGTGGAATTAGCAAATTTCAGGCCAGCTTTCCCATAGGCACTCGCGAACTGCTGAAGGAAAAAATCCACCAGCACAGGAATGTCCTCACGCCTTTCTCTTAAGGCCGGCAATTTCAACTGAATGACATTTAAACGATAAAACAGGTCCTCTCGAAAACGTCCGGCCTGAATATCATCCTTCAGATTCCGATTGGTAGCCGCCAAAATACGGACATCTATCTTGACAGGTTTTACTCCACCGAGGCGATCCACCTCGCCTTCCTGAAGCACCCTCAACAGCTTGGCCTGAAGTAAAGGAGACATCTCCGCAACCTCATCCAACAAAAGAGTGCCCTTATCAGCCAGTTCAAATTTGCCCAATTTTCGAACAGTTGCGCCGGAAAATGCACCCTTTTCATAACCAAACAGCTCACTTTCCAGCAGAGTTTCAGGCAGACAGGCACAGTTCAAGGCCACAAACGGAGCGTCCTTTCGATCACTGTTTTCATGTATGTAACGGGCCAGTAACTCCTTACCCGTACCACTCTCACCACATATCAGCACAGATGCCTTGCTTTTGGCCACATTTTTGGCCTTATTCAAAATATTCATCATAGCCGATGAACGATAGACAATGCCCGATGTTGCCTGAATCTTCAAATCCATTGCGGGCACAGGCCTTGAACCCATGGGCAGATTGCGCTCAACGGCATGCCGCAGCGCCTCAGCGTCAAATGGTTGACATAATATGTCAGCCACTCCAATCTGCATGGCTGCAATCGCATCCTCGATAGTGGGTTTCACGGCAATCAGCAAGATCCTGACAGTCGGCCTACTGCGCAGAACATCTGCGGCCAGACCCAAACCCTCTTTGCCTGGGCCATGGCCCATCAGAACAAGCTGATGGGGTTCAAGAGGCATGCTCGCAAGCTCCTCGTAAGTATCGGCCCTTTGCAGGTCATAACCCAGTTTTTTCAGCTGTTCCATCACATCCTGGGGCTGAACCATGTGCTGTGTAAAGACTATGAGTTTCATGCAGACTGATTACGGTACCTTATTTTCTTTCAGAAATGTCTGTGTATCCAAGACAGCGGCAGCCATCTTGCCCCAGAGCCCGGCATCCTTTCGAGCTGCCTCCAGATACTTGACTGCATTTTGCTCATCTCCGAGCACAAAGCTCACCAATCCGTTTCTGGTGAGAACAGAGGGGTCATTCCCATTCATGGCCAGAAGCGCCCTGTATGGATATACAGCCTCATTAAAAGCCCCTGCCAGTATGGCTGCATCCCCCCATGACCGAAGCAGCCCTGTCTTCACATCAAGTGCGAGCCCCTGTTCCATGCCCAACCAGACCGCCTTGGCCTCAAGCCAGTTCCCGAGATTGACAGCAGCATCGAACCACAACCGCTTGGCCTCGGTCTCATCCTGAATGCCCATGGTAAGGGCCTTTTGGGCTGCCGTGGAAACCTCATTCCAATCCTGAGTCACCTTTGCGGCCCTGGCCTTCATGAGCCAATAACGGCTGTTTAATTCCTTGGGATATTGACGAGCGAACATGGACAAAAGGGCGTTAGCCTCCTGCATCTCCTCATGTTCTATGGCAGCGGATACCCATTCATAAAACAATGCAGGCCATAACTTCCTGTCATTTTTCAACCACGCCTGAAAAAACGCCCTCTGAGCCGCATATGGGCAGCCAATACTCCTCCATAGATGTCCAATTTGGAAAAAGATATGAGGCGCCAAAATGGGGACAAGTTCATCTTTGTGGTTATAATAAAAATTCAGGGCAGGGAGCTGATGATTCTCTTTAAGGGCTACGACCATAAACTCATTTAATGCCTCTTTACCAAAATCCAATGCCTTCTGGCCGGTTTGTGTGCCAGCAAAGGACTTGGCCGTCTCCTTCGCGCGTAACGCCGCCTTTTCATAATCTTTGTTCTGCATCAAGAACTCTATCTGATTCAATCTTGCCTCCTGTTCAAGGGCCAAGGCCTTCTGTCTGATTTCAGGGTCTTTTGCAAAGGAGGCAAGGCCGGAGGCATTGGCTATGGCGGCCTCATAGTCCTTGCTGTTCAAAAAGTTTTGAGTCAACTTCAACCATACGCCCTGTGTAATCCACAAAAACGAGGGCAGAAGCTGCGCATTAGAATGAGAAGCCAGATAGCCCTGACCGAAAGAAAGGATGCTCAGGGCATCCTGCGTGCTCAAATCCTGAGCAGGAATAAGGGATTCAGCCTGCTTCATGAGGGCCACTGTTTCATCCATATGAGAGGAATTGGGCCACTTCCGTTCAAACTCCTCGGCCTTGGTCAAAAATTCCAAAAACCGCCCGTCCTTCAGGCGCATGCGCAACAATTCGAGGTACGCATCTTGAATCAGTGAGAGGGACGCATTTCCGTTCAGCACAGCCTGAATGGTCTCTTCCTTTTTTTCAGGCGAAATCTCTCTGGGCCTTACTCCAAGTCCGGACAACTCCCTTCCGGCCATCTCGTCTATCTCCAGCAAACGGAAGCGGGCCAGACTCAACTCCCTTGCATCTGAATAACCTGTAACCAGCAATCCATAATACTTTCTAGCCTGCACCCACTGCTTATCTCTGAAAAAACTCTCAGCTATGTTGAAGATAGTCTGGGTCTTAGCGAATTTGGACGAAGCCAGATTCAGATATTGTAACCATAATGTTCGGGCATCCTCTTCCTTTCCGTCCATAACCAGAATGCGGGCCTTGAGGTCTAATGCCATGGGCACATCCAGGAACAGATTGGGTTCGTCCTTTTCCATATTTTCCAGCTCAAGGGCCACCTTCGCCTTCTGGCCCTTGGCAAGACGCTCTATCCCGCTGGCTATGCGGGCTATGCGACCGGCCTTGGAATTCGAATGTTTTTTTATCAGATCCCGATAAAAGGCCTCGTTTTCCCCCTTTCCACCGGTTTTTTCCACATATCGCAGCATGGTAAGCAGGGCCTCTTCAGCCCATTGGCTTTCGGGAAATTTTTGAGCTGCTATCTGCAAGTTGGCCATACCCTCCGATTCAAAACCTGCATTCAAATAACCTTCACCAAGCATATAATACGCCTCAGCAACCTCGGTTGCGTTGGGATATGAACGGATAAACTGTTTCAGACCGGACGTGAGTTGCTGAAATGCCTCTTTATCACCACCCCCGGAACGGGCTACACGATTTCCAAGGGTCTGCATATCCAGACGCATGACAGTCCAGACCTGCGCGACGTCTTCAGGGCCGGCATACCCTGAAGAAAACAGCAAAAGGGTCAAAACAAGCATGAAATAGAATGAAAAACGCAATCAGATCCCCTTCTTTTTTAATAAAACACTGTCAGAAAACAATATGATATAGTATAAAAATAAGCAAGACAAATTCAGAAAAAGATTCTTAACCCTCAAGAAGGAGACATAAACCATGACACAGGACAAAGCTGTCACAAAAGGCAGGCGCAAAAATATTCGAACGTCATTTAATGCAGAGGTCTGGATATTGATTCTCGATACACCTGATGAAAATGAAATCTGCATTCCGGAAGAACAGACTCGTGACATAAGCCTGCGGGGCATCTATTGTACATCCTCCTATAAACTGCCCGTTGGAACCATGTGCATGCTCAGCTTTTACATACAGGGCCAAAGCAAGCCGGAGTTTTCGGTCAAGGCCCGTGTGGCTCGTGTGGACGAAAACGGCATGGGGTTCGAGTTTGTGGAAATGACACTGGAAGACCTGACCTTTTTGAAAAACCTCCTGTATTACAACACAGGTAATCCGGAACAAGTGGATCAGGAGATGCTGCCCAAATAATATGGATTCCATAGTAAAATGCCTTTCTTTATCAGATCCTCTTGCGAGGGCAACCTCTGCAAACAAGAGCCCTGAACTGCGCATTCGAGAGCATCTTCAGGTCAAATTAAATGCGAATGTCGCCATTCCCCTACGCACTATGGCTGCTTTGCCATTAAATCAAAAAAATGATTGTGAAGCGATCACCATATACGACGGTAATCTCTGGCGTCTTGCAGGGCTTCAGCCCATACAGTCATCGAGGCAGATTATGGGCATGGCCGTGGACCTGGGAAGCACATCGGTAGTCTTTACTCTGGTAAATCTCAGGACAGGAGAGAGTCTTTCTCCTCTGTCTCTGCCCAATCCCCAACGTCAATACGGCGAAGACATTCTGAGTCGCATCATTTTTGCAGTGCAAAATGGTGTGAAACACCTTCAACGCCCCATTTTACAGCTCTTCAATCAGGCCATTGAATCCTTGTGCGCAAGGCATGGGGTTGCTCCCAATGACATATTCTACCTGGCTGTGGCAGGCAATACCACCATGTGCCACTTTCTGCTGGGACTTGACACATCCCTCATATTTCGCGAGCCCTACATGCCTCAAGCCAACACCTTCGATGTATTTTCAGCACAGGAACTGGGGCTTAATTGCAATTCAGAGACCCTGGTCTATGTCTTTCCCAATATCGGCAGCTACTTCGGCGGCGATCTGCTGGCCGGTATTCTGGCCACAGGAATGCATCACAGCGAGGATATCTGCCTTTTGGTGGATGTGGGAACCAATGCAGAGGTTGTACTCGGCAACAAGGATTGGCTCGTGGCCTGCGCAGGCGCGGCAGGCCCTGCTCTGGAAGGCGGGATCCTCTCCTGCGGCACTGTGGCAAGGCCAGGAACCATCGAACGCGTAAGTGTCACAACCAATAATGGCGCACAAACCATCTCCTATAAGACCATCGATGGCCTGCCGGTATGCGGTATCTGTGGTTCAGGGGTCATTGACCTGCTGGCTGCCCTGTTTTTGACGGGTATGGTGGACTCCACTGGTAAATTAATGCCCGAGCGCATGAAAGGACACGGCTTGCAGATAAATGATGAATGGGTATATGTCCTGGCCCCTTCATCGAAGACCAGCCACGGCCAGCCTGTATATCTCAGCCAGAGCGACATCAAAAACCTCATGCGTTCCAAGGCGGCCATGTACACCATTTTGGAGGTGGTGGTAAACAGCGTAGGACTCGAGTTTCAAGACATAGATCAAATCTTTGTTGCAGGGGCATTCGGCAACTACATAAACCCACGCTCTGCCATCACTATTGGAATGCTACCGGATCTGCCTTTGGAACGATTCAAGCCTGTGGGCAACTCTGCAAGCAGCGGCGCTGTGCATCTTTTACTGCACTATAAAGCCATGCAGGAGGTAAAAGAGATTCTAGGGCGACTCACATATCTGGAGATGAACACCAGAGGGGACTTTATGAAGCTTCTGACCGCGGCCATGTTCCTGCCGCACACCGATGCCTCACGCTTTCCAACGGTAACAGCACAGAGTTATTGAAATGATACTCATTCCCCTATTGAAGAACTTGCTTAAATTGTTAACATATGAACATAACCTATGACACAGGACACTCGAACTCAGGACATTACACAGAACGAAACCATACAAGACCTCAGGGAACCTCCGCTCTACAAGGTCTTTCTGCTCAACGACGACTATACCACCATGGACTTTGTGATACAGGTACTCATGGATATCTTCGACAAATCCTTTGAGGAAGCCACGCGCATCATGCTTCATGTGCATCATAACGGCCGTGGCCTTTCAGGGATATACCCCAAGGAGATAGCAGAAACCAAGGTCCATCAGGTGCATACACGGGCGCAGGCCAATGGCTTTCCCCTGAGGGCAGAGATGGAAACGGACTGATTTCAAGATTTATTGAGGAATTAAATGCTATGTTAAGTAAAGATGTGGAATTGATGCTCAGCATCGCTGTACACGAGGCCCACAGGCGCAATCACCCCTACATATCCCTGGAGCATCTGCTGTTTGCTATCACAAATCACGAGGCAGGGGCGCAGATCATAAAGGACTGCGGCGGAGATCCACGACGAATAAAGGCCAGAATAGAGGAATTTTTCAACACACACCTCTCCGATAAAAAAAGCGCAGACTCGCCTCAGCCAACCGTGGCCTTTCAACGAGTCATAAACGCCACTATTCTGCACATACAATCCTCAGGGAAACAGATAGTAGAGCCGGGCGACCTCCTTGCCATGCTCATGACTGAAGAAGACTCTCATGCCACCTATTTTCTCAAGCAGGAAGGCATCTCCCGCCTGAATATACTTGAATATATATCCCATGGCGAAGGTCACGGCCAGACACAGGAAACCACCAAGGACGACGGCCAGAATGCCCAACAGGAACAAAATCCACTGGTTCTCTTTACCGTGAATCTGACGCAGAAGGCCAGGGCCGGACTTCTGGACCCCCTCATCGGCAGGGAAAATGAACTTCAACGCACCATGCAGGTACTCTGCCGACGCCGAAAGCACAATCCCATCTTTGTAGGCGAACCAGGAGTTGGCAAAACAGCCATGGCCGAGGGGCTTGCCATTAAAATTACCAACCTCGAAGCCCCTGAACCCCTGTTGGATGCAGAAATATACGCCCTGGACATGGGGGCGCTGGTTGCTGGCACCAAATACCGCGGGGAGTTCGAAGGCAGGCTCAAGGGCCTCATAAACCAGCTCGCCAAGATGTCCAATGTCATTTTGTTCATCGATGAGATCCACACCGTAGTAGGCGCGGGAACGGCAAGCAGCGGCTCCCTGGATGCCTCCAACATACTCAAACCAGCCTTGGTAAGCGGCGAAATCAAGGTGATCGGCTCCACAACCTATGATGAATACCGCAATTTCTTTGAAAAAGATCGCGCCCTGGCCAGACGATTTCAGAAGATCGAGATAAAAGAACCATCGACAGAAGAATGTTACAACATACTGACCGGTCTAAAAAAATACTATGAGCAGCATCATGGAGTCAGATACTCGGAAAAGGCCTTGAAATACGCCTCCGAACTGGCCACGCGCTATATACCTGACAAATTTTTGCCCGACAAGGCCATCGACATTTTAGACGAAGCCGGTGCATCGGCGCGCATAGCAGCCACCTACAAAGACAACATACTTATCACCGCCAAACACATAGAAAATATAGTGGCGCGGATGACCAATCTGCCCATCTCCACCATCTCAGTGAATGAAAGACAGAAAATAGAAAACCTAAATGAACGGCTCAAATCCGTTATCTTTGCACAGGATGAGGCTGTGGAACGAGTAGCCAAGGCCATCAAACGTTCCTATGCAGGGCTTTCGCATCCAAATCACCCCATAGGAACGTTTCTGTTCACAGGCCCGACAGGCGTGGGCAAGACAGAACTGGCCAAACAACTGGCCAGCTGTCTGAACATGCAATTCCACCGTATCGACATGAGCGAATACATGGAAAAACACACTGTGTCCCGGCTTATTGGAGCACCTCCTGGCTATATCGGCTTTGAACAGGGAGGCCTGCTCACGGAAACAATCCGCAAAAATCCCCATTGCGTCCTCCTGCTGGACGAAATGGAAAAGGCCCATGAAGACGTCTTCAACATTTTGCTGCAGGTGATGGACAATGCCACTCTCACAGACAATACTGGCAGAAAAGCGGATTTCCGCCATGTCATACTGATCATGACATCCAATGTGGGGGCAAGGGAACTGGAGGCCAACACCATAGGCTTTCAAGTAACACTCGAAAAAGATACACAGGACAGCCGTATGAACGATGCCTTAAAACGGATATTCAGCCCTGAATTCCGCAACCGCATAGATGCCATTGTGCACTTCAACTCCCTGACACAGGACGTCATGCGCAAAATAATCGATAAACTCCTGGCCGAGGTGAAAATCCAGCTGCAAGCCCAAAAGATCGACCTGCATCTGACCGATGCAGCCAAAGACTGGCTTGCTATTCATGGATTTGATTCCAAATATGGAGCAAGACCATTGCAGCGTCTGATACAGGAGACCATCAAGGACGCTCTTGCGGAACACATCCTGACTGGCAACCTCAAAAAAGGCGATACCGCCCTATTCGATATAATCGATTCAGGACTGGTACTCAAACATGCTGGGGAGTCTCGGCAATCAGAACTTTTATTCGATGACAGCATGCAATAAGGCGCAACATTGCAGTATTTATAGGCAGTTACGCCGAATATGAATTCAAACCATGGGGCACGCATTTTCATATAGTGGGACGCCCAATCATTAAAAGGAGTTTGAGAGGAACACATGCCCAATCTACATACCATCACCATCACGCCGAATCTGCCGGAAACACTGGCCCCACTCCTCAAAATTGCCCAGAATCTCTGGTGGACATGGAACATAGATGCCATCTATCTGTTTCAGGACATGGACCGTGAACTATGGAACCGCACGGGCCATAATCCCATCGCCATGCTGGGCATGATCGAACAGCCCAAGCTCGAAGAACTGGCTAAAGACGACTTCTTTCTCACGCGCATGAAGGAAGTCTATCAAGAACTTCAGCGATATCTTTCCTCTCAGACATGGTTCAAACACAGAATGGAGACAGTTGACACTGGACTTAAGTCATATTTTGCCTTTGAGCCGTCTCTCTCCGACGACTACACTATAGCCGGCACAAAACCCAAAAATATCATCGCCTATTTTTCTGCTGAATTCGGCATACATGAAAGCCTTCCCCTCTATTCCGGCGGGCTCGGCATTCTGGCCGGCGATCACATCAAATCCGCCAGTGACCTTGGCCTACCCTTGGTCGGTATCGGACTTCTTTACAAACACGGATATTTCAAGCAGTACCTCAATCCGGATGGCTGGCAGATGGAAACCTACCCCAAAAACGATTTCTACAACATGCCCATAAGCCATATCCTGAATGACAAAGGCGAACCGCTGCTGGTGGATATAGAACTTGAAAACCGCCGACTCTTCATACAGGCCTGGTCCATGCTTGTAGGCCGTGTGGAAATAATCATGTTGGATACAGACGTTCCGCAAAACACCCCCAATGACAGAAAGATCACTTCATATCTCTATGGAGGCGGCCTTGAGACGCGGCTTCAGCAAGAGATCGTGCTTGGCATTGGAGGCATCCAGATGCTGAATGCCATAGGCAAGTGCCCTACTGTCTGCCATATGAACGAAGGCCATTCGGCATTCAGCGCCCTGGAACGATTGGCATGCCTGATGGAACGAGAAAAACTTTCCTTTGAAGAGGCCCTGGAGGCGGTAAGGACCACCAGTGTATTTACCACCCATACTCCGGTGCCTGCCGGTATAGATCGCTTTCCATCCGACATGATTCGCAGATATTTCAGCAATACCGCCGCAAGACTCGGAATCAACATCGAAACGCTGCTAGACATGGGACGCATTCATCCATTCGACTCAAATGAAGACTTCTGCATGGCCGTACTTGCCATCAAAACAGCATCACAGACCAATGGCGTCAGCAAACTGCACGGAGAGGTATCGAGACGTATGTGGGCATCCCTGTGGCCCAACATACCCAGTCATGAGACCCCAATCACGCACATAACAAACGGCATTCATACCCTTGGATGGCTCTCCAGTGAAATGGCCCGGCTCTATCAGCGGTATCTCGGTTACAGATGGATAGATGAGCCGACCAATCACTCCATCTGGAAGCGCGTGGACAACATCCCTGCCTTTGAGATATGGCGGGCACGAGAGCGCAGAGTGGAGACCCTCATCAGTTTTGCCCGCACTCGACTGAAACGTCAACTGACCGCAAAGGGCGCATCTGGTCTGAGCATCAAGATGGCGGATGAGGTCCTGGACCCGGAGGCGTTGACCATAGGCTTTGCCAGAAGATTCGCCACCTACAAACGCGCGACTCTCATATTCCGCAACCCTGAGAGATTGGCCAAAATACTTATGAACCAGGAAAGACCGGTGCAGATCATCATAAGCGGTAAGGCACATCCTCAGGACAAATACGGCAAGGAACTCATTCATCAGGTTATGCAGTTTGCAAACATGCCCGAACTCCGGAATCACATCGTATTCATCGAGGACTACGACATCGAAGTCGCAAGACATCTGGTGCAGGGAGTGGACGTATGGCTCAACACCCCTCTCAGGCCCAACGAGGCCAGCGGCACCAGCGGCATGAAGGTTACGGCCAACGGCGGCCTGAATCTGAGCATTCTGGACGGCTGGTGGGTCGAAGGTTACAAAGGGAACAACGGTTGGGCCATCGGCGCTGGCGAGGAATATGCAGACCCACAGATGCAGGATGAGATAGAGAGCAATCTCCTCTATGAACTGCTGGAAAACTCGGTTGTTCCCACCTTCTATAACCGTTCACAGAACAATCTCCCCTATGATTGGATAGAAATGATCAAAAACTCTATTAAGAGCATCTGTCCTTTCTTCAATACCAACAGAATGGTGGAAGAATACGCCAAAAACTTCTATCTGCCCAATGCACAGCGCTCAAATGTTTTATCACAGCAGGAATGGAATGAACTCAAGAAGATATGCGACTGGAAACGCCAGGTAACAGCAGAATGGCCAAAGGTGCGCATATTAGAAGTCACCAGCGACAATAATAATTCAATAACCAAGGTCGGCGACCGAGTGCCTGTACGCGCCAAAGTGGAATTAGGTGTGCTAACCCCCAATGATGTTCGCGTAGAGGCGTATATTGGACGGCCTGGTGAACGGGATGAGGTGCAAAACGGGCAGCCACTGCCGCTTCTCTACACAGGAAAGAGCCACGGCAGCATACATGAATTCGCAGGCAATATCCTGTGCCTCTCCAGCGGGCAAATAGGCTACACTGTAAGATGCTACCCCTATCGCAAGGAATTCAGTTACAAATTTGAAATGGGACTTTTAACCTGGTGGTAATTTTACAGGGGCAGACACGGGCCAGCCCCTGTAAAACCAGTTCAGATCATCAGGCCGCCTTTTGGAACTCTATGCCTCCGCTGATTTCATTTACGTCTATCAGTATATGATCGCCATCCTTGAACTCACCGGCAAGCACGCGCAGGGCCAGCGAGTCTTCTATGTGCTGCTGAATAACACGTTTCAAAGGCCTGGCGCCGAAACTCGGGTCATAACCCCATTCCGCCAGCCTTGCCTTGGCCTGTTCCGTAATGGAAAGTCCGAGATTGTGCTCCTTGAGCCGCTCTGTCAGAAGACTCAGCTGTATCTCCACAATACGCGTGAGGTGGCCTTTTTCCAGGGCATGAAAAATAATACGCGCATCCACACGGTTCAAAAACTCCGGTTTGAAGGCATAGCGCAGGGCCTCGTTTACACGCCTTTCGATCTCCTGCTGATCCCGCAACTCCAAAATCACATCACTGCCTATGTTGGAGGTCATGATGATGATGGTATTCTTGAAGTCAACAGTGCGGCCCTTACCATCCGTGAGACGACCGTCATCCAATATCTGTAAAAGGATATTGAACACGTCTGGATGGGCCTTTTCTATCTCGTCAAAGAGGATTACGGCATAGGGCCTTCGGCGTATGGCCTCCGTGAGGTAACCGCCTTCCTCATAGCCCACATAACCAGGCGGTGCGCCTATGAGCCTAGCAACCGCATGTTTTTCCATGTATTCGCTCATATCAACACGCACCACGGCCTGCTCTGTATCGAACATGAACTCGGCCAATGCCCTGGCCAATTCTGTCTTTCCAACGCCGGTTGGCCCCAAAAATAGAAAGGAACCAATGGGCCGCTTCGGGTCCTGCAATCCGGCTCGCGCCCTTCTGACTGCATTACTCACAGCCTGAATAGCCGCCTCCTGGCCTACTACACGTCTCCCAAGACGTTCTTCCATGTGCAACAACTTCTCGCGCTCACCCTCTATGAGCCTGCTCACAGGAATACCTGTCCATTTGGAGATAATGGCGGCTATGTCTTCGTCATCCACCTCTTCCTTCAAAATACCCTTTCCTTCCTGTTTTATACGCACGATCTCTGCCTGCACTTCATCGAGATCGCGTTGAAGTCTTGGTAAATGCCCGTATTGAATCTCAGCCACCTTGTTCAGATCGCCCTCGCGTTGATAGCGTTCTGCATCTGTGTTCAGGTGATCCATCTCCGCCTTGATCTCACGAACCCGTTGAATTACAGCCTTTTCACGCTCCCAGGATGCCTTCATGGCCATACTTTTTTCCTTGAGATCAGCCATTTCCTTTTCGATCTTTGCCAGACGATCCCGTGAGGCCGCATCCTGCTCCTTTTTCAACGCCTCCTTTTCAATCTCCAGCTGAATCAACCGGCGCTCTATCTCATCCAGTTCAGACGGCAGACTGTCGATCTCGATGCGCAATTTGGCGGCAGCCTCGTCTATGAGATCAATGGCCTTGTCCGGCAGAAAACGATCCGTCAGGTAACGATGTGACAGCGTGGCAGCGGCCACTATGGCTGCATCCTTTATACGCACACCGTGGTGCAACTCATATTTGACCTTCAATCCACGCAATATGGCGATGGCATCCTCTACAGATGGCTCCTCCACCAAAACAGGCTGAAAACGGCGTTCGAGCGCGGCATCCTTTTCGATGTATTTCCTGTATTCATCTATGGTTGTGGCCCCAATACAGTGCAGCTCACCCCTTGCCAAGGCTGGCTTCAACATGTTGGAGGCATCCATGGCCCCTTCGCTAGCCCCTGCACCCACAAGTGTGTGTATCTCGTCGATAAACAACACTATTTCTCCACTCTTTTCAGAAACCTCTTTTAAAACCGCCTTCAGACGCTCTTCAAACTCCCCGCGGTACTTGGCGCCGGCGATGAGTGCGCCCATGTCCAAGGCCACAATTCGCCTGTTTTTCAAGGTCTCCGGCACATCACCAGCCACTATGCGCTGAGCCAATCCCTCTACAATAGCAGTCTTTCCTACACCAGGCTCTCCAATAAGAATGGGGTTGTTCTTGGTCCTTCGCGACAACACCTGTATGACACGGCGAATCTCGTCATCCCTGCCGATGACAGGGTCCAGTTTACCGCCTGTTGCTAGGGCAGTCAGGTCCCGAGCATACTTTTCCAATGCCTGAAAGGTCGCCTCTGGATTTGGATCCGTTATACGTTGATTTCCTCGAACCGTTACCAACGCCTTGAGAAAGGCATCCTTGGTAATGCCATTAGCCTGTAACAGATGGGACACCTTGACTCCACTCTCCAGCATGGAAATAAACAGGTGCTCCTGACTGACATACTCGTCCTTCATTCCAGACGCTATGGAAACAGCCTTGGTAAGAACACTGTTAATATCCCTGGAGAGATATATTTGATCCGCTCCACTGACCTGCGGCATACGGGCAAGCGCTTCGTTTACAGCATTCAGCAAGGCACGATCGTTTATACCCATCTTCTTCAGCACAGCCGGAACAACACCATCGGTCTGCTGCAACATGGCGTAAAGCAGGTGTTCTGGTTCGAGCTGCTGATGGCCCTTGGATTGGGCCAGACGCTGGGCTTCCTGTATCGCTTCCTGGGATTTCATGGTAAATTTATCGAATTGCATATGCTCATCTCCTTTTTTTCATAAAAGCTAATAATGGTTACAGCCATGTCAAGCCAGGATACACACACATCATTTGGAAATAACGCTCAACAGCACAAAGACTGGCCGAATTTTCGGCTGGGCATCACAGGTACCATTGCCGGAGGCAAAAGCACTGTCTGCAATCTCCTGAGGGAAAAAGGGCTACCGATCATAGATACAGACCAGCTAGCCAGAGAGGTGGTATCACCCGGCACAAAGACCCTTCAAAAATTGGTCGGCATTTTCGGCCCGGCAATCCTGCTGAGAAACGGCACTGTTGACCGCAAAATCCTATTGCATAAGATACTGGCTTGGCCAGAAGGCAGAAGGCAGGTTGAGGACATACTGCATCCAGCTATTTTTGCACATATGTCTGACTGGCTATGTGAACAAAAAAAACTTGGAAATGAAATAGTTGCAGTGGAAGTACCGTTATTGTTCGAAAAGGGCTGGAATCGCTTCTTCAATCTGGCCCTGGCCGTGCTGACACCCATTTCAACGGCGATACAGAGACTTCAAAAAAAACGCGGGGTTACACAGAAAACGGCCAGACAGCTCCTGAATCTACAGATGGAAAATGAACGAAAGGCTCAATTGGCGGACTATGTAATCTGGAATGACGGCACAGAAGAGGAACTGAAGAAAAAAGTAAATGAGTTCTGGCGGTGGCTACAACAAAAAACAACAGGCAATCAGGCCGATCCTTTTGAATGATAGAGTTCCATCAACTCAGTCTTGGTGAGTATGGACCTCACAGGCGCTGAATCTGCAGCGATCCTGACATACTCCATGGCATTGAATTCCTCTCGATCCACCAATAAAATCACCTCTTGAACGATTAAGCCAGCCTCTTTCGCCCTTTCTATAGACTTGATGACCGAACCACCCGTGGTCACCACATCATCTACTATCAGCACTCGATCGCCAGGCTGTACATTACCTTCGATCCACTGGGCTGTACCGTGTTTTTTGGGTTCTTTACGCACAATAAACTGGGGGATACGCCTACCTCTGCGCCATGCAGAGTGCATCAAGGCCGCAGCCATGGGGTCTGCGCCCAGGGTTAAACCGCCTACGCCGGCCAACGGGACATTCCATACCATATCACAAAGGATCTCTCCTATGAGGAAAGCGCCTTCAGGTTCAAGGGTGGTCCTTTTACAATCGAAATAATAAGGGCTGGTCTTGCCGGAAGTCAAAAGAAAAGGTATGTCAGGGGAATAACGAAAGGATTTGGAGAGGATTATCTCTTTCAAACGGTTACGGAAATCGTGCATGGCATTTGAAAAGGAATCAATACACCCACTTACCCTTGCTGTAACGGAAGATTTCCGTAACAGGGGTCTCGGCAATCACCCGTTCCACATTCTGCATGACCTCTTCTTGAGTCTTACCATATTTCTGAATCGTCTTTTCAGAATATTGCAGAAATCCCACAAATGGAGTGACAGGCGAATCCGTACGTTTTATCCAAAACTCACGATCAGGGCCATAATGCACATAACAGCAGCTATAACCGCCATCCACGGCCTGAATCTTGAAGTTGGCCCGATTGGCGTTATTTATGCCCTCCAGTTTCTTCATCCAATCAGCAACAAACTCTGCAAAGAGCTTGTTAACAGTCTCTTCTGAATTGGCGTTGGACACAGATTGCCGGCCTGTTTTTTTTGTTATGGTAGCGGCTGGCTGTTTGGTTTTGGATTTACTGGCAGTGTTTGTGTCCGCCCAAGCTATTTGAGCGGACACACTACCATATACTGTCAGGGCTATTAAAAGCCCCAACAGCATCACAGGAAATTTACGAGTAGCTAACGCTGAGATCATTTCAGATCAGCAAATCAGTTGTTGACCTTGAATTCCACACGACGGTTCATAGCGCGGCCCGCAGCGGTCTTGTTGTCAGCAATGGGTTTGGATTCACCATAACCGATAGTCTGCAACTGGCTGGCCGGAATACCGCGGCTGATCAGGAATTTCTTGACGGAATTGGCACGGCGCTCAGAAAGACCCTGATTATACTTGTCTGTCCCGATTGCGTCGGTGTGACCTTCGATCACAACACCTGTATTTGGATGTGTCTTGAGGATCTTGGCAGCCTCTTCCAAAACCGGTACAAACTCCTTCTTGATATCAGACTTGTCGAAATCGAAGTTGATACCCCTCAAAACGATTCTCTCTTTGACAGGAGGAGGTGGAGGCAACTCGACCTTTGGAGCAGGTGGTGGTGGAGCAGGAGCCTCTACTTTGGGAGCAGGTGGTGGACATGGCTTTTCAGGCGCAGGTGGCTCTTTAGCCATCAACGCACCGATCACACCACCAACCAACGCACCGGAAACAGCACCGATGGCAGCGCCATTGTCGCGATTGCTGTTATCAACACCACTTCCGATGGCAGCGCCACCGCCACCACCGATTGCGGCTCCAACAGCCGCACCCTGAAGAAAACCCTTCTGCCTGGCCGACATATTGGAACAACCGGATGTCAACACCAGAAGCCCAACCAACAAACATGCCAAATAGGATGTACGTTTCATGTTCCCTCCTTATTTTTTTGTTTCTTAACATATCCTCATAATATCTTTTGTCAATACCTAAAACCCTCACTTGTTAGCAGCTATTAACTGTCCTGTGTAGTAACGAATAAATTGTCCGGTCATAATATGGGGCCAGAAGGTGGTTCCTATGAGTTTGAACTCGCCGCTCGATTATAACTACCGTAAAACAAGCCGAAATTATCGTTTTGCAAGAAAATCCCGAACGAGGTCGAGATGTTCTAAAAAGATGGATTCGAACCTCCGTTTGAGCAAACAGAAATTAACCCGAATGTAGTGAGTATGAGGCAACAAGAATCGAAAATCCTAATTTTGAAAAATGGCGGAGAGGGTGGGATTCGAACCCACGGTGGAGTTACCCCCACAACGATTTTCGAGACCGTCCCGATCGACCGCTCCGGCACCTCTCCAGACATCTTTATAACTACATGGTCATATGCAGATTTTCAAGCGCTTCCTGCGAAAAAAGGTCTGTATCAGCTTCCGGCACTCCTGTTCCATGACTCCGGCAGTCACCTCTATTCTGTGATTGAGCCGTTCGTCCTGCACAATATTGTAAAGGCTTTCACAGGCTCCGGCCTTTGAATCAACAGCACCGTACACAAGGCGCCGAATGCGCGCAAGCACGCATGCCCCTGCACACATGGCGCAAGGCTCGATGGTCACGAAGAGGGTCACTCCGGACAATCGGTAGTTATTGATGCGGCTTGCAGCCTTTCGCAAGGCCAATATCTCCGCATGGGCCGAAGGATCGTTTAAAGAGATGGAACGGTTATGCTCGCGAGCCAGCACCTCACCGGATTCAGCCACGGCCACGGCCCCCACAGGCACTTCATTTAACGCAAAGGCCTTTTGAGCCTCTTCGATGGCCAGTTTCATGTAATAATCGTCCGGGAACATGGCTTGACAAAGCGAAAAGCCGCTCTATCTGATTATTGAAGGGGAAAAGAGGGCAAAACGGCCTTGATACTGTGCCTAAATGGCGGAACCAGAACGCCTTTTTCCGTAATGATAGCGTTTACAAGCTCATTGGGTGTCACGTCGAAGACAGGGTTATAGATATTCGGCGAAAAGGATGTGTAAGAGATCACCTCACAGGCATCGCGTTCCTCTATTGGAACATCCTCTCCGGAATCTATGTTGTAATCGATGGTGGAGATGGGAGCGGCCACATAAAATGGTATGTTGTGCGCCTTCGCCGCAACCGCCAGACTGTAGGTACCGATCTTGTTGGCTACATCGCCGTTTGCGGCTATGCGATCCGCTCCAACTATGACCACATTCACTCGGCCCTGACGCATCAGTGTGGCCGCAACTGAATCCACTATAACTGTAACGGGAATGCCGTCTTTCATGAGCTCCCAGGCCGTAAGCCGCACACCCTGAAGCCATGGACGAGTCTCATTCGCAAAGACATGTACGGTCTTACCCATCTGTCTGCAGGCACGAATCACTCCCAGCGCCGTGCCATAACCACCTGTTGCCAGGGCTCCAGCATTGCAATGTGTAAGGAAGTTGACATGATCAGGGAAAAGACCTGCACCCATACGACCCATGAGTAAATTAGCATTGACATCTTCACTCCAGATGGAGATGGCCTCTTTCTCCAGTAGCCCAGGCAGATCCATGAGCTCCATTTCTTTGTGGGCTGAGAACACATTTACCATGCGCCGTACCGCCCACATGAGATTCACAGCAGTGGGACGCGCTGCTTGCAAAAGCCCTGCCGCCTGCATCCAAAGCTCCCCAAACTCATTGCCGTCGGAAATCTCCGCCTCCTGAAGTGCGTATGCCTCCAAAACCAACCCAAACGCCGCGGCTATACCGATTGCCGGCGCCCCACGCACCACCATAGAGCGAATGGCATCGGCTACATTCGAGGCATTGGTGTAAGGCAGCCATGTCTCTTCTTCAGGCAGCCTGCGCTGGTCCAGCAGATACAGAAAACCGCCTTCCCAACGCAAAGGGCACACAGACGAAGCACCCTCCCTCTCCAAAATAGAGAGAATAAAGGCCGCTTCAATTGAAACATGGCCGCTCATGATGCAAGCACCTCTCGAAGCAATTCATTTACGGATTTGGGATTGGCCTTGCCCTTGGTCTCTTTCATTACCTGCCCCACGAAAAAGGCCAGGACATTGGTCTTGCCTACCCGATATTTCTCCACCTCCGAAGGATTGGCCTGAATAACCTTCTGTATGACATCCCGAAGTACTGACTCGTCCGTCACCTGTGAAAGCCCTTGTGCCTTGACCAGTTCCACAGGTTCTTTCGCCTCACCACGATAGGCCTGCTCCAGCACATCCTTGGCCATCTTGCCGCTGATGACTCCGCTTTCCAGCATTTTGAGAAGCCCTGCCAGACCATGCGGAGTCACAGGACAATCCTGTATCTCTCGACCATCCGCCCTTAAGAGCCTCAAAAGCTCCACCATAATCCAGTTGCTGACCGTCTTGGGCTGAGTAAAAATACGAACAGTATCTTCAAAATAATCGGCCAGTTCACGAGAAGCTGTCAACACACTCGCATCATAGACAGGAATGCCGTACTGCTGCACAAATCGTTCCTTTTTGGCATCGGGCAATTCAGGCAGCGATGCCCTCACATCATTTACCCAATCCACAGTGATCTGAAGTGGAGGTAAATCAGGCTCAGGGAAATAGCGGTAATCGTGCGCCTCTTCCTTGCCACGCATGGAAATGGTCACTCCTTTTGCAGAGTCCCAAAGCCGCGTCTCCTGCACCACCTCTTTGCCGTCCAGAAGCAGAGCTGTCTGACGACGGATTTCATACTCCAGGGCCTTCTGTACATGCCTAAAAGAATTCATGTTTTTCAACTCGGACTTGACACCGAAACGCTGTTCTCCCACAGGCCGCATGGAGATGTTGGCATCGCAGCGAAGGCTGCCTTCCTCCATATTGCCGTCACTGATGCCAAGATAACGCACCAATTCACGAATCTTTTTCAGATACTGAGCGGCCTCTTCAGGTGAACGGATGTCGGGCTCACTGACAATCTCTATGAGCGGCACACCCGCCCTGTTCAAATCCACAAAACTCGTGGCATGTGCAGTGCTGTGTATCAGCTTGCCTGCATCTTCTTCCATGTGAATGCGCGTAATGCCTATGCGCCTATTCGTGCCATCAATCTCTATATCCACCCAACCGTGCTCAGCCAGGGGTAATTCATACTGGGAGATCTGATAGCCCTTGGGCAGGTCAGGATAGAAATAATGTTTTCTTGCAAAGCGATTTATGGGATTTATACGGCAATTGACTGCCATGGCCATGCGCATGGCATAATTCACTACCTGTCTGTTCAAAACCGGCAAGACCCCCGGCATACCCAGGCATATAGGACAGACATGGGTATTGGGAGATGCACCGAATTGCGCGGAACAACCGCAAAAGATCTTTGTGAGAGTTTGAAGCTGGCAATGCACCTCCAAACCAATTACTGCTTCATAGTCCATTCACATTCACCCTGAATTCAAACGGTTAAAACAACACCAGACACATCATAAGTTATTTCTTTTTTCCGCCCTTGACCGGCTTGTTCTCCTGCTTGGGAGAAATCCCTCTCTTTTCAAGGAACTGAAGAATAGGATTGGGACGCTTAAAACTCTTCTTCGGCAAGTCTGTATGCTTGCGCAGATCAGTTACAATCTTGGAAACCTGAAACTTGCTAATACCTCTGGTTTCGGCTATTTCACTTGCAGTCATGTTGGCATAATTCTCAAACACAAACTCTACATCCTCTAAATTGTAAGGTCTGCTACGTCTTCCTGGCATAATGATGTTCCTCCATATTTAAATTAAACTACAATTAAACTATACAGAAAAAATAACGGTACACAAGGGGAAAAAGAAGAAAAAACAATCCCATGTCATTTTTGGGGGTTCAACATACCAATCAAAAATATCGCCCCTTCATAACTCAAAATCATGGGCAACATCAACAAAATTTGTGAAAAAATATCATCGGGCATTATGAAAATAACCACGAGATACATCAAGGCGTAACTTATCTTTCGACGGTTACGCAAAAAATTTACATCAAAAAGTCCAAAATACACCGAAAGATACAGCACAAGGGGCAACTCAAACAATAAACTGACCATCACCAGCGATTCCATGACAAACATAAAATAACTCTGAAGTCTTGGCAGCGGCTCGATTCCGTAATGTGCAATTCGAGAAGTCAATGCCAGAAGTCTCGGAATGGCCAACCAATATGTAACACATACACCTATTCCAAAACAAAACAGCGCCCAAAACAATATTTTGAGAATGGCACGTTTTTCACGAAGATATAAACCAGGGGAAATGAATCGCCAGATCTGATACAGGCCAACCGGTAGAGAACACCATAGCGCAAACCAGAAAGAGACCTTCAAATGTATAATGAACCCTTCCGGCAGGGCGGTAAATACCATGTCCGTACCCTGTGGAAAGGCATGAGCTACGGGACGCATGAGCATTGCAATGAGACCACCGGAAAAAGCATAACAAACTGAAAAAAAAACAAGCAATGTACAACCATATATAATGAGCCTGAAACGCAGCTCTTTCAGGTGAAGCATCCATGGAAAATCATTAAAAGACAAAGACATGGCTGAAATCGATCATTTTTTATCGTCTATAGAGATTTGCTGTCATTCCGAGCGTAGCGAGGAATCTTAAGATTTCTCAGTCGCTACGCTCCTTCGAAATGACAATCGGCAGGTCGAGCCTGGTTTTCAGGTCTGTTTTTAATTCCTGTATCTCCGAAAGAGGGGCGTCGAGATTGAGCTGCCGTTTGAATTCATCGGCTGTCTTTCGAGCCTGACCAAGCCATTTCCCGATAAAAGATACCAGTTTGGGAAGCTGTTCAGGCCCCAACAAAATCAAGGCCAGAATACATATCAACAACAGTTCCGGCGCACCTATTCCAAACATGACATCACCTCACGCAGCATATCCTGCAATATGGCATTTAATGGCCTGTCTGCATCGATACGCCTGAAAAAAGGGAACTCCATGGCGTCGAATATGGCAGCCACCTTACGCAGATATTCCAATGATTCAAAATTATTGAGAATATCTCCCCTCAGTTCCTGAATTCGCTGTAATGCCCTTTCAGGCTTCAATTGAAGATAAAAAACCATGTCCGGAACAGGCGCAATCTGTTCATTCTGTCTGCGGATCTCCTCCACATTCGCTCCTCTGGCCCCTTGATAGGCCATGGTCGAGAAATAATACCGATCGCACACCACCACCTTGCCACTTCTCAGACTTGGCAATATGACCTGAGTCACGTGCTCCTTTCTGTCCAGCAAAAAGAGCTCGCACTCCTCCTGCAAGCTAAGCCTGGCGCTGGCAAGAAAACTCTCACGTATGCGACGACCCCACACGCCGTCTGAGGGTTCTCTGGTCAACTCCACCGCATATCCTGCTCTTACAAGCCGTTCCGCCAGCATGTGCGACAGGGTAGTCTTGCCGATGCCGTCTATGCCTTCCAGAACAAACAGATGCCCTTTTCTCAAATCAACCCCTTGTTTTCGTTCTTCTGGCTGGTCTCTGCCTTAAAAGCACATAGGTAACCCCGGCACCGCCGTCCCATGATGGTGCACTGGAAAGGGCAATAATATAACGCCGATAAGGCCCTGAATGCAACCAATGTATGACGGTTTCCTTTATCACTGGTCTGCCTTTAGAAGAAAGCCCTCTGCCGTGAATAATGGCCACACAGCCCTTAGATGTGTAAATGGCATTCTTTAAAAACTCTTCACATCGCTCCATGGCGGACAACAGATCCATACCATGCAGATCACAATAGGCCTGTACGGAAAACTCCCCTTTGTGCAATCTCTGAACAAGAAGCCTGTCCGCTCCCCAGCCGATCCCCTCAACAAATTCAGGCGTAGCAGAGACAGGGACCTCGGCACTACCTGAGACAATGGCCTTCAACTGCCCCATGACAAGATTTTGCTCATTTTGCACTTTGTTTACATTCAAATCGGTCAAGTCCGATTGAGTGTGCAAAGGCACCTTTGCGCCGTTCAGAGGGGTCACATCCCGCATGGCATTCTGAAACAGAGCCTCTTCTTCGCCGACTTCAGCAGATAAAGCAGAAGAAGCGGTCTTCAACTTTTGAGCTGACTGCTTAGTATTTACGGCGCCCTGACTTTTCATGGCATCAGACGTTATATGACCTTTTTTATGGGCGGAGCTATTGGAAGATACCGCTGAGACCGCACAGTTTATCTTCACAAATTTTTCAAGACCATCAAAAGGTCTGTAGAAAAATTTTTTCTCTTCTGTCATAATCAATCAACTCAACAGCCCATTGGGATACTCCATTTTGGGCATATGCAAAAAACCACCTCAACTTGTCATTTCGAGCAAACCCACTACTGGTGTGACAGACAAGACGCCTGTCCTGCCGGTAATGCAATTGTCATTTCGAGTCAAACGCTGTCATTCCAAGCGTAGCCTTGTCATTCCGAGCGTAGCCTTGTCATTCCGAGCGTAGCCTTGTCATTCCGAGCGTAGCGAGGAATCTTAAGATTTCTCAGCCGCTATGCTCATTCGAAATGACAGGCACGGTTCGCTGAACGAGATTACTTCACTTTGCTCGCAAAGACAATCTTCTATGTCTATTTTTCGGTCACCTTTATATCTCTTTATAAAACATCAAAAGTACTTTACAATATAAAAGATGAAATTCTTCAAGGCGATCAAATGTTACAGGAAATATTCCTCGAAAACTTTATTCTCATAAAACAGCTACGCTTGGAACTGACCGAGGGGCTCATTGCGCTCACGGGTGAGACAGGCGCCGGCAAATCCCTTCTGATTCAGGCCGTCAAACTGGCTCTTGGCGAAAAGGCCCTGCCTCAACACATTCGCACAGGTGCGGACCAGGCAGTCATTCAGCTGGCATTTGAGACTACTGATGAGGTAAATAGCCTGCTGAAGGCACAGGGAATTCCATGTGATGAGGACTACCTCTCCATTCGCCGCATCATTCAGAAAAACGGCAAAAGCAAAGTCTATATAAATGGCGCGTTAGCACCGTTGACCATGTTGAAGACCATCTCTCCGTATCTCATCAGTATCGCAAGTCAACACGAGTATCAACGGCTGCTGAACAGCGAAAACCACTGTCTCTGGTTGGACACATTCTTACAGCTTGAAAATGAGCTCGACACTCTAAAGGACCTACACGCACAAACCCTAACAGCGCAAAAGGCCCTGAAAAAGGCACAGGAAACCGCTCTCAACGCCTCACAGGAACTAACTGAGGCATTGCGGCTGCAACAGGAATTAAACGCCATCGACCCCAAACCCAATGAAGACGATATCCTAGAGCAAGAGATAATTATCCTGAAACAGACCTCCACATTAAAAGAACTTGGCGATGCCACATATACGGCCCTCTACATGGAACGAAACTCTGTTCAGAAGCTGCTGCGCGACTGCATTCAGCGCCTGGAGAAGATGTCGGCCATCGACCCCAGACTCACTCAAACAACCGAGGCTCTAAAGGATGCGACCTATCGAGTGGAGGATACTGCACTGGCTGTCAGAGACTATCTGGAAGGACTGCACACCGACTCCGGCAAACTTGAAGCCATGGAAGATCGCTATCATGCCCTCAAAGAACTGAAACGCCGCTACGGCCCGAGCCTTGAAGACGTACTGAACTTCAAAAAAGACCTGAATAAACGCATCATTGAACTGGAGCACCTTCAAGAGGATACACAAACCCTTCAAAACACATTTAATGCATCGGAAGAACAGTTGATCTCTCAGGCAAACCGCATTTCCAGTCTCAGAAAACAAGGGGCGCACCTGCTGGAAACCGCCATTCTGAACGAAATGGCCCATCTCAAAATGAAGCAGACTCGTTTTCAAATCGAGATACTGACACCTGCACAACCTACCCTTGCCCAGATATCCTCAACAGGCATGGACGAGGTGAGATTTCTTTTCAGCCCGAATGTAGGAGAGCCATTGCGACCCATCACATCCATAGCATCAGGAGGAGAGCTCTCTCGCGTCATGCTGGCACTGCGAGCAGCCCTTGCACGCAATACCGGCGTTGAAACCATTGTGTTCGATGAGATCGACACGGGTCTGGGCGGAGAGGTGGCAGAACGAGTGGGGCAAAAGCTCAAGGCCCTGGCGTCACAAGGTCAGGTGATAGTGGTCACACACTTTCCTCAGATAGCATGTCTGGCCAACCAGCACCTGTTGGCCTGCAAGAACACCGCAGACGGCGGCACTGTCACGACTATTTATGAGCTTTCCGATGCAAAACGCATAGAAGAGCTTTCCCGCATGCTCGGAGGTGAAAAAGATGCCGCCATGCGCTATGTGGAACACCTCGTTTTGCAGGCACAAGAGAATACCTGACAGAATTGGGATTGCAAAAGGACCTCATATAGAATAATTTTCATATCGCAGGGGCGAATCACACCTTCACTACACCATTTGATTTTCAAAACTTCAAGGAGCACACACGACCATGCTGGATTTTATGCGCAAAAATGCCTCTTCCATGGCAGTAAAGATCATATTGGGGGCCATAGCCCTGGTCTTCGTATTCTGGGGCATAGGCACCTTTCGCTCACAACGAATAACATCGCTGGCCACTGTCAATGGTGCAGACATACCTTATGAAGAATACAGAATGGAATACATCAACACCATCGAGAGATATAAGCAACTTTTCAGCGGCCAGATGCCTGAAGGCTTTCTGGAAAAAATGAACATCAAAGGCCAAGTACTCGACAATTTGATCAACAGCCTTCTTATCAAAGAAGCCGCATCCAAGCTGAATATATATGTATCCAACGAAGAGATTCAGGAAGAAATATTAAAAATACCGGCATTTTCATCCAATGGAAAATTCGATAAAACTCTCTACGAAAGGGTACTCAGAGCTAATCGCATGACTCCAACTGATTTCGAAAATAAAATACACCAACAATTGTTGTTTGAAAAAATATCAAACTTATTGACAAATAGCATAAAAATACCTGAATCAGAAGTTAAAGCGCAGTATAACTATGACAATGAAATAAGAGAATTGGCATATATTACAATAGACACTAAAGACTTCACAAAAGAAATTACTCCCAAAGAAGACGAACTAAAATCATACTATGAAACCAATAAAGAAAAATACAAAACGCAACCCAAAATAGCATTAAATTACATAGCAATTAAAAAAGCAGATATTTTAAATAGCTTAAATATATCCAATGAAGAAGCAAAAGCAGATTATGAAGAACATAAAGCAAATTATGAAACCAAGGAGCAGAGACATGCCCGCCACATACTTATAAAAACTGACAAAAACGCCGACGAAAAAACCGTAGAGGCAGCCCAAAAAAAGGCCCAAGACCTATTGTCAAGACTCAAGCATGGCGAATCCTTTGAAGAACTGGCAAAAAAATACTCCGATGACCCGGGTAGCGCCCCAAAAGGTGGAGACCTCGGCTTTTTCGGCAGGGGCAGCATGGTCAAACCATTTGAAGAAGCGGTATTTGCCCTTCAACCCCATGAACTCTCTGACCTCGTAAAGACCGATTTCGGCTGGCACATCATTCGCTTGGAAGAGATCAGACAGACCGGATTAAGGCCGTTTGATGAAGTGAAGGACGCCATAATCAACAAGCTAAAAGAGGAACGCAGCAAATCTACACTGTTCGAACAGGCCAGCAAACTCTATGATGACATCATCGCGAATGGAAGCTTGACATTATATGCACAAAAAAAAGGCATTGAACTCACCAAAACAGGCCTCTTTTCAAAAGGCACTGTACCACCCAATCTGCTTTTGAACAAAGAGGCCTTAAATGAACTCTTTGAACTGGGACAAGGCTCTTTAAGTTCCATAATCGAAACCCCTGACGGCATGCTCATAGCTGAAATAGCTGAAAAGATACCCGCAACTATTCCACCTTTTGAAGAGGTCAAAGCCCAGGTAACAACCGAACTGATTCAACAAAAAGCAAAAGATGCTGCCGCTAAAAAGGCAGAAGAACTAATACTTGAGTTAAAAGGCAAGGATTTCGCTACATTTGCCAAAGAAAAAGGACTGAATCTCCTGATCAGCAAGGCCTACTCGCGAACAGATATGGCCACGCTATCCAAGGACATTCCGCAACCTGTACTGGAGGCAGGGCTTTCTCTCACTCACTCCAACCCCATCTCTGAAAAACCTGTGGCAGTAAACGATATCTTTTATATCGTTTCTCTCAAGAACATAAAGGATGCAGACATGTCCGGTTTCCCTGCTCAACAAAAGGCCATAACCGACAAACTCCTCGAACAGCAAAAGAGACTCGTGATGGACAGCTGGCTTCAAGACCTGCGCAAGAATGCCAAAATCATCATTCACAAAGAACAACTATAAGGCTGGGAGATACGTATGAAGATAGTGCCGGTTATTCTCTGTGGCGGCTCGGGAACAAGGCTCTGGCCACTGTCACGCAAGGCATATCCCAAGCAATTTCTGCGGCTCACAGGCCCTCATTCCTTGTTACAGCAGACTCTAATAAGGGCAGCGGCCATCAACGATGCCACAGACCCCATAGTAATCGCCAATGACCAACATCGGTTTCTGGTGCTGGAACAGGCACAGGAGATTCAACAGCCGCTTCAAGCTATTCTTTTGGAGCCTGAAGGAAAGAATACGGCGCCTGCGGTGGCCTATACCGCATTTCACCTGTTGCACTCCGCGCAGGCGCCGTTTCCCTCCGCTACCTGCGCAACAGAAAATACAGACGGCGCTGAATCGGCCGTTCCAGAAAACGACGTAATCTTGCTGGTTCTGCCGGCAGACCACGTGATTCAGGCGAACGACACCTTTCAAACAGCGGTAGAACACGGCCGCACCCTGGCAGAACAGGGCTATATTGTCACATTTGGAATCGTGCCAACAGGGCCTGAAACAGGCTATGGATATATCGAGGCGCGCAGAGACGACTCGTCTGCATTCCATTTTCCAGTCCAGCGTTTCGTAGAAAAACCCTCCCTTGAAAAGGCTCAGGCATATCTGAAACAAGGCAACTACTTTTGGAACAGCGGCATCTTCATGTTCAGGGCCGAGACATACCTTCAGGAATTACAGCACGTTAGGCCAGACATTTACGAGGTCTGTCACAGGGCCGTGCAGGGGCTTCGACAAGACCTGAACTTTTTAAGACTGCCTGCAAATATCGTTCACGACTGTCCTGCGGATTCCATCGACTACGCTGTCATGGAGCACACTCGACAGGCCATGGTGGTGCCATTTCCGAATTTATGGAGCGACGTGGGCTCCTGGAGCAGCCTCATGAATGTCTCCTGCTGTGATGAAAATGGCAATGTAACCAATGGAGATGTGCTGGCGCATGGCTGCAAGAACTGTCTGATACGCTCCGAGGATCGGCTTGTGACGGTTCTGGGCATGGAGAATGCCATCGTGGTTGAGACCACCGATGCAGTGCTCATCTGCGACAAAGACCACGGCCAGGCCATCAAGGATGTGGTTTCCACTCTAAAAAAACAAGGACGCAAAGAGGCCGTGGAACACCCGGTGGTCTATAGACCATGGGGCCACTTTCAGACCATTCAACAAAGCGACAGATTTCAGGTGAAGCGCATCACGGTAAAGCCCGGCGGCATTCTCTCCAGTCAGATGCACCATCACAGGGCAGAACACTGGATCGTGGTAAAGGGCACGGCACTTGTGACTCAGGACGACAGGGAATTCCTGCTCAGAGAAGACGAATCCGTATATCTGCCCTTGGGCGTAAAACACCGGCTTCAAAATCCAGGAAAGATACCGCTGGAACTCATCGAGGTGCAGACAGGAAGCTATCTGGGAGAAGACGACATCGTCAGATTTGAGGACAACTATGGCCGAGACAAAGAATAGCCCATTTAAGGCCTACGACATTCGAGGTCGCGTTCCTCAGGAATTAAACGAGGATATCGCTTATCGCATCGGAAAGGCCTTTGCACAGCTCTTTCATGCCCAAAAAGTGGTGATCGGACATGATGTGCGCAAAAGCAGCCCTGCCCTTTCTCATGCCTTGGCGCATGGACTGGCCTCTCAGGGCGTAAGAGTCTCTCATATAGGACTCTGCGGCACAGAAGAGATATACTTTTCCACCTTTTATTACGGCATGAACGGAGGCATCATGGTCACGGCCAGCCACAATCCTCAAGAATATAACGGTATGAAGCTGGTTCAGCGCGAAAGCAGGCCTGTAAGCGGAGATTCTGGGCTTAAAGACCTGGAGGCCATGGTAATGAACGACACCTCCAATTACCATGCCCAGCCGAATTTGCCATACGAACCCTTTTTTCACAGAAAAGACTACATTCGCCACCTGTTGAGCTACATCGATACAAGCCGTCTCAAACCTTTAAGAATCGTAGCAGATGCAGGAAACGGATGCGCAGGGCCGGTAATAAAGGAACTCAAACCATTTTTACCATTTGAAATTGTAGAAATCTGTTGCGAACCAGACGGCAATTTCCCCAATGGCATTCCCAATCCACTTTTACCTGAAAACCGCCATCGCACCGCACAGGCGGTCAAGGAAGCAAATGCAGACCTGGGCATAGCTTGGGACGGAGACTTTGATCGATGCTTTCTCTTTGACGAACACGGTGATTTTATAGAAGGGTATTATTTGGTAGGCCTTTTGGCAGAGGCATTTCTGACCAAGCACAAAAAAGAGACACTGAAGATCGTACACGACCCTCGACTCACATGGAACACCATAGAGGTGGTGGCCCAGATGCATGGCATTCCTGTTCAGTCCAAAACAGGCCATGCCTTCATCAAGGAACGCATGCGCAAGGAGGATGCCATCTATGGCGGCGAGATGAGCGGCCACCACTACTTCAAGGCCTTTCAGTATTGCGACAGCGGTATGATTCCCTGGCTGCTCATAGCAGAGCTGCTTTCTCAAAAAGGCGACTGCCTCTCAAGTCTTATGGCGAAGCGCAAGGAGCGCTTTCCTGTAAGCGGCGAGATCAACAGACGGGTGCAGGACATACAAACGGTGTTGAAGGCCATTGAAACCCATTATGCCCAGCATGCCTTACACATAGATTACACAGACGGCCTAAGCATGGAGTTTTCAGACTGGCGCTTCAATCTGCGAGGCTCTAACACAGAGCCCTTGTTACGCCTGAATGTGGAGACTCGAGCCAATGAAGGTCTATTAAGAGAAAAGACTGAAGAGCTGTTAAAGCGAGTTGTTGAACAGGCGAAACTCCTACCCTGCCAGTTTTAAAAAAAATCAGGAGAAAACAGATTAATGAATAATAACCCCATTCCCATATTGACCATAGCAGGTTCTGACTCAGGAGGAGGCGCGGGAGTTCAGGAGGACCTCAAGGTCTTTACTCTACTGGGCGCCTATGGCGCAAGTGTAATCACTGCCCTTACGGCTCAAAACACATCAGGCATACATGGCGTTTTGCCCACACCACCTGAGTTCGTAGCAGCACAATTAGATGCAGTGCTCTCCGACATCAAACCACAGGCCATAAAAACCGGCATGTTGGCCAATGCCGAGATCATAGAGGTGGTGGCAAACGCCCTAAAACGCCATGCCTTTAATGGCATACTGGTCATAGACCCGGTCATGGTGGCCAAGGGAGGCCATCAGCTTTTGGCTCAAGAGGCCGTCTCCGCCATGATTCAACACCTCTTTCCCCTGGCCGATGTGATCACACCCAATGTGGAAGAGGCCTCAGCCCTGCTGAATCAACCCATTCGAAACAAACAGGAGGCGATGGATGCAACCTTTCGACTGAAAGGTATGCTTAAAGACGCCGCCTCCCCTGCCTATCGCTCACCCCTTAAGATGGTAGTGCTGAAGGGAGGCCATCTTCCAGATGCAGAGGCCACCGACCTCTTGTGTTGCTGTAACGGCAAACTGGAGGAATACTCCATGCCGCGTCACAGTTCCAAAAATACACATGGCACAGGTTGCACCTTCTCAGCGGCGCTTACCACCTATTTGGCACAGCACAAATCCGTTCAAGAGGCGGTGTATCTGGCCAAGGTCTTTACGAGCAAGGCCATCTCTGCCTCGTTCGACCTGGGTGCAGGCATAGGTCCAACCAACCCGCTGTATCTTTTACAAAATTTAACCGCCAAGTATCAGGTACTGGAGGATTTGGAGAGGGCATGGCGGTTTTTGCAGGGATTTGAATGCTACGACCTCATTCCAGAGATTCAGACAAATCTGGGCTATGCACTTCCATGGCCAGAGCTCTCCTGGCCTCAAGGCGCCCTGGATGTAGCTGCATTTCCGGGTCGCATCGTAGCCTATGAAAAGGGCGTTGCGCGCATCAGTGCACCTCGATTCGGGGCATCCAGCCATGTAGCGCGCATCATTCTGACCGTCATGCACTTTGATCGCACAAAACGCTCGGCAATGGCTGTGCGCTATCGACCTGAATTTCTGCAAACCGTTCAGAGACTTAACTATAAAATAGCGGAGTTCTCCAGGCTTCAAGAGCCGGAGAAGTCGAAAAATCGCGAGGGCTCTTCTTTAATCTGGGGCGTGACCGAGGCCATTCGCTCCAAGGGCTTTGTGCCTGATCTCATCTACGACTTGGGAGATGTGGGCAAGGAGCCTGTGATTCGCGTACTGGGCGAAGACCCCATGCAAGTGGTCAAAAAGGCCCTGCGCCTCGGAGGATTTCTTATAAAAAACAATGACTGACCTGAACAAAGAGATTTTAGAGATCGTAGCGAATCTGGTTTATACGGCCAATACTCAGCTGCCAGGGCATGTATTAAATGCCATATGTGCAGCAGAACAGTTGGAAGAAAACAACCTGCCTCACTTTGTACTCAATATCCTGAAGGAAAATGCACGGATAGCAGAAAAGACAGGGCTTCCCATCTGTCAGGACACGGGGATAGATGTCTTTTTTGTAGAACTGGGCAGAAATCTGGCCATAACAGACGACATTTTGAGTCTCATAAATCGAGGCGTGGCCAAGGCCACAAAAGAAGGCTGGTTGCGCGCCTCGGTCTGCGACCCACTCACTCGTCAAAACACTCGTGACAACACACCTGCCATCGTACATGTCACACCCATTCCTCAGGACGACTATCTCTCCATTACCGTGCTGCCCAAAGGCTGTGGCAGTGAAAACATGAGCGCCGTCTTCATGCTGCCACCGTCGGCAGGCATAAACGGCATCGTAACTGCAGTATGTGAACAAGTGAAAAAGGCTGGACCCAATTCATGCCCCCCAGGTATAATCGGCGTTGGCATCGGAGGGGACCTGGAGCAGGCGGCCATTCTGGCCAAAAAGGCACTTCTGCGGCCAATAGGCCAACGACATGCAAGAGAGAATGTGGCGGAATTGGAGGCCAAGCTTCTTCAAGAGATCAACAAATCGGGCATCGGGCCTCAGGGTCTGGGAGGCAGGACCACCACACTCCATGTGGCCATAGATGTATTTCCATGCCACATAGCGAGCCTACCTGTGGCTGTAAACATTCAGTGCCATGCCGCACGAAGCAAAACGGCTGTCTGGCAAAAAGGGACCTGGAGCATAAATGGCAGACAGTTAACGGCGTCATCTGCAAATGAATTTTTATCAATGGGCAATACACAGGATTTGATACATGCCCAGCAACCAAAACCATGCACACCGTGGAACATTGAGCTTTCATTTAAACGCATTCAACTGCCCTTTAGTACAACTCTCCTTCAGAAACTGCGCTCGGGCGATTTGGTGCTCTTAAGCGGCGTGCTCTATACAGGCAGAGACCAAACCCACAAAAGGCTTGTGGAGCTCATTGCCGAAGGCGAAAAGCTACCCATTGACCTCAATGGCCAGCTCATCTACTATGTGGGGCCATCCCCTGCCCCACCCGGCCTGGTCATCGGCTCAGCAGGCCCGACCACCAGCTATCGCATGGATGCATATACGCCGCAGCTTCTGAAATTGGGATTGGCCGCCACCATGGGCAAGGGCAGACGCTCTTTAGCGGTCAGAGAGGCCATGAAAGATGCCGATGCCATCTATCTGGCCACCATCGGAGGTGCAGGGGCATACATATCTCGCTGCATTCGTAAATGCGAATGCGTGGCCTTTGAGGAGCTGGGCACAGAGGCCATGTATCGCATGGAGGTACAAGACCTGCCTGCCATCGTCATAAACGACACCACTGGCGCGGATTTTTACGAGATTATAACACATTCATAGGGTTATCATGGAATTCATACTGCAATTCATAGACATTTTTTTACATCTGGACAGGCACCTGAAGGACCTCATCGAAACATACGGGTTTCTCACACACTTCATTCTCTTTGCCATCATCTTTTGCGAAACAGGCCTTGTGGTCACACCGTTTCTGCCAGGAGACTCCCTGCTCTTTGCCGCAGGTGCCTTTGCAGCGCTGGGCGGCCTGCGTCTGGAACTCCTCTTTCCCCTGCTCGCCATGGCCGCATTCTGTGGAGACAACCTGAACTATTTCATCGGCAGTAAAATCGGCGCCAAGGCATTTGCCATGGATTCTCGATTTTTCCGCAGGGAATATCTGGAAAAGACACAGGCATTCTATGCCAAACACGGCGGAAAAACCGTGATAATAGCCCGTTTCATTCCCATTATACGCACATTTGCGCCATTTGTAGCAGGCATCGGCGCCATGAGGTATTCTAGGTTCATAGGATTCAGCATTCTGGGATCGTTTCTGTGGATGTCGGTCTTTTTAATCGGTGGATATTTCTTTGGAAACATTCCCATGGTCAAACGAAACTTCACTCTTGTAATTCTGGCCATTATCGTCATCTCGGTCATACCCATGGTCGTGGAGTATGTACGAGGCAGGACCGCAAACACGAAAGCAAGTGCATAACATCATTTAATATTCCCCTCCTGTGGAGGGATGCCCCGAAGCGAAGCACCAACGTCCTGTCATTCCGAGCGAAGCGAGGAATCTTAAGATTTCTCAGTCGCTGCGCTCCTTCGAAATGACAGGTGATGATAGGGCGGAGTAGTCCTCTTCATTCAGGAGGAGATTCCAGGTAAGAGGGGTCCCGCGGCTTACATTTCGTGTGATACGTTTACCAAGACATAACTCGTAATACTTGGGCTTTAAGCCGAAACCAGGCCGAATGGAACGTAGGTTTTCCTTTGTGAGCACCTCCCCTTGTTTCATATCCTGCGTGATGTAAAGGGAACGCCTGAACTGAAGGGAGCGCTTCTCTGCCTCGCTTTGTCCATATCGAACCTCACCCAATGCCTGCCATGCCCGCATACTCTCGCTCACCAAGGCCGCCATCTCCGGGGGCTCCAAAGAAAAGGCCGCATCCACGCCTCCTTCTTTTCGAGACAGGGTAAAGTGCTTTTCTATGACGGTCACGCCAAGGGCAACCGATGCAACGGCTACTCCGATTCCCAGAGTGTGGTCTGAAAGCCCAACCTCACAGTCAAACAACTGGCGCATGTGAGGAATGGTGCGTATGTTACTATCCGTTGGCTCAGCAGGATAAGAACTGGTGCACTTTAAAAGAATCAGGTCTCTACAGCCTGCATTGCGAGCTGTCTCCACTGCCTCATGCAATTCTGACAGGGTTGCCATGCCCGTGGAGATAATCAGGGGCTTACCTGTTGAGGCGGCCTTGCGAATCAGCGGCAGGTCAATGTTTTCAAAGGAGGCAATCTTGTAACACGGAACGTTCAGCTCCGCCAAAAAATCCACAGCACTTTCATCAAAAGGCGTGCTGAAGGGAATAATGCCCAGACGCCTTGCATGCTCAAAGATGGGTCTATGCCACTCCCATGGCGTATATGCCTGTTGATACAGGCTGTACAGGGTCTCGCCTGTCCACAGGCTCTTTTCGTCTGTGATGCAAAACCCCTCTCCTTTGCAGTCGATGGTCAGGGTGTCTGGCGTATAGGTCTGAAGCTTGATGGCATGGCAGCCTGCCTTGTGGGCGGCAGTCACTATCTCAAGGGCACGCTCAAGGGATGCATTGTGATTGCCTGACATCTCTGCGATGATGAATGGCGCGTGATACAGACCGATTTTGCGGTTAGCTATGTTAATCTCACGCATCTAAACCCCCATTTGTAAAGATGAGTTGTCTCAGCCTGTCTTTACTTTTCTGCCAGTCCATATCAAATAGGGCCCAGAGCACCACATCCACATATTCTGCATTTCGCAAGATGTGGGCCTTTAACAGGCCTTCTCGGCTAAAACCCAATTTTTCATGCAGATGAATGGAGACATGATTAAAGGCCAATACCTCACTACAGAGCTTTCTTATGCGTTGCCTGTCAAATATCTCCTTCAGCGCCAAATACAACATAGCCGAACCCATGCCAGAAGGCACATTCTCTTCGCCGATATAGAAACCCCAAGTGCATCGATTGTGCGTTTTATCGATGGCCTTGATATTGACCTGACCCACGGGTCTTTTTTTGTATTCAAAGATCCAGACTAAATGAGTTTGGCTTTCAGCCAAGGAATAAAACCACGCCATATGTTCTTCCATGGGAATCAACCCATCATTAAACATATTTACACGCACTCGATGGGAATTGCGCCACTTAAAAAGCAGCTCTGCATCGTGCACATCGGTTGTGACGCTTCGTAACATGCAATCTTTGTATGCAGGTCTTAATCTCTTCATCAAAATACCATTCCAACCAACCACATGGGCATTTTATTGCCAACAGGCACATCAATATCATCCCTTATTACAAAATCGGCCTTTTTAACCTTATCATCACCTGTCATTTCGAATGAAGCGCAGGTACGGGTACGGCATGCCGTGCCCCAACAAATCTTAAGATTCCTCGCTTCGCTCGGAATGACAGGACGCTTGAGTCTTTCTGTGGTAAGCTCTATTTGATCTATTATGGAATTCATGAGTTCTAATATAGAATTAAAATCAGCCTTAAACAAGAAAATAGTTCTATTACAGAACTATTCTTTATAAAAATCGTTCTAATTCAGAACTATTTTATGAAGCCAGCCATTTAATCATGGCATCAAATCCATTCCTTTGAGACATCAACAACATAGCGTTTTGGGACATCTTCAAAAGTATCTGAGGATTATGTACCAGCTCTAACATCTTTAAGACAAGTTTCTGTTTTAACTGTTTTCTATCCTCTTTTTCAGCGTCGCCAAGATACACACAGGCACCCCTTTCAGCCACAGCCTCTGTGATTTCCACCTGATTGGCTGCTGTAGTGAGCACAATGGCCGGAAGCCCCAAGCAACACCGCTCCCAGTGGCTGGAGCCACCTGCACCTATAACAAGGTCTGCCTCTGCCATGAGCCCTGCCATGTTCGAAACCTGCTCATGATAAACAAAAACAGACCGAGAAAAACTGCTGCAAAGTTCTTGCAACTTGGCTTTATAAGGGTTTAAAGCGCCTGCTACCACCTGAATCTTCACATCAGTACCCGCAAAAAACTCTGCACACGCCGTGATGGCAAGACTTGCCATGTCATGAGCATCTGAGCCGCCGAAATTGATCAACACCTGCCTTACAACCCCATTTCTGGGCATAATATGTCTTTTTTTCTGCAAAAACTCCCTGCGAAGAAGTGCATATTCAGGGCCTAAAAAAAACTTACAATTCGATGGAACAAGGCCTTGATACCGTATATGCATTTCTCTGTGCAGATTTTGATCCAGCAACCCGTCACAGTCATGTAGTCTATTGGCCAGATCATCGATAACAAAGAGCTTTCGTACCAGTCTTCGTAACGGCCTCTCCCACTGTGCATTCAAGGCATAGTTATCCACAATCAGACAGTCACAGCCTGACATTTCAATTATTCTCCGAGTCTGCAAGGCATCCGCTTGCACTGAATAACCATTTTCACAATGAAAAAGCCCTACTTCAAAACCCTGCGCTTTTATCAAGTCAGCCAGATGTCCTGAAAACCTTCGAGAGATAAAAATGACTTGCACATTCACCTCACGAAGGTAATCGGCCAGAGCGAGACAACGCATCACATGACCTGTACCGATTTCTATAGATGCATCCGCCCTGATTATAACTTGCTTCATTTAGTTATTTTTCCATCAAAAACCAAGTGATATCATCTTGAGGGAAATCAGGGTCGCCATGATATACAAAGCCGTAATCCAGAAGCCTGACATTCGTAAAGCGATCCATGAACTCTCCAGCAAAATCCCGCTTAAAAAGCCTATTCCTATGACCTCTATACGGTATCTCCACAGGTGTGGGATTGTAATACTCTGCAATCAATATGTATCTTGCACTTGCATTATAGAGAAGCTCATAGACCTGTTTCAGGTAGTCTGGGTTTATGTGAATGAGCACGCCTTTTACAAAGGTCAGCTCCCACGTCCGTTGGGGCTTAAAGTCCAAAATCGAGGCATGAAAGACCTCATGAACGCCTCCCCATGCCTTCAACTCCCTGATCGCTGCATCGTTTATCTCCACAGCGGAAAGAGACACTCCAGGCAACAGGTGTTTTATGGCCATGAGGTTCAGCCCGCGGTTTGCTCCAAGTTCCAAGACAGACTGCACATTTCGAGTTCTGGCCAAAATCTTTGCAAAAAAGGCTGTATTTGAGGCAAGAAGCCGCTCCCCCTGATTGCGATTCGTATATTCCTGACCGAACTCACCGCTCCAAAACTCTTCCTGTTCTGTCCTAACCAGCATGCTTCCCTCCTCTTTTTCTTTTGACAGCCTCAAACATATATTCAGCCATCTCCCAGTCCTCTGATGTATCTATATCCTGCACCAGGTATCGCGGAAGCCGAACGCCGATAGAATGAGGCGCATACAGAGGCAACTCCTGCAAAAATGCCTGGGAACTGCCCCAATAGAACTGTCCGGCGTCATAAAAGGCCTCCTCCAGATCCTGCGAGCGCGTCATGGCGTACTGTGAATAAAACATCTCGATGCCCATGTCCTCTCTGAGCCGCAGCGCCCGCTGTATGCGCGATGGGAATGATGTGATGGAAAAGGCGAAATGTCTGTCACTTGCGACCAGGAGTTCGTAGCCCTTCTGAATGTAATCAGGCTCTATAAGCGGCGCCGTGGCATAGATGCAGCAGACATATTCCGGCCATTTCTCGTCTTCGCTCAAGCACTCTATGGCATGTTTCACAACAGCGTTTGTGCCTGTAAAGTCATCGGCCAACGCCTTTGGTCGCAAAAAAGGGCACTCAGCGCCAAATTCCTGCGCCACCTGCGCTATCTCTGGGCTGTCAGTGGAGACGATTATTCGATCAAACAGACCCGTCTCCTGAGCTGCCTTGATGGACCATGCAATGATAGGGCTACCGGCAAATAGCTTGATGTTTTTAAGGGGAATCCTTTTGCTGCCGCCCCGTGCCGGAATAACGGCTAAGTTCATGGCAATATCTCCCTTTGTCATTTCGAAGGAGCGTAGCGACTGAGAAATCTTAAGATTCCTCGCTACGCTCGGAATGACAAGGCTACGCTAATCCTGTTGTCTTGCATCCAGTGAGTCTCTCAAACCCTCTCCCAAAAGATTATAACCAAGTACAGTAATCAAAATGGCCATACCTGGGAAAAAGGACAGCCACCAGGCAATCTCTATATTATCCTTGCCCTCAGTAAGCATATTCCCCCAACTGGGAGTAGGCGGCTGCACCCCTATACCCAAGAAGCTCAGTGCGCTTTCCACCAGAATCGCCGAACCGATGCCCAACGTAGCCGAAACCAGCACTGGAGCCGCTGCATTGGGCAGAATATGAGAAAAGATTATACGCAGATTCGATGCGCCTATGATGCGGGCCGCAAGCACGAAATCCCTCTGTTTCAGACTCAGAAATTCCGCCCGCACAAGACGAGCCACTCCCATCCAACCGGTCAAACCTATCACAATCATGATGTTCCAGATGGACGGCTCTAAAAAAGCAATGACCGCCATTATGAGAAATATAGTGGGAAAACAGAGCATTACATCCACAAAACGCATGAGGAGCACATCTATCCATCCACCATAGAAGCCAGCCAGGGCCCCAAGGACCGATCCCACCAATGTGGCGATGCCCACCGCCACTATGCCCACCAGAAGAGAGATGCGAGCGCCGTAAATCATACGGGACAGGCAGTCGCGGCCCAGGGAATCCGTACCGAATGGATGTGTCCAGGACGGCGGCTGCAGAATGTGCCATGTATCTATGGCCTGTGGATCAAAAGGGGCAAGCCATGGGGCAAAGGCCGCCGCAACGAATAACACGACCACAATGAAAAGGCCGGTCATGGCCGATTTATTTTGCTGAACGCGCTTAAACCACATGTATTTTCTTTAACAGACTTGCCGAATAAATAAAAGACACAAAAAAAGGGCGCTCTCTTGCGCCCTTTTTGAGACAACTATAAAAGAATATTACCCTATCTTGTTCAGTACATCTTTCATGAGGGCATTGGCAAGTTTGGCATTATCAACCGTATAGGTACCGGACTGCACGCGCTGTTTGATGGACTGTACATAGGCGGCGCGACCAGCATCCGAGGCTTGAGACTGGGCATTGGCCTGAACATTTCCTGTGTTGCGCTGAGCGCTCAGAGCCTTCGCCTGAGAGGAAAGCTCGACTCGATCCGCGGTGTTGGAAGACGCAGCCGGCGCATACGAGGCGTTGCTTCCAAGAGTCTGACCTGTTTGAGCTGTATCGTTTACAATATTCTGAGGTCTCTGTGCCCGATTAGCATTGTTGAGATTGTTGACATAGTTATTCACAGGGGCTTTCGATACGGATTGAATAGCCATCTTCGACCTCCTTTCAAATCTGTTCCATTGAATGATAACATCTTTTGCAGAAAATTCCATAGATACCTAATTAAAAAACGATCAATTTATATTTATTGTAAGGCGACAAAAAACGGTTTTAAATTGCCTCAATTTTCAAATCCTCTTCATGATGCTAAGTAGTTATATTATCGGCACGGCATCCAAAGGACTTTAATTTGAACTCAAATAATTCGCAGAACTCACCTGAATTTTCGCACAAACCCTCAAAACCAGCGGCTATGAACGGCATCTGGCTCGTTCTCATGACATTTGCCATTATCATTGCCACCTTTTACGGAAAGGCTGCGGACATTACACGCGCATCCTTTGATGCCGCCAAATCCGCTGTGGAACTGGCCATCGGCCTTATCGGCGCCATGAGCCTCTGGCTTGGGCTGATGCACATTGCCAAAAAGGCAGGTCTGATGCATTCCATAGCCAAAGGGATTCAACCCATGATGAGACGACTCTTTCCGGACATTCCGCCTGGCCATATCTCCCTTTCTGAGATGGCCATGAACATGTCCGCTAACATTTTGGGGCTGGGAAACGCAGCCACACCTCTGGGCATCAAGGCCATGCAGTCCTTGAATCTACTCAATGCCAAAGCTGGTGAGGCAACGGATGCCATGTGCATGTTTCTGGCCATAAACACCTCCAGCATAACGCTCCTGCCCCTGGGAATGATCAGCATTCGCGCCGCTGCAGGTAGTCAGAATCCGGCAGCCATATTGATTCCAACACTCATAGCCACAACCTGTTCCACTTTAACTGCCATAGCAACCGTGATTCTACTGAAACGGCTGTCAAAAAATTCAAACCCCTCCATGCAGACCGAAAGGCATGAAACTGCCCAATGTGAGTCAAAACAAACGGCCGATAACCAATCTAACACGGATTGTGCCTGGTCAAGAGACAATAAACGCACCTTTTGGGCCGTTTCCGCCTTGTTATTATTTATCGGCGCAGCCTTGTGGAGACTGGCTCTCGATGCCGAAACTGTCAATCTCACAGACCTGTTCGTTCCCTTTTTGATGCTCTGCCTGCTGGCCCTGGGATATGCCCGGGGAGTATCTGTCTATGAAACCGCTGTAGAAGGGGCAAAAGAGGGATTTCAGGTAGCGATACGAATCATTCCGTTTCTCGTGATGATTCTGGTAGCAACAGCAATGTTTCGAGCCTCCGGAGCGTTTGATCTACTTCAAAATCTACTCGCCCCTGTCACAAATACCCTGGGCATACCTGTGGAGGCCGTCACTGTCGCCATACTGCGCACTCTATCTGGATCAGGTGCATTCGGGCTGGTAAGCGAGATCACGACTCGAGATCCCAACGGCTTTACGGCATTTCTGGCTGCCACCATTCAAGGCTCCACGGAGACGACCTTTTATGTGCTGGCCGTGTATTTCGGTTCTGTAGGCATTTATAGGCCTCGTTACGCCCTTCCTGCCGCGCTCATGGCCGATCTGGCAGGCTTTCTGGCATCTATAGCAGTATGCAAGGCCATGTATGCTCAATAACAACCTGGAATTTTGAAAGATTGCATGTGCTGACTTTGGTTATTTTGGGATTCTGCGCACAGGTATGCCCTCCCTATGCAGAATTGCCTTTACCTCAGCAGGGGTCTGTTCGGTAAAATGAAAGATACTGGCTGCCGCAACCGCGCTTGCACCACATCTCAACGCCTCAAGCATGTGAAATGGATTCCCTGCACCTCCAGATGCAATCACCGGTATTGAGACAGCTCTCGCGACCTCGCCGATCAGTTCCAGATCATAACCCTGCATCGTACCGTCACGATCTATGGATGTTATCAAGATCTCGCCTGCACCGAGCTCCTCACACCTTTTTGCCCATTCATATACTTTTTTGCCCGTAGGCTTCTTACCGCTGTGACTGTAGCATTCATAATCTCCGCTCGGCGTCCTTTTGGCATCGATACTAACCACTACACACTGAGAGCCAAACTTGAAAGCAGCATTCGAAATGAGCTCTGGACAGTCGTATGCAGCACTGTTGATGGCTATTTTGTCCGCTCCACAACGAAGTAATCCCTTGATATGCTCAAGAGTCCGCACGCCTCCGCCGATGATTACAGGCACAAAACACTCCTGCGCCCAGTCTGCAATCGTGTCATAATCAGGGGCTTTGCCTTCATCAGTAGCTGTAATGTCAAAGATTACAAGCTCGTCCACATGCCGCATGGTATAGACCTTGATGGCCGGCAGCACAGTGCCCACCCTTCTCCATGAGTCGAAACCCATACCCTTAACAAGTCCGTTGCCTTTCCATAAAAGCGTAGGAATGATACGCACCTTTAACATGATTTATATTCCAAGAAATTTCTAATGACTTTAAAGCCGGCCATTGAGCTCTTTTCAGGATGAAACTGAACGCCGACAGCGCCGCCCGTTCCGACCACGGAGGTAAATCCACCACAATACGGTGTGATTGCCAGAATGTGTTTCGAACACGATGGCACAAAATGAAAACTGTGCACAAAATAAAAATCTGTGCCATCAGATATATCCTCAAAAATCGAATGTCTTTGCTGAATATGCACCTCGTTCCAACCCACATGGGGAACACGCTCACCACTTGTGGATGTAAGCCGAATCACCACTCCCGGCACAAGGCCAAGGCCATCTGTTTCGCCTCCCTCCACGCCTCTTTCCGCCATAAGCTGCATTCCAAGGCATATGCCTAAAATTGGAACGCCTTCTTTCAACACAGCGCGACGTATGGCATCCACCCAACCTTTTTCACGCAGAAGCGCCATGGCATCACAAAAAGCACCGACTCCGGGCAGCACCAACCGTTCAGAGGTCTTGATATCAGCAGGATCATCAGAAATGAAGACATTCGCTCCGCACTCTTCAAATGCACAACGCACAGATGCGAGGTTTCCCATACCGTAGTCTATGATCAAAGTAGCCATTATGGATTATCGTAGTTGATCTTGGTTAGATTTCCGTATTTATCTTTGACGAGATTTCCACGGGCGTCTGTAACAAAGAGCTTTTTATTTGTAAAACGATCACATATCTTGATAAACTCCTCCACAGTCATATCCAAAGGCTCAAGTATCTTTTCAATGGGCTTTCCAAGATATGTCCATGGAAACTTTCCGTCGTGCCTTTTCACAAGAGCAAGCCCCTCTTCACGGCTGATTCTGCCACGGCGAATGTGCAGAGAGGCTATATCTGTCGCCCTTCCAAAGCCGAATTTCAGAAACTTAAAATAATCATGTATGCCGGTCTGGTAATTGTCGAGATTTTCGTAATTCACTACGGATCCCTCCACTGTGGTATGCCATGTATTGAAACCAAATCCCTGTGCCAGAAGGGCGTTGGAATAGCCGTCCCACGGCAGATAATATCCAAGAAACAACCCTGTCACTCCGACACGTTTCAACTCCTCGTCTGAAGGATATGTAAACGGAATCAAATGTCTTTTTTCTATACCGTCTATACCCACAAGATCGGAGACACGAAGACCCAGAAGCCCACCGAATTCCTCCAACCAACGCCTGTCCAACGTGTTGTTTTCAGTGGCGGATGCAGGACCTCCGTATTCATTTTGAGGGTTTTCCCCCCAGATAATCAGAGGAATATTCATTTGTACGGCAATCCTGATAGGCACAGTGAAGATGGTCACATGCTCCGGCCATGAGATATCCCCAACCTGAATAAGCCCGATGCGATTGAGCTTTCTGCGCACAACACGATTGGTCGTGACTTCTATGTAATCCACACCCAATGACTTGAGATTTTCGATATTCCGCCTACCTATCTCCGAAAGATCACAGGTTGTACCGGTTACGCAAAGTGGATTCATGCCCAGCTCGAGCATCTTGATCGTCTGAAAATGACTGTCCTTTCCGCCGCTCACAGGCACGATGCAATCCCAGTTGGAACCATTCTTTGAGCGATAGCGCTCTAAAATTCGAAGTAGTTCCTGTTTGCGCTCATTCCAGTCAACCTCAGGACGATTCTCGAAATTATGGCATGCGTTACAGACCCCTTTTTCGTCAAAAGACAGATCAGGCTTTGTGTCAGGAAACAGACATCGAGTACAATAACGAATCATATACGCACCTCCCCTTTAAAGTCATACATTCTTTTTCTCAAGTGCATTTATCACTCTTGCAAACACCTCTTGCCAATCATCTCGCTTCTTCTGACGAAAGAGCTGCATATTATCATACCATGGAGTCACATCCTTCTTTACACCCCATCGCCAGTCCGGTACATAGGGCAAAAGGACCCATACCTGCGGCCGCCTACCGTCTTTTGTGGGCAAAACAGCCCCGGCGAGATGGGCAATGGAGGTATCCACGGTGATTACCATGTCCAGATGACTGATAAGTGCTGCGGTATGCGCAAAATCAAAGAGATACGGCGACAGATTGACGAGATTGAACGCATTGCATACAAGGGGTTCGGTCTGATACTGAAGACTGAACCAAACAGTATCAGGTAATGCGAAAAGCGGCTGAAACATCTCAAACTCCACAGAACGCTCTTTGTCCCGATTGTGTTTGGGATTACCCTTCCATACAAAACCGATTTTAAGTTTATCCCCATAATTATCAAAAAGACCGGAATATTTTTCAACCAACCATTGATTTAACGGCAAACAGCCCTCTGCAAAAGGAAAGGGCTCACTCTCCTTCTGCAGAAATGTAGGCAGGTTCAATAACGGCACGTGCCAATCCATTTCTTTACAGACTATCGGCATATGGGACTTCAAAATCAGGTGATCTATCTCAGGCATGAGAGAAAACAGACCAGCCAAGTCCTGATTGCATGCCAACACCACCTGCTTGCCCTGCGCCTTAAGCAAAGGCAGATAACGCACGAACTGAATGTTATCACCGGCTCCCTGCTCGGTCCACACCAGAATGCTGCCCTTATCGGACTCACCCTGCCAACGAGGAATCGGCACAGGATCCTGTGAAATCGCCTCGTTGCGTCTCCAGCGCCAGAGATATTCTTTAAAGCCTTCTTCAATCTGATCATTCAACAGAAGAACATGGCTCAAATTCCAGTGCGCCTCTACAAGTTCCGAATTCATGGCGATAGCCTTTTTATAAAACTCTATCGCCTTGGATATATTCATCAATTCATGATAACAATTGCCTAAATTGTAATAAATCCTTGCACACTCCAAATTATTATCGTTTTGCTGTAACTTCAATGCATTGTTGAAGAAACTAATAGCGGTCTCGTAATCTTTTTTATACTCTTTATAGATATGACCTAAATTATTATGCGCAGAGGCATACTCGGGCTGCAACTCCAGCACACGTTCAAACAATACCTGAGCCTCATTTATATATTGAATATCGAGATAGAGACATGCCAAGTTATAGATGAGATCGAGATTTTGCTCATCATATTTCAAACCGTTGCGAAATGCCTCTTCCGCCTCTGAATACCTCTTAAGAGAGCTATATGCCACTCCCATGTTCATCCATGCTGTAATATGTGAAGGAACGAGGTTGAGTGCCTCTCTGTAACGATCTATGGCCTCTTGATATCTCTTGTCTTTTTGTAGGCTCAAACCCTCTTGAAACAACCTCTCCACCTGTTCAGAGTGTGATTCCTTCTGTAACCTTGATTTGAGCGCCTCGTATGCAGCCTTGGCTGCATCGGCCTGACCAAGTGCCAGATAGCAATCCCCTATCTTTTTGAGAAGCTCCATATGATGAGGAAGCGCCAATAGGCACCGCTCGTATGCGGCTATCGCCCCATCATAGTCACGGGAATCAAGCAAGGCATCTCCCAATTCTTCCCAGAGTTCCGCTACATCTGAATTTAAGGCCACCGCTTGAGCCAGAAGTCCGATGCCATCTTGCAATCGGCCGGTTTCCATGAGAACACGGGCCAGAAATGCCATTTTTTCAGCGTCACCCTCTGCCTCTTGCAGTGCAATGGGCAAGAATTGTTCAATATTTTCCCAATTTTCCTGTTTATAAAGGGCCTTGACCCACAAAAAGGCATAGTTTTTCAGTGCATTTACAGAAAATAATTGGGGCATATCCCATGCCTGTAACAGTGCTATGGCCCTCTCCAATGAATCCCCATTCAGATATCTTTCGACACTCCTTGCATATTGAGGCCATATATCCTGCGCAATCTCTTTTATCGCCTGCTGAGCATTGAGCTTTTGAATACGTTCAAGCCAGACATGAAGTAAGTGTGGATACTTCTCACCCCAAAGAAAATATTCTCCGTCGGGCTGTGCGACATATTCTCTTTGGCCAATAAGCTGTAACCACCATGAAGCGCTTTTTTCGCGCAGTTCAACAATCTCTTGTGCCAAATCAGGCATTACCTCCTGTGCCCATTCAAAATGTCTGTTCGCCTCTTCAAATTGCAACAGACCTGCCAGCGTGTAACCCATCAACATACGGACTTGAACATTTTCAGGCTGCTCCTGAATCAACTCATTCAGGGCACTTAAGGCTAACTGCAAGTCATCTGAGTCAATATAAAGGCCTGCCAGCTCCAATTTGTGCTGAAACAATACCTCTTTGTCCTTTTTCTTGGAAAGTAACTGCAAAAGCCTGTCTTCTTCATCGAGTCTGTGCAAAAGGGCCTGTAGGGATTGAAAATAATCGCTCAACACATCGATACGTTTGACCTGCACTGCATGTAATCGTTCCAGTTCCTCACGCAACCATGGCAAATATCCCTGTTCCTCTTTAACAATTTCATTTTTGCGACGCCAATTGTCGTTCTCCTTGAGCATGTCATAGGTCAACTCCAAGACCTGATTCCACAGTTCATTATAGCCGTCCGTCTGATTGTTAAGCCTGTCCACCTCTATCAGCTCATCTCTTAATTTTGCAGGCAGATCATTTAAGGACTTAACGATGATGGCTCGTTGAGTAATGTCATTTAGTGCTTTTTGTGCCTTCTCCAGCATCTTTTGACAACGCTTAACCTTTGCTGACACATCCTCGCCCATACGCAAAATACGCCTGACATATTGATAAATCATTCTATTTTGCCAAGGCTTCTTGGCTGAAACAGCCTTATCTATGGCATGCTGAATATCAATTTTTTGAGTCATAAATCGATTCAATACATCTGAAAGCGGCATCACTTCTGTTCCCTCGATATGTGCACCCATGGCGGTTGCATTTATGATAGGCACCGAGCTTTCAGCTACGATCTCTTCCATCTGTTGCTTTATAGTCAAAAGCCCTCTATCGGTAGGCACATCCTCGCCTGTAATGGACTTTACATAAAAAATCTCTTTGTCCTTTGGCAGGCCGTTTTCATGAAATATAACGTATGATGCATGATCAGAACCAACGGCCTTGGTATAGGCCAGGTCCTGGCCCACAAGCACTATGGGCGAGGTCTCCATGAGATGAGCAAGCCCCACGGATAGATGCGCCACGGACAAAAGAGGGGGCAAAAGATTTCGAATTCCCAATTCCTTTATCATCCAGATGTGGGGAATGTCTGCGTTAAAGGCATAAAAGATGTGTTTTGCAGGGAATCTCTTGGGAATAAGCGGGGATACCTTTATCGTAATGGCAAGATTGGCAGAAAGCTCATTTGTTAAAAAAGGGGCAAATTTTTCAAAATTTGCGGTTTCCATATCCAGGGCCGATATAAAATCAGGCGTTATGCCGTTTTTAAGAAGAGTGGGAAGAGCAGAATCCACTGCAAAGATGATACATCGACCCACAGCCTTTTTAATGTCTGGAATACTCATATCAAGAGAAGGACCTGCTGCCACAAGAAGCGCAGGGACATTCTTAAAAAGTCCCTTCAACACATCTGAATTGGTAGCAAAACGAATAGTTGTAAGGTTTTGAAGCCGGTTTTTGATAAATATTCTGCCATAGGCCTTCGTGGTACCACCCATGGCGCTTATCTTGTTCAAAAGAGAATAGACCTGCTGCGTCGTAGTCTCATAGAGCCTTAAATTCCAGGTGAAGCTAGGCTGATGTTTCAGAATATGGGTATCGGATATAGACACCTCCCTGAACAACTCCAGTTCCATAAGATTTGTATCGATATCCCTTACATAGAGATGCAGATGTGAATACTTAAAAAGCCCTGTCAGATCCATATATCTGATAGCCAAAGAGAAGATATCCAAAGAAGGCTCTACTATGACGAGCTTCACCAGATGAGGCCGCTCTTTCATGAGAAGAAGCGGGCCGTACCCCAATCCCATGCCGATAAAAACCGCTACACCGCAGGCATCCTGCGGCACACTGTTAAGGTGTGCCGAGGCACTCAACCATGGATTCTCGTTATTATATGCCAGAAAATTGGCGCCGTTTTCCAAAGAATACCGCAGATTAACATGGCCATAGGCATTCACTGTAATCTCACCGCTGAACACCGGCTCATACTGCTCTACCAGCTTATAAACACTTGGGAAACGCTGTTTGAGCACGGCAAGATTTGCCTGAAATGTAGTGGAATTGCCTGAAAAGTCAGCGCCGAATATTATGGTTTCCATGTATTATCTCCTGATGTACAATGACTTAATACAATAATAGAACACCACATGCAAAAAGAATACCCTTAATTCACTATCTGTCAGGAGTCATTAAATTGTTCGAAGTAGCAGTGAATAAATTAGAAAAACTCCATTACGGACACTGCGACTTTGCGCAGAGTGACAAAAGCACACCATGCGCTGCGCTCACAATGACAGAATTTGAAAAATCAAAAAGGCATTAAAGTTTTCAAAAAACTCAGCCGATAAAAAAACAAAAGGGAAAACCGCAAAAAAACGCAGAAAGGAGGTGAACAAATCCTATTTAGGCGATTCCCATTGCGGCCGTCTCTTTTGATGTAACTGACAAAAACCCTAACCAAGCGGCATGAAGGCCGCTTTCCACAACACTCAAGGAGGATTTATCATGGCACTTCGTATCAACACTAACATTTCGGCCCTTAACTCCCATGCGAACCTGCAAAAGAGCGATGCATCTCTGAGCAAATCGTTGGAAAGGCTCTCATCCGGTCTGCGCATCAACCGTTCTGCAGACGATGCCTCCGGTATGTCCATAGCCAACCTGCTGAAATCCCAGTCACTGGGTCTGGGGCAGGCCATCAAAAACGCCAATGACGGTATCAGCATCGTTCAGATTGCAGATGCAGCATTGGACGAAAGCGTGAATATCCTAAACTCCATCAAACAGAAGGCGGTTCAGGCAGCACAGGACGGTCAGACACTGGAGTCCAGAAAGGCCATTCAGGCGGACATCAACAAGCTGTTAAAAGAGATGAACGACATCGCGCAGACCACTGCTTTCAACGGCATGAAGCTGCTGTCCGGTAACTTCATCAACAAACAGTTTCAGGTAGGCGCCTATAGTGGCCAGACGGTTGACATCAACATCGCCTCCGCTGAGACCACCAAGATCGGCCATGTAACTACAGCAGATCTGAGGCTCACCAACACCACCGGCGGCGAGGTGCGTCTGGGCATCTACTCCGCGCTGCGGGATGCCACCATTCAGGTGCAGTCCGTCAATCTGGCCTATGACAACACCATGGAGCATGGCATGAGCGCTCTTGCTTCGGCCATCAACATCAACTCCGACCTGACAGGCGTTACAGCCCAGGCATTTGTAAGCTCCACCAGCAACTCCGCTGTCAAGGCCGGCACTACCGGCACTGACTTCGCCATAAACGGCGTAGCCATCGGCGCAGTCACAGTACAAGACAACGATGCAGACGGCTCTCTGGTAAATGCCATCAATCAGAAGTCATCCGAGCACGGTATAACCGCCTCTGTGGATGCCCAGGGCTACCTAAAGCTCACATCCAACGACGGCCGAGCCATCAAGGTCACAGGAGATACAGGCACCACACTGGTGGGCAGCAACCTGAACACCTTTGGTTACATTCGTCTGTTCCAAGCCGGCGCAAACGAGATAAAGATCACCGACGCTACTGATATGGTGTCTTTAAATCTCACAGCCAATCTGACCACCGCAGGCGCCATGTCCACCACCGTGGATTCCACTCTCAAGGCCAATTCCGTCATAGGAAGTGATTCACTTATTCGAGCGGGCTCTGTGCTGGGAGCGACCTTTAGCAGCAATTCTATCGCCTCCAACTCCCTGACAACCACCATGGACAGCGTCCTAAAGGCTGGTTCTATATTGGGATCAAACAGCACGATAGAAACAGGAACTGTATTAGGCGGAAGCGTCGCAACTCAGGGAGCAGTAACTACTTCAGCGGACAGCCTGCTAAAAACAGGAAGCATACTTGAAAATAATACGGTTTTAGCCGCGGGCACCACTGTCACCACCAACATCGTCACCACCGTGGGCACAGTAACCGCCGGCACTACTCTGGCCAGTAACTATACTACCACCGGCTCCAACACGCTTTTATCTGACATGGTGGTCAAGAGCAACTCCACCATAGGGGCCGGCAGCACAATCTTCACCGGCTCCTATGTGGGAGGAGATGTAGTCACATCAGGTGACACCACTCTCACAGTGGGCATGACATTAAAGGCGACTTCCATCATAGCAGTATCTGGCACCAACACCAGTATTCTGGAAGGCTCCAGCATCGGAGCGGATTTCAGCATATTCGGCACTGTTACCATGACAAGCGACATGACACTAAAGGCAGGCTCCAACATCACCAGTAATTCGGTTATGGCAAAAGGCTCCACTATTGGCGGGCTTGTAAGGAATGGCGCTGATGTTACTCTCGCAAGCGACATGACTCTGGCTGCAGGCAGCATTCTGGCCTCCGGCACCACCATCAAAAAAGGTACTGTGCTCACAGATGAAATCGTAGCGGCGGGAGGCATACACTACCAGGCTGGAACAGTGCTCACAGGCGACATAGTGACCTCAGGCAGTAATGTACTGGATGCATCCATGACACTGGAGGCTGGTTCCATAATTACAGCAGGTAGTACCTTTGCCCCTACAGCCACCTCTTCCAGTGGTGCTACGGCTACAACCGCACTGAGCAATCAGGAGAAGAGCAAGCTCTCCGACATCGATGTCACATCACAGGAAGGTGCGCAAAAGGGCATCTCCATCGTAGAGGCGGCCATCGTGGCCATCAACAAGGTGAAGGCGGACCTGGGTTCCGTGCAGAACCAGCTCACCAGCACCTCGGCCAACCTGACCACCACGAAGCTGAATGTCACCTCGGCTGAAAGCCAGATTAGAGATGTGGACTTCGCTGAAGAGTCGTCCAACTTCTCCAAGATGCAGATTCTCATGCAGGCAGGCACATTCGCCATGGCACAGGCCAATGCCAGCTCTCAGAATGTGATGAGACTGCTTCAGTAATTGGGTTTGAACCTTCAACCCATGGGTGAACGGTAACTATTGCCTTCACCCATGGCATAAGGCGCCTTTGAAAATAATCCTCAAAGGCGCCGATAACTAAAGAAGGAGCGAATATGGCAGGCACTATCAGCTCTCTTGGGCTTGGTTCCAATCTGGGGCTGCAAAACATTCTGGATCAACTTCGAAAAGCGGATGAAGCGCCTCTCGAAGGTCTGAAGGCCAAGCAAAACGCTCTCAAACAGCAAATCAATGCGTTTGATGCCTTAAATCAAGGGCTTATGCAGGCCAAATCCCACGCCATGACTCTGACTCTGGATTCAACCTACATCGCCAGAGGCATCACGTCCAGCGATGAAAAGACGGTTACTGCCTCTGTTTCCGACGGAGCTGCCATCGGAACTCGCAGCATAGAGGTTACACGCCTCGCCACCGCCAGCTCATGGGAAGGCGCCAATGTGGCCGCTTCAGATACAAAGGTCAACACATCAGGTACCAACCAGACCTTTTCCTATTCCATAGGCGCAACGACTCGAAACCTGACAGTGGCCAACAACACCACGCTTCAGGGGCTTGCCGATCTGATCAACAACGACACAGGCAATCCGGGCGTAACAGCAAAACTGGTAAACGACGGCTCTGCCACACCATACAAACTGATCTTAACCGCAAAAAACACAGGTGAAGGCAATCGAATAACCGTAACCAATCAGTTATCCGGCTATGCCCTCACAGAAAAAAACGGCGCTTCAGGCGCATCTCTCAACGCAGCGATCAATATAGACGGCGTAACCTATCAACGCCAGACTAATGACGGCATAACAGACATCTTGAGCGGCATCACTTTGAACCTCAAAGGCATGGGCACAGCCAGTATCACCGTCAATCAAGACAATTCCAAAATGGTTGACGCTCTCAAGGGCATGGTAAATAAACTTAATGATGTAATCACCAGCTCAAAGAGCCAGGCCGGCTACGACAAGGACGGTAAACCCAATCTGCTTCAGGGCATCGCCGCGGTGAGGACAATGGGCTATGACATGATTCATCTGCTGAGCACTCAGGTCAAAACAGGCGGTGCCATCACCTCCCTCTACGACCTGGGTCTGGAGGTGAACAAAGATGGCACTATCAGCCTAAATGAAACCACGCTGAACAAGGCCATCTCAGAGCATTCGAACGATGTAAGGCTGTTTCTGGAGGGCGACAGCACAAAAGACATTACAGGCCTTGCCCAGACCGTAAACGACAGACTGCGCGTCATGACCAGACCCATTACAGGCACTCTGGCCAGCGAACAGACCGCAGCGCAGGAACGCATCTCACGCATAGATGCACAGATTTCCAGCACAACAGCCAGGCTCGACAAAAAATATGATATCCTGGCCAAACAATTCGCTGAACTCGACAAATTCACCAACTCCATGACATCGCTTTCGACCTACTTGACTTCGCAGTTCAAGGCATTGTCGGGAAGCTCGTCGAGTTCCAATTAAAAACAAAAAAGGCAGGCTTAGGCTTGGCCGCAAAATTCTTCAAAAAATGAGAGAAAACTATGAACACACAGGCTGTTAAGGCATATAAAAGCACACAAGTCATGACAACAGACTCAAACAAACTCATTTTGATGCTGTATGACGCCTGCATCAAAAATCTGTTTCAAGCACGGGATGCCGTGACAGACAACAACAGAGTGCGCCGAGGAGAGACGCTGAGTAAGGCCATCGACATCCTTTCGGAGCTGTTCAGTTCCGTGCAGGGCGATACCGAGCAGGCACAATTTCTGAGAGGCATTTATACCGCCATGATGCTTGAGCTGCCGAAGGTCAATCTCACAAACGACATCAAGACACTGGATCTGGCCATCAAATACGTGGCTCAGCTTCGAAGCATCTGGAAGGAACAGGTGATGTCTGGAACCAATGCAGCCGATTCAGGTACTGCAACCGGACGGAACAAACAGGAATACCCTGCACCACACAAAACAAACAGCCCAAATCTCAATCTCGCAAATCCAGACATGGGTGGCAGGGCTGCGATGCAACAGCCCTGTTACAAACCGTTCGCATGTAAATTTTGAGGCCGTCATGGAAAAGACATTTACTACACACGATGAGATGCAGCAGGCGCTAGCCCACATGGTCTTTTTACAAGACGACATTATCATGAAAATGCATTCAGATACCCAGTGGATCACAGAGCTGCCCAGCTGGATGGATCAATACACACAGGCCGCTCAGCGAATCAAAAACCTGCTGGATGTCTATCAGCACGACGAACACAGGCAGGAATACGCACAGCGAGTGCAGTTCCTCATAGAACAACAGGAACATATACTTGTCATGCTGCAAAAACAGCGCGATGAGCTCGCTACACACATGAGGCAACTGGAACAGGGCAAAAAGGCCATTCAGGGTTACAGTTCAGGCAATATCTGTGAAAAACATGTATTTTTAAGTATGGATACTTGAAATCATGCTGATACAATCGCCTTCCACTCAAATAGACGACGCCTTCCGGCAAACACCTGCAATAATACGGGAAGAAACGGCAAAAACAGCCGGAAACCATGCAATTGCAGCCGAAGAGACGGCACAGAAGAAAGCTGCGGCCATTGACAGAATAAAAGAGAATAATAAAACCGGTCAGCCGACCACTAAACCCGATGAAATCACAATAAACGGACAGCAGGTCAGCGCTGCCGATGAAAGCAGCCAAAACGAGCCTGTAAAGAAAAAAACTGCGACATATCAACAGAATGCACTTGAACTGCAGAAAAAGCTGACACAGCAGGACATGGAAGACCTGCAAAAAAGGCTTTCAAATACTCCCACCACTCGTTTTTCATTTAAATTTGATGAAAAAAGCAAGGAAATGGTGGTACAGATCATAGACAAAAAGACAGACAAGGTCATAAGGCAGATTCCACCAGAAGAATTTCTGAAAATCAGAATTGCCTTCAAAGAACTGATACGTGGAATCTTACTCGACAAAAAGGCCTAATCTCAGGAGAGATGATTATGCTTACCATCGATACACGAATACAGACAGATACAGCGGCTGTTCAAAGCAGATCCGCAAATTCAGAAAGCAATACTACTATCACAACTCCACAATCCACAACGAATACAGCCCGTTCACAAAAGGCCGCCGGCACGGAAGCTGACGCTGAATTCAAGGGCAAGGCAGGCCTAAAGGAAACAGAAGAGGCCATCAGGTCCATTCAAAAGGACATGGAGCTGATGAACACGCGCATAACATTTCGTGTTGACAACAAAACTGATGAGATCGTAGTAGACGTAATCGACAAAGACACCAACGAGGTCATAAGACAGATTCCCTCTGAAGAGATGCTGCGAATCAAGACAGCTTTCAAGAAGCTGATGAAGGGCCTGCTGCTGGACACAACTGTCTGATATTCTGCAAAACATCTTCATAAACCATCAGATTACCCTTCACCATTCTTTCAATGGAGAACTCCTCGCACACAAACCTGCGAGCTGCTATGCCCATTTCCAGCCTCCTTTTCGGCTGCTGAATCAAAGTCTTCACTGCCTGTGCTAATTCATTCACATCACCTGGAGTTACCAACAAACCTGTAGCGCCATGCTGCACCACCTCCGGTATTCCTCCTGCGCGACAGGCCACGATAGGTACGCCGCAGGATGCAGCCTGAAGCAGCGAAACCCCTAATCCCTCCATGAGTGCAGGGTGCACCAACATGGCCAAGTGTGGCAAAATACGCGGCAAATCCCTGCGAAAACCAGCAAAAATAACATGTTGATTTAATCCATTGGCATGAACCAACCGCCTAATTTCATCTTCCAGGGCACCCTTGCCAAAAAGCAGAACCCTGAGGTTTGGAAACTCGGATACAAGCAGTGAGACCGCCTCCACCAGGTATTTGTGTCCTTTGCGTTCTATGAACTGCGCCGCCATACCCACAGGAAGATGTTCAGCGGTCAGGCCGAACTCACATAAAAACCATGCCCGTTCCGTTTCAATGCCATTTCCACAGGGTGCATAACGCCTCGTATCCACAGCGCTGGGCACACATACGAGTTTTGCCGCTGAAATCCCCTCATTCAGTAGCACTTGCTCTATGCCGTGAGAGATGGCCACGATGCGCTGATACAACCCATATTTAAATCTGGATAGGGCTGAAAGACTGCGGCCTCGTTCGCCCATAAAAACAGGCTCTGGATTATCCACTCTGCGTGTGAGGATTGCAGGAATGCCGCAGATACGTGCCGCAAGACCAGCATAGATATCCGCCCCTCGACGGCTGTGCACATGCACAAGATCAGGCCGCTTTTGACGCAAGATTTGTATGACACCGCCTAATAACCGCAAATCCAACTCTCCAGCAAAGGGAACTGCCCTCACCAGAACATCAGAAGGCACGGAACTTGCTATATCTGCATTCAGAGGACAGACCAGAAGACTTGATACCCCATAGCTTATCAGGCCTTCCAGCAGATATTTGACCTGCAATGCCCCACCGTAAAGACTGCGTCCAGTCTCTACGTGCAATATTTTTATATTACTTTTCATAAAAAATTATATAGCGTTAATCAATCAACATGATTAAAATATCAAAATAATACTACCACAGCTTTCAGAGACCACCAAACAAAGTTAACAGCCTGTTGGAAAATGCTGCCCTTGAGAAGCAATGGGTGGTTAAACTTATAAACCTTGCAAAGGAATAGGGTCATGACAAATAGCTTCAGATACCATCACGCCATCGCATTCATTCTGATTTCATTATTTTCCTATACGCCCTGCCTGCACGCCTGGGACAGAGGACATCTGGGCGGTTCAGACCAGAATGCCATATCTCAAACAGACATTGACGCTGACAAAAAAGACATCGTTCGCAAAGAACGACCTACAAACACACCGGTATCTTCCAGATATCAGGTTGAAATCGCCAAACCACATCAGCAACCAGGCATAGAGAGACAGCCCATTCCGCCAACGACAACAAAGAGGCCGGAGCAACAGGAAAGGCATTTCCAGGCTGCCGATACCACTCCTTTTCAGCCTCGTGAAAACTCCAGAAAAACCATACCAAGTCTGTCTGAAAGAACGCCCCTCACCGACAAAAACATACCTCAGCCACAGCCATTCGTTACCGACAGAAATATGAAGGGTCACAGACTCGACAAACCAAATACTCACGGCAACAACCCCTTCGAGCCAAACAAAAATTACAACACCCTGATAAAACCTGCCTTTGAACCACACGATCGAAACATTCGAGACAGCAGAGAAACCAGACCTCGTGAGCACATCAGAGATGATATTGGAATAGATCGGACACCCATACACAGACCGATCCTCGTCGAAAAAATATATCCTGCTCGCGGGCTTAGCTTTTACAGGGAACTGCCTGTAAGTCACACCAGGGTCTTTATAAGGAATCAATCATATTTCATACACGAAGGCCGCTTTTATAAAAGGACATACAACGGCTTTATCTGGATAGTCCCGCCTATAGGGTTTGTAGTAACAACCCTGCCTTTCGGCTGCACCAGCTTCATCTGGAACGATGTGGAATATTATACCTATGCCGGCATCTACTATCGTCCATCCTATGGAGGATATGTGGTGGTGGAAGAACCGGACAACCTGCCTTCTCCCTGGGAGATAGACCCACCGCCGGTTGATTTTGTCAAAGTCAACACGGAGCTGCTAAATGTGCGATCAGGCCCGAGCGTGAATTTCCCTGTGATCGAACAGGCCATGTACGGAGAAAGGCTACAAGTGCTCGGCAGCTACGAGGACTGGTACTACGTTCGACTTGGTAATGGCAGAAAGGGATGGGTTCTGGCCTATTATACCTATCCTGAAAATCAGGCCGAGCCAATGGGTTGAAGCTGTTCAAGGGCCCGCAGACACTCAAAGGCGATATATGTGTTTTCCAGGTCGGCAAGTGCGCCTGGCACACGGGCAAATCCCCCTTTTCCTGTCTGACAGGTTAGCATATACCGTAAAAGAACCTGCTCGTATCGCGGCCGTTCATTGAAGAAATGCACTATGTCTATACCCGCCCTCAACACTGCAAGGGTGGCGTTGCTGGCATTCGGGGTAAGGGTAAAACCGAGATTTTCATCCTCACAGCTGCGGGCATACTCCAATATGAAACGAGGTAATCCCCAGTGAAGCAACGAGTAAATACGGACGACCGAATATGTATCCAACAGGTTCGCCCCAGGCCAGCCATAACCTCCAGAGGCCCATTTCAGATTTAAGATAGCCTGCCTCAATGCCGTCTGCAGACTGACAGGGCAGACGACGCCATATCCTTGGCACAACTCCAAAAACCTGCCCAAATCCTTAAGTGCACCAGACCATTCCATTTGTCTATTGTGCACTAAAGAATCCTTCAGAGCTCGAATCATATTCTCAAGCCATATCTTTGGCGAAACAACCAAAGGTTCCTTTAACAACCTCATGGCATTCAAAAAACACCAACCAATTGTAATGGAAGGGTAACAGCCGTCAGTTGGCTCATGAGATCGTAAAAAGCCTGCTGTCATATTCATGTTTGAAACAGACTGGCCGGCAAAGGACAAAACAGCCAGTGCATAAAAGGTGTCCGGCACATTGGATTCACTCATACCCCAATCCTCATACCGATAGAAACAGAAACCTCCATCCGCATTCTGACGGCTTTTGACATAATTTACAGCAGACTGAATCTGTTCAAAGAATCTGGACATGGACCACCTCCACCTATACTATCTGACGTAGCGAATAAATTGGACAATTCAACTCATTTGCTATGAAACCAGACAAACCTATTTGTTGCTGACAACAACTTCTGAAAATTCTTCACGGCACGAGAAAAATCTATTAAAATGTCTTTTCCAATGATATTCTAACGGCTTTGAATTTCAAACTTCTCAACTTGAGACAGGCACCTTTTGTGCTGTTTCAGACAGTATTTCACATTTTTACTGTTCATTCAAGGAGTTATGTCCATCTTTCCTAAAAAATATGATGTAATAGTGATAGGTGCAGGCCATGCTGGCTGTGAGGCCGCCTTGGCCGCTGCAAGGCTTGGGGCATCCACGCTGCTTTTGACCATTGACCTGAACAAGATCGGTGCAATGAGCTGCAATCCAGCCATAGGAGGCCTGGCCAAGGGCCATCTGGTAAAAGAAATAGATGCTCTCGGAGGCGAAATGGCCAGAAACACCGACGCAACAGGCATTCAGTTTCGCAGGCTCAACACATCTAAAGGCCCAGCGGTCAGGGCAACTCGTGCTCAGGCGGATATGCTGCGTTACAGCCTGCGCATGAAATCAGTGGTGGAGAAACAGCCGAATCTCGACCTATATCAGGCCATGGCAGGCCGAATCCTGGTCAAAGACAACAGGGTGCAGGGCGTAGAGACTACCATTCACGAAGAGATTTACGCCAAGACAGTGATAATAACCACTGGAACCTTCTTGAACGGACTGATTCACATCGGCCTTGAGCGCTTTCCCGCAGGGCGTCTGGGAGACCCACCATCCAATCGTCTTTCCCGCTCTATAAAAGAATTGGGGTTTGAAGTGGGCAGACTCAAAACCGGCACCACGCCAAGGCTGAATGCCGCTTCCATTCGGTTCCACATGCTGGAAATGCAATCAGGCGATGCCCCACCTCCTGCCTTCTCCTTCTTCAACAGCTCCATTGAGCTACCACAGCGACCCTGTTACATAACCTATACCAATGCCAAAACCCATGAAATCATTCGTTCCAATCTGGACAGATCCCCCATGTTTACCGGTGTCATAGAAGGCATCGGGGCTAGATACTGTCCGTCCATAGAGGACAAGGTATTTCGTTTTTCAGAACGGGAGCGGCATCAGGTATTTCTGGAACCTGAGGGGCTGGACACTCCGGAGATATATCCCAACGGCATTCCCACCAGTCTGCCCATAGATGTGCAGTGGCGTCTGGTGCGCAGCATCGCAGGGTTGGAACATGCCGAGATACTGAAACCCGGCTATGCCATAGAATATGACTATGCCAATCCCGTGCAGCTCAAGCCGAGCCTTGAAACTCAACTGGTGCATGGTCTGTTTTTCGCAGGCCAGATAAACGGCACATCAGGCTATGAAGAGGCGGCTGCTCAGGGGTTGATGGCAGGCATCAATGCCGCGCGACTCGTACATGAAAAACCACCGATCATACTTGATCGCTCGCAGGCATATATAGGGGTACTCATCGATGATCTGGTCACAAAAGGCACTAAAGAACCCTACCGCATGTTCACATCCAGAGCGGAATACAGGCTGCTATTGCGGGAAGACAACGCGGATCAGCGGCTCTCACCCATAGGAAGGACTATCGGTCTTTTGTCCCATGAGGCATGGTCCATCTTCGAAAAAAAGCGCAATCGGTGTGAATCCGCAAAAAATCTGCTAAAAGAACTGCGTTTCACACCCAACGAAATAAACCCCTGGCTGGAGACCAAGGGAAGCCCTGCCCTTTCACATCCAATATGCCTGGAAGACCTACTCAAACGGCCTGAAATCGGCATAAACGAGGCTCTGGAATTACTGTCCTCCAAATCAGACCAGGCAATCGCATTGCAAGACATGGGTACCGAGATTCTGACTCAGATAGAGATCGAGATCAAATACAGCGGTTATGTCAAAAGACAACTGGAAGAGGCTGAGGCATTTCGCAGATGGGAACACATCACTCTGCCTTACGACCTGAATTATTTTGAGATACCAGGGCTTTCCAACGAAATTCGACAAAAACTCACAACTCAAAGACCCGACAGCCTTGGCAGGGCATCCCGAATCTCCGGCGTGACACCAGCGGCCATCACTGCCATTCGCATTCATCTCAAAAAACATGGCATGCAACATTAATCCCTCATACCTCATCGAAATGACAAAAACAGGAACATTCACATGAAAATCGGCCTCGCACAGATCAACCCCACCATCGGAGACATCAAGGCAAACACACAGCTGATGCTGACATATATTCAGCGCGCCAAGGGAAAAAGCTGCGAACTGCTGGTCTTTCCAGAACTCTCCATCTGCGGCTATCCGCCAATGGACCTGCTATATCAAAAGGGGTTTGTACAGGCATGTGAGCAAAGCCTAAATAATCTGATAAAAAAGGTACATGGAATCGCCGTAATCTGCGGCTGCCCAACCATAAATACCGAGGGGTTAGGAAGACCTTTTAGAAACAGCGCCATACTGTTTCATGAAGGCGCTATTTTAGGAATGGTGCACAAAACCCTTCTGCCCAACTACGATGTATTTGACGAGGCACGCTACTTCGAACCTGCAAAGTCAACAGCTCCTCTGCCTTTCAAAGGTCTGCGCATCGGGCTCACCATCTGTGAGGATATCTGGAACGACGCCGATTTCTTTTCACACCAAATGTATTCGACCGATCCATTGGCACAACTTTTCAACGCATCGCCTCATATCTATATCAATATCGCAGCATCTCCATTTGACTATACAAAGCCCGAGTTCAGAATCAGACTGCTCAAACACCTGGCGCGCAAATACTCGAGGCCGTTCCTCTATGTAAATCAGGTGGGGGGGCAGGATTCCCTTGTCTTCGATGGCAACAGCATGACAGTCTCTCCTGACGGCAGCATCTACTGTCATGCCGGTGACTTTCAGGAAGGGCTGACGTTCGTGAATCTGAGCCCCCATGAGCCCTATTCAATGACAGCGCCTGAACAGGAGATCACCATATCAACAAATACGGACGAGGCCATCTTCAAGGCACTGGTCTTATCCCTAAAAGACTATACAGCGCGATGTGGCTTCAAGCAGGTTGTAATAGGCCTAAGTGGTGGCATAGACTCAGCACTGACAGCAGCCATAGCAGCACATGCCCTGAAGCCACAAAATGTACTGGGAGTGCTCATGCCATCACAGTTCACATCCACAGAAAGCATTGAAGATGCCCTGGCTCTGGCCAAAAAACTCAATATTGAAACCATCACACTGCCCATCGAAACAGTCTTCACTCATTACAAAGAGACGCTGGCACCGGTGTTTAAACGCGGCCAAAAGGGATTAGAAGAAGAAAATCTACAGGCCCGCATTAGAGGGGCACTGCTTATGGCCATTTCTAACAGACTCGGCCACATGGTCTTAGCAACCGGCAATAAGACAGAACTGGCAGTGGGATACTGCACCCTTTACGGCGATCTGGTGGGTGGTTATGCACTGCTTTCAGATCTGCCGAAGATGCGAGTCTATAGCGTGGCAAGATATGTAAATACCATTGAAAAGCCATGGGAAAAGGGTCCTTTAAAAAATGCCCCTGTGATTCCAGAACGCATCTTCACCAAGGCGCCCACAGCAGAACTCAGACCGAATCAAACAGATCAGGATGACCTGCCTCCATATGATGTCCTGGACGCCATTTTGGAAGAATATATAGAGAAACAGGCTTCTATGGAAGAAATAGTCGCCAAGGGATTTAATGCAACCACAGTAAAACGCATCCTAACTATGTTACACCGCAGCGAATACAAAAGACGACAGGCACCCTTTGGGCCGAAGATCAGCGGCAAGGCCTTCGGATATGGAAGAAGATTCCCTGTAACACACAACTATTTGGGTTAATTAAAAAAAATAGCCAGGCACCCCCGCGGCACACAACACTTACTGCTGCCGTTGCTTCCTTCCAGACCTGGCGGAGTTCACAGGGTGTTGTTGCGCGGGACCCGGCTATCAAGATACAATATCAAGGCAATAAAAGAGGACAAACGACCAAGCGAGTGGCGGAGAGGGTGGGATTCGAACCCACGGTACGCTGTTTAGACGCACACACGATTTCCAATCGTGCCCCTTCGGCCTCTCGGGCACCTCTCCAAGACATCAGCAGTTCAATTTATTACAAATTCCCTCAAGATGCAAGGAGATTTTTGTTCAGGATTTCTCTGCAAACTTATCTCCGCTGAAGATGGAGGAGATCATGCCCTCAGGAGCTACATTCTCATTCCAGACCACCAGATACACGTGAATCATCGCAAAGAACATAAAACACCACATAAAGATATGGTGTAAAAACCTGGCCTCTTGCTGAGTGCCAAAGAACTTGAGCCCCCAAGTCTGCCAGAAAACGGACTCCGGATACAATAGGTAAAAACCCGTTATGATCTGGCATATGGCCAGTAAAAACACCCCCACATAGATGGTGAAGGCCAGTGAGTTATGCCCCAGACGATGATCCTTTTTGCCGATATAGAGGTAAAACAGAATGGTCTTGAAGAAATTGACTATATTCGATGGAGTAATGGGCGCAGCGTTCCAGAACTTTTCCTGTCTGTTCCCAAAGATCAGCAGATAAAGCCTCACCATCAGGGCAGCAGTAAAAACAAAACCGGCCAAAAAATGCAGATAACGCATATAGGCCATGGGGAAGGTACGCACCGCCTCCAGTTGTGTGCTCGTCCATGGCTCATGGATATAAAGACCTGTCACCGCCAGACACACAATGGAGAGGGCGAATGCCCAGTGATAAAGCCTCAAAAGCACACTCCATGCCTCTTTTTTTTCGTACAGCATAGTCGCCTCCTTTCTAGCTCACAGCACCTTGACTTTCGAAACCTCGCCCCTTTCCGGCTCCAACATATGAACAGCACAGGCGATACATGGATCGAAGGAGTGAATGGTGCGCAAAACCTCCAAAGGTTTTTCAGGATCGGCCACTGGATTACCCACCAAGGACGCCTCATACGGCCCTAAAAGGCCCTTTTCATCTCGTGGCCCTGCATTCCAGGTAGAAGGCACCACACACTGATAATTCTTGATACGGCCGTCCTGAATCACAATCCAGTGAGACAAAGCGCCTCGCGGGGCCTCGTGGAAGCCAAACCCGCGCTGTTCTCCCTTTGGAAAAGTGGGAGGGTTAAAGATGGCCAGATCGCCTTTCCCGATATTATCCACCAGAAGTTCCCAGTGCTTCAAGGCAAGGTCTGCCAGCATAGCCGCACGAATGGCGCGAGCCAGGTGTCTTCCCGGAGTGGAATGCAAGACATCGGGCCTGACTTGAGCACCGGCCAATGAGCTGACTCTGGACAGGGCGTCATCCACATATTTTTTAGTAAGCTCGTGACCTACAGCATAGCCCACCAACACCTGTGCAAGCGGGCCTACCTGCATGGGATGACCCTGAAAACGCGGGGCCTTAAGCCAGGAATACTTGCCATTTTCATTGAAATCAGTGTAATTGGGCACGGTTTCCTCTTCAAAAGGATGCTTGGTCCAATCGCCCTTATACCAGGAATGGGCGATGCATTCCACAACGTTATCCTTGAAGAAGGTGTCCTTGAAGCTCTTAAATTCCTTTACAGAGGCCAGATTGGCATTGAAGATCACGCCGCCAGGCAGGTCAAAACGCTCGCCCTTGGTATCCAAAGGCATATCCGGCACCGCCAGATAGTTTGTGACACCGGCTCCGTACTGCAGCCAGTCCTTATAAAGGGCGCCCACTGCTATGACATCCGGCAGATAGACCTGCTTTACAAATCCACTTACCTCTTCCAGCAATTGCTTCACCCAATATAACCGCTCCATATTCAATGTAGCCTCATTGGCCGGATTGATTGCAGCGGTCACACCACCTACGGAAAGGTTCTGTATATGCGGGTTTTTGCCGGAAAGAATGGCCAATGCCTGAGTAGCCTTTCTTTGGTAATCCAATGCCTCCAGATAGTGAGAAACCGCCATGAGATTGGCCTCAGGAGGCAGATGCATAGCTGAATGACCCCAATATGCATTGGCAAACGGACCAAGCTGTCCACTATCCACCAGAGCCTTGACCTTGGCCTGCACGGCCTTGAAGCGCTCATGGCTGTTGTTGGGCCATTCTGAAAGGGTGGAGGCCAAAGCAGCGGTCTTTTGAGGATCAGCCTGTAAAGCCGAAACCACATCCACCCAATCAAGGGCCGAGAGCACATAGAAATGTACGATATGGTCGTGAAGTGCGTGAATGGAGACAATGAGATTGCGAATATACTGGGCGTTTAGAGGTATCTCCATGCCAAGGGCGTTTTCCACACAGCGCACGGATGCCAGTGCATGAACCGTGGTGCAGACGCCACAGATGCGCTGTGTAAAAAGCCATGCATCACGAGGGTCCCTACCCTGCAATATGTTTTCTATGCCACGCCACATCTGCCCGGATGACCAGGCATTCTTTATCTGGCCGTCAGAAACCTCTGCATCTATGCGCAGGTGCCCTTCTATACGAGTGATTGGATCAACGGTGATCTTGGTCCCCATATTTTACCTCCTCATTCCTTGCTGTTGTCATCGGAAGCCTTGGCAGAAGCAGCAGGTTTAGCGCAACAGGATGCACCGCCATTGCCCAGCCGCTTTCCTATACCCACTGCGGCATGCACGCCTATGGCAGCGGCCGCTACGCCCAAAATCGTCTTTCCTGCAAACTCTGCGCTGGAGACAGCGCCCCTGTCTCCGGGTATGGCCACACTAGGAAGCCTCTCATAAAACGGCGTCATGGAATCCCAGAAATTAGGCTCGGTGCAGCCCACACAGCCATGCCCTACACTTACGGGCCACACGCCTACATCGTTAAAGCGCACCGCAGGGCAATTGGCATAGGTTTCAGGGCCTTTACAGCCCACCTTATACAGGCAATAGCCCTTTTTGTGGCCTTCGTCTCCAAACTTCTCCACAAATCTTCCCTCATCGAAGTGGGCACGGCGCTCGCAGTGGTCATGTATCTTGCGGGCATAGGCAAAAAGCGGTCTGCCCAGTGAATCGGTTTCCGGAAGCCGTTTAAATGTAAGGAAATGCAGGACCGTGCCCAGGAAATTTATGGGGTTTGGCGGGCATCCGGAAATGTTTACGATGGGCTTGTCATGAATTATGCTGCTTACACCTACAGCGCCTGTGGGATTGGGCACTGCGGCCTGAATACCTCCATATGTGGCACACGTGCCGATAGCGATGATAGCAGCAGACTTAGGCGCCACCTCTTTGAGAATGGACAGTGCCGTGCGGCCTGCTATCTTGCAATAAATACCGCCGTCCTTGGTAGGAATGGCACCCTCCACCACGCAGATGAACTTGCCGTCATACTTCGTGATGGTGTCGTGCAGACAGGTCTCGGCCTGATGGCCTGCCGCGGCCATAACCGTCTCATGATAATCCAACGAAATGATATTCAGAATCAAGCGGGCTATATCTGGATGCGAGGCGCGCAACAAGGATTCCGTGCAACCTGTGCACTCCTGAAAATGAAGCCAGACCACCGGCGGTCTTTGAGGAGATGCGGCCGCTTCGACGATTTGAGGAACCATCTCAGAGGAAAGGCCCAATGCAGCGGCAGCCATGGTACATGCCTTGAGAAAACTGCGTCTGTCGAGGGTGGGGTTCAGATCTGAAAGATAAAGATTGCGGGACATGATACCTCCTTTCCGTCTCTTGAAGAGACTATGCGAAATAAGTTACGAACATGCCACTTGCAAAAAACTATGTTTAAAAAACAGTAGCACTCGTTGACATACATGTCAATCTAAAAATATTACTCAAAAAAATAGACATAGAAGATTGTCATTGCGAGCAAAGCGAAGCAATCTCGTCCAGCAAACCGTGCCTGTCATTTCGAATAAAGCGCAGCGACTGAGAAATCTTTCACCGTAATGAAATCTCTCCTGTGCTATCTCTCTACAAACTCTACCAAAATATTGTCAGGCCGCTGGGAATAGTTGGTAAGATTGACGGATGTCTCGAAATATCCCTTTGTGCCGTGGGCAAAGGGGGCACCGTTGTTCACAGAGGTCTCCATTGCAATAATCACATCACCACCCTTTTTGAGATAGATAATCACATAGCCCTTGGCCAGACTCTGGCTCTGGTTTTCTACGTTCCCAGTTACGGTCAAAATGGTCTTTTCCGAGTGGGAGTATGCAGTGAGGTCCACTATGGCAAAACGGGGCGAAGAAAAACTCAGGGGCTGTTCCTGCACTCCAGCACTACTCTGTATAAATGAAAAAGACATCATCAGGCACACGCCAATCAATAACATCACAAGATTGCGCATAATTACATCCCCTTTCTATGAATGACGGTCTGAATACCATAGCTTGCTCGAATGGTATTGCCCTGCACCTCACTGATCTTGAGAGTTGGTATAGAGCTCGCTATTAACTCGGCCAAACGCTGTGTATTACAATCCCGCCAACCCACGAGCAATTCCGCCCTGTTCTGCAAAAAACCCTTTTTGGTTACACGCAACACTCCACTTAAACCCGACAGACCCGACTGAAGCGAGGCCAACCCGTCAAATGAGATGTTTTCCACTATCAAAGAGACCTCGTGCTCGTTGTAACAGGCATCCAGCCACACCTTCACTACCTTGGAGGAAAGGTCGTTAGCCAGCTTTTTGGCAGCCTCCTGCGAGGCCTTCAATGCCCCTTGAGCGAAACTGATATTGGGCACATTGGCATCAGCGGATGCAGTGGCAAGCATACGGCCTGTGCCTGTCTCATAGAGCTTGGCGGTCAAAAAGGCACCATAGGAATGTATGCGAGGATTATATGGAGCAGGGCCGTTGTCCTGCATCACCAGCTGACATGTCACCATGAGCTGAGCCAGATGAGAGGCGGCCTCTAGCGCCTGTGCAAGGACGCCTGCACTTGATTGAGCCGATAGAGCCACTTGACGAAGTCTTTCCGCCTCCAAGGCCGAGGGCTCTGCCATACGAAAGCCCTTTTCGCTTAAAATCTGAACTATGGTCTGCTCCGCCGCGCCCACATCCAGTTGTACACTACCCATTTCACTAGTCATGGCCTTTTGGGCAACCGTCACCACCATGGTAGGATAATTCATGCGAGGCAGCACATGGGCCAAGGCAGCCACATCATCAGCCAAGACCGACTCCTCTACATCAGCATCAATTACCATCTCGTAGTCTGTACCGGTTCGGCCTTCAGACAATATTTTATATTTTTTTACATAACCCTGCACCTTAGTGAGTATCTTGTCCTTAATGACCACATAATTCTCGACCAGTGTCTCACTGGTAAGCATAGCGCCTATGGCCTGTTCCACCGCCTTTCTCATGGCATCGTTTAGGGCTGATGTGCGTGCATCCGCCTCGCTTACTCCCTGAAGACTGGCCATGCCACGGGCCTGCACAGCCGCGTAGGCCGCCTGTGCCCCCAAAAATACCATTAAAATAGCCAGCAGGCCGCAAAGCACACCCTTTACACTATTCGCAAGGGCGAATAAAATACCTCGTTTACAAAAACAAGCCCAGTCAATCATACCAGCCATATATATATCCTTATTTCAATCTGCGAAGCAGTACTGCTACAGCGCTTTTAATCGCCCTGTTGGCTGAATCGTTCACATCCGCTCCATATTCCACGGCACTTCCAGGCACATACTCCAAAGTTTCCACATCCACACACCGCACCTGAACTCCCATGCGCACGTGTGAACTTCTCTGGGCGCTTAAACCGGCCACTCGCTCTCCACCTTCGGCATAATCATAGACCTCGCCGTATATCACCTTTTTGGCGCCCAACATGCGGCCCATATCCACTGCCGTCCCTTGGTCCACCATACCGGCCGAACTCATCCACTGCCGGTCCATTACATCCTTGATGATCTCGGGCTTTTCCTCCACAAAGCTGAAACGGTTGCTGTCATACAGGGATTCCACCACCATGTTGTGAATGCCCATGCCCACAGACTTGTCCAAAAGACGTGGATAGCGCTTAGCCGCCTGTTCTGAAAGTCCGAAGGGCAACACAGCCACAACCGTCTTTGGCCCACTGTAAGCCGGCAGAGCAGCGCTCGCCACAGCAGGCTGCGTTTTTGAGGTGGACTCGTCCTGTTGTACATATGTGGCCGCACAACTAGACACCAAAAACAGCCACACCAAAAGCGGCCAGACCGCTGCCATTCCCCTTGTTTTCCAAATGTATCTCAACACAATTCCCATATCCTACCGCTCCACTTTGCATAGATTGGCCACAGCCTGTCTGACGGCCTTTTGTGTAGCCTGCCCCACTGTAGTCTCGTCAAAAGAAATGCGGTCACCCTGAATCTGAAACATGGCAGCCATGGCAGTAGTAGTGCCTTCGGCCTCGCCCACGCCTCGGTAAAATCCACCATCCTTCTCCTTCACCAAGACCTCCACATTCAATTTTATGGTAGTACTACCCCCGGAGATAAAACCAATACTGCGCACTCGACTCTTCTTAAAATTTTTTACAATTACTTGAGCCACGGCCTCACAGCCAAAGCGCTCAAATAAAGACACCTGCCTTTCATTTTGCAAAACTGGGCATTCCTGCCTCGCATCTTGCGACTGCAACTGCCCTTCTTGCTTCTGGGTATCAGTTGATTGCCCACTGCCATCACTGCCGTTTTTCTCTTTTAATGCCTCAGTTGAGTCTTTATGCGCCTCTTCATCGATCAATTTTGGCGGCTCAGGGTGAGGAGTGTCTGTTACGACAACAGGAACTTCTTTATTGAGCCAGCTCAACGCCTGCAGTTCATTCAGCTTCTGCAATATCTCTGGCTTTTCCTCGATGGGGGCATAACGGCCAGTCTTATAGAGCTCTGTAGCCACAAGATTGGCTATGCCCAAAGCTATCAATTGATTCCGCCAGTCAGGACTTCCCGTCTCGTCACGCAGCTCCGTCACCACCAAACGTTTTAAGGCAACATCGCCATTTGAAGCACCATTTCCCACCATCGCACAATGCATATTCGGACTCAAGAGACAAAACAACATGGGCATAAACAACAAACGGATATTCTTCAGCACCGCATGACCCCTAAAATAAACAGCCCTATATTCGTGGTTAGGTCAGTTGAGGCATTCACGAACGATATCTGAAATGACAACACACTGAAACACTTGCCGATGTATCATTTGTGCCGACTGTCTATCTCCGCCACACACTTCTGCACCAATCTCTGAACCATGGTATCCAGGGTCATGGTCTTCTGCTGCGACTGAGATATACCCAGAACACTGGTGGAACCTGCATTCAATTCCATTTTGTCTTCAAAATATCCTGTGGCAACCTGTTCACTCGTATTGGCATTCAATATCTTGTAACGCATCCCTATAATCCACACACCTGCTGCATCTTCAGTACGCACTGAAGAAACAGCAGTATCCGCAACTGCACCGCCTCTACCACCAGCTAACGTGCCGATAATGGAACCTATCGCAGCCCCATCAAATCTCTGAGATGCCTGAGCCACCGGCTCGGCCTTCAGAATATCGAATTTCACAAACCACTGAGTGGACTTAAACTTGCCCTTCTTGAACTTCTGAAGGACATTGGGGTCCCCCATGTTCACGGCCAATCGAATCTCGTCCAGCATAGGGCCAAGGTCAACCCGTTCCAATATCTTGAAATTGGCCTTACCCAGTTCCAGCTCTGCATAATCCGCCACATTGTTACTGCTCACCTTCTGCGTAAAGGTAGCATTGTTGCTCTTGATCTCTCCAGGAATGACCACCAGCGCAGGCCCTGGTTTTGATGCATTGGCATAAGAAATGGGTTGATACATCATCTGATCCGCCTGCTGATTAGCCGTCTCCGAGGCCGACTGCGGAGGCACACAACCAGCCAACAACAACGCCAAACAAATCCCCAAAAAACTCATTCTTTTCATGACCCTTCTCCTTTAAATAAAATTTTGGGCTGACAAGACCCAGTGAACAACCTATCAATCACATCAAAAATTCTTCACGGCGTCTCTTCCGGAACCAGACGCCGAGGGCGTGCTGCTTGAGACCTGAGCCGTCAATGCCTCCACCTTCTTTTTGCTCTCAGGGCTTTTCGCAATCTCCTTCAGACGCTCCGGGCCGGCCTGCACAAGGGATGCCGGCGGAATCTCCTCCATGGCCTTCAAAAGCTCCTGCTTACCCTTGCCGGTATAAACAATCTCTATCACATCACCATGGGATGCAGTGAAATGAAAGGCATTGACACCCACCTTGGCATTGAGGGGCTTGATGATGCCCTCATTTACTACTGTATTAAAATTACCACGCAATCCGGCAAACTCGATTTCAAAAAGAGAGGAACCGTTGGCCTGAAAATTTCTGAAATCAACGTTCAGTATGTTGCGAAGCCCTATAAATTCCTTTTTGAACAGCTCGGCTGTATCATAATCAGGAAGACCGGCAAGTTTGAGCTGATACACACGGCTCGGCTGCTGAAGATGCTCCGCAAAGAAATCCCTGGAAAATTCAGAACCGATCATTCTGCCTATCTCCTCCACAGCTGCATCTTCGGAATTCCAGCTCTTTTTCTGGGGCACCTTGTTATTGAAATATATTTCTTCTCCTGTATGTGTATTTAGGCATTTTACACTCCAAGAAGTCAGCACAAACTTCTCTATTCTGACACTGGATGCAGACAGCACATGGCTCAATTTCTGAAACTTTGCCTCACCCTCTATGAGAAAATCGAACTGTTTATCTTTCGCATTGACATCGTCAGACCATACAGTATAACCAAAACCCTTTATGTACTCCTTCAGCACATTCTCTGCGACACTTGAACGTTCCTTGATATTGTCAACACTTCTTTCCGCGTCCTTGACAAATATGCGCACAGCTATCTTTGGATTACCCTGTTCCTTGATTATGGATATACGACGTTCTTTCGACAGATCCTGAATTGCACTTTTCACATCACCTATATATACCTCTGCCTTCATCAAAATATGCATAAAGCCATCTTTGCCAAGCCATGGTTCACTCTCTTTTATTATTTCTTTGATCAAACCTTGACTTTTGGATAGTACTTTGTCATTGATTACAGTGTAATTCTCTACGAGTGTCGAACTATCCACATAAACACCAACTGCTTTTTCTATGATTTGACGCCTTGCATCCTTTCTGAGATCGTCTATCATCAACCCCTTATCTTTTTTATAGATATCTGCATTGGCATCTACTAAACCTTCAGCCGACACAATTATTGTTTTGGCATTTTCTTTTGACTTTATCTTGTTAGTAATTGTCGCAATACTTGAATTAGTCATGAAGCAAATAATCAACAATAATACAAATTGCATGTATATTCTCATATCATTTCCTCTGCTTTTTACTGTTGACAGGCGGATCGGGCTGACGGCAGTAGTCATGATACAGTTTCGCCACCACCTCGTCAGCCTTTTCGTTTACTAATTTCAAGGCCGTCCCAATCACATCACTGCCTGAATAAGACTCAGATGAGGTGGTGACGGTAGAGATGATACGACCGGATGCATCTGACAGAGTAAAGGTCATAGAGACCGCCACTTCCTTGACGCCGATAACTGGATTTACGCCCGTGTGAGCTGCTATGATTCCCTTCAACAGGAAGTTTGCGGCAAGCCTGCGAGCCGCTGTTATGGCGGCATCTGGATCCCCTGCCAGATAGGCCTCTATCTCGGCCTGGGCTATCTGTTTTTTGATTTGATCTGAAGTATAGGTCTTGAGACCAAGGGAACGCAGACGGTTATTGATGGCATCAAAAAACAGACCATAGTTGGACTGATTTGCGTGCATACGGCCACTGGTCTGCTCACCTATCATGATGCCGATCTTTTGATCCTTCAGCTTGGCACGGCAAGGTACACTGGTCAGCCATTGAATATGTGCAGCACGCGCCTCCTGCTGCCCGCGGTCACTCTCCTCGGCCTCAGAAAAAGAAAATGCGTAGGCCGCAACAGGTAGAATCAGCGCACAAAAAACAACCCATCCAATCATTTTTTGACTCAATGCACACCCCCCCCGCTCTCTCAAAAATAAAATTCAGCTTACAGCAACACCTGAAAATCCCCCTTCCCCTTGGAAAATCCTAAGAGTAGAAGTCTTCACCTTGTTGCCCGATGAACAAGGAATCGAATCTATTTCATCATAACAACCGAATTGACATTTGAACTCTTTTTCCCTACCGCTACATTGGTTATATCCTCCGAACTGGAGACATTCGTAACCGATCTGACCTGTACATTCTCCAGATCGACGCTACTCACGTTGGCATTTCCACCAGCCGCCACTACATTGACCACATTTTTTACATCGGCGAGATTGGTGACCGAGCCCACTGCGGCGTTTTTGAGATTTACACTACCCATATTTGCCGTGGAATCGGCACCCACAGCCATATTTGTGCTACTCTGCACATTGGCGATATTTGTAACCGATCCACTGACAGAAGAACCCTGTATGTTCGTCGAACCTACATTGGCCACCGCCCTGGTACCTGCCGCTATATTGGTGACCCCCTGAATATTCGCCCTGTTGGTCACACTGCCCCTTACAGAAGAACCTTGTATATTTGTTGAACCCATATTGGCTACAGCACCCTGCCCCATGGCAATATTTTGAGAATTCCTGACATCGGCTATGTTGGTGACACTACCTTTTACAGAAGAACCCTCTATATGAGTGGAAGCCACGTTGGCAACACTACCTGAACCAGCGGCTACGTTGGTAACACCGCGCACATTGGCTTTATTTGTAACCTTACCCTTGACTTGCGAGGATTCTATGTTAACTGACCCAAGATTGGCCTTGTTTCCCTGCCCGATGGCCATATTTTGAGAGTTTTTAAGGTCGGCTATATTAGTTACATCCCCCTTGACAGAAGAAGACTTAACTCCTACAGATGCCGCCTTATCCGCATTGTTAGCGCCTGCGGCCACATTAGCCACGTCCTTAACGGTAGTTTGAGTTGTAATGTCTCCAGACACATCGCTATTAGCAGCAAAAGCTGTCATATCCATACTTAAACACAAAATAACTACCACAATCCCCATGTTGTTTTTCATATTACACCTCCTCAACCGGCTTTCATGCAGTAACTGCACAAGATTACTCTTGTAATAGATCAGCAGATCTGTCTGAAACTATTTTATAGCGTCTGAGAATCTCTGGTCCTCTTTTATCTGCCTTTAACCTGTCCAAAATCAATCTATGCCCTTTACTATCTTCAAACACATGGAATGCACCTTTGTTGTTTTCTATTGCAGCTATTAGCTCATTTAAATTACTTATAGTTCTTCCATTTGCTGCCACAATAACTCCATCAAGATATGTATGATAACCTATGTTGACATCGTCAGCCAAAACCTTAGCCAGAATCACCACTTGCTTCAACTTTTCCGATGGCTCGCTATTTTCATAAAGATTCAATAATTCAACCGGTGAATTTATACGCCAATTGTCTTCATCCCCGTATTCCTTTAAATAATTCAAAACAAGAGGAGTAAATACCAAACCTCCATATATATAATAGGTCGGCATATGGTCATACTGCATATTAGGCACAAGCCTTTCCATGCCGATGGCCTTGTTAAGAGGGATTGTAAAATGCTTTCTCTCACCATTACGCACCACATCTACATTCACAGTATCCCCAATATGCTTCTGTTGCCAAATATATCCCAAAAATGTCCTTTCGCCACGTCTGAACTCCACTGTGCCATCCTCTTCAACAGAATACCCATCCAATGCCACCACTACATCATCTTGAAGAATAAAACCCTCGGCAGGCGAACCAGGGAAAATTTTATTGACCAATGCCCCTGTCTCACCATGTTTCAGCCCAAAACGCTGTAAAAGGGCAGGGTTTTCCATCTTCTGCATCTTGAGACCAAGCTCAGGGGTGCCGTGAAAAACGCCGTCCTTTTTTATATCCTCCAGAAAATGTCTCACAATAGGGGCCGGGATAATATATCCGACATTTTCAAACCCCCTTTTCAGCATACCCTGAAAAGCGACACCCACCACCTCATCTCCCTTCAAAACAGGCCCACCGCTGTTTCCGATATTGATAGAGGCATCGATCTGACACGCCAGAAGATATGCGCCGCTATGATTATAGACGATATGCTCTATCCGCGATACCACACCTTGAGTAATTCCCAGGCGATCCCCTCCCACAGGGAAACCATACACCGCCACCTCATCACGAATTTCTGGCAGGCCGCCTATGCGCAGGGGCACAATACCTTTGAAAAAATCTTCATCCTCAACCCTGAGCAATGCGAGGTCGGTTTCATGGGCTACATATTCAACTCTCGCCGTATATTTGCGGGCCTGGCCTGATTTGCGCACCTGTACGAAAGTCTGCCATTGCACCACATGGGCATTGGTCAAAATACGATTCCCTTCGATGATGAATCCAGAACCCTGAAGGGCCTGTTGGCCCAACATCTGCCATGGTTCATGAAAATTTGGAGGATTATAAGTGGTATAGACCTTTACGATAGCATCCTTTATGTTTTGCGCCTTATCAGGGCTCAGGCCGCCTGTAGCTGCAAGGACATTCCCTAACAAAGAGGCCGAAACCGACCACAACAAAAGGCCAAGGCTTATGGCCACAACAGCCCTAAACATGACTATTCGGGCCACCGGCATACCAATAACCACCCTAATGAAGGGGCTCGATGTCACCGACGCCGGAAATCTTCTTGATGATCTTGGGGTTACCCCTGTACTGCACGGTTCCAGCTCCCTCTACAGTGACATCCAGGAGTTTCACTACATACACCACCGCATCTCCCGCACCAGTCATGTTAATGAAGACCTCATCGGCCCGCAGCCCCTCACTCTTCACATCACCCGCACCCTTCATATATAATTGCAACTTCTGAATCTCGCCCGAAAGAAAAACCGTGCTGCTTCCGTCCATATCAAGCGTCAGATTATTCTTCAGCCCCTTCACATCGATATCATTAGAGCCAGCCACTCTCAGACTGTCCAGACGGGCCATGGAAACCTTTACGGCCATGGGCAGACTGGTGCAGACTGAACGAGTTGTTCGAATATAAAGGGTATCTCCCTCCACTCTAGTCTGAATATGAGGCACAATGTTCTCATCTGATTCTACGATTAGAGAGGGAGCGGCTCCCGTCAAAATCTTTATATCGAAGGCGCCATCCGCCTGAATTTTGAAAACCGTTGCCGACATATCCCGTTTCTCTGAGCGGGACACACCATTCCCCTCCACACAATTATTGCTTTGAATCACTCCAGCCATTCCATGAAACGGAAAAAGCAAAAAATAAAGTAGGCAAAGCGCCGTACACAATGCCCATACTTCGTAATTTACTTTATTTCTTCTGTTTAGATTTGCCGAAGTCATCGTCCTGGGCCCCCAAGCCTTCAACTTCTATCATCTCAGTATCCGACACGATTCTCTGGCCCAACATATCCGACACATCACGCACATTCAAAACCATCTTGATGTAAGCATCGCCATTGGACTCCCATCCAAATTCTGTAATCTCTGCCAAAAAGAGTGTGGCCATGACCTTGGTGCGCACCACATCGGACTTTAGCATGTAATTCTCCACCGTTGTCTCACTCTCCAACTGAAATCCCACCAACTGCTTCATGAGCTGCTTATAGGCATCAATCTCAGCCGCACGCAATGCCTTGAGAGGGCCTGCCTTTGATGACGTGGAGGTACCGAAACCAACGCGCCTGAAGACCTTGTTGTTCAAAGGAATGACTTCGCCATTCACATTAGTAATCTGATCCAATGCAACACTGGCAACCACCTTGGCGATATCCTGCTTGGGGTCATATGTAATCTCTTCAAATTTCACACCTTTGAGCATAGCAGAGGTCTTGGACTCGGTTTTGCCCTCGAAATTTGCAGCCACCAGGTCTCTTACCTCCTCGGTAGCCCGCAATTTCAAACCATAGACGGTTTCCACCAAGGCGCGTTCAGCAGTCACACGAGCGGCATTGATGCTCATTATACGATTATTACCGGCAATGGCCGGGGCAGACACACAAAAAACTGCTGCAACAACAACTATATTGAAGATATTATGGAGCAATAACCGGCGCATGAAGTTCCTCCTCTTTAATTGGAGCGGCAAGCTGCCACCCTGACTTATCATAATTACTTAAAACATAACGACTACCTGAACCCAAAGCCTCGTTTCTAACCTCAATCACATTAGGGGCCTGTATTCGAAAGACAGGACCATTCGCATTAAGAACGGTCAACCCCTTTGATTTGTGCTTTAATGAAGACGATAACCGCTTCGCTTTGGGGCCTGCGGCAGATACAGACTTTTTCTCTGATGCAGGCTGTGATATGTGAGGCAAGCGAATGGACTCAACCCCCTCGGCCTGCCTCACATCAGACTTCGTAACACGAACCTCCGGTACCCCGTTCACATAATGCACATCTCCCTTAACAGACACATGTCCATGCCGAGGAACAGCCACCTGCGACAATGCCTTTGTGTTCAATTCATTCAATTCACGCACGGAATTATCGATCATAGCCTTATTCCCTGTATAAGCGGTCAATGGTGCGCAAAGCACCATAGTCGAGACCAAAAGATGTAACGAATATTCTTGAAAGATTTTCATATAATTTTACCAATCTGAATCACTCAATATTCTGCCGATGGCCCTGGCACTTTGAGTAGTGGGTCTTGCAGAAGCCGGCTGAGAAGCTGGCGCTGCCGCAACCGAGGCCTGACGAGGCGCTGGCTGTGAAACGGCCTTGGGTGCCGGCTGAGCGACAGTCTTTGGAGCTGCTGCCTGTGGGGCCGGAGCTGGCGCAGGAGGTACAACTGCCACGGGCTGCTGAGGCGCTGCAGCTACAGAAGGAGTAGGAATTGGAGCAGCCTGTGCCTGTGGCACCACATCAGGCATAACTGCTGGTCCACCCGCAGGCACCTGACCACCTGCAAGCATCAGCCTTCTTGCATAGGCATTATTGTCTATGGGGATGGTTATGTATATTTTGGTCGCTGTCTCGACATCTATGGAAGGCCCGGCATTGGGATTGAAGGCACGCAGGGCGTTCAATGTCCTTTGGTCCATAACACCATTTACTGGAACATCGTGACCATGCAGAAACAACCATTCCTGCACTGCAGCTATGCGATCCGGTTCGGACATTCTATAAAAACTCTTGGCAAATGCAGCCATCACCACGTCATCAGGCAAGGCGTCATCGCCAAGAAGCCTCCAGTAAGGCAGTACCAGGTGTTTACCCACAATCTGAATCATACTGGCCTCCACCAGCAGACGCACGGCTGCATGGCGACCCTGGACCTTTTTAATAGAACCTTTTCTGCCAAAAGAGGCTCCAAAAAGGGTGATGCCCAACTCCTTCTCCGCCATGGCCTTGTGAACCTCGATACTGTTGGTCGTGTTCATGCGAGGGATACCTGCCATGGTCTGAAAGTTCACGAGATTGAAATCCAGAGTAATACGCGAAAGCCCGGTCTTATCTTCATCTCTGTAATCAAACCCAACCTTGCTGGAAAGGTGCTTGGACACATTGAAATCCGCCTCCATACTGGCGTCATTACCTTTACCTCGTGTTTCAAGACCCCTGTCAAATTCAGTGATACCCCCAGTAACCACTACATCCGGTATCATTTTGGAATCAAAACTGGAATAGCCTGTAACCATATTGTTTTGAATAAAAGCAGGATCATAGGGAATATATATAACATTGCCACCAATGGCATTTAATGAACTCTTGATCATTTCCGTGATATCACGAGGTATCTCACCACCAGTGGAACCGGATGTGCCTGTATTGTCACCGATAGGATTGGCCTGTATCTTGAGCGCCCCAGTCCCGTATATCTCAGACATCAACCCCAGGTCTGACAATGCCTTGGTATAGGAAGTGACCTTTACCTGCGGACCGGTCTCAGACAGCTGGACATCTACCTTGGCGGGGTCTTCGCAGGACACCAACAAAAAAAACATGGACAACACAGCTAACGACCAGCACCATCTCTCTTTTTGGAAATATGCCATAACACCTCTCTCCATTTTGATGTTGATTTATTATTTTTTATTTATTCCGTCACCACGGTCTTTTTACCATGTCCTTCATCTATGATGTAGATATCCCTAATCTTTGAACCAGCCCCTACAAGCACACTATTGATATTACCACCCGCTGCAGCAGCCGTATCTGTTACGCTGGCCTTACTGCCTCCACCACCGCTGGCAGCGCCTTTTGCCTTCATTTTGATAAAACTGATATTTTTATCGCTTTGAAAGGCCTGATCACTTTTACTGATGGGATCGTCAGTGTATTTAGAAATTCCGTCATCCATATCATCAGCCACACATATGGATGCAGCCACACAAAAAATACAAGAAAGCAAGACAACCAAAGAAAATTTCATACACACACCCCATAAAGAGACAGACAAGGATATTTATATACCCCTGCCTGTCTCTTGAATTTAAACAACAGAAGTGAACTGACGTTATTTGATGTCAACAGAGGCCATATCAGCGGTGTTGGCGATGCCCATAGCAACGTTCGTGGAACCCTTCACATTGGCCTGATTGCTCACTGTGCCCTTTACATTGGAATTTTCAATATTTACGGAGCCCATGTTAGCAGTGTTGGCGATGCCCATGGCAACGTTCGTAGAACCCTTGATATCCGCCTTGTTGCTCACTGTGCCCTTCACATTGGACTTCTCAATATCCACTGAACCCATGTTGGCCTTGTTGGCAATGCCCATAGCAACGTTCGTAGAACCCTTGATATCCGCCTTGTTGCTCACTGTGCCCTTCACATTGGACTTCTCAATATCCACTGAACCCATGTT
>CAYRSX010000039.1:0-17448 GCA_964427245.1 uncultured Desulfobulbaceae bacterium | reverse complement strand
CCACAGGCGAGGCCATTCAGCAGCTTCTTTCCAAAGACTATGCGGCCAAATACAGGGACGGAAAGAGCGAGGTCGTGCAGATAGGCATCGAGTTTTCTCGAACCAAGCGCCAGGTGGTGGGCTGGAATGTGGTATAGGGGGGTAATGTGAATGTGAAGCCGTTAGGACAGGCGGAACGCTAAATTTGGAAAAAGATTTCTCGCTGTGCTCGAAATGACAACAATGTCTTCTATGGAGTGATTGCCTCAAAGGGTGAGATGTTTTTTTTACCTATGCCTAAAATGGAGTTTTCAGAGGGCTGGTAAGGCCGATGAATAAATAACAGGTGCATTTTTATTGAGGATGATTCAAAAGGAATTGGAATATGCAGACGATTTTAATGATTGCCAGGGAATATAGGGGTATTGCAGAGGCAGGTGGTGTTAAGGATGTGGTGACAGGGCTTTCTCGTGCATTGGTAAAAAAGGGTATGGAGGTCTTTGTGATCATTCCACGCTATGGTCTTGTGTCCCTTGAGGACATGGAACCATTGCCCTGGCGTATTTCCATTCCCATGGACTATGCCCATGAAGAGCGCAGCGAGGATGTGAGTTTTCGACTGTTGGTTCAGGAAGGAGTGCGTGTAGTCTTGGTGGAGGGGGAGCGCTTTGTTGAAAAACTTGGGGTTTACACCTATACAGCCCAGGAGGAGGCCAGGGAGCCCTGGAAGCGCAGGGGAGAAGGACATTTTGACTACTTTGCCATGAACGTGCTTTTGCAGAAGGCTGCCCTCTCGTTTTGTATGCTAAAAGGAATCAGGCCGTCCGTGATTCACTGCCACGATGGCCATACTGCCCTGACGCCTGCCATGGCACGGACCCTTGCAGGTTTTGCTCCCTATTTTATGAATACGCGTTTTGCGGTGACCATACACAATGCCGGTCTGGGTTATCATCAGGAGGTGGCGGATATTCCATTTGCCAGGGCCATAACAGGGCTTACTAATGGAGTTATAGCCTCATCCATGTTGAATGCAGCCTTTGATCCCTTGCTGGCCTGCGCAGACTATGCTGCTATCACTACAGTAAGTCCCAATTATGCGAGGGAGCTTCAGGAAACGGACTTGGATGCCATGACCGGCTGGCTTGGACATGCCCTCAAGGCCAGAGGCGTGACCATTAAAGGTATCACCAATGGCATTGAACCAGATGAGTTTGATTCTCGCAGACCTGAGACACTGCATCTGCCAGTAGCCTTTGATGTGCTTTCAGGGGATTTGAGTGGCAAAAAAGAGGCCAGACAAAGGCTTTTGGAGGTGATAGCGAGGTCTGATGTCTCAAGAGTGCGGGTTCATGGGGCATTGAATGATATGCCTGAGACGCCGCTTCTCACAATGGTAAGCCGTTTGACGGAACAGAAGGGAATAGATGTGCTCATTCCTGCGTTGAACAGGTTATTGAACGAGGACCAGGGTGTTCAGTGCGTGGTGATGGGCGCAGGCAAGGAGGAGTTTGAGAGAGAGCTGGTGCAGCTGGCCTGGCGCAACGACTATGCCGGCAGAATGGCCGTGTGCCTTGGATTTGAACAGGCATTGGCCAATCTGGTGTATGCGGCTGGTGATTTCTTTTTGATTCCATCCAGTTATGAGCCTTGTGGGCTTACGGACTTTATGGCGCAGCTCATGGGGAATCTGCCCATTGTGCGAGCTACCGGTGGCCTGGTTAAGGTACTGGACGGTGTCACCGGATTCTCTTATGCGGAACATACATCGGATGCCTTGCTAACGGCCGTGTACAGGGCGCTTCATGTCTTCAGAACGGATTGGGTAGGGCTTTTGAAAATGCAAAAACAGGCGGTGCAGCACATTTACGATCGATATACGTGGGAAAAGGTATCCGAGGAATATCTTGATTTTTACGAACATATTTATCTATTCTCCCACATCAGGCGTTCACGGTAATAACCATAGAGAAATCCAGCCATTGCAGCCCCTGATGCAAATGCAGTGGTCAGCAGCAGCCCTTTGGCAAGGCCGCAATGTCTTGGCGGCATGGCCGGAATGTCGCGTTGGCAATATCTGCACACAATGGCATTAGCCGGAATCTTTGTTTTGCAATAAGGGCATCGTCTTTTCATGTCTGTCTCCGTTTCATAGCGGGTTTATGACCATACCTGTTAGTATCTTGGGGTAGAAAAACGTGGCTTTGTGCGGCATGGTAAGCCCTGCATCCGCCACATTCAGAACGTCTTGTACTGATGTGGGCCGCAGACAGTAGAGTAGCTGATTTGGTCTGAGGTTGCGAATGGTTTCGGTCGCATTGGCTGTATAAGAGATGGCCTGTTTTGCTTCAATGTCTTGCAGGTGGTTTTTGCACCAGTCCAGAAGAATTTCGTTAAAGGCCACCACATCCAGTTTGGCCAGCGGAGCAGGCAGTTTCTGAAGTCTTTCGTAGCCTGGGGATGCCTTTTTCAGGCGCCAGAGTTCCAGTGTTTCTGTATCAGGAGTAATCATACCGAATATCGGCATTCCATTTGCAGCGAACAGGTGTCTTTCCAGTAAGTCTGCCAGTTCAGCTTCCAAGGCATTTCGCGGTAGAAGAATGGAGGAGAATTCAAAGATATTGGACATGTCCTTGCGCAGGGCTGTCAGAAATGCCTCCATTTCGGCTCGATCACTTAGAGTGATTATACGATGAGTGGGCAATACCACAAGTCCGGAGTCGTCCGCATTGACGAAATATGTAGTTATGAACCCTGTATCCCCAGTGGCTGTACCACATTTCTGCATGGCCTGCCAGTAGCGCAGGGCGGTGGTGTAACGATGGTGGCCGTCGGCTATATAGACCGGCATCGTCTGAAACGCTTGTTTAAGTTCAGCGATGGCATGTTTGTCTGTAAGTCTGTAAAGGGTGTGGCGGTTGCCCATGGAGTCCATGGCAGAAAAGAGTTTCTCTTTGCGGTTTTCCATGAGGTGCAGGGCGTCTTTGACCCTTGTGTCGTTGCGATATATTGCGAATATCTGGCTGAACTGGGCGTGTGTGGCTGCCAGCAGCTTCATGCGGTCTTCTGTGACCTTGTCGAAGGTCTGTTCATGGGGCAGAACTACGCGATTTTCCCAGGGTTCTATGCCGAGACGTGCGATGAAGCCGTGTCGTATGTGGGGTTTACCGTTCATGTTGAAGAATATTTCATAGGGATATACAGCTTCATTTCTGTCCTGTTCAAGTATTCCGTTTTGCAGCCAGCTCTGAAAGAGTTTGTGGGCGTGTTCATATCGGTCGTTGCAGCCGTCGGCATGGTCACACTCAGGGAGTTCGAGATGAAAGATGTTGTGTGCGGAGCCGGACACCAAGGCGTCACGTTCGAGTTTGCTTACGACATCGTATGGAGGTGCTACAAGCTTGTTGATATCTTCAGTGGTTGTTTGGTATAAAATTCCATTGAATGGTGATATGATTGCCATTATATAAACCTTATATTTTGAATTATGATGCTATTAATTGATTGATTGCATTTTCTACTGGTATTGATGAATTAAATGTTATTGTTTTTATTGATATGTCTGCACCCCAAAGGTTATGCATTGCTTGTATGTTCTGGTTTATTTTTTCTAAAAGATGTGTCATAATAGATGCTTCATGATTGGTAAACAATATATAGTCAGCCCCTTTTCTCAGCAGTAAAATCTCTCCTTCTATTTCATATATGGATTTTTTAACGCTCGATATTTCCTCTAGGACTGTTTCGCCGAATTGATCTAAAAGCGCGTCTGTCTGGATATAACCAAGCTGTTTGTTCATATTGCCTAAATTATTGAAATCCAATAGTGTCAAATGGTAATTATCACGCAATGTGGTCAGATTTTTTTGTTTATTGGCAAGAGTGATTAAATAACGGTAGTTGTAGAAATTGCAAAACGGTTCTCTGAAGTAGGCTATTTTTCGAAAGGATTCGATAGTATGCAGGTCGTTATAATATAAGGGGCACTTAATGGACAGAATGTTCAGTTTATTTACTATTTGTTCCAGCTTGTCCACTATTTTGCCGTCTATCTTGCCCATAGCGGCCTCTGACCTGAGTATTTCAATGGCTGTTTCCTGAGGCATTTGGGGTTTATATGGCCTGGCTGCCACCAATGCCTCAAATATGTCCGCCACCATTACGATGCGAGTCAGAATACTGATGTCGTCTTCTTTCAATCCTAAGGGGTACCCGCTGCCGTCCAGTCTCTCGTGGTGTTGAAGAATCAGGTCCGTCACCCGATTGTCCTGATAACGGTTGGCGAGTAAGGTTGCACCAAGACTTGGATGCAGGTTCATGATACGTCTGTCGGTTTCATTGAGTTTGTCCGGTTTCAACAGAATGTCGTCCGGAATGGCGATCTTGCCGATATCGTGAATGGAGCATCCCACCTGAAGCACATGCCGTTCTTCTGTAGGCATGTTCATGAGCTGGGCGATACGGTCTGACAGGACGGTGACTCGTTTGCTGTGCTCCAGCGTATAGGCGTCTCTGCTTCCCAGCATCTGTCCCATGACATCAAACAGGTCGTCTATCTGTTGCTGATAGCTGTTTTCCAGGGCTATGACTTTGTCGAGAATGGCAAGTCTTGAAAATATCTGTTCCGGATGACATGGTTTGATGAGATAGTCGTTGGCGCCTGCGGACAGGGCGCGAATCAGAGTAGCTCTGTCGGATATGCCGCTCAAAACAACGGAATACAGTTTGGCCCTGCCTGTTTGCTGAATGTTTTGGAGCAGTTCAATGCCATCCATGACAGGCATGTTGAGATCTGTTATGAGAAGGCGTATCTTTTCGTTCTGTATCAGTTTCTGATACGCCTCCTTGCCGTCGTACGCGGTTGTTACAGTAAGTCCCCAGTTTACCAGATAGGTTTCCAGCAGGCTGCGCTCAAAAGGTTCATCATCAGCTATCAGGATGTGATAGTGGCTCAGCGTGGGAAGGTCTGTGTGAACTGGTTTATTCATGTCTTCAATTAAATATCAGATTCATGGCTTCGTCAAGCTTGTGCACCAGATGAAAATTTAATTCATCCCTTGCCTTTGCAGGTAGTTCATCCAGGTCAGGGGTATTGCGTTTGGGTAGTATAATCTCCTTGATGCCGGCCCTGTGCGCAGCCAGGACCTTTTCCTTTATGCCTCCTACAGGCAACACAAGGCCGCGCAGGCTTATTTCTCCTGTCATGGCCACATCCGGTCTGACAGGCTTGTTCTTCAGCAAGGAGATCAATGCCATGGTTATGGCCACGCCTGCTGAAGGACCGTCCTTGGGTATGGCGCCTGCGGGCACATGGATGTGGATATCTTCTTCCTGGAACACGGATTTTGGAATGCCGATGTGTTCAGCCTTGGAGCGCACATAGCTCAGGGCTGTCTGCGCCGATTCCTTCATGATGTCCCCGAGTTTGCCTGTGAGTGTGAGTTTGCCTGCGCCCTTCATGCGAGTGGCCTCTATGAACAGTATTTCACCTCCCACAGGGGTCCATGCCAGACCTGTAGCCACGCCCGGAATACTGGTACGCTCTGCCACCTCTGATGTGAAACGGGGTTTGCCAAGGTACTCCACCAGGCTTGCTGGGCGAATGACGTGTTTTTGGTCATCACCTTCCGCCACCTTTTTTGCCACGCCCCTGCACACCGCCGCTATCTGACGCTCCAGGTCTCTGACGCCTGCCTCACGAGTGTGGTCCGAGATGATTTTTGTCACGGCCTTTTTGTCGAAGCTGATGTGCCGGGCGCTTAGACCATGGGCATTTATCTGCCTTGGAATCAGGTACCGTTTGGCTATCTCATATTTTTCTTCATGGGTGTAGCCGGAGAGCTCTATCACCTCCATGCGATCCAGAAGCGGGCCGCTTATGGTGTCGAGGGTGTTTGCAGTGGCTATGAAGATGATCTGCGACAGGTCGAACTCCACGCCCATATAGTGGTCAGTGAAGTGTATGTTTTGCTCCGGATCCAGCACCTCCAGCAGGGCCGCTGCAGGGTCACCGCGAAAATCGGCACCGATCTTGTCCAGTTCATCCAACAGGAATACAGGGTTTTTTACTTCAACCTTGCGCAGACCCTGAATGATGGCACCCGGCATGGAGCCGATATATGTCCGTCTGTGTCCGCGAATCTCGGCCTCATCCCTAATTCCTCCCAGTGCTATGCGGTGGAATTTGCGCCCTATCGCGGATGCGATGGACCTGCCCAGCGATGTCTTTCCTGTACCAGGAGGGCCTACGAAGCACAGAATCGTGCCTTTCATGCCGGGATTGAGCTTTCGGACGGCCAGATATTCAAGAATGCGCTTCTTGACCTTTTCCATATTATAATGGTCGGCATCTAGTATCTCTGCGGCATGTTTGATGTCCAATTGGTCTTCTGACGTCTCATTCCACGGCAGATTCAATGTCCAATCGAGATATGTTCTGGAGACAGTATATTCTGCAGAGGATGGGTGCATTCGGCTCAGGCGCTCCAGCTCCCTTTCCGCCTCTTTCAGAGCTGATTCCGGAAGGCCCTTGGCCGCCAGTTTTTCCTTTAACTCAGCGATTTCGTCCGCAGGGCCGCTGTTTTCGCCTTCTCCCAGCTCCTTTCTGATGGCATTCATCTGTTCCCGCAAAAAGAACTCTTTTTGTGTCTTATCCAGCTTGGTCTTGACATCGTTTTGTATCTTGAGGCTCAATTCCAGCAGTTCCAGCTGGTGGTTGAGTATGAGTAGGGTTTTACGCATGCGTTCCGACACATCCAGTGTCTCGAGCACGGCCTGTTTTTCCGCCGGGGGGATGTTCAGATAGCCGACTATGATATCCGCTATGGCCCCAGGGGCGTCTATGTTGGCGATGAGCCCCGCCAGTTCGTTGGGAATGTTGGGAGAGAGCTCCAGAAAGCGGGCGAATGCCTGTTTTACATTTATGGTAAGGGCCTGCATTTCGGGAGTGTTTTCGATGATTTCTTCGGTTATCTCACATCTGGCCCGTACATATGGCTCTGTTTCCAGGATTTCGAGGATTTTGACTCGGCCCATGCTCTGAACGATCACACGGGCCTGGCCTTCTTCTCCTTTGGCCATGCGCAGAATGATGCCCATTGTGCCTATTTGAGATGGTTGCGGCACGCCGTCCGTTAGGTCAATGGAGTGAAAGACCGCTATGGTCCTGTCTCCCGCCAGGACCTCGTCCAGCATCTTTACGAGATTGGGCTGTTCCACAATCCATGGTACGACCATATGTGGAAACAATACGGCGTTTTTGCTGGGTAAAATGGCCAGTTCCTTGATGGTGCTTGAGTGTATGTTTCCTCTGGTAGATTTCATTGTAGTGATGCTCCTTATCATGTGCGCCCGGTGTATTCCCGTTTATTTTGTGAAGGGTTGAGCCGGGCCGATCATTTTTTACGCCGTCTTGCAGAATATCCATCGCGTGTGACGGATACATGCATGAGCAGGGTGTTTATGTTTCGTAATCTAAGTTCTAACCCTTGACTATGCAAGTCATGTGGAGTATTTATTAAAATTCCTCCTTGCCCTGAGGAGTAAAGAATCAGGGCCATTTTCTTTATATATCGTCCATAAGGGGGCAAAGATGCAATTGAAACATTATGAAACGCTCTATCTCATGCATCCGGGCATGAGCGAGGATGACCGTAGTGCCTTTGGTGGTAAGCTTCAGGGTATCATCACTCAAAGCGGCGGCCAAGTGATTTTGTGCGATCCGTGGCCTCTTCAGAGACTGGCTTACAAGGTTCAGAGGCAGACGCAGGGCTATTATGTACTGCTTGAGTATGGCGCGCCAGCCAATGTCATTGCAGACATCACTCGGGAACTGCGATTGAACGACCAGGTTTTGAAGTTTCTGACCATCAAGCATAGCGACAAGTTTGATGCCGAAGCCATTTTGAAGGCCAAGCAATCTGTTTCTGCCGATAGCACAGTACAGCCTGAGGCTGCACTTGAAACCATCAGCTCAGAAGAGGAGAGCCAGTCATGACACAGCAGGATTACAAGGCCAATACAGTCGTAAAGAAACGCCGTGTGTATATGCGCAAGAAGATATGTCGTTTCTGCGCAGACAAGAAATTGCATATTGACTATAAAGATGTAAAAACATTGCGTTATTTTGTGTCTGAAAGGGGCAAGATACTTTCTGCCCGTATAACCGGCGTATGCGCCAAACACCAGAGAAGTCTGACTACTGCCATCAAGTATGCCAGACACATGGCCCTTTTGCCGTTTACATCAAGCCATGCGCTGTCAGATTAGACGGCGTTGCGAAACAAGCTCGGGCATAGGAGGTTGACAAACGTGGAAATTATATTGCAGGAAAGCATAAACACCCTTGGCAAGGCCGGTGATGTGGTGAGAGTGGCCGATGGCTACGCTCGCAATTATCTGCTGCCCAGGGGATTGGCATTGGTTGCTGACAAAAAAAATCTCACCAATCTGGAGAGACAGCGAAGCCGCATTCTGGCCAGAGCGGCCAAGTTGCGAAATGAACACGAGGCTCTGGCCTCACAGCTTCAGTCCATGGAATTGGTTGTCCCAATGAAGGTGGGCGAGGGAGACCGGCTGTATGGTTCTGTAACCGCCATGGATGTTGCCGAGGTCATCGCTGCCAAGGGATATTCCATTGATAAAAGAAAGATACAGATAAAAGAGCCCATCAAGGTTCTGGGTGAACATGATGTGGAGATTCGGCTTGCTACAGATGTGGCCGCTACAGTAAAGATAAAGGTCGTATCGAAGGCCGATTAATTCGGTTTCGGCAACTTCTTCAGGCCGCGGCATTCCCGCGGCCATTTCATTTTGACAAGAGAATCCTTAGCTCACAAACATAAAGAGTCGGCTCGGGAGTTCAGGCAGCCGCCTCAGGACATCGACGCTGAAAGATGTGTCTTGGGTGGTATTCTCATAGAAGACGGTGCGCTGGTCAAGGTGATAGAGGTGCTTTTACCAGGGGATTTTTACCTGGAAAGACATGCCATCATCTATGAGACTATGTTGGAGCTCTTTGAGCGCAACGACCCGCAGGACCTCGTCACTGTCAATAGTCTTTTGAAGTCCAAAGGCAGATTAAATGCCGTCGGCGGGTCCGCTTATCTGGCTGAGCTGACAGGCGTATTGCCAGTGGCATCTAATATTGTCTATTACGCTCGAATCGTAAGAAACAAGTCGATATTGCGTCGTTTGATTCAGGCTTCATCAGAGATAGCCTCGTTTTGCTACGAGGAGACAGGTGATGTGGATGAGGTGCTGGAATCCGCGGAGTCAACCATCTTTGAGATATCCCAGGACAAGATAAAGCCATCTTTTTATCCATTGAAGACGGTTTTGAAGGAAGGTGTAGTCAAGCTACAAAAACTCTATGAACGCAAGGAGTTGATAACAGGCGTATCCTCGGGATTCACCGATCTTGACCGGCTTACCGCAGGATTTCAGCCATCAGATCTGATAATCATTGCAGGTAGACCGAGCATGGGTAAGACGGCCTTTGCCCTCAATATCGCTCAGAATGCGGCCATTCGTGGTGGAGTGCCGGTGGTGATTTTTTCATTGGAGATGTCCAAGGAGCAATTGGCCATGAGAATGTTGTGTTCCGAGGCGAAAATAGATGCGCAGAAGGTGAGGACCGGTTTTCTGGCAAAGGAGGAATGGCCCTACATCATAGGGGCATTGGGAGTACTTTCAGAGGCGTCCATCTTTATAGACGATTCACCTGCGATGACCACCCTTGAAATGAGAGCCAAGGCCAGGCGGTTAAAAAGTGAGCATGGGCTTGGTCTGATAGTGGTGGATTACCTCCAACTCATGCGCAGTTCAGGTCATAAGGACAATCGCGAACAGGAGATATCAGAGATATCCCGCTCCCTCAAGGCCATGGCCAAGGAGTTGCACGTTCCGGTCATCGCCCTCTCCCAGCTTAACCGCAAGGTGGAGGATCGCTCCGACAGACGGCCTCAGATGTCCGACCTCAGGGAATCCGGCGCCATCGAGCAGGATGCGGATGTGATAGCCTTTATATACAGGGATGAGGTCTATAATCGTGCAGAGGACAATCCTAACAGAGGGATTGCCGAGATAATAGTAGCCAAGCAGAGAAACGGGCCTACAGGCATAGTCAAATTGTCATTCATGGCTCAGTTTTCTTCATTTGGTAATCTTGCGCAGAGTGAGTCGTAATACTGTTGTATAACAATGGATAGAATCGCATTTCTGTCTCGGCTGCTGAATGACCACGGTTGTCCCCTTGCTATGTCTGTTATATCCGTTTTTGCCACCTATTTCGAAGAGCTTTTTTTCTGGAATCGCCGTATCAATCTGACAGGCGCTCTGTCAGAGGAGGAGCTTATCGCAAAACATCTCGGGGATACCTTGTTTTTGCATTTCGGTCTGCCGAGTGATTTGAAATCCGCTTTGGACATAGGCACAGGCGCCGGTATTCCGGGGCTGCTTTTCAAGCTGTTGAGGCCGTCGGTTATCATGTTTCTGGCGGACGCAAGACGCAAGCGTATATCTTTTCTGAAAAATGTCATCACTAAACTGAAGTTACAGGATGTATATGCCGAGCAGTGTCTGGTGGGCAAGGGGCATGCTTCGCTACAGAGTGTCTTTCAGGCGTTTCCTCAAAAAGGTGTTGAGCTTGTTTTGAGCCAGGCAGTCTGTTCCATTCAGGATTTTGTTGAGATGGCCTTGCCCGTTACAGCGGGAACAGGCTGCATGGTCTCCATGAAAGGACCTCATTATCAAAAGGATTTGAACATGGCAAAGTCCTGTATCGGTAGGTTTGAGCTTTCCTGCGAGGTGCTGCAGGGCAGAAATCCATTGAACGGACATGAGCGTTTTTTGATTTTATTACGGCCAGGCAGGTTATCAGAGGTTTGATTATGTTACAGGAACGTACCGATGTTACTCCATTGAAACTGCTGGAATTACCGTCTTTAGAGGCGGAAAGGGTCTTCAATGGATTCTCTTTGTTGGAGCAGGTCTCTCTGGTTTTGGCTGCTCCTTGGGACCGCAGACATGAATTGATAGCCCTTTCCGAACATTCGATGGCCATTGTGCGTAGTATGCCGCCTCAGGAGCTGTTCTGGACCATAAAGGCGGTTGGGCCTGTTGATTCCCTTGAGATCATTTCCATTGCGTCAGCCGAGCAGATTCAGTTCATGTTCGATTTTGATTGTTGGAGCAGGGATTGTCTTTTACCAGAAAAGGTGCTGGCTTGGCTTGTATTGCTGTTTGAGGCAGGGGAGACGGTGGTACCGAATTGGTTGAACTGGCTGAGGGCAAGGGATGATGCCTTGCTTCCATGTATTCTGCGCATGTTTGTGTCTGTCCAAAAACGGCCCGATGATATGGATATTCAGGAGGCAAAGGATGTGCTGCCGGCCTTTACCCTCGACGATATCTATTTTCTGGACGTTGGCAAGGAAGAGACGATCCCTGTTTTAGAAAGACTGTTGAAGGCTGTTTGTGACATGTCATTTGAATATTATCAGGGTGTTATGGAGGTTATCATGTATAAAGGCATGATCGAATCCACCGAAGACGCCTATGTCATAAAACGCGCTAGGCTGGAGGAATGGGGTGTTCCAGACCACATAGACGCCCTGGAGATATATGCGCCTCTCGTCAGTCATGGCATAAGGACTGCGGACGGCATGGAGTTTATGGGTGTATCCTCTATTTTACCGGAACCGACCCCTGCCTTTGTCCCCAGTCTCTATGTGGGTGAATATCCCGTGTTGCGCCATGCATTGCAGCATTTGGCCGAAGACAGGGCAATGGCAAGAATCGTCTTTGAGTGGATCGGAGTGGCCAATAAGATATTGGTGGCCGATGCTTGTGACCTGGACGATCCTGAACAGATGATGGCAGCCCTGGACAAGACATCCGGTTTTCTGAACCTGGGACTGGAATTGGCCGCAGAGCGCATGAAATGTGCGGCCTTTGAAATATTGGGCAAGGGTGTCTTGGAGGATATTATCAGATTCGCCATGACTGAGATCAGGGCAGTGTCGATAAATGCAAAGATGTTGCATAAAAGTGGCCTTATTCCCAGCGATCTTTCTCTTATGCAGGACCATCAAAGAAATTCCCTGGAGGGCTTGTTGCGCAGCAGACCTGTATTCTGGAACGACGAATCCTTCAGTTATGTGGAATTTTCCTGCATGAGCCAGATTGACTCCGCCAGAAAGGCTGTGATGAATATCATGGAATGGGCTGTGCTCATCTCGCGTCTCTTGCCTCATTGGTCAGTCTGGCAGGGACTTGTGCCTTGGGAATCCACCAATATCAAGGACTACAAGGCATTGAATTGGCAGGCAGCCTTATCGACCGCATTGGTGAAGCAGGTTCTGACCGGAATGGCGGTATTTGAACCCCTTGATGCAGCGGAGCTGTGGGGCATCTGTCGTAGTTATAATGCAGATCCCGTCAAATGCCGCAGAGATTTAGAGGATGCCTTGCATCTGTTGATCAGCGGTCCATTGAATTCCGCAAAAAATACCAGTGAATTCAAGGAATTATCGGAAAAACGGCCTATGCCGCAAATGGAAACCTTTTCCCCTGCCTTGAATGCTCTATGCGATGATTTGGATTTACTGATTCAAAGATTGGCCGAAGACTTGAGCTTCGAACGCTGGTCAAATGACAAACCAGCATTCGAAGCGGCTACGAAGGTGAAAATGGAATTTCGGTATCTGTCTGCTCTGGTGGTTATGACAGAGTAGTGAATTAGTGTTTTTTGACGTATTCGTTTAGTAATGCCGCCAACTTTTTGCCCGAGAGCAGCATACCGCCGAAGATGGGGCCCATTCTGTAACCACCAAATACTGCTGCAGTTGACATGCCGCATACAAAAAGCCCTGGATATACCTCTTTGGTATTTTCGACCACTGCCTTTTCTGCTGGTTCTGCAAAAAGCGATCTCTCTCCAATGGGTTTGCCGGTTGAAGTGAACAATTTGATATCGTTTTTGTCGGACAGCGTCTTTACGATGTCGTGGGAGTGACCGGTTGCATCCACCACTGCCTTTGCTTCCAGTGTGACTGGATCAATGGGAAATCCATTCATTAGAGCGAAGGTGTTGTTGACAACCACTCCTCTGACACGGCCTTCACTCACCAGCAGGTCTTCCACTGTGATTAGATTGAAGATCTTGGCGCCCTTCTGTGCGGCTCCGAAGATAAGACCTGAAGCCATGGCGATGGAATCCACTGCTACGAAGTTTTCATCCACTCGGCGATAAAAGATGTTGTAGTCATCCAGCACGCATCTCGCCTCTTCTTGGGCTATTACATATTTATAGCCCATGCCACCGCCCCAGATACCGCCTCCAGGGCTGAGCCTTTTTTCCAGTACAGTGACATTTAATCCATTCTGTGCCAGATATCCTGCGGCCACTAGGCCGGATGGCCCTCCTCCCACTATGACTACATCGCTTGAGAGACTGTCCATGAAGTCCTTCATGTGGTGTTCGAGAATGCCTTTGGTGATGTGTAATTCGCGCATCATTTTTTCTGCTCCTTTTGATGTGTGTTGTGTGAAGATCTCTAAAAATGTTCTTTGGTATTGAATAACACTTATGATTTTTGGGATTCCCTTGTGGTAATCTTTTATGTCTTTGAAACGTTATCTACTGCTTTGGGAGCGAGTCCTTAAGCACCAAAAATACGCAATATTCTGCACACATGGTGCAGGCCCCTTCTCCTGACCGTTCCTTGCGTACATTTCTTGCGCGTTCTGAATCTATGGCAAGGCGAATTTGTTCGTCCCAGTCCAGGGCCTTGCGGGCCTTGGATATCTCCAGGTCCCAATCCGCTGCGCCCGGTCGGTTTTTGGCTATATCCGCTGTATGGGCCGCGATGCGTGCAGCTATAACGCCCTGGAATACATCGTCTGCGCTGGGAAGTCCTAGGTGCTCGGAGGGAGTGACATAACAGATGAAATCCGCTCCGTTCATGCCTGCCATCGCCCCGCCTATGGCGGCTGTGATGTGGTCGTAACCGGGTGCCACATCAGTTACTATGGGGCCGAGCAGATAGAGAGGGGCGTTGTGAGTTAGGCGTTTTATGCGTTCCACGGACTCTTTTACGAGATGCAGCGGCACATGCCCTGGGCCCTCTATCATGGTCATGACACCGTGTTGTAATGCCCTTTGTTGTAGGTCTCCCAGTGTTTTTTGCTCTCCTATTTCAAAGAAATCTGAGGCATCTGCTATGGCGCCTGGCCTCAGGCCATCGCCCAGACTCAATACTGTGTCATATTTTTCGCAGAGATCGAGAAGGCGATCATATCCTTCATATAAGGGATTTTCGTTGCCTGTCTGTTTTATGTAGGCAGCGGTTATGGCCCCTCCTCTTGAAACGATCCCCTCAACGCGTTTTCCTGTTTCATAGCGGGCAATCAACTCCTTGGTCACTCCCACATGTACTGTGAGAAAGTCAACACCTTCAGCCATCTGGCGTTCCAGCACCTCGAAGAATTCCTCGGTATTCAGATGGATCACAGCGCCCCTGCGCAATCTGGCCAGAGTGGCGGCCTCATAGAGAGGGACCGTGCCAACCGGCACAGTAGAGTTTTTGAGGACCATCGAGCGAATTTCCGTCAGGTTGTCAGCCAGGGATAGGTCCATCACTGCATCTGCTTTGGCTTTTAGGGCCGCCTCGAGTTTTGTGCGTTCTTCATCGACAGAGGACCTCAGAGTGCTGGCCCCTATGTTGGCATTTACCTTGGTGGAAGCCCCTTTTCCTACCAGAATCGGCCCTCGCTTTGTCCTGTAACCCAGGACCACTGTCTCGCCGGAAAGGATGTCGGCTGCCATCTGTTCCACGGAAAGGCGTTCTTTCTGTGCCAACACCTTCAATTCTTCTGGGATGATACCGTCTTTGAGGGTTTGGATAAGTGTCATGTGGTGACGGCTCCTTTTTTCATTGTTTTCTTTTATATATAGTGACGGCCTTAAAATAAAAAAACCGTTCAACTGCCTCGATCCTGTATTGATCGTGAGTAGTGGAACGGCCTTATGAATAAATAAAAATGTTTTGGCTCGTTTCCCTACGCTAGTATGATCTAGATCAGGTTAAGGGGTCGTGGCTACGGCCAACCTCTCAGCCTGCCCTTGCAGGCTCCCCCAACGAATAAAAACAAAATTATAATGCCAGGCGATGTTTTGTCAAGTAGGAGAATTGCCTCAAGGTGAATCGCCTTTGGTTGCCCATGTCATGCCGTTTCATCACTTTATGAAAAGGTTGCGAACGCCCCCTTGACAGATTTTTTGAGTTTTAGTATAAAGGTCAGACTTTATTTGTGCTTGGTCTCCGCTTTGGGCGGAGAAGGGGCTTTATTTTTTTGAGTCAAGGGGTTTACATAATGCCTACAATAAATCAGCTTATCAGAAAGGGCAGGGAAAAGGTGCTTCAGAAGACCAAATCACCGGCCCTGGATTCCTGCCCTCAAAAACGAGGTGTCTGTACAAGAGTTTATACCACTACGCCTAAAAAGCCGAACTCCGCTTTGAGAAAGGTAGCTCGTGTGCGTTTGACCAATGGCATGGAGGTTACTTCATATATCCCTGGTATAGGTCATAATCTGCAGGAGCACTCTGTCGTGCTGATCAGAGGTGGTCGTGTAAAGGATTTGCCTGGTGTGCGTTACCATATCATCAGAGGTACCTTGGATGCTGTGGGGGTCAAGGACAGGCGCAGAAGCAGATCGAAGTACGGCGCAAAGAAGCCCAAATAGCCTCCATATTTCGATAAAGCTGGTTTTTTGAGGAGATTTTTTGATATGCCAAGAAGAAGAGACGTTACTAAAAGAGATGTGGCGGCAGATCCTAAATACAACAGCAAGCTGGCTGCCAAGTTTATCAATTGTATCATGTGGGATGGCAAAAAGGCGGTTGCCAAATTCATTTTTTACAGTGCGCTTGATTTGATAGAGCAGAGGGCGAAAGAAGATTCGTTCAAGCTGTTTGAGCGTGCGGTGGAGAATGTCAAGCCTGTAGTGGAGGTTCGTTCCAGGCGAGTGGGTGGAGCTACATATCAGGTGCCTATGGAGGTCAGACCGGATCGCAGGCAGGCATTGGCTATTCGCTGGCTGGTGGGTTTTTCCCGTAAGAGGGCTGAGAAATCCATGGCTCAGCGTCTTGCAGGCGAACTTCTGGATGCTGCTCAGCAAAAGGGTTTTGCTTTCAAGAAAAAGGAAGACACGCATCGTATGGCTGAGGCCAATAAGGCCTTTGCACATTATCGTTGGTAATATATAAGGGGGCGCTATGGGTAAGAAAAAATTTGAGCGTAATAAGCCGCATGTGAATGTAGGTACGATAGGTCACATAGATCATGGTAAGACTACCCTTACTGCTGCGATAACGAGGGTTTTGGCTGAGAAGGGTTGGGCTGAGTTTACGCCCTTTGATCAGATAGACAAGGCCCCTGAGGAGCGCGAGCGTGGTATTACGATAGCGACGGCGCATGTGGAGTATGAGACGCAGAATCGTCATTATGCCCATGTGGACTGTCCTGGTCACGCTGACTATATCAAGAACATGATTACCGGTGCGGCGCAGATGGACGGAGCCATTTTGGTTGTGGGTGCGGATGATGGTCCTATGCCTCAGACTCGTGAGCATATTTTGCTTGCCCGTCAGGTAGGTGTGCCCGCCATAGTGGTGTTTATGAACAAGTGCGACATGGTGGACGATCCGGAGCTTTTGGAGTTGGTGGAGTTGGAGCTTCGGGAGTTGTTGAGCAAATATGAATTTCCTGGTGATGAGATTCCCATAATAAAGGGTAGTGCCTTGGAGGCATTGAACAATCCCACGGATTCGGAGAAGACCAAGTGTATTTGGGAGTTGATGGATGCCATAGATCGTTATGTTCCGGAGCCCAAGCGTGATGTTGACAAGCCGTTTTTGATGCCAGTGGAGGATGTGTTCAGTATCAGCGGTCGAGGCACTGTTGTGACCGGCCGAGTGGATCGAGGCATCATCAAGGTGGGCGAAGAGGTGGAGATAGTTGGTATTCGTCCTACTCAGAAGACGGTTTGTACTGGTTTGGAGATGTTCAGGAAGTTGTTGGACGAGGGTCGTGCTGGAGACAACATTGGTGTATTGTTGCGTGGCACCAAGAGGGACGAGGTGGAGCGTGGTCAGGTATTGGCCAAGCCTGGCAGCATAACTCCGCATACGAAGTTTAAGTGTGAGGTGTATATATTGAGCAAGGAGGAGGGTGGCCGTCATACTCCGTTTTTTGCAGGCTATCGTCCCCAGTTTTATTTTAGGACAACGGATGTGACCGGCATAGTGACATTACCTTCTGGGGTTGAGATGGTGATGCCTGGAGACAATGTCTCTCTTGAAGTGGCATTGATTCAGCCTATTGCCATGGAGGAAGGTCTTCGTTTTGCTATTCGTGAGGGTGGCCGTACTGTTGGCGCTGGCGTAGTAAGTCAAATTATAGAGTA
>CAYRSX010000038.1:0-134954 GCA_964427245.1 uncultured Desulfobulbaceae bacterium | reverse complement strand
CTCAATATCCACTGAACCCATGTTTGCCTTATTGACCAGGGCCACAGCAACATCGGAGGAACCCTTAAAATCTGTCGTGGGCACGGTGGGATCATTAAAAGAGACATTCTCACTATCCACTGAACCCATGTTAGCCTTGTTGGCTATGCCCATGGCAACGTTCGTAGAACCCTTGATATCCGCCGTGTTGATCACTGTGCCTTTCACATTGACATTCTCAATATCCACTGAACCCATGTTAGCAGTGTTGGCGATGCCCATAGCAACGTTCGTAGAACCCTTGATATCCGCCTTGTTGCTCACAGTACCCTTGACTTTGGAATCCTCGATGCCTACGGAACCAGTCCTTGCCTCATTGGCAATACCCATGGCAACATTGGTGGTGCCAGCTACATCAGCCTTGTTGGTGACTGTACCCTTTACATCAGAAGCTGCAAACGCCATAGAAGAACTTACCAGAAGAGCTGCCAGTACAAGAATCATTTTACCTTTCATTTTTGTGTCACTCCTTTTTATTTTTTATCGTAATTATGCTGCTGCTTCCCTTCATGTCTTTGCTTTTATTGGACCGAAAATAAACACATAAGACTCAAGGGAAAATGTCTTTAAAAGTCTTCAAAAATTGATTCCCCAAAAAAACAACATCATACCTCTCTACCCCACTCACCTCCTTTCCGGTCCTGTATTATATTTAAACAAAATACATTCTTAATTTTGTTTAAATATAAAATAACAACAATAAAAAAAATGTCAAGAGATATTTTCAGGCTTGATAAAAAATAATTTATTTTCAATGAAATGTCGGCCCGATGCCTATATAAAAAACTTTAAAATTAAATTGACAATATATCGACCTTATGTCAAGAAAAAAATGAAAGTAACATATTATGAACACACTGACCATTCTCAAAAGCAAAAGCGAAACCATTGAGCAAGGCACCACTCCGTTTTATCAACTGCTACAGGAGCTGATGGCAATAGAACAACACCCTGCCATCTGGCAACAGACAGCACGTGACCTGCTTTATAAGATCATCAGCCACATAGCCATCGAAGAAGGCATCAAGACCTTCAGTTCGCGGGAAGACGAAGAAAAACTCAAAGAACATCTTCCCTACACAATCGCAAACGCCTTGGACGAACTATCCAACACGACATTTGGCTCCAACATCAAAATCGATTTCACGACTCAAACAACCGTCTTGTTTTTGTTCTTCAAGGTCATCGAATGGTTTGGACAAAACTACAACAATCTATGTATCTACGGAGAAAACTTGAACGACGCAGGGTTCAGGCTGTATCAGACATGCAGAAACAGAGCGGACATCATAGCCGAAAAAGATGAGATATGGCTTGAAATGGACGCCATTTGTCAGGAATGCGGCCACAAAGAACTTCTGAAAAACTCGATTTACGGCTGCAGAGCATACTCAGCGCAGGCGCTGTTGAGCATTCCATACAATATTTTTTTTAACAAAGAGAGCGAACACCCTGCGCTGCAAACGAGACAAGACATCAAAACAAACCTCATCTTCACAGCAGTCACTAAAACAGCAGATATCACATCGGTAGGAATTCGCTGCGACTCGATGGAAAAGGATACATGCCATGACATCTATTCCACATTAGAAAAAAACATCTTGCACCTTCTGAGAAAAAAACTCGAAAGCGCTGTCTAAAATAAAACGGGTTGTGTACCAAAACTGCACACAACCCATTCACAATCTCACATTTACCAGCGCAACAATCAAACGCAACCCTCGCAGGAAACCGTGCAAGGAGTATCTGTACTTCGCAAAGAAGACATTCTCTCGAACTTGGCCTTGCAATTCTGGCGTACCTCACAAGGACAATTGGCGATTTCCCAACATGGCACCAGACCTAAAAGTCGTTTCAACCCCGGCATACTTATGCCTTCATCGTGTATCATGGAACGCAGACAGACGATCCAATCCATATCGTTTTGTGAAAACAACCTTCTAGCCCCCTGGTACTTCGGCCTTATGAACCCTTCGGCCTCATACAGTCGAAGAGTCCGAGGGTGTACATTCAGTATGCGGGCAGCCACTCCAATTGGATATATGGGCATAGATGGGTCAGGAGTCGAGCCGCGGACTCGACTGGCTGTATCGGACTTAGATATGTCTCGTTCTCGTGGCTTCATCCTCAGTTCACTCCTTTGTTGCTCGATCTTACTCCGTCAGCCGCATGACAATGACACACAGAGCCATAACCGATGCAGTGTGTATGTTAATGGGACTCGGACACATGGCCTCTGAAGAACTTTTCTCCAATCAAGAAGGCCATTGCGCACAGGCTGAGACCGCTCAAGGTAATCATGACCTCATGCAGAGAAGGGGAGTAGGAGAAATAATGAGGAATACCCACCAGTTCCCCCAACTCATGGAAGTGAGGGACGATCTGGCCGACAATCACCAGATCATAACGCATGATGAAAATACCGACCATGCAAAGGGCGCCGGCTATAAACATAGCCTTCATATCCTTGGCCTTTACCAAAGAGATGATGGCAAAGGGCAGGAGCATGCCCAGCAGAACCTCACCGCCCCAGAAATTCAGGGCGTAATCACCTGTCAAAATAGCCTTCATTGCCTCAAACTTTCCAGGAGGTTCACCTGCCACGCCAGAAAGCACCTTCCATGTGGTAAAGAACATTATAATGACCATCAGCAGGGCGCCGAGCTTTCCGGTGGCGGACAGGGCATTTTTCATGGAGTCACTCATCTGCCAGCCGTTAGCTTTATAGGCAAGCCATGTAAAGAACAGAATGGCCGCACAACCGGACATCATGGCAGAGGTTATGAAATAAATGGGCATATACGGGCCGTGCCAGAACTCCCTTGCACCGAGAAGACCGAAAACCGCTCCGAGATTGCTGTGCGCCGCCACACCGGCCACAACCCCCATCAAGCCGAACATAGCGGCCTGTTTGTGCCTGCCGACCTGCAACAAGGCGAACTCGATGAGCATGAAGAAGAGATATGCGCCGTACAAAGTACCCATCCACCAGATATTAGATGTGAGATTCGGTGTCAGCACATTGTAGATAGCCATACGCCAGGGGCTTTCAATCTCGAAGGCTATCACCATAAAACCACTTATAATGGTGGCGATGGCCAGAAACACAGAACGTTTTGCAATAGGCATGAAGGTTTCATTGCCGAAAACGTGACCTATGGATGAAACAAGACACAGGCCGGTGGACGTAACAACGAAGAAGACATAAGTGGAAATAAGAAGACCCCATGGCACCTCACGAGTAACACCATAGACCTGTTCATGACCTACAAAAAAGGCATAAATGCCAAAGGCCACGCCAACCGCAGTCAAAAAACCAAAAAATGCAATGGCTGCATTATAAGATTTGGACGCAGTGGAGACCAGACCACCTTCCAATACCCCTGTCTTTACCTCGGACATAGCAAAAATCCTCCTTTAATCAATAGATAGAATAGACTTCGTGTAAGAAAAAATGAACTACCTAAATGTACTCACCCCATTCCTTGGCTTTCTCCTTGAGAATGGGCTTGATCTTCAGGTCATAAAACGTATGAAGAGCAGTACAACTAATCCACAGGACGAAAAAGATTATACCTTTCATTTTCAACTCCTTTGTTCACCAGTAGCGGCTGGTTCGAAGGTACACAACAAACAACATGTCATTCTTTACGGCCGACAAGAAACTTCATGAATCCATGGGGCGGCCCTCCTTTATATGACGAGATCTTTTCCATAATTTTGAAAATAAATAAGTAAATTGTAATTGTCAAGAAAAAAATAATATCTATGCTCTCCCAAAAATACATTTTTTGATTTTACATAAAAGCAACTATTAAAATGGCGCAAAATATGCCTAATAATCATGTTTAATATCAAGAATAATAGAAGTTAAAGCCAAATCGTATATTCAATAGGATAGGCGACACGATCACAGTACTGTTCAATAAAATTTTAAAAAAATTAAAAAAGAGAAGATAACCCACTATAACTAAAGCAAAAAAATACACGACGGCCAGGCATTGTTACAATTTGAAATTTATTGAGATGAGACAAAAAAACAAGCCATGACATAACGCTTTTTTACGCCATACCTATTAGGCATATGGGCTAATTTTAAGTCTATAATTTTCTATATTATCTATCTTATTTCATTGAAAGGATACTAACATAATGACAATAATAGAACACAACTATCAGGTTTAATTGATATAATTGGAATGAGCCGATTTCAATTACAAAACTGGCACGTTGATTGCTTTAAAGAAAAGTGTATAAAACAGAAATATTGCCTCGGGCAGCAAAATTCTGTTTCAATACAGGACGAAAACATATGAGGACAGGTGGCGGCCTGTCCTCACCTTCTTCAGTTTTCCCAAAGAGACGAAGCTAGGCTGTATGTTATAGGTTATACAATTAAAATTGTGAGCCCTACTGCCTATCGTTATTTTTATTCAGGCGCTGGCTAAAGGCATCAGCCATCCACACCAGCAATATTCCCAATTCATAAAGCAGGACAAGTGGCACTGCCATCAAGATCTGATTCACCACATCAGGTGTAGGCGTCAGAATCGCAGCCACTATAAAGGCTATGAGGATGGCATAGCGCCGCCATTTTCTCAACCATTCAGTTCGAACAATGCCCATCATTCCAAGAAACAGCATAAAGACAGGTAGTTCAAAGGCCAAGCCAAATGCCAAGAGCAGATGTATGGCAAATGACAGATATTCCGTGATGTTCGGCATGAGCTTCAAACCCGCACCACTGTAGCCTGCAAAAAAACCAAAGGCCGCCGGGAACACCACAAAATACCCGAACACCGCCCCGCCTATGAAACACAGGCTGGAGATAAAGGCCAGAGGCAGAACGATACGTTTTTCATGACTGTAGAGGCCTGGGGCTATAAATGCCCACATTTCATAAAGAATTACCGGAGAGGACAGAAATATGCCGCATACGAAGGCAAGTTTCAGATATGCAAAAAAACCTTCTGAATATGCCGTGAAGATAATGTCTGAATCCTTTGAAAGCACCTTTTTCAAAGGCATTACAACCGCATCAAATATGGGGTCAATGAAATAATAGGCCACTGCAAAGCCCACAGCCAAGGCAAGAAAGGAGCGTATGAGCCTTTGCCGCAATTCTATAAGATGTTCTTGAAGGGACAAGCCCGGGCCTTCTTCGTCTAAATCTGAAGGCCCCTCACTATGCGCCGATTGCTCAAAAGTCATAAAACCACTGTTCTCTACTCAGAATACGGGCACCCGTCTCCTGCACCACGACCATATTCTCCAGGCGAACCCCCCCCTCTTCTGGAAGATATATACCTGGCTCCACAGTCACCACCATTCCGGCTCGCAGGTGTTTTAAGTTCCTCGCAAAAAGCGAGGGCCGTTCGTGCACAGCCAAACCCACGCCATGGCCAAGGGAATGGACAAAATACCTACCGTAACCCGCCTTTTCTATCACTCGTCTTGCCAGCCCATCGGCCTTTTTGGCCGTAATACCCGAAGTGATGCCGACCTGAGCAGCTATCTGCGCCTGCCGTGTCACTCGGTATATCTCACGCAGTAAGGGTCTGGGCTCACCCATGAATATGGTTCGCGTCATGTCAGAACAATAACCATCTACCTTGGCGCCCATATCCACTATGACAGCATCACCTTCCTTCAGCGCCCTTTCCGTTGGCTGTGCATGAGGCAGGGCTGCATTAGGGCCGGAAGCCACTATGGGCTGAAAGGAAGGGCCGTCACCATATCTCCAGAGCCCGGCGATGATTTCAGCGGCTATCTCTTTTTCGGTCATGCCTGGCCGCATAACCGCATAAATCTCTTCAAAAACACGTTCCATGACTTGCACGGACCGTTCGATGGCGCATATCTCTTCTGGAGATTTAATACTACGCATGGCCTCGACACGTCCGCCAAATTCCACAAAGGATATCCCTGGCAATGCCTTCCGCATGGCATTCATGCGTTCACAGGTAGTGGACTCAGGCTCGTAGGCAATAGTTTTGATAGCGTTTCTGGCCACAAGTTCAGGAAGAATCTGCATCAGACCCTTTTTATAGACGATTACATCGAAGTCCCTGGCCTCTTCTCTGGCCTGAATCTCATAACGGCCATCGGTCAAAAGAAACAATTTGGTGCCGCATATAAATAACGCCCCCGAAGATTCCGTCAGGTCAGGATCTTCTGCAGTAAATCCGCTGAGATATCTGCGATTTTCCGGAGAAAACACCAGAAAACCGGCCTTGCCCAGGGTGCGAAGCTGAAGTCGAATGCGTCTTAAACGAGATAAAAACAGGCCGTTATTCTTTGATTTCAAGTCGTCATTATTCATCCTTAATTCACTCTCATCGAATTACCTCGCTACGCTCGCGATAACGAAAATCTGTCAAGTGCACTCACGTGTGCGCACGCTGCATTAGGACAAACACACAGGTCTGCCCCTACGATTGCCCATTCTCAGCTGTTTTTTCACCTTTTTCGCTTGCAAATGTCTTGGCCGCCTGAGCCAATTCCTCCAATCGAGCATCAACTCTGGCAAAAATGGAACCCTCCGTCCATGTGCCGTCATCTCCCAATTCACCTACCGATAAACCGGTCAGAAGCAGCAATCCCTCTTCCACAGTAGCAATAGGCCAGATATGAAATCGCCCATCTCTCACTGCATTCACCACGCGCTGTTTCAGCATCAGGTCTTTTACATTCGCCTCAGGTATCAAGACACCTTGTGTTCCAGTCAAACCACGCTGATTACACAGATCAAAGAAGCCTTCTATCTTCTGATTGACTCCACCGATAGGCAGTATCTCTCCTTTTTGGCTTACCGCGCCTGTCACGGCCTTCCCCTGATCTACAGGCAAATCGGCTAGGGCGGACAACAATGCAAAAAGCTCCGCACCTGATGCCGAATCACCATCCACCATGCCATAGTTCTGCTCAAAACAGATAGTAGCCGACAAAGTAAGGGGTCTTTTTCGTGCAAACAACGCACGCAGATACCCGGCCAGGATCATAACCCCCTTGGTATGTATATTGCCGCTCAAAGAAGACTCACGCTCGATGTTGACCACTCCATCCTTACCAAGGGCAATATTTGCTGTAATACGGGATGGCTTACCAAACATATAATCACCCAGATCATAGACCGCCAGACCGTTCACCTGACCAACCACCATTCCTGTGGTCTGAACCTTTAAAATATCTTTTATCAACAACTCCTGAATGCGATCCTCCACCAGACATGACCTTCGAACCTTTTCATCTATGGCCTGCTGGACATGGATGTCCAATACCCGATCGGAATTGGCCTGCCGTGCCCAAAAATCTGCCTCCCGCATGAGGTCTGCCAACTCCAGTGTCTTGAGAGTCAACTTTTCCTGGGAACCAGCCAGTTCCAGTCCATACTCTATAAGACGGGCGACGGCTGTATTGTGAATCGGCAAAAAAACGCCTTCTTGGGCTATACCTCCCAGGACACCGAGAAAATCCTCCAGATTCTCTGTTGTCAGAGCCATATCGGTCTCCATGTGCGCCTTTACCTTGAAAAGGCTGCGAAAATCCTCGTCATAGTTATATAGAAGCTGGTAGAGATATGGGTCGCCCACAAGCACTATCTTTACATTCAAAAGAATGGAGCCAGGTTTGAGCGTCTTGGTGGTGAACAAGCCATACTGCTCTCCAGGGTCTTCAATCTCCAGCTTTTTGTCACGCAACGCCCTTTTCAACGCCTCATAGGAAAAAGGCCACTTGAGCAGGTCTATGGCCTTGAGGATAAGAAATCCGCCATTCGCCCTGTGCATGGCACCCGCCTTGATCATGGTGAAATCTGTAAAAAGGGCGCCCATCTGTGCCCGTTTTTCCGCTGCACCGAACAGATTCGGGTAACTCGGATTGCTTTCTATGACCACAGGCGCTCCACTGGTACCTGAATTATCCACTATGACATTTACCTCGTACTGCATAAAGGACGGCGCCATGCCTGGAAAAGGAAACGGCGTATGTGCTGCGGCCTTAGGTCTGAAATCGTCCATATTCTTGATCACGTCTTCCCTGCAATCCGCCAGATAACCCGCAAGCACCTCGTGTTCACCATATTTTTTCAGCAAATCGGTCATCACTCTGTCACAGGTCTGTCCCACCAGTTCCCTGTCCAGATCCCTGAGCCTCTCACTTACACCCTGCTCCAATTGATGCACTCTGCGCATTGTGGCACCCATCTCCTTATGCAATTCCTGAGAGATGTCCTTGAGCCTTTTCTGTTCCTCCTCCGAGAGCTTGGCGATGTCCTCAGGGGTCATGAAACTACCGTCAGGATTGTTGGGAATCACCATCATGCCGGACTGATCGGCCTGAAGGCTGAAACCCTTTTCGGAAACCTTTTGCTCCAATTCCTCAAATAGTTGATTTCGTTCCTGATTGAAGGCTCGTATGACATCCTCTTTCCTCGTGAGATAGGTCTCTCCTTCGAACACCTTAGGTATGTGCAACCGCAAATTTTCAAGGAAATCGGCCATCTCTTTTTTAAAAACCCTTCCCATACCCTTGGGCAAACGCACGGCAAGAGGGGCGTCAGGGTCCTTGAAATTATAGACATAACACCAGTCATACTGCTCCTCACCGTTGCCTTTGGCCACATTCTCAACATATTTTATGGCCATATCCAGCAGCCCTGTCTCCTTCTGACCGGCTATGTAGATGTTGAAATCAGAGTGATGCACGCCCAATCCGAATTCCAATGCTCGGGCAGCCCGCTTCTGTGGCAAAACAGGCCTGTCCTTGTGTGACCATTCCTGAAGGGTTTCAAAACCCAGTGTGCCTGGGTCGAACTTTCGATACAATGCCTCGAATGACAACGGCCTCGGTATATCCTGTTGTGATGACATTTAATTACTCCTTTAGCTTTCCAAGATGACGATATGCCTGCTCGGTCGCCACTCTACCCCTTGGCGTGCGATGCAGATAACCTCGCAAAATCAAAAAAGGCTCGTGTACTTCCTCTATGGAACCCTTTTCCTCTCCAACTGCAGTAGCTATGGTTTCCAGCCCCACGGGCCCACCGCCAAAACGATCTATAATAACCTCCAAAATCAGACGATCCATACGGTTCAATCCCTCTTTGTCCACATCGAGAATAGTCAGAGTGGTTTCAGCAACATTCCGAGAGATGACTCCGTTTCCTCGTATCTGCGCAAAATCCCGCACCCTACGCAGCAGACGGTTGGCTATACGAGGAGTGCCGCGAGAACGCCTGGCTATCTCCATGGCCCCTTCAAACTCAATCTGAATACGGGAAATTGCCGCGGAACGCAGTATGATCTCACAGAGCTCCTCATCGGAATAAAACTCCACACGCATGGAAACCCCGAAACGATCCCGCAGAGGCGGAGTAAGCAGCCCAGCCCTGGTGGTCGCTCCCACCAACGTGAATCGAGGCAGGTCTATCTTGATAGTGCGGGCGCTGGGGCCCTGGCCGATGACCAGATCCAGCTGGAAATCCTCCATGGCTGGATACAGTATCTCCTCGACCGTCGCAGACAGCCTGTGTATCTCATCTATAAAAAGTACATCTCCAGGCGCGAGATTGGTCAAAATGGCGGCCAGATCCCCTGCCTTTTCGATAACAGGACCGGATGTGGAACGAAAACCCACTCCCATCTCCTGGGCTATGATATTTGCCAGGGTAGTCTTTCCAAGCCCAGGATGGCCGTGCAGCAGGACATGATCGAGACTTTCTCCTCGCGCCTTCGCTGCCTGAATAAAAATGGCGAGATTGTCTTTAAGTGACTTCTGACCCACATACTCGGACAGCCGCTTTGGACGCAGCCCAGGCTCTGCAACACGGTCATCGTCCAACAAATGAGCATCCAGTGAGGATGGTATAATGTTTTCCATATCGTTATGGCTTGTTCAAAGGAGACAGCAGTTTCAGTGCATACCTCAAAATCTGCTGAATATCCGCTTCTGCATCGCAGGCCATCGCATCCATCACAGCCCTGTTGGCGTCAGCCTCGCGATACCCCAAGTTTACGAGGGCGGAAACTGCATCCCGGGCAGCAACGCCAGTTGTCTGTACCGCAGGCATGACATGAATGGCGTCGAGAAATCGCTGAATCTTGTCTTTGAGATCCAGACAAATACGCGCTGCAGTCTTTTTCCCTATGCCATGAATGGCCTGAAGACGCTGCGGTTCATTATTCGCTATATGGAAAAAAAGTTCAAGCGGCGGCAGTACGGACAAAATACTCAAGGCCATTTTGGGCCCGACACCGGATACTGAAATGAGCATTCGAAAGGCATCTCTCGCCTCTATCGTATCGAAACCATAGAGGCATATTCCATCTTCTTTCCAAGATAGGTGCGTGAAGATCACGGTTTCCTCGCCTATGCCCGGCAATCTGGACAGACTGGAGGCCGGCACCTGAAGCTCATAGCCCACACCGTTTACATCCAGTGTCAAGCCCTGCTCCCAATATCTGTGCACTCGGCCCCTTATGAAATCAAACACTCACACACCCCCACGGCATTTTTACACGTATTCGGCGGCCTGGAATTGGCATGACAGATAGCGACTGCCAGGGCATCGGAGGCATCCTGGGCCATTATCTGCTGAGTACCCAGAATCAGCCTGACCATCTGCCTGACTTGCTGCTTTTCCGCCCTGCCATAACCGACTACGGCCTTCTTTATGGCAATGGGTGTATATTCATAGACTTGCATGGCTCCGTGCACAGCTGCGAGAAGGGCAACGCCTCGCACATGACTCAACACCAAGGCTGAACGCACATTTACGGACTGGAACACGGTTTCCACCGCCGCATCCGTAGGATGCAGCCTCTGAATGACATCCTGCAAGGCCGCATAAAGCCGCTCAAGCCTCTCTGCAAAAGCTGTGTTGGAGGAAAAACGTATCACACCAGTCTCCACACATGACAGCCTGTTACCCCGAACCTGCACCACGCCATATCCTGTGGCAAGGCTGCCGGGGTCTATGCCAAGTATGAGCCCGTTATTCAATCAGCCGCCCACCTTTTCCATGATTGAGTCAGGGATATCGAAATTGGCATAGACATTCTGAACATCGTCATTGTCTTCCAGGGCATCCATGAGCTTTATGATCTGTGCAGCCGTGTCTTCATCCTCAATCGTAACGGTTGTGGACGGCACCATGGTAACCTGAGCGGAAAGCATGGGGATGCCCTGTTTTTCAATGGCCTCCCTTACGGTCTCAAAGGCCTCCACGGAGGTATGCACCTCCCATTCGGTGTCCGCATCCTGCATGTCGTCGGCTCCGGCGTTCAGGACCAGCTCCATGAGTGTATCCTCATCCACCTTGGCTTTTTCGATGGTGATCAGCCCTTTCTTGGAAAACATCCATGCCACACTGTTGGGCTCACCAAGACTCCCTCCCCGTTTGGAAAAGATATGTCTTACATCGGCTACGGTTCTCTGGCGGTTATCGGTCATGGATTCCACCAGCACGGCTATGCCGCCCGGACCATAACCCTCATAGGTGATCTCTTCATAATTTGAACCTTCCAGACCGCCTGAACCCTTTTTGATGGCCCTTTCGATATTGTCTTTGGGCATGTTCTCGGCCCTGGCCGCAGCTATTGCAGAGCGCAACCTGGGATTGGCACTTGGATCCCCACCACCGAGCCGGGCCGCAACAATGATTTCCTTGATCAGCTTGGTAAATATCTTTCCACGCCTTGCGTCCTGTGCGCCTTTCTTGTGCTTGATAGTACTCCACTTTGAATGTCCTGACATGAAACAACCTCCATTGAAAAAAATCTGCAACTAATTAGAAAAAATATCGTATTTTCCCACCAATTTCACAGGATGATAGGATAATTTGGCCTGGCGCAGGCCGTCAACCCCTAAATCCTGCTCTCGATTAACGTATCTGTACTCACCACCATCGCGGCGCAAAAATTCCCAGTTGATAGCCTGATACAATCCAGGCACTCCTGACACGGCCTTTTCCACATGAATGACCAGCGTATTTGCATTCAACGCCTCCGCCAGAGTCAGGGCGACAATCTCTCCATTTATACGAATAACACCGCCTTTTAGGCCAAGAACATGGAAAAAGGCCAGCATACGGGATACGGCGCACTCCTCACTGGCAAGACCTGTATCCTTTTCACACTCTTTCTCGTTACACCATCTGTCCGCAAAAAGCTGACACTCCTGCAAAAACTCCGAAGGGATCTGACTGCCCAGGGAAATATATTCGTATTTATGAGCCTTGATAAAGGCATTCAGATGATGTTTTTTCTTGTGATATTTCCTACCGCTCAGCTCCACCAGGTCTTTGATTTCATAAAGATAATCAAAGTCATCCCGATTCGGCCAAACAACCAATCCAAATGCGTCAGCCTTCTGCTGAATCATTTCAGCTAGGTCTTCACAGACTCGCTCAAGCACCAAGAAAGGATGGGGGCTCTTCATTGAATCCTTCAGAAAATCCCTACAGCCCAGCACGGTGGTCAAGGGATCAGCTGTCCACAGAGGCTGTAGAAAACTGACGACCCCCTTCATTTCCTTACGGATTATCAAGGCATCGTTCAGATGCGACAGTTTATAATTATATGTTTTTGCCCATGCAAAAAGATTGGTAAAGGTATATTCAGAGCAAACAGGTGGAAAGGCGACAGCGTGCAAGACAAACATAGCTCGATGTTTCAGGCCGATGGGCTCGCAATCAGGAAATACCGGCAAGGCATCGAAAGATATCGACTTATCGTCGTTCATTTTGTCGTAGGACGAAGGCACGAGTTCTCTCCTACAAGTAATATCGTCATGCATTGACCATATACATTGTTCATTCCTGTTCTTCCTGTTTGTAATTGCAACCCTTTGCAGGGCATTTCAGATATTTTCTACCGTCTTTCGTGTATTTGACCACCAGAAGCGGGTTATTGCAGATGGGACATGGGCCCTGCACCGGCTCGTCCCAGAGGGCAAAATCACATTCAGGATATCGATTACATCCGTAAAAAAACTTACCCATACGAGAGCGTTTCTTGACCAGCATACCGCCGCAATCCGGCTTGGGGCACGAAATGCCCAGGGATATGGGCCGTGTATTTTTACAGGCCGGATAGTTGGAACATGCCAAAAATTCACCGAAACGCCCCTTTTTGATGACCATCGGGCTTCCACATTTGTCACAGACCTCGGAAGAAGGTCTGTCCTCTACGGGGGCGTCCTTGACCACCACAATCTCCCCCTGTTCATTTCGAGTAAAGTTACTGGTATTCTTACACTCCGGATAGTTGGTGCAGGCCAGAAACTCACCGTTTTTGCCATATTTTATCACCATATCACCACCGCATTTCTCACATACTATGCCGGTCTTGATGCCGTCGCGCTTTAAGGAAACCATTCGCTCTCGCGCGTTTTCCAAGGTCTCCTGAAACCGACCATAGAAGCCCTTCAATATTTCGAGCCAGGAAACGGTCCCTTCTTCTACTGCATCCAGCTGCTTTTCCATGTCTGCGGTAAAGCCCACATCCATCACCTGAGAAAAATGTTCTACCAGCAGATCCACCACCAGCATACCCAGTTCCGTGGGATGGAACTGGCGCTCCCGCATCTCCACATAGTCTTTGTTCTGAATATTGGACAGAATAGCGGCGTATGTGCTGGGTCTGCCGATGCCGTTTTCCTCCAATGCCTTTATGAGGCTGGCCTCGGTGTAACGAGGCGGGGGCTGAGTGAAATGCTGTTTTAAAACCAACTCGTTGAGGGTCAGCATATCCCCTTCTTTCAGAGGAGGAAGCACCACCTTACCTGCATCGTCCAGGTCCACCTCGGCTGCCGCGGCGTTTTCCTGTCTTTCAGGGGTCTCATCCTTTTTTTCGGTGTAAAGAGATGTAAAGCCTGGGAAACGCATGACGGTGCCTGTTGCGCGCAACCCATAATCCCCTGCCTTTATGTCCACCTGAGTCTGATCCAAAACAGCCGGCGACATCTGAGAGGCCACAAAACGCTTCCAGATGAGCTCATACAGGGCCATTGCATCCCTGTCCAGAAGCCCCCTGAGGGAATCCGGATGACGCCACACAGAGGTGGGACGAATGGCCTCGTGGGCATCCTGGGCATGTGCGATCTTTTTGTGATGGATGGTGGTAGCATCGGCATATTCCTTGCCGAATTCCTTCAAAATCCACTCACGGGCCTCGGCAGCGGATTCCTGACTGATACGAGTGGAATCCGTTCTCATATAGGTGATGAGACCAACCGGCCCTTCGGCGCCCAGCTCCACCCCTTCATAAAGCCCCTGCGCCACAGACATGGTCTTTTTGGCACTGAAACGCAGACGCCTGGCCGCCTCCTGCTGCAAAGTGCTAGTGATAAAGGGTACCGGCGGGTTCTTTTTACGCTCCTTTTTTTGCACCTTGACCACTTGAAACACGGCTTGCCTCAAGGCGGCCTCGACTCGGCGTGCATTCTCTTCATTATTCAACGTAAGTTTTTTGGCCTTATGAGAGATCACTCGAGCGGAAAAGTCAGGGGTCAGGGCCGCCCTCAACATGGCATCCAGGGTCCAATACTCCTGAGGTATAAAGGCCTTTATCTCCTTCTCCCTGTCACAGATAAGCCGAAGGGCCACGGACTGAACTCGACCTGCTGACAGCCCTCTTTTTACCTTTTCCCACAAAATGGGCGATATCTGATAGCCCACAAGTCTATCCAGAATACGCCTGGCCTGCTGAGATTCAAACTTATGTTGGCTCAATTCGCCAGGCGAGCTCATGGCCTCTTTGATGGCCCTTTCCGTCAACTCGTGAAACAGCACACGATGAAACTGCTGTTTCTTCTTTTTGTCCTTGAGTTCATTAGCCAGATGCCAGGCAATGGCCTCGCCCTCTCGGTCAGGGTCAGGAGCCAAATAGATGTATTCCACTTGCGCAGCCTGCTGCTTGAGCTCTCTTATAACCTTGGCCTTGCCACGAATCACCTCATATTCTGGCTGAAAGTCCCTTTCTATCGCCACACCCAGCCGATTTTTGGGCAAGTCTTTGATATGCCCCACTGATGCGGCTACATTGAAATCCTTGCCAAGATATTTCTTGAGAGTGCGCACCTTGGTGGGCGACTCCACTATAACCAGTCCTTTTGTCATATTTTATGCCTCATATTCAGAAAAATTCCTTAAAAACAACCTCGGTACATCTGACCCGGCATGGCCTCCACCAAGTCCTTAAGCTCCAGCTGTAACAGTATGACACTCACGTCCGAGACCAAAAGGCCGCATACTTCAGCCAACGCATCTATATGGATAGGCTGCGATGGAAGTCTATCCAATACCAGCTTTTCCTCTGGAGTCAAGCCGTCGGTCTTTGTCTGCGATGATGAAAATGCCTCATTCAGCACAGGCTGTCTAACGATAACCTTCTGTTCCATGGCATGGTCATTTTCACCAAGCCCAACCTGAAAAAGGATATCTTTTACATTTTCCACCAAAACCGCACCCTGCCGTATCAACCAGTGCACACCGGCACTGGTAGGGACAAGAACACTTCCAGGCACAGCCATGACCTCTCTGCCCTGATCTATGGCATAAGAAACGGTGATGATGGTGCCGCTTTTTCTGCCTGCCTCCACCACCACCACACCCAAGGAAAGCCCGCTCACTATACGATTTCGAATGGGAAAGTTTCGAGCCTCAGGCGGCGTTTTAGGCGGGAATTCACTTAAGATCAGGCCGTTTGTTCGCATTTTTTGCAAAAACTCCTGAGAATGCCTGGGATACCATATGTCCAGCCCACAACCCTTGACCGCTGTGGAAACCCCTCCTGCATTCAATGCAGCCTCATGGGCGGCTGCATCTATACCAACGGCAAGTCCGGAAACCACGTTCACACCGTGTTGCGCAAGCGCAGCAGCAAATTCATACGCCACTTTTCTGCCATATGCGCTGCACTTTCGAGCCCCGATAACGGCCACAGCAGGCCTTTTTAGTATGGAAACATCCCCTTGCCCATACAGAATCACAGGTGGATTGGCGATCTCTCGAAGACATGCCGGATACTCGTCATCCCAATAGGAAAACGCCCATGCCTGCATTTGTTGAAATATACGCCATGACTCTTTTGACCGCTGCAAGTCAGGACCAGAAGAGAGCAGAGAAATAATGCGTGAAGGCAGCCAATCCCCATGCTCACACCAGTCTGTTACCTCTAACACCGCCTCAGGCGAACCCAATCTCTCCAACAAACGGCGCAACGTGACATTTCCAATGCCTCGAATGTGCTGAAGGGCTATCCAGGCCTCAATGGAGGATGCCGTCAACATTTTCTATTTGCCGGCCTGCACAAACGCCTGAAAGGCCTCATGCAAAAACTGAGACACGGCACAGAAGGCCGCAAAATAAGCGGCCCAGCGCACCATCTGCGGAAAACTAGCCTCATATTTGAACATCTTTTTTGTAAGACCCACAATGATTAGCACCGTGGCGATGCTGTAGATGGTATATGCCCAGAGGTGTTTGGCCATTATGATGATGACTTCATTTATAGGGCCTTTGCGCACCGTAAAAAACAGGGTAATAAAAACAGCCAACAGGATGTGCCAGATATCCTGTCTTGTCCACTTATTTTGAGACATATGACTATGTTTGAACCTTTCTTTTTGTTAAACTATATACTAAAATCAATCTAAAATGGATTCCTCGAAAAATAAACCTTTAAAATACTGCTTCGGCCCTGTTCCGTCCAGAAGACTCGGCCTGTCCCTTGGTGTGGATATACTGCCACACAAGGTCTGCAATCTGGACTGCATCTACTGCGAATTGGGACCAACTCTGCAAAAAACCTGCAAAAAAGACCGCTATAGACCCATAGAACCCATTCAGGAAGAGCTGGCAGGGCTGCTCAAAAATGGGATACACTTCGACACACTTACCATCACTGCATCCGGCGAACCAACCCTGCATGAAGACCTGGGCAGCTTGGTCTCATTTGCAAAGGATGTGCTAAAGATAGGCCGACTTGCCCTGCTCACCAACGCCACCCTGCTGAGCGACCCGGAGGTGCGAAAAGCTGTGGCGCAAACAGACATCCTGCTTCCATCCCTGGATGCGGCCAGAGAGACATCCTTTCGCCGAGTCAACAGGCCTTGTCAGGAACTCTCGATTCAACACATCATTCAGGGCCTGCACCACCTGCAAAACGAATACAGAGGCAGTATGTGGCTGGAAGTACTGCTGGTCAAGGGCATAAATGACACACCAGAAGACATAGAGACGCTCAGGCAGGCTATTCACTTCATTCAGCCTGCAAAGGTGCAGCTCAACACAGTGAACCGTCCTCCTGCCGTAGAATGGGCAAAACCCCTTTCCATGCAGGAACTCCAGGTAATTCAAAGGGAATTGGGTGGTAACACCGAGATCATCGCCGACTTTCGCATCAAGGAAAGAGGACCTGCCGTGTGGACCGAAGGCGACATCTCCGCCATGCTGTCCAGAAGGCCCATGGATATGCAGGCGCTTATATGGGTCACGCAACTGGATTCAAAGACACTGAAAGACATGCTGCAACACATGGAAGACACAGGCAGGCTTCAGTGTCGTATTCTGGAAGGGAAGACCTTTTATTTCATTTCAACCTCTAAGACCGCACAGTCGGCCTGAGAATTACAATATCAGGACACACATGACAAAGAAAACTCATTCAAAAAACTCACAGATCATCATAAACGTGGACAGCAGGGAGGAGGTAAGAGCCGCTCTTTTAGAGAATGGCAGGCTGGAGGCCTTTCAGATAGAGACCACCGGAGCATCCCAGACTCGAGGCAACATCTACAAAGGCCGTATCACCAACATAGAGCCGTCTCTTCAGGCCGCATTCGTGGACATCGGCCTGAACCGCAACGCATACCTGCCGCTGGATGAAATACACCCAGACTATTATGGATACGAAAAGGACCAGAGCAAGATCATCTCCCTGATTCCCAAGGGAACCGAGGTGTTGGTGCAAATCGCCAAGGAGGAAACCCCCCTCAAAGGCCCATCCGTCACCACATATCTCAGCATACCGGGCAGATATCTTGTTCTGATGCCGGGCTCGGATCAACTAGGCGTCTCACGCAAGGTGGAAGATGAAGAGGAGAGGAAACGGCTCAAGGACATTCTATCGGAGGCGAAAAGGCCGGAGGGCGTGGGCCTCATAGCCCGAACCGCCGCTGTGGGCATCGCAAAGGCGGAAATCAAAAAAGACCTCTCATACCTCATTCGCTTCTGGAATATCCTCAAAAAAAAAGCCCAATCCGCCTCGACTCCATCGCTCATCTATCACGACAGGGAACTCATCACCCGTTTTCTGCGCGACCACCTGAATCCCGATGTAGCTGAGATATTAGTTGACGACCAAACGGCATTCAGCGCCATAAAGAACTTTCTGCACATCATCTCTCCCAAACAGGTCTCCTGTCTCACGCTCTACAAGGGCGAGTTGCCCATATTTTCGCATTACGGCATAGAGACCCAGCTGGAGAGCATCTTTCACAAAAAGGTGGAGCTGCCGTCAGGCGGTTATATATTCATAGAACCCACCGAGGCCCTGGTCTCCATAGATGTCAACTCCGGCAGAAATATTCGTGAGAAGGACATCGAAGACACTGCCCTGAAGACCAATCTCGAGGCAGCGGAAGAGATAGCCAGACAGCTCAGGTTTCGGGACCTTGGCGGCATAATCGTAGTGGACTTCATAGACATGCGCTCCAATTCCTACAAACAGCGTGTAGAAAAACACATAAAGGAATGCCTCAAGAGGGACAAGGCCAGATTCGAGATCTCCCGCATCTCCAAGTTCGGACTCATGGAGATAGTCCGCCAGAAGATCGGCTCTCCCCTACAGGTCACCAGTTTCATGACCTGCCCTTGCTGTAACGGCCGAGGCATTCTGCGCTCCACTGAGTCTCTGGCGCCCGCCTGCATTCGGCGCATTCGTGAAGTGCTATCCACCGCAAAAAAGCATGGGACCAGAACCACAACCGGCCTCACAATAGACGCTCACCCGCACCTGGCCCTCTATCTGCTCAACAACAAGCGCACGGAACTCTGCTCCATAGAGACTGAATATCATGTGCGCATCGTGGTAAACGGTGATTCCTCCGTAGAAGTGGACAGGTTTCAAATCTCCACAACATACGAAGAACCCCAACAAGAGGGCAAAAAGGACTTCAAGGGCGGACAAAGATGATATATAAGAAAGATGAGGCGCACATGAAACTACAGCTGAACATACCTGAATTTCTGGAAACCCTGGTGCCGTATCCACCAGGCAAACCCCTCGATGAACTTCAACGGGAATACGGAGTTACGAATGCCATCAAATTGGCATCCAATGAAAATCCCATCGGCCCGTCTCCAAAAGCTGTGCTGGCTATTCAGACCCATTTGTCCAATCTTCATCGCTATCCGGACGGCGGTTCATATTATCTCAAAAAAAGGCTGTCCGAGCTGCACGGCATTCCCTCGAAAAATATAGTGATAGGAAACGGCTCCAACGAGATCATAGAGCTTCTGACGCGCGTCCTGATTCGGCCGGGCATGGAGGTCATCAGCAGTGAGCCCAGTTTCCTGGTGTATAAAAAGGTCACACAGGCGGCTGGAGGCACAAACCGTATCGTTCCGCTCAAGAATAACCGCCATGACCTGAAGGCCATAGCACAGGCCGTTTCTGCACATACCCGCCTGATCTTTCTGGACAACCCCAATAACCCCATGGGAACGGTCATCAGCTGTGAGGAGTTCGAGGCCTTTCTTACGACCCTGCCTCAGCATGTGGTGGTGGTGCTGGACGAGGCCTATATAGAATTCGTTCGAGAAAAGACTCCTTACGGCCTGAATTACATAAAAACAGACGAACGCGTGGTGGTGATGCGCACCTTTTCCAAGGCATACGGCCTGGCAGGGCTGCGCGTGGGATATGGAGTCATGGATAAACGGCTCGTCTCCTACTGCGACAGGGTCAGGCAGCCATTCAACATAAATTCCGTGGCGCAAACCGCGACCCTGGCAGCCCTCGACGATACGGAACATCTGCAAAAAACCCTTGAAATCACCTGGTCAGGCATGGCATATCTAACAGACAGCCTCACACAAATGGGGCTTAACGTATTGCCCAGTCAGACCAATTTCTTGATGGTAAATATGGCAATGAATGCCAAAATAGTTTATGAAAGGTTGCTGAGGCTCGGTGTAATAGTAAGGGCCATGTCTGCCTATGGTTTTCCTGAATATATCCGCATAACCGCAGGCAGACCGGAAGAAAATGAACGTTGTGTAAAGGCTATTCAGACCATTCTCAAAGGATAGACTATGTCAAGACCCCCTAAATGCCGTATTGTGGAACAGGCGCCGCTGGCGACCTACTTCAAACCTCGTGGCATCCCTATGAAAAATCTGGAGGAAAAAATCCTCACAGTGGAACAATTGGAGGCTGTAAGATTATGCGATCTGGAAGGCATGGGACAGGAAGACGCCTCTCTGAAAATGGGTGTTTCACGCCAGACCTTCGGCCGCATTTTGACAGAGGCAAGAAAACACATAGCCGAGGCCATAGTTATGGGCAAATGCCTGCGCATCGAGGGCGGCCATTACCAGTTCGCTGATACTGTGAATGCAGGACAGACCGGTCCCTGCTGTTATAACAGGAGACAGAATAAAGACATTCATGACGCATGACACCACACTGCCTGCCGCAATTGAGCTGCAAGGCATCTCCAAAACATACATTCACAACAACGTCAGAGTGGAAACACTCGCCAACATCGACTGCACCATCAAAAAAGGGGAGCTGGTGGCCATTGTCGGTGCATCCGGTGTAGGCAAAACCACTCTGCTGCACCTGATGGGGGCATTGGATCGGCCCACATCCGGCACTATTTTGCATTTCGGACAGGACATTTCGGCATTGTCAGATGAAGAACTGTCCAGATTCCGCAATAAAACCCTTGGATTCGTATTTCAATTTCATCACTTGCTGCCGGAATTCACCGCAATAGAAAACATCATCATGCCATGTCTGATAGCGGCTATGGATAAGACAGAGGCCATGAATATGGCCGATGAAATCCTCTCGGAGATGGGACTCGCCAACCGCAGGGACCACCGCATAGAGGAATTGTCCGGAGGCGAGCAGCAGCGCGTGGCCCTGGCGCGTGCCATGGTGAAACGGCCTGTCATTCTGCTGGCCGATGAACCCACCGGCAATCTGGATGAACACACGGGGGGACACATAGCTGAACTCATTTTCGACATGAACAGACGCCACGGCACCACAACAGTGATTGTGACACACAATTTGACACTGGCCGCCCGTATGGACCGCATCATAGGTCTGGTGAAAGGCAAGACCATGGAACTTTCGCATGAAGAACTGCAATCCTGGGCGATCAACAGACAGATGCACGCCCATTGAAACCATAGACTCTGAAAACCATACGAGAAATATAAAGGAATAACATGAAAACGTTTTCAATGAAATCCGGCACTCTGAACCTATTGACAGTCCTAATTATCTGCTTGACAGCGATTTTGTCCGTTATCCAGCCCCTACCTGCAGCGGATGAGAAGGCCGAACCAAAGGCCGCTGAATCCTCAAAGGATATCGGCCTAAAAAAGCCTCAGGTTGTCAATCTTGCAATAGCTCCGCTGCTATACATGGGGCCGGTTGAGGATGCCCACATTAAAAATAACCTCACGGACGGTCTGATCAGACGCCTCGGAACAGCGAATCTAAATATCGCCGTTCTGTCTGACGGAGACACCGGTGGTGCCACCGAAGACTCCACCGAAACTGCCTTTCAGGCAGCGCGCAAAAAGAAAATCAGCTATTTGATATACGGCAGCATCAGCAAACTGGGCAATACGTTAAGTGTGGACCTGCGTATGGCCAATGTAAATGCACGCACCGAAACAGCCACTCTTTATGCACAGGGTCAGACCTCCGATTTGACACCTATTTTGAACGAACTGGAACAGCAGATTCGGGATTCACTCAAATCCCTGGACCTGGTGGCGGATGTAGTAGTACAAGGCAATCACAGAGTGGACGCCGACGCCATTCGTCAGGCCATCTCATTGCAGAACAATCAGCCGTTCGATGCCCAAAAGGTCTCAAATGACATCAAGGCCATTTATAAACTCGGGTTTTTCGATGATGTACGCGTGGACATTCAGGACAGTGCAAACGGCAAGGTGATCACCTATCTGGTCAGGGAAAAACCCGCTGTCAGGGAGATTAAGATTAAAGGCAATAACATCCTGAAAGAAGACAAGATTCGGGATGCCATTGACATAAAACCGTTTACCGTCATTCGTGACAAGGTGCTTCAGGACAATATCAAAAAGATTCAGGCGCTGTATGAAGAAAAGGGTTATGCAGATACTATAATAACACCCATCATAACGCCGGCGGGCAAGGATACCGCTGATGTCACATTTGATATCAAAGAAGGCGAGAAGGTCACCATAAAATCCATTCAGATACAAGGTAACAAGGCCTTCTCCAGCAAGGAGCTGAAGGACCTTATAGAGACCGGAGAAGAAAAACCTTTCTGGTACCCTTCACTCAAGAACATCATGGCCTTGATAAAGGGCGATGCCGGTGCCATGAAGTCGGATATGCTGGAAAGAGATACAGGTCGCATAGCAGCTTATTACCACAACAAAGGTTATGTGGACGCCACAGTGGGCCAGCCCATCGTAAAACGTGAAGGAAACGGAATATACATCACAATTCCAGTGGAAGAAGGAGAACAATACGGGGTTGGCAGCATCACCTTCAAGGAAGACTATTTCCATGACGATGCAAAGCTGCTTGCAGCCATGCAGCTCAAAGATGAAAAGGTCTTCAGCCAGGAGCTTCTGCGCAAGGACATTCTCAAACTCACAGATATGTATGCGGATGAGGGTTTTGCATATGCAGACATAGACCCGAAGATTCGCAAGGATACGGAACGCAAAGTGGTGGACATCCTTATCGAGGTCAAGACAGGCGTAAAGGTCAAGTTTGAACGAATAGAAATAACCGGCAATACACGCACCATCGATAAGGTCATACGCCGTGAACTGCGCGTCTATGAAGACGAACCATTCAGCGCCACAAACCTCAAAAAGAGTAAAGAGCGTTTAGGACGTCTTGGTTATTTTGAAGACATCAACCTGAATCCCACCAAGGGCTCACAGGAAGATACCATGAAGCTGGACGTCCAGGTCAAAGAAAGACCCACCGGCACCTTTAGTATAGGAGCGGGTTACAGCTCAGTGGACAAACTCATGTTTATGGGCGAGATCAGTCAGAGAAACTTTCTTGGAAACGGCCAAATGCTCTCCTTCAAGGGCATCATAGGCGCTGTGACCAACAAGTTTTCTCTCAATTTCGCCGAACCCTATCTCTTCGACACTCAATGGTATTTCGGGACCAGTCTCTATAACTGGGAGGTATCATATGACGATTACACCAAGGATAGCACTGGTGCCGAGTTAACCTTTGGTTATCCTTTAACAGACGATCTCAAGTTCTTTATATCGCCTCGAATGGACTATACGAAACTTTCCAATGTCAGTGAATACGCTTCCATATTCATTCGAGATTCACTTAACATTCATACTACTCATTCCGTAAACCTTAAATTGGCCTATGATACTCGTAATGATTTTTACCTGCCTTCCAAAGGCTGGTATAATACCATCGCCTTTGAGTACGCCGGAGGCATGCTGGGCGGTGACTCAGCCTTTTACAAATGGACAGGAACCTTAAGTTACTATCATCCCATCTGGAAAAGTATAGTGGGTCATGCAAGGGGTGGAATAGGTTATGTGACAGAAGGCACGGGCGGAAGGCTGCCTATCTATGAAAAGTTCTTTTTGGGCGGAATAGACTCCATTCGCGGGTTCAAATCCGGCCGCGTCAGCCCCATTGATCCCACAACTGGCGAGCGTATAGGAGGTGAAGACATGGCCTTTGTACAGCTCGAAACCATCTTCCCATTGATCAAAGACATGGGCTTGAACGGCGTCACCTTCTTAGATATGGGTAATGTCTGGGGAACGGACCAGGGCTATACCCTGTCCGACATACGCAAATCAATAGGTCTTGGCATTCGCTGGCTCTCACCCATGGGGCCGCTGAGAGTGGAATGGGGTTACAACCTGGACAACAAACCTGGTGAGGACAAGAGCAACTGGGAGTTCCGTATGGGAGGCACATTCTGATTCATGGCCATAAAAGACTCACTCAATACACTGGGGAAAATCGCCACATTTTTAAATGGGGAACTGAAAGGTCCTGAAGACCTACCCATAACCGGCATACAGGCCCTCGATCAGGCAGGCCCGAACGAAATCAGCTTCGCAGTGAACACCTCCTACAAAGATGCAGTGGAGGCGTCCAATGCAGGCGCCTTAATTTTGCCAGATACATGGCCTCACTCCCTGCAAAAACCAGCCGTTCTGGTCAAGGATGCACATTTGGCCTATGCCATGCTGGCCTCGGCCTTCGATACAGCAGAATTTTGCGCCAAAGGCATAGCTGAATATGTAATTATTGGAAATAATTGCAATATATCAAAACAGGTCACGATTCTGCCGCATGTGCATATCGGAAATGATGTAACCATTCGAGACCGTGTCACAGTACATCCCTTTACCTGTATCGGTGACAATGTCACAATAGGCGAAGGCACCATCATTTATGCAAACGTCACCATCTATTCAGGCGTACAAATCGGCAAGAGCGTCATCATACATGCCGGAGCCGTTATCGGCAGTGATGGCTTCGGCTATGCGCCAGGGTCTTCCGGCCATGTAAAGATACCTCAAAAGGGCATTGTGGTCATAGAGGATCAAGTGGAGATAGGCGCCAATACCACCATTGATCGAGCCACCTTCGGCGAAACTCGAATAGGTCATGGCACCAAGATCGACAATCTGGTGCAGATCGGCCACAATGTACAAATCGGGCCGCACTGCATACTGGTAGCCCAGGTCGGCATTGCAGGCAGTGCCAAAATCGGCACAGGTGTAATGATAGGCGGCCAGGCCGGAATCGCAGGCCACATAGAGCTGGGGGACGCAGCGCGCGTGGCGGCACAGTCCGGCGTAGTCAAGGACGTACCTGCAAAAGAAACTGTATCCGGGTCGCCTGCCATGCCTCACAGGCTCTGGCTGCGTGTCTCCAGCATTCTCAAGAAACTGCCTGCAATGGAAGCAGCGTTACGCAATAAGATTGAATAAATGTTTATAGATAGACAGGAGAAACGCCTATTCTTGCTATTGAACGGTCGAATTCCCAGCGAAGCGCTGTCATTCCGGTAGTGCGGTTGTCATTGCGAGCCGAAGCGAAGCACCAACGTCCTGTCATTGCGAGCGAAGCGAGGAATCTTAAGATTTCTCAGTCGCTACGCTTCATTCGAAATGACACTCGTTGTTGTTGTGTGACGACAGGCGAGACACCTGTCCTACCGGTCCAAGCGAAGATTACCCTCACCCGGCCTCCGGTCACCCTCTCCCAGTGGGAGAGGGTGACCGGAGGCCGGGTGAGGGCCGAATAAAGAACTACCTGTTCCTTTTTGAGTGTTTAACTGACGAAGAAAAATGGAAAGGAAATAAAATTATGAAAGAGATACAGGAAATATTAAATCTGCTTCCACACAGATACCCTTTTCTACTGGTGGATCGCATTCTGGCCTTTGAACCAAATGTATCCATTACCGGCCTGAAAAACGTTACTTTCAATGAATTCTTTTTTCAAGGCCACTTTCCCAATCAACCCATCATGCCCGGCGTCCTGATTTTAGAAGCTATGGCACAGGTAGGAATTCTCTTCGCCAAGCTCACGGATGAAGGTTTGAAAGACAAACTCATGGTCTTTGCAGGCATGGACGAGGTGAGATTCAGAAGACCGGTTGTCCCTGGTGATCAACTCATTATGGAACTCAGTCTGATAAAGCGCAAGAACACCCTCTGGAAAATGACTGGCAAGGCCTTTGTAAAAGATCAACTGGCAGCAGAGGCTGTGCTCATGGCAGGCATCAAATAATGTCATTACAGACTCACACCCTTTACGGCATTGGAGTCGGACCAGGGGATCCAGAGCTCCTCACTCTCAAAGCCGCCAGAATATTACAAGAAGTTGACATTATCTATACGGCGGCATCATCCGACAACGATTACAGCATCGCATATGAGATAATACGTCCGCATATTCACACAAAAAATGTACAACGTCTATCCTTTCCCATGACAAAGGACAGGGACGCCCTGAAGCAGGCATGGCACATAAATGCCAGTCAAGTACTTAAGACACTGCAAACCACAAATGCCGTCTTTGTAACCCTGGGAGACCCCCTGACCTATTCCACCTTTGGATATCTGCTGCAGACTATGCACTCCATGAAATCGGATGTCCACTTTCGTGTAGAGATAGTCCCAGGCATCACATCCTACAATGCAGCTGCCTGTCGCTCTCTTCTTCCGCTGGTGTCCGGCGAGGAATGTTTGTTTGTCACATCAGGCGCCCTTGGTGGCGCAAAACTGCGAGAGATAGCCCATGTTGCAGATACCATAGTGCTGCTGAAGGCATATAGGCATTTCAATCATATTTATGACACGCTGGAAGAATTGAATCTGCTGGACCACACCATGTTGATCAGCCGTTGCGGCATGAAAGGAGAACAAATAGTCACCGACCTGCGCCATCTCAGAATGGAAAAATTGCCGTATCTCTCACTGTTACTCATAAAAAAGCCACAATAGATGAAACACGGCTTCATTCGCCGGCAATGGAACATTTTGATATGACCGAAGACGAAAATCACACAGGATTGCGCAAGGGTTTTTCCACCGGAGCCGGCGCTGCCATTGCCGCAAAGGGGGCTGTGACGCAGCTTCTGGGCATTGGATGCACGCCTCCCATCACCATCAGACTGTCCATAGGCAAATATCTTTCAATCTCTCCGATAAGCTGGGGAAAATACGGTGAAAAAGGGTTCTGCAGAGTGATAAAGGATGGCGGCGACGATCCGGATGTCACACATTTAGCTGAGATAGGTGCATATGCCTGGTGGGAGCCCGCCGAGACCATAAAAGGCAAAGGATTTTACGAGGAACTCAGTCAAGGGCTGCTTTTGAACCTGCGAGGCGGCATAGGCGTGGGCACAGTGACCAAACCAGGACTTCCTGTAGGCATAGGCCTTCCAGCCATAAATCCTGTCCCTCGCCGCATGATTCGCGAGGCAGTGGAATCGGTATTCACTGCTGTGAATACAAAAATTCTCAAGGAGTTGACGACATACCAGCTCGTGATTGAAATACTCGTACCAAAAGGCGAAGAGCTGGCAAAACAGACATTGAACCCCAGATTGGGCATACTGGGCGGCATCTCTATCCTCGGCACAACAGGTATCGTAAAACCCTTCTCACATGGAGCATACAGGGCAACCATCGCCTCGGCACTCAGAGTAGCTAAGGCCTGTGGAGTCAAACACGTGGTGCTCTGCACCGGCACCACCAGTGAATCCTTCGCTAAGAAATACTATACATTGCAGGAAGAGGCCTTTGTGCAGATGGCGGATTATATAAAATTCAGTGTGGAATTCGCCTCACATCTGGGTTTTGAACGCATCACCACTCTATGTTTCATGGGTAAGGCATTGAAGATTGCTCAGGGCTTGGGGCAGACTCATGCCTCACAGGGCGCTGTGGACATGGAGTTTCTATCAAAACTGGCGTATGAGGAAACATCGGATATTCTTCTGATAGAAGGGCTACGAAAGGCCAATACTGCACGTCATGCCCTGGAACTACTGCAGCACCATGAGGCAGGCGGGCGAATAATCGAGGCAATAGGATGCCTTATGACTCAACGCATAAAGGGTTATCTGAAGGGTTTGTCACCACATACCAAAGTCATTTTAAATACGATCATACTGGATTTTGATGGGGCTACATTGTTTAAAGGGGCATAAAGCCTCTCTTTCTGCACTTACAGAACAGCGACTATGAAACTACACCAACTCCATTGGGAAGAAGCAATCAAAAGTCTGCATAGTACTCCTACTGGACTCACTAAGGCTGAAGCAACCCGCCGTTTAGTGGAATATGGTCCAAACCAAATCAAGCGCTTTAAAAAAGAACCACTTACGATTCGTTTTTTTAAGGAATTTACACACTTTTTGCCATTATCTTGTGGATAGCGGCCCTGCTTGCCTTTTGGGCGGAATTCCAAGACCCTGGTAAGGGTATGGCAACCCTTGGATGGGCCATTCTTGAAGTAATCCTTATCAATGGTCTTTTTGCCTTTTGGCAAGATTTTCAGGCCAGCAAGGCATTGGATGCCATGGAAAGATTATTACCAAGCCAAGTCAACGTGTTGCGTGAAGACACGGTGGAACGGCTTTCTGCCACAGAACTAGTGCCAGGAGACATAATAATTCTTCAGGAAGGCGATAATATTCCAGCAGATTGTCGGCTGATTGAGACCTTCGGTACCAAAGTGAATAATGCAAATCGTCACAGGCGAATCTCTGCCCCAGATTAGAACTGCTGCTCCGTACAACGAGGAAGATGTTACGCATGCGCACAACATCTTACTTGCAGGGACATTCATGGTTTCAGGCGAGGCCAAGGCAGTGGTCTTTGCCACAGGCGTTCACACTGAATTTGGCAGAATAGCACAACTCACTCAAATGGCGGAGAGATCGCTTTCTCCTTTGCAAAAGGAAATCACCAGGCTTTCACGTCTGATAGCAGTCTTGGCTACAACATTAGGTGTCATATTTTTTATATCAGGTCGGGCAATAGGTATGAGTATATGGGAGGATCTATTTTTTGCAATAGGCATCATAGTGGCCAACGTACCTGAGGGTTTATTGCCGACCATTACACTTGCCCTGGCCATAACAACGCAGCGCATGGCAAAACGCAACGCACTGGTGCGCCATCTACAAGCAGTTGAGACATTAGGCGCAGCAACCGTAATCTGTACGGATAAAACCGGTACACTGACCGTGAATCAAATGACGGCGAAGGCACTATATTTTATGGACAAAGATTATTTGGTCAGTGAAATACCGTTTGATGAAGGCATAGCGGAATCCCATCGTCTTTTCTTTGAAACCGCTCTGATGTGCCACACATTGAAATGGGTTGAAAAGAACGGGGAGACAGAGGTATATGGAGATCCAATGTAGATTGCCTTGGTGCAAATGTCAAGACGAGTATCGCCACGCCTTGTCCCCTACACAAAAATAGATGAAATACCATTTGATACTCTTCGGAAGAGGCTTTCCACTCTGCATCAGACCCAGACAGGTAGGATACTTTACACCAAGGGTGCGTTGGAGACAGTCTTGCCTCTGTGAACGACCGTCCAAATAAACGGCCAAAAAAAACAGCTTACACTGGAATTCAGAGCGAAAATCCTTGCCGCCCAGGAGAAATTAGCGAAGAAGGAAGGACGGTATTTGAAAACATACGCAAATTTCTCAGCTATATTCTTACATCCAACATTCCTGAACTGGTTCCATATCTTGCCTTTGTCATTTTCAATATACCTTTGCCACTGACCATCATACAGATACTGGCAGTGGATCTTGGCACCGATATACTACCTGCCCTTGGTCTAGGCGCGGAAAAACCCAACCCTAATATCATGAAACAATCTCCTCGGTTATATAAAGAACGTCTGCTCAACTGGCCATTGATACTACGTGCCTATCTATTTTTGGGGACGATCGAGGCCGCAGCAGCCATGGCTGCCTTCTTTTTTGTACTGCGTTCAGGTGGTTGGCAATATGATGAACCCATTGCAGACGCTGATCTTTTATATTTGCAAGCCACCACCGCCACCCTGTCGGCAATTATTGTAATGCAGGTGATGAATGTATTTTTGTGCCGCAGCAGCAAAGAATCTATTTTTACACTTGGAGTACTGGACAACAGGCTGATTCTGATGGGTATCGCATTTGAACTCGCCATTATTATCTTCATTGATTATACGAAATGGGCAATATGATATTTGGCACTACACCAATTGGGCTACATGTATAGTTGTTTTTCCTTCCTTGGGCATTGGCAATGCTCATATTAGAAGAGACGAGAAAATGGTTTTCACATGCCTTTAGAGACTGGCGCATCCCTATCAAATAAAACCGCTGATTTTACAGACTTCCATGTAATCATTTTGTACCCATCCCCAGCAACACCAACCGCTCCAAAGGGATCTCAGGTCTCACACTCCACTCTCCCTTGATGGCCAAATCAACATCAAGCAGTTCCGGCAGTAGGACAAGGATATCCATTCGTTCATATCTCATGGCATGAAGATATGCCTTGTAAAGACCGTAAGGTGGAATCTTCTGCATGAAAACAGGCAGTCCATTTTGAAAGAATGCTCGAATCGCAGGCATAATCTGCCTTTCAAATACATCGAAACGCACATTTTCAGGAGATGGTTTTTTATCATGGCGGCCCTCGGTCTCCGCCCCTCTTTGGGAGCGAATGAACTCATCCATCACAATAAGCTGATTGAAAAAATTACCCAGGGCCTGCAGTAACAGAATACCCGGTTGTCCCTGCTTCAATAAAGAGTGTAGGCTGTGCAGGGCAGCACCCACATTACCGGAGGCCATGGCATCCGTAAGCTGATAGATCTGTTCCATTCTATGCCTGACCACCACATTTTGAATGTCACCGGTGGCTATAATCTCTTTTTGACCGGAAGCAGCCACCAACTTATCCAGTTCCCTGACTGCCGAGAGTATGTCCTCTGCGCCGATCTCTTCCAAAAAACACTGCATGGCCTGGCTGTCCATGCGTTTCCCATGGTCTGCAAGATAGCGGGTTACAAAATCACGCATACCCTGCTGACCCTTTTCGGCTGCCCCCAGAAACAACACCGGCCCCAACTCTCTAAACTCCTTGTAAAATTTCGATCTGCGATCCAGGTCATCGGTTTCTATCAAAAGGATCATACGGTCTGGATCAAGCCTTTTTATAATGGAGAACAGTCTCTCCTGAATATATCTGGCATCGGTTTTAGAACTTGAACCTGAAGAGGCATTCCTGATGAGTAAAAAAGGCGGGTCCTTCAGATAGACCACCTTTCTGCCACCGAACAGCGGCATTGTCTGAAGTGTCTCCAAAAAAAACGCATCGGTATAGCGTTCTTCGTTCAATAGCTCCAGATTAGTGGCGATTTCATGCTCTGTCAGCAGAAATTTCAATAACTCCTGAGCTACCGGAGCAGTAAAGGTTTTTGCGCCAGCCAACACATAAACCCCGTACAACTCCCCTTTTCGAAGGGATCCCAGGAGTTCCTGCTGGTTTGAAGGCATATTTGCAGCAAATCTATGCATGACAATCTTTCAGAATGTATTTGACGGAATAACTGTTCAACATTATGATTAGCCCATTTATATTCAAAAGACAACTCAAGGAGTGCATATGCCTGAACCCCCTGTGAAAGATAAAAAAAAGGCGGTGGAAATCGCCATGGCGCAGATACAGAAGCAGTTTGGACAGGGCTCCATCATGAAACTAGGAGACAAGAACGGAGTGGAGGACATAGCTGTCATTTCCACCGGATGTCTGGCCATTGATCTGGCCACCGGCGTTGGAGGTATTCCACGAGGCCGCATCACAGAGATATACGGCCCTGAATCTTCCGGCAAGACAACCCTTGCCCTGCATATAATAGCGGAGGCCCAAAAATTAGGCGGCATAGCCGCATTTGTGGATGCGGAACATGCACTGGATGCCATTTATGCCAAAAAATTAGGCGTAAACATAGATGAATTGCTGGTGTCCCAGCCCGATTATGGAGAACAGGCCCTGGAAATTGTAGACTCCTTAGTCAGAAGCGGAGCAGTGGATGTCATAGTGCTGGATTCTGTAGCGGCCCTGGTGCCCAAGGTGGAGATCGAAGGCGATATGGAAGAACAGCAGGTGGGGCTTCAGGCCAGGCTCATGTCAAAGGCATTGCGTAAACTGGCTGGAAACCTCAACCGCACCAAAACCGCCCTTATTTTCATCAATCAGGTACGAGTAAAGATCGGGGCATACGGCCCCAATCCGGAGACCACCACGGGTGGTGTGTCTCTTAAATTCTATGCTACCATGCGCATGGACATAAGACGCTCCACACCCCTGAAAGAAGGCCTGGACACCATAGGTAATCGCACCAAGGTCAAGGTCGTCAAGAACAAGATAGCCCCTCCATTCAGGGAGGCTGCATTTGACATCTACTACGGAGAAGGCATCTCTCGCGAGACATCCGCATTGGACATGGCCACAGAGCTGAATATCGTGGATAAAAGCGGGGCCTGGTACTCCTATCAGGGCGAACGGCTGGGACAGGGCAGAGAGAATGTACGGCAGTACTTCAAGGCACACCCTGATATCCTGGCCAAAATAGAACAGCAGATTCAAGAAACCTGCAATTCCAAGCCGGTGGCCTTTTCCATAGCGGAAAATCTGCCCGAAGAAGAATAAATACAAAGCGTAGCGAAGCACTAACGTCCTATCATTTCGAGCGAAGCGAGGGTTACCCTCACCCCGACCCTCTCCCAGTGGGAGAGGGTCGGGGTGAGGGCCGAAAGAAAAAGCGAAATAACAGGCAGGCGCTGCGCTTCATTCGAAATGACAAAAAATGATTCATGCCATAACACGAAAATTCGCTGTAAGTGAAAGGGAAAAAATAATAGTATGCGTTATCTTGCAGGCGCTGAGATAAGAAGGCTTTTTCTCGAATATTTTATATCCAAAGGCCATGAGCTCGTGCCGAGTTCGGCATTAACCCCCATAAATGACCCTACCCTGCTCTTTACCAATGCAGGCATGGTGCAGTTCAAGCGTGTGTTTCAAGGAGAAGAAAAACGGCCTTACTCCAGGGCCACCACCTGCCAGAAATGTGTGAGGGCGGGCGGCAAACACAATGACCTAGAAAATGTGGGCTACACAGCCAGACACCATACTTTCTTTGAGATGTTAGGGAATTTCTCATTCGGCGACTATTTCAAGAAGGAGACCATCGCCTTTGCATGGGAGTTTCTCACAGAGGTCATAGGCCTGCCCAAAGAAAGACTCTGGGTTACGGTCTTTCAGGATGACGACGAGGCAGCGACTCTGTGGCCTAAAATTACCGGCATATCCCCTGAACGGGTGGTGCGTCTGGGCGAAAAAGACAACTTCTGGGCCATGGGCGATACAGGTCCTTGCGGACCGTGTTCCGAAATACTCATAGACCAGGGCGAGGATGTGGGATGCAAAAGGCCGGATTGTCGAGTGGGATGCGATTGCGACCGCTTTCTGGAGCTCTGGAACCTAGTTTTTATGCAGTTTTTCCGCTCACAAGAGGGATTCCTGACCCTTTTACCCAACAAGTCCATTGATACAGGCATGGGGTTGGAACGCATCACGGCAGTAGTTCAGGGTAAACACAGCAATTTCGATACAGACCTGTTTGCCGCCCCTATTCAGGCCATTTCCAGACTCTGCGCTAAGGAATACGGTTCAGACTCAAAAGTCGATGTAGCCATGCGAGTCATTGCCGACCATGCCAGGACCACCGCCTTTCTGGGCATCGAAGGCATCGTCCCCTCCAACGAGGGCAGGGGCTATGTCCTACGTCGCATCATGCGCAGAGCCATTCGTTACGGCAGGGCACTTGGATTAAATCAGCCCTTCATGGCAAAGGTGATACAGACCATTATAGATGATATGGGAGCGGCATACCCGGAACTCATTAAGGAAAGTGCTGGCCTGGATCAAACCGTTACACGAGAGGAGATACGGTTCAACGAAACACTGGATTTCGGACTCAATCTGCTACAAGAGCGTCTGGAGGACTTCAGAAAAAAACACATCATTCCCGGAGAATTTGCATTCAAACTCTATGACACCTATGGATTTCCAATAGATATTCTACAAGACGTGGCCAAAGAAGAGGATCTGTCTCTGGATTTGACAGGTTTTGAAAAGGCCATGCGGGAACAGAGGGAGCGTTCCAAAAAGGAGCATAAATTTGCATCGGCCGGTCCAACATCCTCCATGCAGTTTCTCAAGGATATGCCGGCCACGGTCTTTATGGGCTATGATTATCTGAATATTGAATCCCAGATAATAGCCATGACGGACCAGAATGGACAACACATCGACAGGCTGAATGTAGGCGATAAAGGCGTTATCGTCACGGTCGCAACACCGTTTTATGCAGAATCAGGTGGACAGCAAGGCGACACCGGCATCATTTCTCACAGTAACGGCAAGGCATCCGTAACCGATACCACGCGTATCTACAACCACACATTGCACCATGTGCTGGTTACCGACGGCAACCTCCACATGAACGAAATGGTCTGGCTCCTTGTAAATGAATTGAAACGCCAAGACACAGCCAGAAACCACACATCCACGCATCTGCTGCATGCTGCACTTCGAAAGATATTGGGCCTTCATGTGAAACAGGCTGGCTCTCTGGTGTCATCTGTAAGACTGCGCTTTGATTTCAATCATTTTTCTCAGATCTCAGCAAAAGAACTACGAGAAATAGAAGAGGAGGTCAATGCCTCGATTCGAAGAAATCTGAAGGTGCAAACCAGCATCGTCCCCTATAAAGATGCAATACAACAGGGTGCTACAGCCCTTTTTGGTGAAAAATACGGAGAGATGGTGCGCATAGTCCAGGCAGGTGATATCAGTAAGGAACTCTGTGGCGGCACACATGTAAAACGAACAGGAGACATCGGATTTTTCAAGATCACAGCTGAATCCAGTGTGGCTTCTGGAGTCAGACGTATAGAAGCGGTAACCGGAAGGAATGCACTCCTATGGCTGCATTCTTTAGAGGATGTGTTGAACAAGGCAGCTGGTGCGCTCAAGGCGCCTGTCTTTGAGGTACCTGATAGAGTCGAACGCCTGAAGGAACGCCTTAAAGAACTGGAAAAAAGACAATCGGCCTCCGCTAACAAAGAAACAGGGCACGAGATAGAAAACGCCCTGAAAAACATGCCTCAAATTCACGGAATAAACCTTTTGGCCGTGGAGGTACAAGGAGCGGATTCGCGAGCGCTGAGGGAACTTATAGACAGATTCAGGGAACGAATCGGAACAGGCGTGGCTGCACTTGGGGCCAAGGCCGAAGACAAGGCCATTTTGACCGTCTTTGTGAGCAAGGACCTTACAGAACGCCTGAAGGCCGGTGACATCATTCGTGCTATGGCCGAAGTGATCGGTGGAAAGGGTGGGGGCAGACCTGACATGGCACAGGCCGGCGGGCCGCTAAAAGACAAGTTACCCGAGGCCTTGGGGAAGCTGCAAGATATCGTAACACAATTGATACAGGGTTAACTATAGGAAATACAGGCAAACCCACGTACGGCATTCAAACTGTAACAGGCTGGCAGATACTTATTTTTTTACCTGCCAACCTTTTGGCATTCCAAGCATAACCTTGCTGACAAGCACAACATCGTCACCGCAAACACAGCCTTGTCATTCCGGTGGTGTGATTGTCATTCCGAGCAACACCATGTCCTCCCTCAAAATGACAGACACGGTTCAAGGCGTGGCAAAAATAAGGCGTTACCCCTCGTTTTTCCCTCCACTGTCATTTTGAGTAAAGCGTATTGGCCAACGCCCTGTCATTCCGAGCAACACCATGTCATTCCGAGCGAAGCGAGGAATCTTAAGATTTCTCAGTCGCTGCGCTCCTTCGAAATGACAAAAAAATAATTCATGCCATAACTGGCTCGGAAACGAATTTGCGAGAAATACCCTCATCGACATTTAAAGCAGATGTCCGAGTGGAAATACCATGCAAAAAGAAATCGCTGATCTGCCTCGCCGCGATATTCACTGGATATTTCTTTTTATTGGACAACAACCAGAAACGTGACATCTCATCCAATGCTCCAAAAAAGGCCCGTTTGAAGATACCTGGCATCACATCCTGACGGAAAACTCCAACCGCCTGACCGGATCGCACTATCTGTGATATGATATTTAGATATTCAGCAAATTTCTTGTTACGATATTCCTTGATAAATTTGCTGCTCTGACGCAGTTCCACTTGAATGATCTCAGCCAGATCCTGATTCTCTTCAACAATATTCAGATGCATCAGGGCGAATTTATATAATTTTTCGGCAGGGTCATCCACACTAGCCAGTTCCTGCTTGACCCTTGCTATGATCTTTCCTATCTCTTCCTCAAAAATTGTTATCAAAATATCATATTTGTTGTTGAAATAGAGATAGATGGTGCCGTCCGCCACATTTGCTTCCTGAGCAATCTCAGAAATGCGCGCGTTATAAAAACCTTTCTGGGCGAACACCTTTATGGATGCCTGAAGTATTTTTTCATGTTTATCGGCTATTTTCATAGGCTAAGTTATCACGTGTCAAAACGAAATTACTGAATATATATTCAGTAATTGCAAGGATAGCGCTATTGGTCCGGATATGCAAGTGGAAAAACGCACAAAAACTTGATGATAAAAAACTAACGACTGCCTGTCATTTCAAAGTAAGACAGGCGTCTCGCCTGTCACAAGGGTCTCGCCTGTTACACAACGACAACGAGTGTCATGTCGAAAAAGTAATAAATTCCCCTCCGGTGAAGGGATGCCCGAAGGGCGGGGTGGTGTGAGAAATCTTAAGATTCCTCGCTTCGCTCGGAATGACAGGGCTGTGTCTGCGATGACGATGTTGGACGTGTCAGCAAGGACTATTTTGAATATCAGCTCAGGAGGCTTTCGCTAAATTAAATCCCTTGCCGTACAGAACTCTATAACGCCTGGTCTGTTGCCCAATAGATATCTCTATATCAGGCAATTCCAAAAACTCTGCAAAGGATTGCGCTATACTCGAAGGAACAGGGTCCTTACGTTCAATGACAATGAATGCGTTTTGGTCCTTTTTGTTCGCAAAGGCAGGCCAAAGGTCGTATTGATTTCTGATTCTGCCAGGTTCGGGCCAGCACAGCACATGAGGCTGATCAGGCAGATAAAAGGCAAGAACACTGACGATTTGCCTTCTATTGGACAGCAAAAAAGGAGATTCTCCCTGTATGGCAATCAATCTTGCGTGCGTCTCTCGAGCCAAGGCCTTCCAGCCCTTGAGTCGAGCCGTCATATCCCATTTACCACCTGAATAAGCACTGAATGACAACAAAAAAGGCAAGGTATATATAATTACGGCAAGCACAACTCCAAGGACCACAGCGGGCCTGAACCATGATCTAACACGTTCTGACACTCCGGCATATCCTTTATCCCATGCACCAGCGAGCAGCAGAAAAAAGGTCAAACAAAACGAGGCGGGCCAATTGGCGTTTACATCCTGACGCAATGCAAGCAGCATAGTCAAAAAAAACGGCAGAGGTCCGAAGAAGAACAGATAACGCTCCTGTAAACGCAGCCTGTTCCAGGCCATGGCCATTTTACCTGCGACCAGAACTGCCAAAAGACCTGTGGCCGGCGACATGACGACTACTTGTGTACCGAGCAGACCAAGCAGACCCAGAATATCAAACACACGAGACTGACTCAGACCTTCGAAGTGATGAGCTGTATGCTGAAAGGTGATCCAGTCATGATGATAATTCCACCACAACGTGGGTAGAATCATCGAAAAGGCGATAATGGCTGCCGAATACGGCATAGGCGTCGAAAGAAACCGTCTATACCGACTAAACACCATAAAAAGAAAGGCACACACACCAAAGACTACCATAGTCTGCTTGCTGAGCAGGCCAAACCCCACCACAACGCCGGTCAACAACCACCAGGCGTAACCGGACGATTGTAACGTCCTCCAGAAGGCATAAAGCCCTATACTCCAAAAGCAGATGAGAGGAGCGTCTATGGTCATAATAAACGACACAGCCATCGAGCCGGGAGCAACAATAGCAGCCAGCAGCACCCACCTGGCCGCGCGTTCGGAATAAAATTCCCTTGCCAGTTTATACACAAACCAAAGGCCCGTTACACTTAGAAGAGCAGCAGGCAATCGCACACCTGTTTCATTATTCCCGAACAAGTTCGTAAAAAACGCCATCAGCCATGCCACCATGGGCGGCTTGCTGTAATAACCCCAGTCCAGATGCCTGGACCAATCCCAGTAATACGCCTCGTCCGGTGACAGCTCCAGCGGCGCAACTACAATAAAAAGGACTTTAACAGCCAGAAGACACAGCAAAAGAACAAATATCGGCCATTGACGATGCTGTTCAGACAATCTGTCAAAAATCATAGCTCTCTCCTGGTATAATTTTCACTCTATTCCATAGAACAAGATTGCGCCGGCGCTTGTGCGGCCTTTGACAAAAAAGAACACTCTCGTTAGGAAATAGCGAAACCCTGTCATTCCAAACAACACCGTGTCATTCCGAGCGAAGCGAGGAATCTTAAGATTTCTCACACCACCCCACCCGTTGGGCACCCCTCCACCGGAGGGGAATTTATTACTCCTTCGAAATGACAGGCAGTCGCTGCGCTTAATTCGAAATGACATTCGTTGTCGTTGTGTGACAGACGAGACGCCTGTCCTCCCTCGAAATGAAAGAAAATGATATCTTTACTGATCTTTCCATGCAAATACATAAAAAAAAGCACCAAACAAGCTACATACACACTGCACGCCAAACAAAAACAGACCAAGCGTCAAGGCCTGTTCCTGAGGAATACCCCACACACCCAAAAGATATACCAGCCCCCCTTCTCTGAGCCCAAGGCCGTTCAAGCTCACAGGCAACAGGGATAAAACAATCACCAAGCTGATAGCCACTGCAAGCTGACTGAATGTCAATGGCATTTGTACGGCTGATGCCAAAACAAAACCTATCAGAAAACCCAGAAGCTGAATCATCAATGAGATAAAAAAGCACCAAAACCAGGCGGTCTTGGAGGTATAAAGCAACATGAGCAGAGAAAAATATTCTGAAAGACCAGGCCAGCGCTTTGATAGGTGGCTGAACATCAACGGGAAACTTATCGTTCCAATTATCAAAAAACCTACGGAGGACCACAGAAAAAAGCGCAACGAGACAGAAAGCTTCACAACAGGCATCAGACTGAAAAAGGCTGCCAACAGCAACATGGCAAACAGACCTATGCCGCGATCCAGCAACACACTCAGAATACCTCGCACATCCCTAAAGCGTCTGGCCAGCAACAGAACACGCACGGCATCTCCGCCCACACTGCTCGGCAAAAAGAGATTGGCAAACATGCCTATAAAATACATGGTCAAAAAATGTAAAAATCCTCCTGAGAAACCCATGACATAGGCCAAATAACGCCAGCGCTGAGTGCTCAGGATCTGGGCAAGGAGATACATGAAAATCCCCTCACACCAGACTGTCCAATGAACGCTGCTCAAGAGTTGTCTGATGATGGAGATATCGGCACGATATAAAAAAAATACCAGAATACCCAGACTGATACAGGTTCTTAAAAGAAATTTTAAGGTCTTTGATGACCTTGTTACCTGTTTTTCGAATGCCATTTAGGAAAGACGATCAAGAACGATGAGTCAAGGCGCCGCCGCTCAACACCTCACGAATGGAATAAATACGCCTGCCGGTTGATTCATAGTATGTGCGGACCATGAGTTCCGCTAGAAGTCCTATGGATATAAATATCAAACCGGATATGATCAACACGGCGGAGAGCATCAGAAGCGGCCTACCGCCTATGTCCTGATGATAGAACAGTTTCAAAAAGGTAAGGTATAACCCTATAGCCACTCCGCCTGCAAACATACCTCCTCCCCAGCCTCCAAAAAATTGCAGCGGCCTTGTTGCGAAGCGCTGAAAGAACAACATTAGAAGCAGGTCAAGGATAACACGATATGTACGGCCTATGCCGTATTTGCTCTTCCCGTGAGTGCGAGGGTGATGATGCACCACCTCTTCGGCTATGCGCACGCCGTAGAAATTGGCCAACACAGGAATAAACCGATGCAGTTCGCCGTAGAGCAAAAGATTCTTGGCAACCTCGCTGCGATAGGCCTTAAGGGAACAGCCATAGTCATGGAGTTTGACCCCTGTAGCCATTCCGATGAGGTAATTGGCTATAATAGAAGGAAAACGACGGGAGACAAATGGGTCTTTCCTGTCTTTACGCCAACCGCTCACCAGATCATAGCCTTCCTCAATGACTGCCACAAGCCGCGATATATCCTTGGGATCATTTTGCAAGTCACCATCCATAGAGACCACGATCTCACCCCTTGCATGTTCAAAGCCAGCGGTCATGGCCGCACTTTGTCCGAAATTTCTACGCAGTATTATGGCGGTGAGCTCCGGAATGGATTTGGTCATCGTGGTCAGCAAGACACGGGATTCATCAGTGCTGCCGTCATCCACTATGATGAGTTCGAACGGACGCCCCATAGGCCGCATTGCCGCCACAATGCGCGACACCAAGGCCTCCAGATTCACGGCCTCGTTAAACACAGGCACCACTATGGAAATATATATCTCCTTACTGCTGTTCAAAAGCCCTCCAATTGATTCAACCCCCTCAATACATGCCAGTCTTTTCCAGTCTGGCCCGCTCCACCACAGCTGTCACGCCAATTTGATTCAGAATATCCACAAGCGGATCCTGTGCATCCAAATTATCCCTGCTGGCCTTCAATCTGTCCGTAACTCCACTCAGTAAAGAGCTGAAGGTTTCTTTGGTTGAGCTGGAAAAATCTGAAGAGGTTGTCAGTGTCCATTCCATGCGTTCCAGGACATCCAGGGTATCATAGGCACTCTGCATGGCATCAGCCTGCGCCGCATTGGAAACAGGGTCAGTGGCACTGATGGAAGACGGGGACGCAGCATTCTGTACGGATGCAGGGCCTGCGCCCGACAACCTATTCAGCAAGTCATCGAAAGAGATGCTGGAGGGATTCAATCCATTGCCCTGACCTGATGAAACAATGGGCGTATTAGAGTGGTTAGGCAAAATTTTCATATCGTTCTCCTTTAATCTCAAAATCAGCTAAAGTCAATTGACAACAGCGCTGAAAAATCTGCCTGTATAGGCGAATTATCTTGACAAATGCATACTCTATGCCTGAACGTCCTGTCATTCCGAGCGAAGCGAGGAATCTTAAGATTTCTCAATCGCTACACTTCATTCGAAATGACATGCAGGCATCGTGGCATAGGTCTGTTTGCCATGTTCATGTTTTTTTGCTTTCTTTCCAGACCTCATCCATCTCCCCAATGCCTACATCGGTTAATTTCTTTCCCTTACTTGCAAAAAACGCCTCCATCGCCTGAAAACGTAGCATAAATGAGTGCACAGTCTGTTTCAATGCCTCCTCGGGATTGATTGAAAGATGTCTGGCCATATTTGCCAATGTAAAGAGAAGGTCTCCCAATTCCTCACTAATCGCATTTTTATCCCCTTGTCCAAGGGCCTGAAGCAATTCCTGCTCCTCCTCTTGCACCTTGCTCCAGACACCCTGCACATCGGCCCAGTCAAAACCTATGCGGGATGCCCTTTCACCAACTCGAAAGGCCAATTGCAAAGCAGGCAGGGTCTTGGGCAGGTTCCCTAGGGCGCTGTGAATAACACCCTTATTCTTGGACTCCTGTTCTTTTATACGCTGCCAGTTGGCTATGACATCGGCTGTACCGTTTATCTTTGTATCACCGAAGATATGGGGGTGCCTGCGTATCATCTTTCGAGCTGCTACGCCGAGGGCATCATTCACACTAAAACGCCTCTGTTCCTCATACATTCGGGCCAGAAACAACAACATGAAGAGCAGATCCCCCAGTTCTTCGGCAACTTCTTCCGATTTCTCCTGTTCGATTGCATCCAGCAGTTCATATGTTTCTTCCAACAGATATTTCATGACAGACTGAGGCGTCTGTTCCCTGTCCCACGGACAACCATTCGGCGCCCTGAGCCTTGTAATAATCTCTATGAGCTTACAAAAACCATTCGCCACCTCCTGACAATTGTCAGTGGCATTCTCCTCTGTTTCTTGCCGTATCATATTTTCGATGTCTGACCGCCTATTGAATGAAGCTACTGTATCCTTGGTACATGCCAATGGCCTTTTTCTCCATGACCTGCTGCTTTAATTGCGTAAAGGCCTTAGCCCGCTGCATCACCGACGGAATATCCAGAATCAGCGCTATAGAACCATCACCAAGAATAGTGGCGCCAGCAAAACCTGGTTGATCCGTCAGATATTCGGCCAATGGTTTTATCACGATCTCCTGCTGACCGATAAGGGCGTCCACTCCAAGCCCTGCAACAAATTCACCATGTTGCACCATTACCACGAAAAATTTGCCCTGTTCGTCAGAGGCGCCTGTCCCCCTGTAAATGAAAGACAGACGAATGAAAGGCACGGTCTGCTGCCTGAGAGAAAACATCTCCATTCCCTCTATGCTGCTGATCTCCTGTGAATGGATTCTGAGGGTCTCCTGTATGACAGAGAGCGGCACTGCAAAGGTCTGTTGCCCCACTCTGACCAAAAGAGCCTGAATAATAGCAAGTGTCAATGGAATACGAATCACAAAACAAGTGCCCTTGCCGTGTGTCGAAGATATCTGTATCTGTCCACCGATCTTTTCCACATTCCTTCGGACTACATCCATACCTACACCTCTGCCCGATGTATCGGAAACTTGGGAGGCAGTGGAGACACCTGCAAGAAAAATCAGTTCCCAAACCCTTTCATCCGGCAAACCCCTGGCCTGTTCCGCGGACACGATGCCCATGGACACAGCCTTTTCAATAATCGCATCCCGATTCAGACCCTTTCCGTCATCCATTACAGTGATAGTAACAAAATTACCTTCCTGGGCGGCCGATAGTATTATTGTACCCACCGCAGGTTTACCCAGCTTTTCTCGAACATCAGGGGGCTCTATGCCATGATCCACACAATTTCTGACGATGTGCATCATAGGATCCACCATCTGCTCGATTATCCGTTTATCCAACGTAGTATCCGCTCCGGAGATATCCAATACCACCTTTTTACCAAGTTTCTGACTCAAATCCCGCACCATGCGAGGGTATCTGTCGAAGAGTTGACTTATGGGCAACATACGCATCTTCATGATGCCGTCCTGCAGATGGTTCAGAATACGAGTCATAGTGGAGGTCTGTTCACCCATACGTATCATGACGTCCTTGAACTCCTTGAGATCCCTATTGAGCAATCCCTTGCTCAAAAGATAACGGTGAATGTCTCTCATCTGATTTGACATCTGTTGCATGCCAGCCCTCAACACCACCAGTTCACCCACATCCCCCAAAAGCTGATCCACACGAGACAAATCGATTCTTACCGTCTGAGTTGCAGTTGAAGAGACCTCCGGCTGTTGTCTGATGCCTGAGGTCTCCGGAGTTTTTAGGGGTGACGTACGTGACATGTCAGCCGATAAAGGCTGCATTGCCTTCTCATCGGCCGACATAGACGTTGAAGCGGCGTCAGCTGACTGCATCGCGAGCATGTCGTTGAAGACATTGTCAAGAGAGCCGTCCTCATTCATACTCAAAACGCCGATTGGGCTATCGCCTGAGTATGACTCATCTTCGGTCTTCCCTGCCTCTATCGCCTCCATTGAGGCCGCCGATACAGCCTGCTCCGGCTGCGTTTCTTTCAGGGCCGTGTCCAGCATATTGTCCTGAAACAATCCATCCAACACGTCATCGAGTTCGGCAATGCTTCCCACAGATACATCTTTCTGCTCGCCGTGCATTGCCTCGAACCTTTCTATGAGACCCGGCAGCATCTGCTGCAATCTCTCCCACAGATTTTGAAGGGGACTTGTAACCAGACATGCACCGCTATGACATGCCGTCAGGGCCTCGGTCAGTCTCTCCATCCACTCGTCCATGAGCGCCACCACATCCATGTAATCCATATAATAAGCTGAACTCCGTATGGCCTCTATGGATTCCTGACACTCCGCTATCCACGTCTCGTCGGCGACATTAGGCATTCTAGCAAAGGGCACAGATTTTTCCGCTACAAAGTCCAGGAAAATTCCATAGAGTTCCTGATCGTCTTCTTCGAGAAAGGCCGGCAATGACTCCGGAGTCTGCACCAGGACGTCTTCCATCTCTCCGATCAATGGCCTGAAAACATCCAACAGGTCGCGATATATCTTTTCCAGATCGCTGCGGCTTATCTCATCTCCCAATCCCGATATCTCATTACGCAGCCTCTGCAGGTCATTGAACAGATCATCGATGCCCACATAATTGGTCATTCTCTCTATATCTGCAATAATTCTGAGCACCTCGGAACCAGGGGCGCTGTCATGCTGCAAAAGGGTAGAAAGCTGCCATAACAACCCCTTGAGTTCATCTTTATAGATGGAAAAGAGTTCCTCGTCCTCATCGCTTTCCATTGTTGCATCGAGTGTCTGCTCCGTGACCTGCATTTTTTCAGAACCATCGACAGTTGAAGCGATTGTTGACGGCGCCTCTGTTGCCGTTTCCCCAGGCTGCCTACCAAAATCTTCAAATCGCGTATTCAGGCCGGAAAAATCCGTCACCTCTTCACCCTGCGCATTCAGCTCGTTCAAAAGGGTTTTCAGTGCGTCAACTCCCTCAAATATGAGTGCCATGCCTGGTTCGGAAATAGCCGCCTCACCCCTTCTTACGCGATCGAACATATCCTCCATGGCATGCGCCAGTTTGGCCATGGATGTAAAACCCATATAGCCGGAGGAACCCTTTATTGTATGTGTATTTCTAAAACAGGCATCCAGCAAAGAACGATTGACAGGATCATGTTCCAACACCAGAAGATTATTTTCCAATTCATGCAGATTATCCTCTACTTCGGCCACAAACTCCTTAAGCATTTCCTTGTCAATAGCCATGATTCCTCCTAGATTCAGCAACGACAGATTTTAACTCACACTTCATTCACTTACAGAAAATCTACAGCAAGGCCAACAAACGGTCGTATTCATCCTTTCTCAAAAACTCCAAGGCTCCAATGGCCCTTGCCTGCTCCATAATCTCTGGGTCCGAAACCAGACTCATAAAGATGATTCTTGCATTTTTTTGCTGTTTTTTTATACGCCTCGCAGCCTCCACACCATCCAAACCCTTCATCGTAACATCCATAATAACAAAATCCGGCAACAATTCCGCGTAGAGCTCGATCGCCTGCTCTCCGTTTTCGGCCTGGCCTATTACCTCATGACCGCCTTTCGAAAGGACATCCACTATGCGTTTTCTCATGAAACTCGAGTCATCTACCACCAATATACGGGACATTCACCCTCCTATCTTCTTTTAAAACTTTAAAAATTCACTGGGTTGTCATCAAAATTTCAGATATTTTTGCAGGGTCGATACTGGCCTCTTCCAGCTCTAGGGCCGCTATCTGCAACAGAGGATCAGCAAAAATAGCCGAATCCGCATTCTGCAAAAAGATATGCCCTCCGTGCGTCACCACCTCCTGTAATCCTGCTTCTACATCCAATCGAGCACCGCTTAAAATCAGGACATAGAGATTAGAACCGTAATATTTCACAGCATCATTCAAAAATACATTAACATCCAGAGGCGACTCATTAGGGACAATGGATACGGACACTTCGTTCTCACGCGCCTTGAGTCGCCATGTATGTTTCCATGATGCAATTTTACAGGCATTGCCTCGAAGAATATCACCATTTGTCATGGCAGACAAATGAAAGCAGAAAGATTTGGAGAGATAATCTGTAAACGACTGCAGAAACCTATCAACCATGTCCTGAAAAATCACGATACCGATCCCCTCCAGACCACACAGGGGTGGCAAAACCCTTTGAATCTCAAGCATTCCGCCGACTCCACCCAGTACCACGAGCAGTTTTTCCGCCCTTTCAAGGACATCTCTTTTGTGCATGACCGGTATTGCCGCCTTAGCCCTGCTGATATGTCTCAGGGAGTAATGCCTCACATTCTGCACATGTCTTTTGAGCCTCTCCAGGCATTCAAGCCAATCAGCTTCGGAGGCTGGTTTAGGTATGTAATCCACTGCTCCGAGCCGAAGGAACTCCATGATCTTGGGCATAGTGCCGGAACCCATGGAACTCATAAGCAAGACAGGCGCTGGTGAACGAATCATGATGTTTTTCAGCAGCAGATCCCCTGCCATTACGGGCATGGTGATATCTATGGTCAAAAGGTCAGGCCTGATGCCCTTTAAAAGTCCAAGGGCTGTCTTGCCGTCAACAGTCTTGCCTATGACCCTTGCGTTACACTGCTCTGTCAAGGCCTTTTCCAAGACATTGGCAAAGATACGCGAATCATCCACAATCATAACCTCTGTAATTCTGGAAGTGGATTCAGCCGCTCTTTCATCCGTTCTTCTCATGGCCTCCATGAGCAGGGCGTGCCAGGGAAGCTGAATGGTTTTCTGCGCATGGTTCGCATCCATAACGATGAATGTTCCATCCCTTTGGCAGAGCAGCTCATAAAAGGCATCCTCTCCTTTTAAGGGATTACCATCAGTTGTTTCAGCATGAACGATCTCACCGTCCAAAAAATAGATGGAGCCATTACCCTTTTGGGACTGAAATAATATTTTTTTGTTGCCGCAAGGCACCTGACATAACATCTGAACCAGATCAGGCAGCGATATTCCACTTAAAATACCACAAGATCCCCCTTGTTTTGCATGAATCTGTTGGAGCATTGAAAACAAGTCTTGTTCAGTCATATACCGTGGTCACCTTCTGATGCAGCATCGGAAATCGTCCCTATTAGAGGGTACGCAGTAGCTCCCTATATTCCGTCAACACTGCCACGAAACTATAGCAGCAGACAGTTCGGCCAATGAACAGATTTTGGCGTTTTCTATGCGGCCGGCGGCCTCAGGCAGTTCAGGCACAAGACAGGTTTCAGGCGTCTGCGCCATTACCATACCGCCGCATCGGGCCAGTTCCTTGGCACCCTCCAGACCCTCGGTACCATCGCCGGACAGGAATACCGCCAGACCTCTGGAACCGAAATGTTCGCTTACCGAATAGAGCAACAGGTCCAGGCCGCTTTCCATGCCCATGAGCTGGGAACGATCGTTCAACAACAGATATGTATCGTCACCTCGATATTCCAGACCGGCCGACTCAGACATGCTGACCAAATAGATGCTGCCGGCCTGAAGCCGGCTGTCATTTATTCCTCGTATCACAGGACACGGCAGATATGCCTTTAAATATTCGGCAAATGGACCGACATATTGGGGTGCGACGCCAAAAAAGATCAAAACAGGTGTTGCCGGAGGGGCACTTAGATTCGGCAGCAAGGACAAAAGCGAGGCATACCCCCCCGTGGTTGCGCCTACGACCACCATACCCGCTTCTTTTGCATAAAATGCCGCAGCCAATCTTTGGGACCTTACCTTCAATCTCAGATAACGGGCTGAATCCAATCTTACACGCGCCGCCCTTTTGAGTCTGGACTTCAGTATGTTAGCCTGTGCAAGAATACTGTCGGCCTTTCCGGTGTCCGTTCTTGACGGCTTTTGGAAAAAATCCACCGCTCCATACCGAAGGGCTTCGAAGGTGATGCGTGAACCCTCCGCTGTAAAGGCGCTCAACATCAAAACCGGTACAGGAAATCGAATCATGATATGTTTGAGAGCGGTTATGCCGCTCATACCGGGCATATGCACGTCGAGCGTACAGACATCACAATCGACCTTAGGCAACAGGTTCAATGCCTCCTGTCCGCTCATGGCATGACCGACAATTTCTATTTCAGGGTCATCCTGAAGCATCTTTTCGATAGCCTTGCAGAGAAGAGGTGAGTCGTCCACAATAAAAACCCGCACTGGCCGCGAAAGAATATTCTTGGAATTGCTGTCCTCATTGCTGTTCATAATGTCATCTCCAATGGCACAGAGGTTTCATCCGTACACGTATTCAAATCCTCCTGTTCAGACAGAGCCGCGGCATTGGAGGGTTCCACGACAGCGCCTTTCACTGTAACCGCCTGTTGCTGTGCATCTTCAGTTGCATCCACCATGAATTTGAGACTACGGCCAAAGACATCCATTCGATTCCAGAGGTCATTTTCGGTCTGGACCTCAATGGCCGCCCCTGATTCAATGGCTTGCATCGTAGCATGTGGGTAGATACAGATATTCGGCGACATGGCCAGACTGATACCACCGGCATTAGAAACAGCGGCCATCCCCTCTATACCTATGTCTGATGGACCGCCGAAAAGCGCCACCAAGGCCTTTTCCCCCAACCTTTCCGCCACGGCCAGCAAGAAGAGATCGAGGTCATTGTTTGGAGCAAGACGATAAAAATAGGCCACACCCTGTTCAGAACAGAATCTATCGAATATGTCCCAGGAGAGCTCCTCGAACCCCTCTTCCTGCAACGGAACCTGCAACAAACCGCGTTCATCCACACGAATCCCCCATGGCACATGCCTGCTCAAGGCAGTAGCATAAGATTTGAGCACTTCCGCAGGCATATCATGAATCACCAGAATGGAAACCGGCAAAGAGGATTTTATGTGCATGAGAACTCGCATCACCTGACCACAGGCGCCTTTCAATGCCAGAAATATCAACAGGCCGTTTGCAGCTCCTGTCACAGGGGCCGGCGATATTACAGGCACTCTCAGACGGGCACGTTTTATATGCCTGGCATTCACAGAGACAGCCTGTTTTACTGCCATACACAGCTGTTCGGCCTGAGCGTGTATATCCAGAGAGATAGTGCCTGACGGCTTTTGCAGAAAATCCACTGCCCCCAACTTGAATGCCTCCAAAGTGACAGGACCATGGCCCCCCATACCGCTGATCATGATAATGGGCTTGGGATTTTTCACCATGATGTATTTGATCGCAGTGATACCATCCATAACCGGCATATCCACATCCATGGTGATGACGTCCGGAGACAGAAGCTCAATGGCCTCGATGGCCTCCTGACCATGGCTGGCCACTCCCACGACATTGATCTCCTCATCCTTGGAAAAGATATCCACCAACGCCCGCCTCATGAAAGCGGTATCGTCAACTATCAGCACTCGCACCGGATCTTTTGAATTTGCCAAGGGTTACCTCCTGTTGCGTTGTAAAGGCTGAGTTACTCAGCCATACTGCTACGTGGACAACACATCATCCCACGCCCTTTCAAGCTCATCTTTTTGTTCCTTCATGTAAATCGCGACCCCCTTTACGATATCCTGTGACAAGGACAATGTCTTGGGGATTAAAAGACGATTGTCCACATCCTCTCCATACCATCCGATTTGCAATTTCTTACATAATTGATCCGCCAGAAACAACACGGATGCATAAAAGGTGTATGGACCGGCACCCTGTGGTCTGTGATGATAACGAATGGCCTCTACGAACAATTCACTCAACTTCCAGCGATGTGCCAGATATGCTCCAATCTCTGTATGAGGGATTCCGGCCTTTTCTTCCGCTGGATAAAAGTTTTTGATGCCATTGTTCGCCTTCAAGAGCTCTCGCATTTCATTTGGGAAATACAGACACTGCAAAAAACGACCGATATCATGCATAATGCCCAGAGTGAACACTTCTTCAGTGTCCATGCCAGGAATATGCTGGGCCAGTTTTTGAGCAGCAGTAGCCACAGCGACACAATGAAGCCACAGGTCTTTGGTCTTGAATTCCTCGAAGCCCAGATCACCCGTTACCATGGTTGTAAGGGAGACTCCTACCACTATGTTTCGCACCTCTGCAAAACCCATAATCACTATGGCCCTCGCTATACTGCTGATCTTGCTGGCCATTCCGTAATAAGGGGAATTGGCCACCTGTAACAGCTTGGCAGTGAGCAAGGGATCTTCCTTGATGATGGTCTCGATGGTATCCGGCGTTGAAGAATCTCGCGCCAATTCGTTCAATACTCTGTTGAGTGTGTTGGGAATGGAAGGCAGGTCTTGAATGCCGTTTAAACGTTCAACCAAAGACACATACATGCGTCAGGCACCTCCTTCCCATAAATTGTTCCATATCATATTATTATTGTAAAACCGTTCGGCAAAAATTTCACTTGAAAAAAATCCAACTACATAATAAAAAATAAATTGGATTGTGGCAACCAAGTTTCTAAGTAAATGTAATAACCGGCACTCAACCGGTATCTTAAGGTATTTCTTCATGGAGTCTAAATATGGGAGACCTCGTTTTAACCACTGCAAAATTGGACACTATTCGAACACAACTGGAGGACAACCTGATATCAGCAGGCATTCACTCAGTTTTATTGGTGGACAGTGCCGGGAATATAATCGCCAGTTGCGGCGAACACATGCAGGGCATCGACATCATATCCCTTGCAGCGCTCACGGCAGCCAATTTTGCAGCCACCTCACAGATCGCCCGCATCATCGGAGAAGAAGACTTCACTCTCCTGTTTCACAAGGGCAAAAAAGACAGCATCCATTTCGCCAAAATAGGCCAGGATTATATCCTGATTTCCATCTTCAACGACAATGTCTCATTGGGAGTTGTCCGGCTGAAAGTGACAGAGGTATCCCGACATCTATCCGAATTGTTGAATTAACGAGTACCGACAACCACTAAAAAAACATTATCTGACAGGATGGAAAATGGCTTTAATCGATCTCAGTAAAAAGGAAGTGCACTGCAAAGTGGTCTATTATGGCCCAGGCAGATGCGGCAAAACCACTAACCTGATCTATATCTATAATGCCATGAGCGACGCATCGAAAGGCAAGATGCTGACCATCGAGACAAAGGGCGATCGCACCCTCTTCTTCGATCTTCTACCTCTGAATCTGGGCAAAATAGGTGGATTTGACATTCGCATTCAACTCTATACAGTACCGGGGCAGACCATCTATGCATCCACTCGCAAACTGGTGCTGAAAGGCGTGGATGGCGTGGTTTTTGTCGCTGATTCCCTGAAGGTCAGAAAGACCAAAAATATTGAAAGCCTTCAGGACCTGGCCAACAATCTAAAGGAACACGGCAAATCCTTAGACGAAATCCCCATGGTGATACAATACAACAAGCGGGATCTGGTGTCCTCACCCATACCGACCCTACCCATTGAAGAGATGAAAAATGATTTGAATCCTCACAATAAATGGCCTAATTTCGAGGCATCGGCGGTAAAAGGGACAGGGGTTTTTGAAACATTGCGCGAAATCAGCAAGCTGACCGTTAAATATGTCGCCAAAAAGCATCTGCTGATCAAATGACGACCAGGGCCGCACAAAAACCCTCATAAATGAACCAGGAGGCATATGCATGAACACTGCTGAAAATTCCATAGAACAACTTACTCAAGAGATGGAAAATGCCATCGATTCTCTTTTTACACCCACCAAGAAAATCGAAATAGACCCTCTCACAAATGAAATCAAGGCTGAAAATGCCAAACCAAGGACAGAGACCATTACCTCGACTTCAGCAGATTCAAACACACAGAAGCCTTTCACCTCTCCCTCAGAGCTATTCGCGCAGAATACAGACAACCTGCAGCTACCTCTTCATAATGCCCTGATGGAGCTCTATCAAGGTCTGATGACCATCGAATGGGAGATATCTGTTACAAACATTCAGAATGCCCGGCGGCTGCTTGACGCATTGAGCGCAAATCTTACTGCTGACCAGATTGGGCTCACACAGAATATCATGACTAACATGGCGAACATACTGGCCGCACTTGAGGCTATCCCCCTCAATAATATGCCCAGTCACTCTCCAAAACTGCTGCTGAATCTCTTCGATGTTCTAAAACAGATACTCACATCCACCAACATGACTCCTGAAAAAACCATTGCAATGACCACTCCCCTCTCGCAGGAGCTCAATGATTTCTTTGAAGAGATAGAACGAATACAGCAGCACATTCCGCTTCGAACAGAACATGGCGCTGCCACCGACCTTACATCTCCAACTCTGGCATCCGCCGCTGCCATGGCCCGTGAGCTGCAACGGCCCGTGCCTGAAGAATCTATTTCAGGCCTTCAACTCATCCCTGAAACAGAACCCACTGTTTCACCGAAAGATGTCGCTTCCACCACACCAGAAACCTCTCCTTTATTGCAGGAAGCGGTCGCCAGACACACGATGCAACTGAACAAGTGGATGGACCGGCTGAACGCTTTGGAAAAAATCCTATCCGGCGTCTCAGGCATGGAAAAACTACTGGCATTTCATCGGCAATTGAGACAGGAAATGGCGGCACAGGAGCGCATGCTGGCTCAGGCTATTCACAAACCAATGGAACCCGTTGCGCTCGACCTCCACGCCGCAGTCTCAAGGTCTGTCCCGCCTTCTCAAACCCCTTGTCCATGGCGCATGCTGGCCAGGACGGAATGGTGGGGCAAACGCATTGCATTTCCTCAGGAATATATTGTCTTTGAAGGCAAACTCCCATGGGGTAGGGGCAAACAGCTTCTTTCAAAAGACAGCCTTTCTTTAACCATGCTGAAAAAATGGCCGTGGTCCGGTATTCGCCCTCTTTTAGGAGGCAGCCTGGCCGCTATGGATGAAAGCCGATTAAAAACAATGACGATTCCCATCCTTGTTTCACCGGAGCCGCCTCCATCTATCATCATCACGGAACCATCCGTACTGATACTCTGGAACCCTGAAACATCCAAGGGGTACGTCATTCTGGCCGACAACCCCTCGACACAATTTAAGACCGATGCATGGACATGGAACGACGCTCCGGCAAAACCATTTTTTGCGGGCGTATTACGAAAAAACGACGAAGAAATACATGTGCTGTCGCAGGATATCTTTTCATGAGTAATCCGCTGTCATTCCGAATGAAGCCATGTCATTCCGAGCGAAGCGAGGAATCTTAAGATTTCTCAGTCGCTGCGCTCCATTCGAAATGACAGACAGTCGCTGCGCTCCATGGAAGAATGCAGCATAGCGGCATTTTATGTAAATGAGGTACAAATATGCAGGAAAATGTCCTAGATCTGGAATTAATTATAGAAGACGACAATACAACAAGATACCCTGGGCCAAATCAGGTCAATGACCCTGCGCCAGCATTAGACGAGCTGACTCTCAAGGCCGAAGAGGCAGCATTGTATGCCAAACAGGGCCTGGTGGACGAAGCCATCGAGATCTATGAGGATATCCTTTCCAAACTCACCGACACAACATCTCCGCTCTATAAAGACATCGAGGCAAGACTTCAAAAACTGCGGAACACATCGGGAGAAACCCAGAGCCACACCAATGACGTTCAACTAAACTCCTATAGTCCACAGGACATCTTCGAAAAAAACAAAGAAAACGCCCTCGGTCTCAAGGAGGCAGGTTTTTATCGTGAAGCCATAACTGATTTCTCTAAGCTGCTGGAAATGACGAACAGACCGGGTGAAATATATGCACAGATAGGCGATTGCTATATGGGCATGAATATGCCTTTTGATGCCCTGGAACAGTTCGCAATGGCCTTGAAAGACGCTACCTTGCCGAAGGCAACACGACTCGAGCTGCTTTACAAAATTTCTACCATTCATGAAAGAACCGGGGCCATTCAGTCAGCCATCTCCTCTCTTGAACAGCTGGTGCATCTCGACTCTCAGTATATGAATGCGGCCCAAAGACTAAAAGACTTGACGCAAACCGCACAGAGATACGGCCGTTTTTCCTATCTCATCACATCGGGTATTCTAAAAGAACAAGAACTGCAACAGGCCCGAGAGATCGCAAAAAATGACAAAAAATCCATCGAATTTGTCCTAATCAACTCTTATGGCATCGATAAAAAGGATATAGGCCATTCCCTGAGCGAGTATTTCAAACTCCCGTTTGTGGAATTCAATGAGCTGGAAGTAGGCCCCACTCCCAAGTGTCTGACCGGCATCAAAGAACATTTTCTGCGCAATATCAGTTGTGTACCCATCAAGGATCTAGGTCATAGTCTGCTGATCGCAGTGGACGACCCCCATGATTACGCCAAGCTGGACAGCATTCGCAAAGCGATTCAATTTCCCCAATATGAATTTGTAGTCTGTCTAAAGGAGGATATCGATAAATTTATCGATTACTTCTACGGCAAATACACTGTGATCGATGCACAACAGAATGTCTTTGAGGAAATAGCCACAGAAGAGCTCACCGAGACAGAAGAAAATGAGGATTTCATTGCCCCTGAGTCAGACAGCGTCGTCGTTCAACTGGTCAATCAGGTCATAGAGGATGCTTTTGCAAGAAATGCATCGGATATCCATGTGGAATCCCTTACTGGAAAACGGGGGGCCCTTATACGATTTAGAATTGACGGCGATTGCAGACCTTATAAAACTGTTCCATATAATTACAAAAAGGCCCTGGTATCCCGCATCAAAATATTATCCAATCTGGACATAGCCGAAAAAAGACTACCCCAGGACGGCAAGATCAAATTCAAGAGCCGTACCGGCAAGACCATAGAGCTGCGAGTAGCCACACTTCCCACCACCGAAGACAATGAGGACGTGGTCATGCGAATACTGGCAGCTTCCTCTGCCATGCCCCTGGACAAACTGAATCTTTCAGAAAAAAATCTTGCCACAATGAAACAGATACTTGAGATGCCTTACGGCCTCATTCTGTGTGTAGGTCCCACAGGTTCAGGTAAAACCACCACTCTTCATGCCGCCCTCGGTTATGTAAACAGGCCAGAAAAGAAGATATGGACGGCTGAGGACCCTGTTGAAATCGTTCAGGAAGGCTTGAGGCAGGTTCAGGTAAAACCATCCATAGGCTTGACCTTTGCCCGTGTGTTACGGGCCTTTCTGCGAGCCGACCCGGATATCATAATGGTGGGCGAAACACGAGACGAAGAAACCGCTACCACCGTAATAGAGGCATCCCTGACCGGTCACCTGGTTTTTTCAACCCTTCATACCAATTCCGCTCCAGAAACTGTCACAAGATTACTTGGCATGGGCATGGACCCGTTCAATTTTGCCGATGCCCTTTTAGGAGTATTGGCCCAGAGACTCCTGAAACGTCTCTGTCCCAAATGCAAGGAACAGTATGAGCCAACCGAAGAGGAAAAGGAGATATTGCTCAAGGAATATGGAGTGCATCCCACTGTGCCGCTGCAATTCAACAACTACACAATCTGCAGGCCGGTTGGATGTCAGGCCTGTAACTATACCGGTTATAAGGGCCGAATGGCCATTCATGAACTGCTTACCTCCGATGACGAGATGAAAAAGCTGATTCAGGCCAAGGCACCTGTCTTCAAAATTGGGGCCCATGCCATGCAGATGGGCATGTTGACACTGAAACAGGACGGCATCTGGAAGATATTGCAAGGACACACAGACATAAAACAGGTAAGAAGCGTGTGTATCAAATAACATAATTGCGAACGAAGTCTTGTTATTGCCAACACAACCATGTCATTCCGAGCAACACGCTGTCATTCCGAGCGAAGCGAGGAATCTTAAGATTTCTCAGTCGCTACACTCCTTCGAAATGACAGGCGTTGTCGTTGTGTGACAAGCGAGACGTTTGCGACAGGGCGGCCCACCCTTATCAGAGGATATCAGCAGCGACCACGCCATGAGCCCTCCACCCACCGTAATGGCCGAATCCGCCACATTGAATGCAGGCCAATGGTAATTCCCCAAATAAAAATCCAGAAAATCCACTACAAAACCCAATTGCACGCGATCCCAGAGATTGCCAAGCGCTCCGCCTGACACCAGGGCCAGTCCCAGGGTCACAGCCAATGAGTGCGGACCTGCCTTGAGATAAAAAATGAGCATAACAAGCACGGACACACTACCGATTCCCATAAAAAATAGGTGTCTCCATGCCTCGTGTCCTGCCAGAAAACCAAATGCAGCCCCTGTATTGGTGATATAGGTCAGATTGAAGAACCCGTTTATCAGCGGCACTGATTCATGTATGGATATACCTTGAAGCACCAGGTGCTTGGTGAATTGATCCGCCGCAACGACCATGAATATCGTTAAAAAAAAGAGAATATGCTGTCTCGATCTCACGGCCGCTCTGTCCTGTCCTTTCCGGTTTTTTTGTCCTTTTCTTCCTTCTCCTCACCCAGACTGAACCACCCCTTTTTTTTCTCTTTTTCAGCCATAAGCTCCTTGTACATGACACTGGTGGCAGGCAACAGGGCCATGGCCTTCATGCGATGGAATTTGGCGTTTTTATAATCGTCTATGGCCTTGTAATGTAAATAGTAATAATAATGCGCCTCCCCAGGCTTTCCCTCACCGGACATACACTTGCCCAGATTCAGGTAAAGCGCTGCCCTATCAGGCCATGAACCCCTGAGGTTGTAAAAGATTGGAAGGGCCGAGCGCGTATCGCCTTTTTGAAGAAAGGCGCTACCGAGATAGAAACGAACAGCCTTGTCATCGGGATTCAGCGCAAGAAAGGCGGTCAGGGTTTGAATGGCATTCTCATATCTGCCGGCTGTATAGTAGGCCTTTCCCAGGTCGGAAAGGAAATCCCTGCGCTCTGAATGATGACTGGCCAGCCATTTCAGATGTTGAATGGCCTCGTCATATTCCTTGGCGGTCAACAGGCTTATGGCGAGGCCATAATGTGCTGTCAGATCGTCCGGCTTGGCTGCCAAGTCCTGCCTATATTTCGTTACAAGCTTCTGGGGGTCTTCGGTCAATGCCTTGATCTTGATCTGTATCTTCTGAAGCATGAAAGGATCTTTTTTGGAGATATTGGCACACGGATGCTGCTGCAGCAGGTCCTCCAGATAGGTGATACGCTGACTGGAATCAGGGTGAGTCATGAGGTAACTGGGGATCGCATCACTGCCAAGCCATCTGAATTGCAGTATCTTTTTCATTACAGAAGCAAGACCGGATGGATCGTAACCAGACTTGCAGAGCCATTGATCCGCCCTTCTGTCCGCCTCTTCCTCGTCCGCCCTGCTGTATTTGAGGTCAATGGAAGAAGCAAGGGCTCCGGAAGACACAATAGCCGCAGTGCTGGCCTGGCTTCCGCCAAGAAACAAGCCGCCTATGGCCATAGCCGCAGATGCAAGACTTACTGCCTGCATGCGCTCCATGCGCCTGGCTATGTGCCGGCCCTGTATATGCCCTATCTCATGGGCCAGAACACATCCAAGCTCATCTTCCGTGGAGATGACCTCTAAAAGCCCTGTATGCACGAAGATCAAGCCGCCGGGCATTGCAAAGGCATTGATACCCTGATCCTCTATGACAAAAAATTCATAATCGAAATATTTTTCTTCCACATTCTGCAAAATTTTCTGCCCTACTCCATTGATATAGTCCACGATCTCGGGGTCCTTGACCAACGGCACCTTTGCCTCCACCATGCGCAGCAGCTTTTCACGCAGTTCCTTTTCTTCTTCTATGGACATCATGGCCTGTATAAAAGGCGGTTGAGAAAAGACCACCACGAAAAAGGCCAGAAACACAAGACATCCTGTTATGATACTTTTCACTACGGTCTGTTTCATAAAACACCTCGATTCATCTGCTCTGAAGATACAAAAAAACTGAAATTTGTAAACTTAAAACCCAAAAAAAGACTGACGCCTCTTGACATATGACCATAAAACAGCGATAAAATAATCTTTTAGCAGTGCTCAGCTGCGCCAAGGATTGTGACTTTTTTATAAAGCGCAGACAATCTCAAAGGGAGTTTTTATATGCAAAAACGCTATCTCATGGCCCCAGGGCCCGTGGCGGTATCACCAAAGGTTCTGGCCAGAATGTCAGAACCCATCATACATCATAGATCCCCACAATTTTCCGCTATTTTGCAAAAAATCCGTGAAGACCTTAAATATCTGTTTCAAACTCAAAACGACGTGATTATGTTTACGTCATCAGGTACCGGCGGCATGGAGGCCTCGGTGGCCAACCTGCTTTCTCCCGGGGATACGGCCATTGTCATTCGAGCCGGCAAATTCGGTGAACGCTGGACGGAGCTGTGTGAGGCATATGGCATCAAGGCTGTCAACATAGATGTTACATGGGGCGATGCGGCAGACATCGCTATGGTGGAACAGACTCTGAATGCATTCCCTGAGGCCAAGGCGGTTTTTATGCAGGCCCATGAGACCTCCACAGGCGCCAAACAGCCAGTCAAAGAGATAGCCGCCCTGTTGAAAAACAGGGATACGGTCCTGGCAGTGGATGCAATCACTGCCCTTGGTGTATATGAACTCAAGACAGACGAGTGGGGGCTGGATGTGGTGATAACCGGCTCTCAGAAGGCATTGGCCCTGCCCCCAGGCCTTGCCTTGGTCAGCGTGAGTGAAAAGGCCATGAACCTGGCCAAAAAATCTACATCACCTCGATATTATTTCAATTTTTTGGCAGAAAAAAAGGCCCTCTCCAAACAGACAACAGCTTTCACTCCGGCTGTATCCCTAATCATGGGTCTTGGCACAGTGCTTGAAGACATCAAAAAGACAGGGCTGGAGGCGGTTTTCGCACATCATGCTCGACTAGCGGCAGGCACTCGCGCCGCCATAACGGCTTTAGGGCTCGAACTCTACACACGTGCGCCATCCGAGGCAGTCACAGTGGTAAAGACCCCTGACAGCATAGACGGCCAGGCACTGGTAAAGAAACTGCGCGAGGAATATGGCATCACCATAGCCGGAGGCCAGGGACAGGCCAAGGGCCGAATATTCCGCATCTCCCACATGGGACATCTTTCGGAATGGGACATGATCATAGCCATAGCGGCAGCGGAGCGAGGGCTGAACAGCCTTGGTTTTTCTGTGGAATTGGGTAAGGGTGTGGCTGCCGCACAGAAATATTTTGCGGCTAACCACTAAATCAATACTGGCTCGAAATGACAGCGCTTCTGATAGGGGGATGTCTTCAAATAACCCCACTCATGTCATTTCGAGCCTGTGAAATAGCTCCTGTCATCTGGAGCCCATGAAACAGGCGAGAAATCTTTCGCTAAATCGATATTGGAAAGGATAATTCATATGAAGGTATTGGTAACGGATTCCATCTCAAAAGAGGGCTTGGAGATACTGAAAGAGGCCGGCATAAGCGCTGAAGAACGGCCTGGGATCACACAGGAAGACCTGTTGAATGCCATTTCAGACGCAGACGGGCTCATTATACGCAGCAACACCAAAGTGACCGAAGAGGTAGTGGCTGCCGCAAAAAAGCTCAAGGTAGTCGGCAGGGCCGGCTCAGGCCTGGACAACGTAAATATTCCCGCCTGCAACAAACGTGGCATAGTGGTCATGAACACACCCGGAGGCAACACCAACTCTGCGGCAGAGCATACCATGGCCATGATCATGTCCATTTCACGTCACATCCCTCAGGCCACCGCCTCCATGAAGGCTGGTAAATGGGAAAAAAAGCGTTTCATGGGCCAGGAATTGGCAGGCAAATGCCTCGGTATCGTGGGAATCGGCCGCATAGGAAGTATTCTGGCCCAACGCGCCCAGTGTCTTGGCATGACGGTAATCGCCTACGACCCGCATGCCCTGCCTGACATGGTCAAACAATTAGGGGTATCCATCATGGACTTGGACGAACTGCTGGCCAAGGCGGACTACATCTCCATTCACACCCCTCTTACGCCAGAGACCAAAGGCATGTTCGATGCCGCAAAATTCGCCAAAATGAAGAAGGGCGCATATATCGTCAACTGTGCCCGAGGCGGCGTAATAAACGAAAAGAACCTGTATGACGCCCTTGTATCGGGCCATCTAGCAGGCGCCGCCCTAGATGTATTCGAAAAGGAGCCCACCTCTGTGGAAGGCACTCCTCTTCTTTCCCTAGACAATTTCATCTGCACTCCACATCTGGGCGCATCCACTCGAGAGGCCCAGGAAAACGTGGCAGTTGCAGTCGCCAGACAAATAGCCGACTATCTTATCAAAGGTGAGATACGTAATGCCGTAAATGTACCGTCTGTAAGCGCAGAAACCATGGCCAAAATCGGCCCCTTTTTGTCCCTTGCCGAGAAACTGGGCGCCTTTCAAACCAATCTTGCCACAGGCCCAATGGAGGAAATACAGATCATCTACCAGGGTGAACTGGCCGAGCTGGACAGCAAGCCCATCACCATATCAGCGATTAAAGGTGTATTGACTCCGATTCTCAAAGAGGAAGTCAATTTTGTAAATGCCTTGATGCAGGCCAAGGACAGAGGCATTCAGGTGACCGAGACCAAAAACGCAACTTCCGAGGAATTTACCAATCTTTTAACCATTCGTGTTCGCACCAAGGATGGAAACATCAATGAGGTGGCCGGCACCATTTTTGGCAAAAAAGAACCTCGCATAGTCCGTATCAACAATTTCAGGCTGGAAGCAGCTCTGGAAGGCCACATTCTGCTGATCTACAACGAAGACAGACCCGGTGTTATTGGACGCATCGGCCTGTGCCTTGGGAATGCCAACGTCAATATAGCCCGTATGCAGGTTGGTCAGGACCCCAGCCACAAAAGAAATGTCATTCTGCTCTCCACAGATAAGACTGTCACGCCTGAAATCATCACGAGCCTGATGCAGCAGGACGGCGTGAGTCGAGTCAAGGCCGTGGAATTGTAGCCTGTTAAAAAGGAGCGTAGCGACTACCTGTCATTTCGAATGAAGCGCAGGTACGGGCACGGCATGCCGTGCCCCAACAAATTTTAAGATTCCTCGCTACGCTCATAATGACAAGACGTTGCTCGAAATGGCAGCACTTCGCTCGGAATGACAAGACTGTATTTACGATGACAATACGACATACAAATCCGTTACGCAAAACCCGTGTGATTCACGTGGGATCAGTGCCCATAGGCGGTGGTCATCCTGTTGCAGTACAATCCATGACCAATACGGATACACGGGACATAGCAAACACGGTAAGGCAGATTCATGCCCTACAGGATGCCGGATGTGAGATCATTCGAATAGCTATTCCGAATATGGAAGCGGCTCAGGCCGTAGGCTCTATCAAAAAGGCTGTTTCCATTCCTGTCATTGCAGACATACACTTTGACTGGCGTCTGGCTGTAGCAGCAATGAATGAAGGAGCTGATGGCATTCGTATCAATCCAGGAAACATAGGAGGCCACGAAAAACTAGCAAAAGTAGTGGCAACGGCCAAAGAGAGGGGAATACCCATTCGTATCGGTGTAAATTCCGGCTCTCTTGAAAAAGATATCCGCCAAAAATACGGCGGCCCCACTCCCGAGGCCTTGGTGGAAAGTGCATTGCTAAATTTAGAGAACATTCTGAATATGGGGCATGAACAGCTCAAGATATCCATCAAGTCTTCGGACTGTCTCACCACCATTCAAGCATACCGCCTCCTCTCTCGACATACTAATTTTCCACTTCATCTTGGCGTCACAGAGGCAGGTGGGCTCATCGCCGGGACGGTGAAGAGCAGCATAGCCATAGGCTCTCTTCTGATGGAAGGCATAGGAGACACCTTTCGCATCTCACTGACAAGAGATCCTATAGATGAGATACAGGTCGCCTATGAAATATTGCGGGCGACCGGCCTTCGTCATCGAGGTCCTGAGATAATCTCCTGTCCCACCTGCGGACGCTGCGAAATCAATCTGTTCAGCATAGCCGAAGAGGTTGAAAAACGTGCCAGGCTGCTTACAACGCCTATAAAAATCGCTGTAATGGGCTGTGTCGTAAACGGACCTGGAGAGGCCAAAGAGGCAGATATCGGGCTGGCCGGCGGAAAGGGGATCGGAATCATCTTTAAAGGCGAAAAAATACTGAAAAAGGTGAATGCATCCCAACTGTTAGAGGTCTTCTGGGAGGAAGTGGAAAAAATATCCAGGGAAAAGGCCCTGACCAAGGAAAATCCATGAAATTCATAGACTTGAACAGGCAATATCAGGCATATAAACAAGAAATTGATGATGCCGTTTCCAAGGTGCTGGAAAGTGGAGTATTCATTTTAGGTCCTGTGCTCGAAGAACTGGAGGCCTCTCTTGCAAGGTTTACAGGGGTTCAGAACGCTATTGGAGTCGGATCGGGGACAGATGGTCTGCTCCTGGCATTGATGGCCATTGGAGTCGAGCGGAATGATACGGTCATTACCACGCCTTTTTCATTTTTCGCAACGGTAGAAGCCATACTGCTGCTTGGCGCCAAACCGGTTTTTGTGGACATAGACCCCCTGACCTACAACATGGACGCAGCCCACCTCCTTCATACAGTTAAAGACCTCAAAAACAAAGGTGAGCGGCTCAAGGCCGTTTTGCCCGTGAGCCTCTACGGCCAGTGCGCTGATATGGACGAAATATGTGAAATAGCAAAAAAAGCCGGCATGGCCGTAATAGAAGATGCCTGCCAATCCTTCGGTGCCACATATAAAAATCGACGGTCATGCAGCCTGAGTCTCATGGGAGTCACATCCTTTTTCCCATCCAAACCCCTTGGTGCATATGGAGAAGGCGGCATGATCTTCACCAATGACACTGAGCTGGCGGACAAGATTCGCAGCCTGCGAGTGCACGGCCAAAAACAGCATTATCAACACACGTCCATAGGGCTGAACGCCAGGCTGGATGCGATACAGGCAGCGGTTCTGCTTGCCAAGTTCGCCCATTTCCCCAAAGAATTGGTGCGCAGACAGGAGCGGGCCATGACCTATGCCAGTCTTTTTCAGAATCAGTTGCCAGAAATTCAATTGCCATATATCAAGCCGGACAGGACAAGCGTGTTCGCTCAATACACCGTTCGTATTCCAGATGGCAAAAGGGCTCAAGTGGTAGAGCATCTAAAGACCAATGGCATACCAACAGCCATTCACTACCCCACTCCCCTGCACATGCAACCCGCATGTGCCCATTTAAATATCCCTGAAGGCAGCCTTCCTCATGCAGAACAGGCTGCAAAAGAGGTATTATCCCTGCCAATGCACCCGTTTATGCTGATACAAGAGCAGGAAACGGTGGTAACAGCCATTAAAGATGCGCTGAGAAAAGTTGCCTGAACAATTCACCACCCAGGCGTAAGACTACAAAACGGCACTGATATATTTACCAGCAAAAAAAAAGGGGAACCCTATATTGTGTAGGTTTGCCGATATCTTCATGCTGTCAAGTAAAAAAATAACAAACATCAGGTCTTAAAAATATCAATGGGGGCATATGCCCCCATTGATACCGATATTTCTTATAAAAAACTGCCTTATATCAGAAGCTATAGGTCAAATAACCCACCAACGACTGAAGGATGTTGCTCTCATCCCTGTACACATAAGGCGCATCGTCCTGATAGTCCGTATAGTAGTAGTTCAGGCCGATACCCATTTGTTTAGTAAGTCTGTAAGCCACGCTCAAAGTCAGATCCAGCTCATTGAAATCCGCATCAGAATAGGCAGAGATGCCGTTTATGTACGCAGTGTCATAGAGATAGATCTGATTGGGGTTCAGTGCGCTCACATTATAAGAGAGCTTCACGTCAGTGGTCTCTAAATGGGCAAAGCTCAGCTCGGAGATGTTACCCGTACCTTTGGTATAGCTTCCAGTAAGGTTGAAGGACAGCTTTGTCATGGGCTTCAGGCTTGCGCCCAACATAAAGGTGTGTGCCTCGGTTTCATACTCCATCTTGGTGTGTTCCGAACCAAACTGGTTCGTTGTGATGAAGTTAGCTCACCCATCGTAGATAGCGATACAGTACATTGAGTCGTATGTATCGTAAAAATAGTTATAACCAGCTGTAAAGACGAGCTTTTCAGATGGAGTAAGCACCAGGTTCAAACCGCCTGTAAAGAGGTCCTGCTGCCAGTCGTTACCGCTAACATCATCATTTTTAGCATTTCTATACTTACCATACAGATTAGCGGACAGTGTCTTCATGGGCATAAAGTTACCCTTCAGACTGAACTCATGGGCCTGATTGGGCAGATTGGAACGCGTGCCGACACGTGCATCATAAATGGTCGGCCCATAGCTTCTGTAATAATTTGCGCCATCAGACGCCGGCCCTGCATACTGATCGAAACTACTCCACGGCGTGCATACAGCATTTTTATAGGCATAAGGATGGCTGATGAATTGGCCTTTATAACCCAATGTCCACTTCATCTGCCGATTCACACGCCAATCTCCACCAAGCTTAATAGTATGCTCATCTGTTGTTTCAGGCACATTCAGGAGATCGGCATTTTTGCGATCATCCCTTTTATACTCATAACCGCCCTTCAGAGTGATACCCTTCACCAGCTTCCATGACATATCCGCACCCATGGTGAGAATATCCATGTCATAGGCCGATTGACGAGTGAAGTCCCAGAGATCGCCAGGCTCATTCTTATATTTATTGTGCAAGGCTGCATCAGCCACATCTATGCCCACATTATCATTGCTCATGGCCTGATACTTGCCGAACAGATTCAGGCTCACGGCATGGGAAAGGCGGCTATGCCACTTGGCAAGCATAGCGGTGCTATCCAGTTCCAGGTCCTGACCAAACTCACCGTAGAGTGGATTGTAAGCTCCATCCGTCTGCGTGTTGGTACTCTTTGAATAGACCAGACCAGCCAGCACGGTGTTGTTGGAATCAATGTCATAACGACCCTTCAAGGTATGGCTATCCTTAGTGGAGTCAGGAGTGCGGCTAAAGGGCATTATCTCCGAACCTGCATTTAAAGTGGTTCCGCTGTAGGTCGGGAACTGCAGGTTTGAGGCAAAAGGCGCTATGTGCGCAGCTACCAGTGTATTATAGCCGTTTATCATCTCCTGGCTCTTATCGTTGAACTCTCGATGCAGGAAAGAGTACTCCAGGGCAAGCGCTTCAATCTTCAAAGAGACTTTGGGCATATAATCGTTGGTCTCTTCGTTCAATCCCTTGCTGTAGGACTCGATGTGACAGGCCGAGCACTTACTGGTAGCCAAGGCCTGGGCGCAGCCCTTACGTTTTTCCTGTCTGTGATCAAAACCCACCTGCAACCCAGGCATTTTAGGGATATTAAAGGTCAGGCTGTTCTCCCAGGTGGTGTGGGTATTGTAATAATCTGCAAACGGGTCGTGATCAGTATGATAAACAGCCGCAGCACCGATGGTGCTTTTAGAGTTCTGATAGCCAGCGGTACTGGCATCGGTGTCAGGCAGGGCCTGACAGAAGGCAGGGTTGTTAGGATCAGGGCATGGAAATGGCAGACCCGCCGGCGCACCCGGAGTTCCTGCTCCTCTGAATATATGGGCCATCAGATTGTCCATATAATCATGACCCAGCCGGTGCATGAAGCGATCATAATTGGTCTTATAGAGCAACACTCGACTCAGGTCTAAATTGCCGCCATAGGTCTGATCATCGCCATCCTGATAACGGGCATCCACATCGAAAGTTATGGCCTTGCTTCTGTAATCCAGCTTGGCGCCAGTATCCCAGGACAGGTTCTTGTCAGCGGTACTGTCAAATTCAGCCCCGCCTTTCGCCCTGCCTTCGTGTTTGTCTAGGTCGTCCAGCTGCCACTTGCCTCCGATGGATATTTCTCCTTGAAGCGGTTTGTCGGCAGAATCTGCTGACAGAGACGGCATAGCAAATGGCATTGCAAGACACAGACCAACCAATACAGTTAAATATCGTCTTTTCATGGTCTCTCCTCCTCTACCTTGTCAATGCCTTACCCTGGCCTGCTACTGACTGCGATGGCAGATCAGAACCATGGACATAGGGATGACATTGAGTGCATTTGGTCATAAAGGACTTCTGGAAACCGTATTCCGTGGCCTCAATAGTACTGGAGGCATCCCCAGGCGCAGTCACAGCGAACTTGCCGTTGGATGCACGGGCAGCATGAAAATGTGCCTCATGACACTGAAGACACAGGAACGGCTCCTGCTGACGCAGCAGATTGTTGGCCACTGTACCGTGAGGATCATGACAGATCATGCAGTCTTCCACCACAGGATCATGCTCAAACACAAACGGTCCTTGATAACGCGTATGACACTTGAGGCATAGATCGTTTACACGCTCATCAGTCTTGAGCATGGCCTTGCCGAAGTTATTGCCGCCATGGGGGTTATGACAATCCGTACAGCCCATCTTTCCCTCTTTAATGGGATGATGGGACGCAAAATAGGTCTGGGCCATTACATCCTGATGACAGGTACCGCAGAGTTCATTCTGCCCTTTGGCAAGCAGGGCTTTTCTGTCATTTTTGTGCACTGTATGACAGGTAGTGCAGGAAACGTCATTTTCTGCATGGGCGGAACCGGCCCAATTCAGATGCTCCTTGGAGCTGTGACAGGTGGTGCACACAGCTGCTATCTCCTCGTCGTGCAGCCCTTCCTCGCCAAAACGCAGGATCTTGGTCTTGTCTCCACCGCCATCCACATGCAGAGAGCCCGGGCCATGACAGCCTTCACAGCCGATGGCCTTGGCGCTAGGCGCCTCGAAGGATGCAATCCGCAGGTGTACATTGTGCCGTTCTTTTGAGATCTCTTCATGACAACCCATACATGTGTCGTTTCCCACATACTTGGCACAGGGATCGATCTCCGGCGGCTTTACGATATTCGCTCGTTTTTCAACGGCCTGTGTACAGCCCATTATCAGAGCAGCACAGGCAGCCACTACAATCATTTTTTGCAGCATAGTTACCTCCTCATTGTTTTTTTTGAACGGAACAAAAACAAATGCTTTCTAAAAAGTCCCACTAAATCTTGCCATCACCTCCTTTTTACGAGAATAAAAAAAGCCCTTTTCATCTGCACAAAACCGCAGACTAAAAGGGCTCAACAAAACTTAACAACCTTACGGCGTACTACTACATTAACCTTAACCGCAATTAAATATTCGGCGTTCTCAGCCTGAGACGCGCTGTTTTTGGAGGATCATGGTCGAAAATGCTCAGCCATCCATTCATTCTCCCTTGTGAATATCTATTCATTTTTTAACTTTTATATTTTATTTTGTCAATATTCAATTAAAAATGTATTTCAAAAAAGAACAGTCTGCCCCAGTTTCACACTATTTAATAGCGTCACAAAAACATCAGCCGTTAAAAAAACAAAAAAAGGCCCTTGTAATCTCATTAAATCTCCTCATGTTTCAGTTGCAATATCACTTAACAAGGCTTATTGTAAATGTCATATTATAATATAAGGAGGTTTTGCCATGAATTCTCAGGAACTCTGTGAAAAGATTCGGCAGCTCTACCCTGACATCGGCTCCTGCGCTATTGATCTGAACGTTCGTTACGACCAGGAAAAGAAGGCGTGGGTAGTAAAACTGGAAAAAGACAGCAGAGAACTGGAAACCTATTTGGAAGACTCTGAAGCAGACGCCTGCATGATGGGCAAACAGTGTGTATCTCTGGGCATTCAGGTGGCACAGTTGATAACAGATCTAAAAGAAAGGCCAGAAACCCGTCAATCAGAAGGTGTATAGGCAGAGGGTGTATATATAATAAAAAAACCGCCTGTAACCAGCATGTCACAGGCGGTTTTTTATTTTTTATGGCATCAATGCCCTTTGTGGGCTGGTTTTTCTGTCTTAAACATACGGTTATAACCCTTTACACCGATGTGACAGGTGGCACACTTGGTATTTGAGGCAAACGCCATATTACCGTCGTGACATTTACCACAATACTTACCCTTATAAAGGCTATCCATGGTGAAATCGGCCTGGGCCTCGGATTTCTTATCAGAAGGGAAAACGCTGTCATGACAGGATGCACAATCATCCCCCACCATTTCAATATGAGCCTTGTGATCGAAGATAACGGCCTTGACAGGCTTAGCAAATACAATTTTGGACTTAACATTGTTATGGCATGAACCGCACTTGGTATTGGATGCAAAGGCCATATTCCCGTTGTGGCAGCCACCGCAGTATTTGCCGGCATACATAGAGGCCATGTTAAAATCAGCCTTGTCCTCAGAGGAACGCTTGTATTCAAACAGCTTTTCGTGACAGCTATCGCAGTCAAACCCCATATCTATATGGGTTTTATGGTCAAAAACCACAGAGCTGGCTGGTTTTGTAAAGGTGATAGTTCCACCATGACCTTCATCACCGGCCGTTACCTGAATCGCATATCCCATAGATGCTGCAGCAAACAATAACATAATGATTTTTATATATCTCTTCATTCTAACCACCTCTTTTCATTGGAATTTTAGAAAAAGATCAGCCCTTCGTATAAAAAACGTTGGGGACCGCGCCGGTCTCGGGCCTCAACACCCAGAGCACACGTTCCGGCTCATAGACCAGTTTATGTACCTGACTGGATGAATCTGTAAGGTCACCAAAGATACGCACCCCTGCAGGACATGCCGCAGCACAGGCAGTAGTCATCTCACCCTTGGACAATCTGGACTCAAAACAGAAGTCACATTTGTCTATGGCGCGCTTGTCTTCATTATAGTAACGGGCATTGTAAGGACAGGCTGCCATACAGGTCTTGCAACCGATACAACGCTTTATATCCATACGTACGATACCTGTCTTTGAGTCTTTGTAGGTGGCTGTAGTGGGACATACCCGCACGCAGGGCGGCTTATTACACTGATTACACAATACCGGTATAAATTCTCGAAATTTTTTGTCCGGAGCGAGCTCAACCTCCCTCTCCAAAATTGTAGTGCGATAACCATAATCCGGCACATTGTTGGTCTTTACACAGGCATCCATACAAAGCTGGCAATCCACACACTTGTCCTGTCTCATGACCATGGCATAATGGGGTTTATATGGGAATTTTCTCTGCTCTATACCGTCCAGGGCTGCAAGGCTTTCCTTGGCGGCAGTCAAAGAAAGGATGGTGCCACCGGCGAAGACACCTGTAACAGCCAGACCGATCTGTAAAAACTTGCGCCTTTCAAGTGACGGAAGGTCATCAGCCCCTTCCTTCTTGAGTTTTTCCAATGCCTCTATTTCTGCTATTCTCATTGCGTCCTCCAAAAATTCAAGATACCGAATCCATTCTATAAATCTTTAATTTTTCATTAATAGCCTATAACTCCATACAGTTCAAACAATTTTCTGCACAATCTGTTTTTTTACAAAAAAATGCCGAGAACTCCCTCGACATTCCTGCTTAACAAACAAAACTGTCAGAAGACAAACGACAACGTATGCTGCGCTACATCCGCCATTTTTGCCACATTGGACGGCAATATCCCCAAATATAATACGCTGATAGCAGCTATAATAAGGGCCAGATATGTAGCAAGATTTACATTTCCTGGTACTACCTCACGGACAGGATCTTTCATATAAAGCATATAAATCACTCTCAGATAGTAATAGGCACCGATAGCACTTGTCAGAATGCCCAGGGTGGCCAGCAGAAAATAGCCTTCTTTAATTATAGCTGCAAAAAGATAGAATTTAGCAATGAAACCCACAGTGGGCGGCAACCCTGCCATGGATACCAGGAACAACGACATCAAAAACGCCAGACCAGGCCTGACATAAGCCAACCCGCGATAATCTTCCAACTCCTGGGCATGACGCTCCTTACCATCTATGACATACAAGACACCGAAGGCGCCAAAATTCATAAATGTATAGGCCAGAAGATAGAAAAGGATGGCCATGCGGCCCTCACCGTTATCGGCCAGAATACCCAGGGCCATATAACCGGCATGGGCAACAGAAGAATACGCCAGCATACGCTTAACATTCTGTTGAGAGACAGCGATGAGATTACCGAAAAACATTGTAAGAAGCGCTATCCACCACACAACAGGCTTCCAATAGACCGACAATGCGGAAAGACGGCTGACTCCCTGAAAAATCGGCTCTCCGCTTTCAGCAAGCAGAGGGGTAAAGACCACAAAAAACACCTTCACAAAGGCCCCGAATGCCACCACCTTCACTACCGTAGCCATATAACCAGTGATAGCAGAAGGGCTGCCTTCATACACATCGGGCGTCCACATATGAAAAGGCACCAGAGCCATCTTGAAAAACAACCCTGCCATAATCATTGCCATTGCCACCAGTATCTCCGGTCTGTTCAGAGGCTCTGCAGCGATCACCTTGGCTATATGAGACAGATTGACACTTCCAGAAATTCCATACAACAGCACGACGCCAAAAAGAAAAAATGCGGAACCGAAGCTGCCGAGCAGGAAGTACTTGAGGGCCCCTTCCTGAGACCTCTGGTCCTTTTTTAGAAAACCAGCCAACACATAGACTGCAATAGACATGATCTCAAGGGCGATGAACATCATGAGCAGGTCAATAGACTGCAGCATTGCCACCGCTCCATAAAGCCCAAAGAGAGAGAGTGTAAAATACTCGGTTCGAACGATCTGATTGTTTTGTGCATATCCGATACCGATCAGGGTTGCAATAAGACCTGCCACAAGCGTTGTCACCACCAGAAAGGCCGTGTACTTCTCCATGGAAAACACACCCATAAAGACCACTTGAGTCAAATCCCATTCGCGGTAAACCACATGACCCAGGGCCACCAGAATACCGATGACCGCCAGCCAACCCATTTTATTCATGCGTTTTTCAGGTGTATTTTTTTGAAAGCAATACAGGTCGGCAAACATAAGCACAAAGGCGAAAAATAAAAGGATGAGCTGTCCACCGGTTATTCTCCAGAGCTCACTTAAGCTGAACATATCTTCTCTCCTTATTCACTTGAAATTGGCATACACCATCACTGCCCTGCAACCTGGCCATGAGCCGCCTGACTTGATTCCAGACTGGCATGTTGCACAGGACAATGAGGCCCTTTGTATCGTTCCACCTTAGTCTGGACTATAAACTTATTCACTGATACATGCATCTTGTTCAAAAAGAAGTTTGGATGCAGACCTATCCAGAAGACCATCACCAGAAGGGGCAGCATATAGAGCACCTCGCGGCAGGTCATATCCTTCAGCGTGAGATTCTTAACATTGGTCACCTCGCCATAAAAGACTCGCTGCACCATCCAGAGCATATATACAGCGCCCAATATCACGCCTGATGCCGCCAGAACCGCCGCGGCCTTATAGACCTTGAATGTCCCCAGGAGTATCAAGAATTCGCCGATAAACCCGTTAGTGCTGGGCAGACCTATGGAAGAAAGCGTAATTATAAGAAAGATGGTGGCATAAACCGGCATGATACGGGCGATGCCGCCATATTCCGAGATAAGACGAGTATGACGGCGCTCATATACCACACCCACCAGAAGGAACAAGGCGCTGGTGGAAATACCATGATTGATCATCTGCAAAATCGAACCCTCTACAGCCTGTGAAGTCAGGGCATAGAGACCAAGCATACAATAACCCAGGTGAGACACAGAGGAATAGGCCACCAGCTTCTTGATGTCAGGCTGAACCATGGCCACCAATGCACCGTATATGATACCTATCACTGAAAGTGTAATAATGAGCGGTGTAAAATATTCCGAGCCGGCAGGGAAAAGGGGCATTGCAAAGCGCATAAAACCATAAGTGCCCATCTTCAAAAGAATACCGGCCAATATCACGGAACCTGCAGTAGGGGCCTCCACGTGTGCATCCGGCAACCATGTGTGCAGTGGAAACATTGGGACCTTGATGGCAAAAGCTAGGGCAAAGGCTGCAAAAAACAACAATTCATAGATATGAGGAAGTTTTGTATCGTAGAGCTCCAGAAGATTGAATGTGAGGACCCCTGTAGTCTCCTTGTGAAAATACACCAGTCCGATGATACAAACCAGCATCAGCAGAGAACCCACGGCAGTGAACAGGAAAAATTTTATTGCCGCATATATCCTTCTCTCTCCACCCCAAACACCGATAATGAGGTACATTGGAATGAGAAGCAACTCCCAAAATATGTAAAATAGGAAGACATCAATGGCCAGAAAGGTACCGAGCATTGCCGTCTCCAGAAACAGCATCGCTACATGAAACTCCTTGACCCGTTTCTCTATGGCCTTCCATGTGGAAAGTATTGTAATGGGCGTCAGAAATGTGGTCAGCATAACTAGCCAGAAGACGAGACCGTCCATACCCATATGATAACTGATGCCATAGGCAGGTATCCAAGACGCCAGTTCCACGAACTGAAAATCGGGATTGGATGGGTCAAACCCTGCATAGAGCCGCAAGGAAGCGGCAAAGACCAATAACGATGTGACAAAGGAGACCCATTTGATCAATGCCTTGCCAGCCTCACCCTTCTGCGAAATAAAAAGGATGGGAATCACCCCTAAAAGGGGCATAAAGGTGACGTATGTGAGTTGCAATCCATTCATGTCCGAGCCCTCTTTGTTCTTATTTAATACGTTAGTAAATCAACCCTTCTCATCTCAACTGCAGGAAATAGTACAGAATACACACCAGTCCCACCATCATGAAGGCGGCATAGGTCTGCAGATAACCGTTATGCACAAAACTTCCGGCCCTGGCAAAACGCTGCACCAGCCATGCCTGACCATTGATGCCAACTCCGTCTATTGCAAAGGCATCCACCACCTTCCAAAGGAATATGGAGAAATAGTAGATGGGCATAACCACAAGTATGTGATAGATCTCATCCACATAATATTTGTTATAGACCACACGATAGTGCAGGGCATATACCTCGGCCAAACGGGCGGGCAGCTCCGGAAAACGCATAGAATACACATAAAATGCCCCAAATATGCCACAACCTGCTATGGCCACAGACAGGGCCATCAGACTCCACTCGGCCGCATGGGCATAATGGGCTGCTGGAGCCACCGTTTCCAGCACATGCTGGGAATTGGCAAAAACAGGCTCCAGAAAATGCTCCAGCATATTGGGGAAATGGCCGCCCAACTGCTCTCCGATCAGATGAGGTATTCCCAGCCAGCCGCCTGTGAGAGAAAGAAAAGCCAATATCATAAGCGGACCTGTCATGGACAAAGGTGATTCGTGTAGATGATGCTCCTGTTCGTGAGTACCGCGAAACTTGCCATGAAAGGTCATGAAGATGAGCCTGAACATATAAAAGGCGGTGATGCCCGCACCAAGGGCGCCCATGAACCAGATCACCTTGCCCATTACAGGATAATAAGGAAATGTGAAGGCCTTCCAAAGTATCTCATCCTTGCTGAAAAAACCAGCAAAAGGAGGAATACCGGCAATGGCTATGGTGGCTATGAGCATTGTGGCATAGGTGATAGGCATTTTTGAAGCCAAACCACCCATTTTGCGCATATCCTGTTCGCCACCCATGGCATGTATGACGGAACCGGAACACAGGAACAGACAGGCTTTGAAGAAGGCATGAGTCATCAGATGGAATATGCCGGCCCAGTAAGCGGTGACACCCACGCCGATGAACATGTAACCCAACTGGCTCACTGTGGAATAGGCCAACACGCGTTTGATGTCATTTTGCAAAATACCCATTGTGGCCGCCATCAAGGCCGTAAACGCCGCCACAGTTCCCACTACCAACAGCGCCGTAGGAGAAAGTGTATAGAGGATGTTGGACCGCGCGACCATATACACACCAGCCGTCACCATGGTAGCTGCATGAATGAGCGCCGAAACAGGAGTAGGACCAGCCATTGCGTCCGGCAACCACACATAAAGAGGAATCTGTGCTGATTTACCTGTAGCACCTATGAAAAACAGAATACATATAGCCACGAGAATGGGGTCGTTTATGTGTATCTCGCCCAGGGAATAAAGCTTATAAGCTGACTGAAAGACCTCATCATAGGAAAGGGAGCCGAAGGTCCAGAACATCAGGAACATACCCAGAATAAATCCAAAATCCCCGATTCGGTTGACGACAAACGCCTTTTTGCCTGCATCGGCATTGGCATTGCCTTTATACCAGAAACCTATGAGCAGATACGACGCCAGCCCCACACCTTCCCAGCCTACGAACATCACCACATAGTTGGCGCCCAGCACCAGCATGATCATAAAAAATACGAACATGTTGAGATAGGCGAAATAGCGCCAGTAGGACTCGTCTTCGTGCATGTAACCGATGCTGTAGATATGAATCAGAAACCCTACTCCTGTCACCACCAGAATCATGACACAGGAGAGCTGATCTATCATCAGGGCCAGATTTACATTGAAATCCCCCACAGCCATCCATGTCCAGAGCACCTGACTGATGTGCCTTGCCTCAGCGGGCCGATGAAAAAGCTCCAGGGCCATCCACGCCGCTATAGCAAAGGCTATGCCTACACTGGCGCATCCCACATACGAAACAAAGGTCTTGCCCAGACGCTTACCGAAGAGGCCGTTCAGAATAAAACCCAAAAGCGGCATAAGTGGTATCAAGAAGATAAAGTTATCCATGCAACTCCCCCTAAATTAACCCCTTTTCAATGCTTCAACAGATTGAAACGATTGATATCCACTCCACGCATATGTCGAAAGAGGGATATCAGGATCGCAAGGCCCACAGCCACCTCAGCCGCAGCCACAGCATATATGAAAAGCACCATGACCTGACCAGCCATATCCGCTTTGAAACGTGAAAAGGCAACCAGCATCAGATTGACTGCGTTCAGCATCAACTCCACAGACATAAAAAGTATGATGGCGTTTCGTCTGGTCACAAATCCGATGGCTCCGATACCGAACAGCACGGAAGCGAGCAGTATGTAATGATTGAGTGTGACGGCTCCCATTGACCAGCCTCCCTATAGATTACGCTTCGATATATAGATGGCGCCCACCAATGCCACCAGCAACAGCACCGATACGACCTCGAAATGCACCAAAAAATCTGAATAAAGCAGTTTGCCTATGAGACCTGGCTGTCCAAAATCACTGGGCAGGGCCTTTTCACCCACAATACACGCGATCCCTCTCACTCCCACAAGCAACAGAGCGGTCATTGCCACGCCTGCTATCGCCCCCATGAATTTATAGGACAGATTGTATTGTTGCACGCTCAATTCCTCATCCGGAGTCATGAGGAGCATGACAACGAAGACCACCAGAACCAAAATAGCGCCTGTATATATGGTAATCTGGAAAATGGCCACCAGAGGCGCATTTAGGTGCAGGTACAAAGAGGCCAATGAGATAAAGGTCGTCAGCAGACCTAACGCACCAGGCAATGGATCCTTGGCCGTTACCATAAATATACCAGAGGCAACGGCTACCAGAGCGAAAAACCAAAAATATATGTCCATAGACTCACTCCATCTAAAAGATTCACATAGCTACAGGCGAGATGCCTATTCTACCGGCTATTTTTGCCAGATTCACAACCATCTACTCCGCTGCCTTCGGCTTTGCCTTTTCGGCTATTTTGGGCCTTGCTGCAGACACATCACCTTTCTTTTCCGATGACGTAGCTGGCTTCTCTTCAGCAGACTTTGCCGCAGCTCCAACCACAGGCACAGGCTCTCTGGGCGGTCTCAACTTGCCTTCCTGTTTGGCCTTGTGAAAATTGGCCAAGAGCATGGATTTATTCGCCAGGCATTCCTCGGGAGTATAACGGGCAAGTTCATATTCAGGGCCCAGCATCATGGCACCTTTGGGACAGATTTCCTCACAAAAACCACAGAAGATGCAGCGCAGCCAATCGATGGTAAAGGTCTTGGAATAGGTCTTGCCTGCATACTTGGCCTCTTCTCCCTCAGGCACCTTGGCATTCTCTACCGTTATGCAGTTGGCAGGACATATCTTAGCGCACATACCACAACCTACACACTTCTCTCTGCCTTCCTCATCCAACATCAGCATATGAGCGCCCCTGAAGTTAGGGGCAATGGGACGCCTGTCCTCCGGGTACTGCCAGCAGGTTGGAATTGTGTGAGGTTCGGGCCGAAAGGATGCCCTCACATTGAAGATAAAATGCTTCCATGTGAGCCCCATACCCTTGATGAGTTCCCAGAGATAAATCTGTTCCGAGAACTTATATTTTTTCTCTATAACTGGCTTTGTCATGGTGTTTGCTCCTACCTTAAGCAGTCAATTGAATGGCGAGGGCTGTAAAAAAGAGATTTAACAATCCCAACGGAATAAGCGCCTTCCAGCCAAGCCCCATGACCTGATCGTATCTGAAGCGCGGCACTGTCCATCTGACCCAAACAAAAAGCCATAAAAAAAAGGATACTTTCAGGAAAAAGACAAGAAAAGAGGCTATTCCATAGGAAACGGGCCCCAAAAACGAAGCCATATCGATGTAAGGCAGATGCCATGCCCCAAAGAAAAATGTAACCATAAGCGCCGAAAGTGTACAGAGATTTACATATTCTCCGAAAAGATAGACACCAAGTCTCATAGAACCGTACTCTGTATGATAACCAGCAACTATCTCACTTTCCGCCTCAGGCAAATCAAAAGGCACGCGATTGGCCTCGGCATAAGCTGCTACCATAAAGAGAATAAAACCAAGAGGCTGTTTGAAAACACCCCAATTGGGCAATATTCCAAGAAAAGTGCCTTGCTGTGCCAAGGATATCTCTCGAAGGCTGAAGGTACTGTAAACCATTACTATAGCCAGAAGGGCCAGACCCCATGGCACCTCGTATGAAATGAGCTGGGCTGTGGCACGTAACCCACCAAGAATCGAGTACTTATTATTGGAAGCCCAGCCGCCAACCACTATGCCGTAAACAGCCATGGAACCAAGTGCGACTATGTAAAGAAAACCCACACTCACATCCGCCACCTGAAGGATTATCTCCTTTCCACCCAATACAATCTTGTCACCGAAAGGCACTACGGCATAGGCGGAAAAGGCCGGCAGAGAAAACAAAATAGGCCCCAGAACAAACAGAATTTTTTTTGCCTTTGCAGGAATGATATCCTCTTTTGTAAAGAGCTTGATGCCGTCTGCAAGGGGCTGAAACAATCCAAATGGCCCGGCACGATTAGGGCCGGGTCTGTCCTGTATCATGGCGGCACCTCTACGCTCCACCCATGTCATGATTACTGCGATGAGCAACACCCAGACCCAGATAAAAACAACCTTTATTATAGCAATGATCAGATCATTCATAAGCCCATACCTTTCCTATCGATCCAGTTCGCCGGCTATGACATTCAGACTGCTTAGACAAGCAATAAGATCCGCTATCATCTCGCCCTTGACCATTTCAGGGAATGCCTGATAAACCATGTAACACGGCGGCCGTATCTTGATACGATAAGGTTTGTCAGACCCATCGCTCTTGATAAAGAAACCCAGTTCGCCGTTGGGAGACTCTATCGCGGAATAGACCTCTCCAGGTGCAGGTTTGATGGTCTTGGGCACCTTTGCCATAAGAGAGGCATCTGCAGGCATCTTTTTATAGAGTTTCAGTGCCTGATCGATTATCTTGACAGACTGCTCCATCTCACGCATTCTCACCATATATCTATCGAACACGTCACCGTTTGTACCCACCGGCACCTCGAAATCAAACCTGTCATACATGCTGTAGGGCTCATCCTTGCGCAGGTCCCGCTTGACGCCGCAGGCCCTAAGACAAGGGCCTGTAAAACCCCATGCCAAGGCATCCTCCGCTGAAAATGCCGTAACGCCGATGGTGCGATCCATCCAGATACGGTTATGCGTAAGCAACTTATCGGTCTCATCGTTTGCACGAGCTATGCCTTCTTTCAACTTTTTCCAACGTTGCTCAAAATCCGCGGGCAGATCCGCCTCAACTCCACCGATTCTACCAAAGGTGTTGGTGAGCCTTGCTCCGTTATAGTGTTCAAATATCTCATATATCTCTTCACGCTGTATGATCAGATAAAAAAACGGAGTGAATGCACCCAGGTCCACACCAAGAATACCCACACACACCTGATGGTCAGCTATTCTCGCCAGTTCCATCATAATCACACGAACAAGCTGAGCCTTTTCTGGCACGGACACACCCAACAGCTTCTCCACCGCCATCTCATAGGAGACATTGTTGCAGATGGCCGAACAGTAATTGAGGCGGTCGGTTATGGGAATGAACTGGTGGTAACTCAGATGCTCTCCCAACTTCTCGACTCCGCGATGCAGATAACCGATTTCGGGATCAGCGCTGACAACAGTTTCACCATCCGTATAGGCCACGACACGCAGTGTGCCGTGCATTGCCGGATGAGAAGGACCGATATTTATCTTGACATAATCATCATAATTAATCATAGATCAGATGCCTCTCTTCCCCTCTGCCATCCAAGGGATAATCCTTGCGCAAAGGATATGCAGGAAAACCCTCCCACATGAGCAATCTCCTGAGATCCGGATGGCCGTTGAAACGAATGCCATACATGTCATACACCTCGCGTTCAGGCCATGTAGCGGCCTTGAAGAGGGACACCACACTGTCCACAACAGGATTCTCTTCAGACACGCGCACCTTGACCTGTAACCGCCTGTTGGTCTTGAGGGACAGCAGCAGATAAATGATCTCAAATCTGGGAGGAAATTCCTGAGGCTTGGAGGGCTCTGCCGGAGCAGCCTCTGTCTCAGCCTTTTTCACGGGCTTTACAGCAGCCTTTTTATATAATTCTGAATTATCCACTCCCAAGAGGTCACTGAGAAAATCAAAAGAAAGATTCGGAGCCTCCTTTAACTTAGACAAAGCAGCCCTGACATTCTCACGGGATATCTCTACGCTCAAATCACCCTGACACTCCGAAACGGCTACCACCAATGGCCCCAAACAGTTCTGCACTTCATCTTTCAGGCTCATGGACAACTCCTCAAATCGACCTGTCCGATCTCACGGTCAAATAGGGCGCGAAGCGGATGGTCTTTTTCTATCTTTTCCATAACCTTCATAAGGGCATACAACAAAGACTCCGGACGAGGTGGGCAACCGGGAACATATACATCCACAGGAATAACATTGTTTATACCTTGAAGCGTGGAATAGGTGCGAAATACACCGCCCGTGCAGGCACATGCGCCCATGGCGATCACCCACTTTGGCTCTGCCATCTGGTCATATATGCGCCGCAAAATAGGCGCCATCTTTTTGGTAATAGTACCTGCCTCTATGAGCACATCGGCCTGACGAGGAGAAAAGCTGGGACGCTCAGCCCCAAAACGCGCCATATCGTAACTGGCGGCCAATGCACACATCATCTCTATACCGCAACAGGCAGTGCCATAAGGAAGCGGCCACGGAGAACGCTTTCTGCCCCAGTTGATCAGCTCCTCCATCTTGGTCAGCAACCAACCCTCACCAGTATAAGCCTTAAGACCCATCTCGATACCCCCTTAGTCCCACTCTACAGCCCGTTTTTTAAGTGCATAGAGCAGTCCTGCCAAAAGCACGGCAACGAATACAAAAATCTCAAAAAAGACACCCCAACCCTGCTGAACCAGGGACTTGAATTGCACAGCTATGGGATAAATCAGAACGGTTTCCAGGTCGAAAACCAGAAAGAGAACGGCCACCAAATAATATTTGACATCATAGCGTTTGATTCCAGCCTCAAAAAGGGGCACGCCGCATTCATATGTGGTAGCCTTATGGGACTTGGGACGAAACGGCCCCAACAATGCCGATATGCCAAGCATCGCCAGAATGGCGATAATGGACATCCCAAGGTACAAGACAATGGATTCGAACCCACTCATCTTCAGACCCTCCTCATGACGACTTAATGTGGGAACAGCACTCAACGATTCAAACAACAAACATGAGCAGCAATACGGCCTCTCTCAAAATTATGGGACATTTAATATGGTGATTGCAGGAATGTCAAGAAAAAAATGAATTGTCATTCATCGATACAAGCAAACAGACTCTTGTGAAAAAAGAATCAATTTAAATAATAGAATGTTAGATAATATGTGCCAAAAAGCACATTCTTCAACAAAGTTATTTGAAGCAAATCTTCACATAACCTGTGCGACTATTTTCAACAAGGAAAATCAACTCACCCTTTGGGGCTCTCACTCCACATGCTCTCAAGCCTCGGTATTCTTAAGGGCATTCTTCAAAAGACTGTTAAGATTGCCCCATATATCTGCTTAACAGACGATAAAAAGTCGCGCGGCTGACACCAAGGGCCTTAGCAGCCAGTGTCCTGTTGCCGCCAGCCTTTTTCAAGGCATCGCTGATGATTTGAGGTGTAAAAGTGGCGGTACGAGGGCGCAGAAGCAGAAAATCCCCCTGATCAGATGGTTCCTGCAAGGACTTATCAGCCAGACCGGAAATGGGCCTCGCCTGCACATCCATTGAAAAAGGACTTGCTACAGCCGATAATACGGCTCTTGGAAGATGCTGCGGCTCGATGTTCTTGCCTCGCGCACGCACAACGGCATATTGCAGACAGTTCATGAGTTCGCGCACATTCCCAGGCCAATGGTACTGCAAAATTATATCCATTACTTCATTTGTGATAAACGGCTCGTACGGTAGAGAGCCGGTCTCTTGAATGCGTTTGAGCATGTGTTCCACCAAAAGCGGAATATCTGCAGTCCGTTCCCGCAAGGGTGGAAGCCAGATAGGCATGACACAGATGCGATAAAACAGATCCTCTCTAAATCGACCCGCCTCCACCTCTCTTCGCAGGTCCTTGTTGGTCGCAGAGATGATGCGCACGTTGACGCGCATACTTTTTTCACCTCCCACACGCTCGAACACCCCGTCCTGCAAGACCCGCAAAAGTTTTACCTGCATGGCAGGGCTGATATCACCTATCTCGTCCAGAAACAAAGTGCCGCCATCAGCCAACTCGAATCGCCCTTTCTTGTCACGAATGGCGCCTGTAAATGCACCTCTTACATGACCGAAGAGCTCGCTCTCCAGGAGGCTGTCAGGCAAGGCCGCGCAATTTATAGGCACGAACAACCGCTCACTTCTGTGGCTCTCGTTATGAATAGCGGCAGCTACCAGTTCCTTGCCTGTGCCGGATTCCCCTTGAATCAACACAGGGATATCACTGTTTGCCACATCCTGAATGGTTTCGTAAAGTTCAAGCATTGCAGGAGAATTACCAACTATACCAGAAAACTGTTTCAATTCTCCAAGACGAGAAGACAATTCAAACTCTCGAGTATTGTCCACAAAGGTGGCCAACACTCCCAAAACTGATTTATTTGTATTCGTGCCTTCCTTATCAAAGGCAAAGATGGGCACCACAGACATGCTAAGACGCTTTTGAGTACCATCTCGACCCTGCGCAGAGATGTCATAGGAGTAAGGGGCCATGGGGATAGTCGTCACACCAGAACAAAACCCGCAATTTTTACCACAAAACTTATTGGGAAACACCTCATGACAATCCCTACTCAAGACCTCCTCTCTTTTATATCCCGTTATCTCTTCCGCTGCCTTATTAAAATAAAAAATACGCCTATTCAGGTCATGGGCCATTATCCCTTCTCGAAGATTATCCAGAATCAAGAAGAGGTTTCTGCGCGCTTGAAGCAGGGCCGCAAAATAACCTTGATCAAATAAGTGAGCGACAAACTCCTTTAAAAGAGGGAAAATGGTGCTACAACAATCCCCAATTTCATGAGATTGCCCTGGCAAATCCCACTGAACTGTTATGGGATTACCTGAAATTTGAGGAGATGGAGTAGTCCTGCCGATATAAATAACTATATCAAAAACTCGTGCCTCCACCTCGTTCTGACTTAAAATGTCCTGTGGAAGCTGAAGCCCTTGCTGCCTGATACGGCGCAAGATATCCGGACTCAACACGGGATTTCCCACACATCCAGCCACGACCTTCACATCTGAAAAACCCCTTGTGTGGGCTATAGCAGCGGCCAGGGCAGCGCACAGCATGTCTGATGAAAAAAAGAGAATGGAATTCATGGGCCATCCTTCAAACAGGACAGAGCAGTCAGAGCTGCCTGTCTGGACTCATTATCCTCATCGGCCACATATTCATGCAGTCTCTCCTCGGCGCCAAGCGACTTCATCAAGGCAGGTCGAGCGCAGGCCAGTCTTGCAATACCCTTCAATGCCCCTTGACGCAAAGGCAGATATTCCAGATAATTCCCCTCCTCCCACACGTAGGAAAGAAGCATGTGTGCATATTCTTGAGCCAGACCTTCGTGCAAGGCCATTGCCTCGGCCATGGCCTCAGGTGCACCCCAGCCTATACCTCCTGATTCGTCATTCAAGCTCCAGATAAGCCTGCGCATCACCTGTCTGGCTGATTCCATGGACTGATCGGCCAACCGAGACATGAGAATGCCAAAGATTTGAACGGCCTTTGAACGCACAGGGGCATCTATGGAATAGACTGCCGAAAGGGTGGAATGCAGCGCTATAGTGACAGGCAGATGGGACAACCTCGCAAGAAGTTCATTGACACCCTCCGTCAAAAAGGCCTTTTTAATACTTCTGTGTTCGGTATAATGGGAAAATGGCATATCGCAAGAAGGATAGAGAGGGCAGCGAATATGGAACAAGATTTCTCGCCTGTTTCACAGGCTCGAAATAACAACAAAATGGCTCAATGTAGCAATGGCTGTCATTTCGAGCAAAGCGAGAAATCTAATTATCAATCCACCGCCTCCATGAGACGGCCGCAACAATAAGGAACGGCTTGACCGGCATGGACGCTGATATACTTGTTACAAATTGTACACAGATATGTGCACTCCACCTCTGAAACCACCTCGGAGAAGACGATCTTCCCACCGGACATGCCCTCGATCACAAAACGCGCCAGGTTCTCCTTTTGCGGCACATATTCACCGATAGGAGACAAGCTTTTGTTGTTGCCGCCGGCACAATCCAATACCATACGCCACAAAACCTCCATAGATGCGGTCTCCTGGGCATTTTCTGGCACAAATTCCACGACATTTTTATCCACATTTATACGCATAGGCACCTCAATCATTCAAGGCGGCATTAATAGCCTGCCCTACTTTTTTGCCTAATTCAACACACTCCTTGAGGTTTTCATGAACAGGCACATACTTTACACGAATACCATCATGAACCACCTCAAATTTCATCTCTTCCATAGCCTGATTCATGAGCTTAACAGCCTCGCCGCTCCAGCCATAAGAACCAAAAGCAACACCGATCTTGCCGCTCGGCTTGAGCCCCCGCATATACATGAGAAAACCCGCCATGCGTGGCAGCAAGCCGTTATTCAACGTGGGGCAGCCCAATACCACTGCCTTGGCATCCAAGACCTCGGTCATGACATCGCTTCTGTGGCAGACCTGCAAATCCATGAGCTTTACGCTCACGCCCTCGCGCATGATACCGTCCGCCACTGCCTTGGCCATCATCTCTGTGCTGTGCCACATGGTGTCATAGACCACTACCGCCTTCTTCTTGGCCTTGTGTGCAGCCCAGTCAGCGTATGCCTGCAACATATCGGCTACGTATTTCCGCTTAATGAGGCCATGATCAGGGGCGATCATGTCGATTTGAAGCCCGAGCTTTTTGACATTCTCTATAAGTTTCCCCACCAAAGGAGAATATAAAAGCAATATGTTTGCATAATATTTGGCGTTGTGTCGCATGAGGGTGGTGAAATCTACTTCATCATCGAAACGCTCACTGGTGGCCCAGTGTTCGCCAAATGCATCGCTGGAGATGAGCAGCTTCTCTTCAGGGATATATGAAAACATGCTGTCTGGCCAGTGCAGCATGCGCGTCTCGATGAACTGAATGGAGCGCTTGCCAACGCTGATCACCTGGCCTGGTGCAACCACCTCATACGGCCAATCTTCTCGATGAAAATGGTCCAAAAGGGCCTTTTTCCCCATAGTGGAACAGATAACCTTTTCCGGCTTGATGAGGTCGATCATCTCAGGAAGGGAACCAGAATGATCCATCTCCACATGATTGACCACGATGTAATCGATTCTCTGAGGGTCTGTAAGAGAGCGAACATGGTGTACCAGATCGCTCATCTTGGACTTCTTGACCGTGTCGAAGAGCACAGTCTTTTCGTCCTTCAACAGATATGCGTTATATGTGGTGCCCTCATAGGTGGAATAGCCGTGAAAGTCTCGAATGGTCCAGTCAATGGCACCCACCCAATAGATATCCTTTTTGATTTCAGTAATCATATTTTCTCCTTTACATTACGATAATCTCAAAGCCTTGTTCCAAAAAACGGCCCATACTTGGGTGCCCCGACATCTCATCGCTCAAGGGCAGTCCCATGGACTTTATCTGCTCAAACACACCCATTTTGCTGGAACATGCCTTACAAACAGCAACAATCAGGCCTTTTTCTTTTACCTGTTTATATAGGCCGTGCAAAAAATGAGTGGAATCTTCAAGGATTGGAAGAAGCTTCGTTGCCTCACCTTCCACAACGATATCGCCTCCCATGCCCCTGGCATACAAGTCAAGGGCATTTAAGAGGACATGGACGAAACACATTGAATCGCCTCTAAAGGCGAATATAGCCATTTTTTTGGCCATATCAGATCTCCTCAAATTCCTCTTTGCTGGCCCCACACACAGGGCACTTCCAGTTGTCTGGCAAGGCATCAAAAGACGTACCAGTTGCAATCCCTTGTGAACTATCCCCTACCGCTGGATCATAAATGTAGCCGCATACATTGCATCTATATTTTGATCCTACATCTACATTAGCTGCAGAAACTGCATCAGCGGTCTTTTTTACATCCTGTGCCATTACAGAACCAGGACCTGCCAGAGGCCTGAACATAGACTTACCCGCACCACAGACTGGACATTTCCAGTCATCGAGCAGGTCCTCAAATTTAGTTCCTTTAGGAATTTTACCCTTTCTATCACCCCGATCCGGATCATAGATATAACCGCAATTGATGGTCTGGCACTGCCACATATCTTCAGGTCTGCTCATACATTATTCTCCTTGGGTTTTATTGGCTGCAAGCACAAAGGTCAGAGGACGGGCCGCCAGTTCCTTGTCAATCATAAAAAGCCCGCCCTGTGCATTGTTGGCCAGATTCATGCGCTGCACCACTGCATTGGCAAAGGCCTCTTCCTCCACCTGCTCCGATATAAACCACTGCAAAAAGATCTGTGTGGCATGGTCTTTCTCAGCAATAGCCAACTCCATGAGATTGTTTATCAGGCTCGTCACATGTTGTTCATGTTTGTAAGCGTCCCCAAATGCCTCGAGGGGCGAGCTCCACTGAGTCTTTGGGGCCTTTATAGCATCCATAATAACTCTACCGCCTCTTTCATTAACGTATTCATACATTTTGGATGCATGCAAAAGCTCCTCCTGTGTCTGGGCATGCATGTAATGGGCACATCCAGCCAGGTCTATGGAGGCAAGATATGATGCCATGGAAAAATATAGATATGCCGAATAGAGCTCGGCATTGATCTGCTGATTAAGTGCTGCCTCGAGTCTTGAGTTCAACATTTTTTGCTCCTTTTTAAGGTAGAGAACAGTTAGAAACGGGACAGGAGCGGTTCCATTCCGACCTGTCCCTGAAAGAATAATTCTCTTAACGATTACGCCTTCCAGAGGCCGTGCAAATTGCAATACTCTCTTGCAGTGACACTATCGGCCTGAATACAGAAGAAGGCCTCCGGCGCCTGGCCAGGGGCAAGGAACTCCCGATATGCCTTGCCATCGACTATGAGTTCGATCCACTCGATATAGTGCTTTTCCTCCATGGGATGAGGGACGGAACCCACCTTAACCTTGTAACCACCATTCACCTTTTCGATGACTGGCACATGCTTTTCCTTGGATGCATCCACGGTATTTTCGGACATCAGCTTCATGGGCTGACCACAGCATACCAACTGGCCCACACCTGTATGCACCATTTCCACCATGTTTCCACAGATCTCACACTTATAAACCTGTAGTCTTTCGGTCATTGTAATACCTCCTTTCAAGTATCAACTACTAATTTTAGTGGGGCAATCACACAGAATTGCCCTTACTTCAGCCTAATCTAAATAAACCAAAGAGCCTTTTGTTCAACTATTTTACATCCACCGTCACTCTGGCTTCATTGACCAGAATAGGGGCATATTCCTCCTTGGAGAGCTTGAAGAACTCACCCACCGAGCTTGGGATCTGGCCGTAAAGCAGTCTTGCAATTACGACCGCCTTCCCCTTGGCCATCTCCTTGGGCAAAGAAAGTCTGAAGTGCTCGATCTTGGTCTCTCGAGGACCAACACGATAGTCCACCAGATCATTTTTGGCCGTGTACCACTGCGCCACTGTCATCTCGCCTTTGGGGTTGAAGAACGGGCGTCTGAAGATACGAGCACCATCCGGCACATTACCATCACGCTTCAACCCTTTGAAATTGGTCAGCTCCATTATCTCACCAATATCCTGGTAAGCCATGGCCTTTGAATCGGCTACGGTGTATTCCTCGCCCTTAAAACCCTTAGGCTGCACTTTAAGTGCATATTTCTTCCCCTTGGCATCGGTCAGCCAAACCTCTAACCAGAGCATACGCTCTTCAGTGGAACCAGACGGCACATAGTGGCCGACCTTACCATTAAAAAGCTCAGCTCTTACAGTCAGATCAGAGCCGGAAGACACAGACTCCTGCTCGGCATACATGGCCAGGTCTATGGCACCCGCCAGCTTGCTGGGAAAATGGCTGCCATGAAAGGTATGATGCGCCATATCAGCACGTTCCTGACCTCCCATCCCAGGCACACCAGGGGCATGATACATGTGACAATCCTGACAGCGCACGCCTTCCTTGGCATAAGGCCCTGCCTTCCATTCCCTGTAGGTCTCCTTTACCCAGGCGCCATACGGACTTTGTTCATCGTGGCATGTGGCGCAGAGCTCCGGGCTACGAGTGAATTCAGAGTAATTCACGCCATGGCCAGGAGATTTCACATCTTTGCGAGGCCCTTGTTTAACATCACCAGGCTGAATGTTGAAGCTGAAATTGAACGGAGTCTGCTCGGTGGAACCGGTGATGTTATGGCATATCTCACAGGATACCCCCTCATTGGCGCGTGTGCCGGCCTTTACTGGCTTGGGTGGAATGTCTCCGGACAAAAAGGCCAACGGCGCGTGACAAGCAATACAACCTGCCTTCACTCCAGAGACCTTCTCCAGCTTTTGCGCATGAGGCAGAGCGAGCTTGAAATACTCCACCTCGTCCCACTCATGTGTAAAGGACTGAGACATCATAGCCTGCTGCCACTCCTGATGTATCTCGGTGTGGCACATACCGCATTCACTGGGTTTTTGAAAGTCATCATATTTGAACTTACCCATCTCTGCCGCGCCCGCAACCAATGGTGCAGACATCACAGCAGTCACAGCTATAACGGATAAAAGTCTCTTCATAATCTCTCTCCTTGTAGAGTTTCTGGCCCTAAAAAGGGCAACCATTGCTTTTGGTTTTATGTTTTGTCATTTAGACTGTTAAGATTCCTCGCTTCGCTCGGAATGACAGGTAAAGAGGGCTCGCTCCGCAACTGTCATCGCGAGCCGAAGACGAAGCAATCTCAAAACAAGATTTCTCAGTCGCTGCGCTCCTTCGAAATGACACTTGTTGTCATTGTATAACAGGCGAGACACCTGTCATACCGGTGGTGCGGTTGTCATTCCGAGCAAACCCTCTATCATTCTAACAGTAGGACAAGTGCCTCGCCTGTCACCCAATTTCTCGCTGCGCTCAAAATAATGCCTATTAGGAACAGCAGCAGGAACCACTGGAAGTGGAACAACAGGATGCCCCTGTCTTTGCATGTTTAGCCAGATACTCCGCCACTCCTTCTTTGGTGGGTTTCATGGCCTCTTCACCAGGCTTCCAGTTAGCAGGACAGACCTCGCCGTGTTTCTCCACAAACTGAAGGGCATCCAGCACACGAATAGCCTCATCCACACTTCTTCCCAAAGGCAGGTCATTGACAAGCATATGACGCACAATACCTTCCTTGTCGATGAGGAACAGACCGCGCAAAGCTATGCCACTTTCCAGCAACACGCCATAATCCCGAGAAATGGCCTTGGAAAGGTCCGCAACCAACGGGAACCTGACACAACCTATACCGCCCTTTTCAACCGGCGTATCCTTCCAGGCCAAGTGTGTGAAATGGGAGTCCACCGACACACCTATCACCTCACAGTCCCTCTTTTTAAACTCATCTACGGCCTTATCAAATGCCAGTATCTCCGAGGGGCACACAAAGGTGAAGTCCAAAGGATAGAAAAACAATACCACATACTTTCCCCTGTAATCCGAAAGACTAATCTCCTTAAAAGAGTTGTCGGGCATCACAGCAATCGCCTTGAAATTGGGAGCCTCTTTTGTAACGAATTCACACATGGGAATTACCTCCTTTTTGATAGTTTTATATGACATGCAATTACAATTAAATAATTGTACTAAAAATATTACCAGTTCTCGGCCAAGAGCTCGAAATGCGCCTTTGTGTGCGCACATGCAGGACACTTTTCCGGCGCTGCCGTACCTTGATGTAGATAACCACAGTTGCGGCACCGCCAGACTACCTCAGTGTCCCGTTTGAAGACACGATCCGCCACAATATTTGCGGCCAACTCACGATAACGCTTCTCGTGCTGCCTTTCGGCCACTGCTATGGCCTCGAAGATACAAGACAGCTCCTGAAAACCTTCTTCAATGGCGATTTTAGCAAAACCAGGATACATGATGGTCTGCTCATAGTTTTCACCATTGGCGGCCTCTATTAAATTGTCATACGTAGTGGATATAACACCTGCCGGAAAGCTGGCTCGTATCTCCACCTCGCCTCCCTCGAGCAACTTAAAAAGCCTCTTGGCATGTTCCTTTTCTTGATTAGCCGTCTCTTCAAAGATATCGGCTATCTGCACATAACCGTCTTTCTTTGCCTGGCTGGCAAAAAAGGTATAGCGGTTACGGGCCTGTGACTCACCCGCAAAGGCAGTCAAGATGTTTCTTTCCGTCTGAGTTCCCCTTAGTTTTTTCATACATTCTCCTTTGATTTTTTAAGCAATTGATAGCAAAAATTATAAGCACGCAATACACTTTCTACTACATGTAAGTGACAAAATGCGCAAAATGTGCTGTCAAATAAAAAACATGAGTTAACCTATATTCTTTTTAGCGCAATCAGGACACACTCCTTCATATTCCAGGGAATATCCTGTCACTTGATATCCTCGAAAATCAATAGTCTTCATATGCTCAGGAATGGATATTGGATCGGCCCAAACATCATCCACGCGGCCACAGTGGCTGCAGCGAATATGAACATGATGAGAGAGATCACCGTCAAAACGCATCTGCTTGCCGGCAGTCTTCAATTTTCTGACCATCCCCAGATCAACGAGCATCATGAGATTGCGATAAACTGTTCCAAGGCTTATGCGAGGCATCTCACTTCGAACCTTTTCATACAACTCATCTGCAGTCGGATGAGTTTTCATGCCCTTCAAAACGCTCAAAATAAGGGAACGCTGGGCTGTATTACGCAATTTCACTGTATTTGATTCCAAAATATACCTCCATTAAAAAGGGTAATTATTCTTAACAAGATATTATTGACTTGTCAAGATAAAAATAAGAACTGTTCCTAATTTTTTATTTCTGTCATTTCGAGGCTGTAAAAAAAACACAGACAGGACTGTGCTACTTTGTAAAGATTTCTCGCTTCGCTCGAAATAACAGGTTAAGGACACGGCATGCCGTGTCCTTAATTTCATATTGACACCATCGCTCGTTTAACATATTTTGATTTAGTTTAATAATAATCCATCGTAATTCAAGGAAAATATATGATTATCATAATGAAACCGGACATAGACCCCAACGGCCCGGAAATGTCCAATCTGCTAGAGTACCTCAGCCTTTTCCCTGGCCTGAAAACATCTGTTTCGGGTGTGCGAGGCACAAGCCGTGTGGTGACGGAGATATATCTCATCGGGCCCACGCATGACATTCCAGGAGAACACATTGAGCGCATGCCCGGCGTGGAACGCGTAGTACGGGTCTCCAGCAAATACAGGCAGATAGGCAGGCATGGAGGCCAACTGGACCAACTTGGTTTCGAATATAATGGTATTGTCTTCAATCAGGACAGCTTTCACATATTCCTGGGGTTGTGCGCAGTGGATACGCAAGAGCATGTGGAGATCGTATTCAAGAATCTGCAACGCCTCGGCATACAGACCGCTCGCATGGGCGCATACAAACCACGCACCAGCCCCTATGACTTTCAAGGCCACGGGGCCTCCTGTTTGCCCTGGCTCTTTGAGCTCGCAGGCAAATACGGCATTCGAGTCGTAGCCATGGAGGTATTAAAGGAGATTCATATAGAAGAGATACAAAATGCCCTGGAAAAGGCGGGAAAACCCACGGGTGTTATGCTACAGATCGGCACTCGCAATGCACAGAACTTCGAACTGCTAAAAGCAGTAGGGGCACAGCAGGAATACCCCGTTCTCTACAAAAGAGGCATGGGTCTGCCGCTGGAAGAAGCCCTAAATGCCTGCGAATACATTGCCAGCGAAGGAAACCGCAAGATCATCGTATGTCTTCGTGGAGTAAAAACCCGTCTGGGCGACCCACACCGCAATCTGGTGGACTTCATTCATGTACCGGTTGTAAAGCGCCTAACAAGGCTACCTGTCTGCGTTGACCCGACTCATGCAGTGGGCACAAAGGACAGGGGCGGCGACGGCATATTCGACATGTTTCAGGCCTGCGCTCAGGGTGTCATAGCGGGAGCCAACATGGTGCTGGTGGAATGCCATCCAAGACCTGAAATGGCCCTATGTGACGGCCCGCAGGCCCTGACCATGCGAGAGCTGGAATACTTTATAGAGGATGTAAGAATCGCTCGCAGGGCATATGAAGAACGCAGAGAACTGGCCTCCCGTGAGGCCATGAAAAACCTCATTCTCAAATAATAGTGTGAAAACTTTAAAAATCAGGGTTGTTGGGGCACGGCATGCCGTGCCCGTACCTGCCCCTGCCCTGTTTCAGGCGGCCACGGGGGACATGCCCCCACCATATCAGAATTACTTAAGGAGACACCTACAATGCGCATCCACTTCATTCAACATGAACCACTGGAAGGACCTGCTGGCATACTGGATTGGGCCGTATTGCAAGGCGCTTCAACCGGCTTCACGCACATTCACCGTGGCGATAGTTTTCCCGCTCCTGACTCATTTGACTGGCTTGTGGTCATGGGTGGTTCCATGGGTGCATATGAAGATGACAGATTCCCTTGGCTGAAAACTGAAAAGGCATTCATAGAGACAGTGCTCAAAAACGACAAGACCGTGTTGGGTATCTGTCTGGGAGCACAGATATTAGCAAATGTGTTAGGCGCATCAGTCAAAAAAAACGCATTCAAAGAAATAGGCTGGTTTCCTGTCACGCTCACACCAGACGGCTTGAACTCACTGTTTTTCCAAGGATTCCCAGCCACATTCCACGCATTTCACTGGCACGGAGACACCTTCGGCGTCCCTTCATCTGCGCAACTCCTTGCCAGTTCCGATGCCTGCCGCAATCAGGCATTTGCTACTTTAGACAACAAGGCTGTGGGCCTACAATTTCACCTGGAAACCACATGGCCCAGCGCCCAGGACATGATTGCCAACGACGCAACCTCGATAAACGAAAAAGGGCCCTATATACAGAATAAAACGGCCATTTTTTCAAAAAAACAGGATTTTCTCGCCTTGGAGCGGCTTTTGGTCAGGTTTTTGGAAAATCTGAAACAGGCAACAGGATTTTGAACTCAGTGCCCTCGTTCACCTCGGAAGAGCACTCCACCTCGCCACCCCATGCATCCACCAGCCTTTGCACAATAGAGAGCCCCAGGCCGGTACCATCGGCACGAGTGGTAAAGAATGGGTCAAATATGTGTGCCATCACATCCTCCGGCATACCGGCTCCATTGTCCCGCACAACAAGGACGATTCTATCAGTAGGTGCGACCGGCCTGTTGCCCCTGCGACTCTCGAGTTCAACCCCCACAAACAACTCACCTTTCTCACCCCTTTCCATCTTGGGGCTCATGGCCTGCACTGCATTTAAAACCAGATTCAGCAGCACCTGACGAAACTGAGCAGGATTGACTCGTACAAACACATCGCTCGGCACCTGTACCTGCACATTCAATTTAGCAAGCTTGCGACTGCTCAAAAGCCCTATGGTCTCGTTTACGGCATTCAGCACGTTTACAGGCTGTTCTCCGCCCTTTTCAGGCCTGGCATACAACAAAAAGGACTCTGTAAGCTCGGTCAGACGCTGAATCTCTCTCTGAAGTATCTCCAGCAACCTGCCGCCATCGGCATTGACCATACCCCCTTCCTGCAGAAATTCCACTACTCCGGATATGGAAGCCAGGGGATTTCGAATCTCATGGGCCATGCCTGCGGCCATCTCACCCAGAGAGGCAAGTCTCTCCACTCTACGTAACCTCTCCTCCTGACGCCTTATCTCCGTCAGGTCCTGAAAGATGATGCCATAACCAAGAAGACCTCCCTTTCCATCCTGCATACTAAATACTGAAAGTCCTAAAATAATTCTGCCTACAGAGCCATCGTAGAAAATCTCCCTGCGTCTTCGATCTCCTTCTTGAAACTCTGCTATAAAATTACAAAAATCAACACCTATATCAGGCCAGAGGTCATAGATCGTGCTGCCTATATAGTCCGAGGCTCTAATACTCAACATAGTCTCAGCGCTACGGTTCAATGTCAGAATTCGCCCCTCCGTATTCAACATCACCAGACCTGACGCCAGATTATCGGCCAGATGCCTCTGCATCTCCTGCACTCGCTTAAGGTCCACTACTGCGAGAGAGAGACGGCGTTCCGCACGCTTTAACCGCTCCGCCAGAGCACCAGCCAGCAGGGCAGTAAGATTCACTACCACTATATTGACAAAAAAAACAATCAGATTGGAGGCGTCACGCAGAGAAAAGGACTTGTCCAGCCAGACTATAAGTGCGTACAGCAGAGTAAAAAACACCGCTGCAAACTGACCGCCCTGTCTGCCCTGCAACAGACAGGCAGCCAAAACGATGACAGGGAAAAGAAACAAAAAGGGGCTCAATGCCATGCCTGTTACATAGACCACCGCTGCTGCAAACAATATGTCCAAAGTAATCTGCAGCAGGGACAACTGCCTCAAGCGCTTTCCTGTTTTATACCACTGAATATAGCCATAAGTTACGGCCAGGGCAGCCAAAGAAAGATAGGCCACCTTCAACAAAGCATCAGGCAGCTGAACGATCGGACCCAAATAATTGGAAAACAAAAAGATGGCTGTAAACAATAAAAGCACTAAGGCAAGTCTGCCCCATGTGAGCCATTGAAACTGTCGGTAGTCTAAGGGTTCGGGAGAAAATGGTTCCCACCCAAAGGAAAAGATGGAGTCTTTTTCATTCACGGTGCCATTCACATGAAAGGTACTGCGCAGCCAAGAAAGCATGTTTTATTCTATGCCGTACTTATCCAACCGGTAACGAAAGGAGCGAAAATTCATACGCAGCAATCGAGCGGCATTCATTTTTGAACCGTTAGTAATCCTCAATGCCTTCAAGATCAGAGCCTTTTCGATATTTGCAAGGAATTCATCCAGTTCAATACCCTCATTGGGTATCTCCAGTGACTCAAGACAACTAAGAAGATGCAATGGTTTTAATTCGTTCGAACTAGACGAATATTCAGCAGTGCCTTCAACAGTCTCTTTGAAGCGGGAAATAGACAGGCTTTCCGGCAAAAGAATACTGGAAGTCTCCAAAGTTACACTTCTTTCAACTATATTTTCCAGTTCTCGAATATTCCCCGGAAAGGTATATCCCTGGAGTATTTTCATGGCAAAGCTGGAGATCCCCTGTAGGGACTTCCCCTGCTCTTTTGCAAATTTATCCAGAAAATACTGAACCAAAACCGGTATATCCTCAGGCCGTTCCCGAAGAGGCGGAACGTGTATGTGAATGACGTTCAGACGGTAAAAGAGATCCTCACGGAATCTACCGGCAATAACCTCTTTTTCCATATCTCGATTGGTCGCAGCTATAATACGCACATCGACTTGCTGCTCGCCAGTTCCACCCACTGGCATGAAGGTCTTCTCCTGCACCACTCGCAACAACTTGACCTGAAGAGTAAGGGGTAACTCGCCGATTTCATCCAGAAAGATGGTGCCTTTATCAGCCAAAGAGAACAGGCCGGTCTTTTCTCTGTCAGCTCCGGTGAAAGCCCCTTTTACATGGCCGAAAAGCTCTGTCTCCAATAAATTTTCCGGTATTCCACCACAATTCACCACTACAAAAGGATTCTTCGCTCGATTGCCGAGATTGTGAATGGCACGCGCCACCAGCTCCTTACCAGTACCACTTTCGCCTGTTATCAATACGCTGGATAGGCTCGATGCGATCTTTTGAACAAGCTGAAATATCTTGAGCATGACTGGACTGCATGACACCATGCGATCCATACGATGTATATGAAGACCCTTGTGCGGATACTGGAGTTCGTTACTGTTACTAACGGTCACCTTCTGAGATAATTTCTCCTGAATAACAGAGGATGCTGCTGCCTGCTCCAATGTAAAAGGCATATTATGCGACCCTAAGACGTTTTGCAGCACTCGGCGCACCTCATCCAGACGAAACGGCTTGGCCAGATAATCCCATGCCCCTTCTCGCATAGCGGATATGGCCGTATCCATTGAGGCGAAGGCCGTTATAAGCACCACGGGCAACTCTTGCCTTTGAGCCTTTATTCGCTTCAGAAGCTCTATGCCGCTCATGTCGGGCATACGGATATCGCTTATCACCACCTGTATATCCAAACGATCGTCAAGGAGCTTCAAGGCCTCGGCGGCATTAGCAGCAGGCAGAACGATATGCCCCTCTTTCACAAGAAAGATCTCCAGAAACTCCCTTAAACTTCGATCATCATCCACTAATAATATAACTGCCATAGTGTTTCATACCCTGTCGTAATTCATCTGTAGCGCCTTAAGATTCCTCGCTACGCTCGGGATGACAGAGGGTTTGCTCGAAATCACAACCGCTTCACTCGAAATGACAGCCAGTTCGTGAGCAATTACAACCACCCCGCCCTTCGGGCACCCTCCCCACAGGAGGGGACACCACTTCGCTCGAAATGACAAAGGCACCACTCGTAAGACAGGCGAGACGCCTGTCACAACCGTCTCGCCTGTAGCACACAACAACCAGTGTCATTTCGAATGAAGCACAGCGACTGAGAAATCCTTGATAGGAGTAAGTGCTACTCCGCCCCTACAAGATTATGTATCACTTGACCTGACTTCATAGTCAAAACAACCCTGCCCATAAGACGTTGACCCAAAAACGGCGTATTCCAACTTTTGGAAAACAGATTATCTCGCGTGATTTCAAATGGCATATTTGGATCTATGATACATAGATCGGCAGGTTCACTCACTTTCAGCCTTCCTCCAGGCACACCCAAGATACAGGCTGGATTCAATGAAAGGCTTGCAACCATCTGAAGAGGCGTTAGATGCTGCTGCCGCACCAATTCCAATGCAAGAGGAACAGCTGTCTCCAATCCAATGATGCCATTGGCCGCCCTGTCAAACTCGATCTCCTTTTCCAATACACTATGAGGCGCATGATCTGTCGCTATTACATTCAGCGTACCATCTTTCAATCCATCTATAACAGCCTGTCTGTCTTCTTCTATTCGAAGAGGTGGGTTCATCTTTGCATTAGTATTGTAGCCCAGTACAGCCTCCTCGGTAAGTGTAAAATAATGCGGGGCAGTTTCCGCTGTAACACGCACCCCTTCGTTTTTGGCCCTACGAATCAACTCCACAGCGCCTTTTGTGCTAACATGCGCTATGTGCAACCTCGCTCCGGTATATTTTGCAAGGGCTATATCGCGAAAAACAGCTATCTCCTCGGCCACACAAGGTATACCCCTAAGCCCCAAGACCTGCGAAATCAGGCCTTCATTCATGACACCATTTCCCACAAGATTCAACTCCTCGGCATGAGAGATGATAAGGGCGTCAAAACCACGCACATACTCCATGGCCGCACGCATAATGGCGGCGTCGGTTACAGGCCTTCCATCATCTGAAAAGGCCACGGCCCCGGCCTCCAATAACAAACCCATCTCCGTCAACTCCTTGCCCTGCTGGCCTCTCGTAATACAGGCCACAGGATATACACGAGCGCTGCCCTCCAACTCCGCCTTATGTTTTATAAATGCAGTGACGGTCACATCATCATTCACAGGTCTTGTATTGGGCATACTTGCAACTGCCGTAAAACCACCTGCTGCCGCAGCCCTTGTGCCGGTGGCAATGGTCTCCTTGTATTCCTCTCCCGGCTCTCTCAAATGAACATGCATATCTATCAAACCGGGAACCAGCCAACAGCCCTTCAAATCCATGCGCTGTACAGGCAAATGCAATGGTGATCCATCTCTGGCCAAAAATATGCCCTCTATACGGCCACTTCGAACCCAAACAGCGCCCATCTCATTCAGACCGGAAGCAGGATCCAAAAGCAAAGCATTCTCAAGAAGCAAGTCCATTTTTATACTCCAGATTCAACTCCTATCAGCCCATAAAAGCGACAGGATAGCCATTCTAACCGCCACACCATTGGTCACCTGATCCAAAATTACCGATTGTGCTGAGTCCGCCAATTCCGATGACAGCTCCACGCCACGATTTATGGGACCTGGATGCATAATTATGGCGTTAGGGGCCAAATTCAGACATTTTTTATGAACCAGACCAAAAAAGTTAGCATATTCACAGCCTGAAGGAATCAAGCCTGCACCCTGTCTCTCCAACTGAAGCCTCAGGAGCATCACCACATCCGCACCATCGAGGGCCTCGTCCACACTGTAAGTAACCTCAGCACCAAGTGCTTTGAGAGTCAAAGGCAGAAGATTGGCTGGCCCTGACACAACGACATGTGCTCCCATGGCATGAAAGAGTCGAATGTCGGAATGGGCCACACGGCTGTGCATAATATCGCCTAAAATAGTTATCTTGAGGCCTTTTACTCGCCCCAGCCGCTCCCTTACAGTAAAAAGGTCCAAAAGGGCCTGAGTGGGATGCTGGTTTATACCGTCTCCGGCATTTATTACAGAGCAGCCCTTAAGACGTTGGGCCAGAAAATATGGGGCGCCCGAATAGAAATGACGCAGGACCAGTATATCGGACCGCATGGCCTCCACATTGCGGGCAGTGTCCAACAGAGTCTCACCCTTGAGCACACTGCTCGTAGCAGCGGACACGGATACGGTATCTGCACTCAGACGTTTTGCGGCCAGCTCAAAGGAGAGCCGAGTGCGCGTACTGGGTTCAAAAAAGAGATTCACCACCGTGGCGCCTCGCAAGGGAGGCACCTTTTTGATAGGACGGTTCAAAATCCCCTTTAAGGCCTCCGCTGTATCGAGGATCAGACGAATGTCATCGATAGTGAGCTGCTCAATACCCAATATATGTTTTACGCTCAATCTATTCATGGCAAAAAAAAGCCTCCTTTTTTACAAAAGGAGGCAAAAAATTACATGGCTAAAAAAACATTTTACATCTCCGATAACTTCAGAAGCTTTTCATACTCTGCATCCACACGGCTCTGAATATAGTTGATCTGTTCCTCTTTCAGATGCCTGAAGCGACGCTGTGTCTTTAGATACTCGGTAACCGGCTTGGGCTTGGTAATCTTGCGGCTCATGATGTATTTGCCGTCTATTATTTCATAAAGAGGAAATACCTTGGTCTCCACCACAAGGCGAGCGATCTCTATGGAACGTTCACCAGCCGATCCCCAACCTGTTGGACATGGAGAATATATATGCACATAGGCTGGCCCCTTGACCATAGCCGCCTTTTTGACCTTGTTCATGAGATCCAGGTAGTAGGCAGGCGATGCAGTGGCCACATATTTGATGCCATGCGCCGCCATAATGGCCGGAACATTCTTCTTCCAGGTTACCTGGCCAAAGCTCTGTGAACCCGGAGGGCTTGTGGTGGTCATGGCGCCGTATGGAGTACAACCAGAGCGCTGAACACCTGTATTCATATAGGCCTCGTTATCCAGACAGACATATAGAAAATCATGGCCACGCTCCATAGCGCCTGATATCCACTGAAGACCTATATCGCCAGTGGCGCCATCGCCACCAACGGCCAAAATATCCACATGCTTCTTGGAAATCTTACCTTTACGGGCCAGGACCTTGCGAGCGGCCTCTACGCCGGATGCAACAGATGCGGCATTCTCAAAGGCGATATGTATCCACGGCACGTTCCATGCAGTCTGTGGGAATGGAGACGTGACAATCTCCATACAACCGGTGGCATTGCATACAATTACATCCCTACCAAGGGCCTTCATGACCATACGCAGGGCCAAAACCTCTCCACAACCCTGACATGCCCTGTGACCAGAGGCAAGGGGTTCATCCTTGGAAAGATTCTTGGCGGAAAAGCCGACAAATTTTTCGAGTTCAGGTATCATTTTTCGCGCACCCCTATCACTTCATAAAGTTCTACAGGACGTTTCTTGGCATACATCTCTGCCTTGTCCACTATCTCCTTGAATCTGTCAACGGTCACATCCCTACCGCCCAGACCCGCCACAAAGCTAAATATCTTCGGAGCACCCGGCACACGATAGAGCAGAGAACGCAACTCAGCACCCACAGGACCACACACCGCACCTGGAGGCAGGCATCTGTCGATCACAGCCAGAACTTTGGCCTTACCTATGGCCTTTCTGAATTCCGGACCAGGGAACGGCCGCCAGAGACGAATACGCACCAGACCGACCTTTTTGCCCGCATTACGCATTTCATCCACTGCGGTCATGGCAGTCTCGGAGATGCTACCCATCGTAACTAACAGAGTCTCGGCATCCTCTGTACGATACACCTCGACCGGATTGTATTGCCTGCCAAATTGCTCGGCAAATTCCTTCCAGCCCTGCAAAATGACACGCTTGGAGGCCTTTAACACCTCATTGTGGACCATTTTTTCTTCAGTATATACCTCCGGAATCCCTACAGGCCCCATACTGATGGGCTTTCTTGGATCCAGCTTGTAATGCGGCTTGAATGAAGGGATATATCTGTCCACCTCTTCCTGATCAGGCATGATGATGGGCTCTATAACATGGCTAAGCGTAAAACCATCTATGTTGACAATAAAAGGCAACGCGACACGTTTGTCTTCCGCCACTCTGAAGGCATGAAGCAACAGGTCAACCGCCTCCTGACCGTTTTCCGCAAATGTCTGTATCCAGCCGATATCCCTCTGCACCATGATGTCCTGATGGTCATTCCAGATACTGATGGGAGCGGCCAGGGCTCGATTGGCCACCACCATGACGATGGGCAGCCTCATAGGACCGGGATGATAGAGTATCTCGCTCATCAGGGACAGGCCTTGGGAACTGGTGGCTGTAAACGTCCTGGCGCCGGCGGCGGAAGAGCCGCATGCACAACTCAGGGCAGCATGCTCCGACTCCACTGGAATGAATTCGGCGTCCAGATGTCCGTTGGCAACAATCTCGGACAGATGCTCCACTATGTGAGTCTGAGGCGTGATGGGATATGCTGAAATCACCTCGGCCCTGGCAAGGGCCACGGTATCCGCCATTGCAATGGAAACCTCTACTCCTACACGCTTTGACATTTTCCACCCTCCTCTGCAATCATGGTGATGGCATTCTTGGGACACTCATGGGCGCAGATGCCACATCCCTTACAATAATCCAGATTTGCCACATAAAAGCCCTCTTCGGTCTGCTGATAGGCCACCTCAGGACAAAATATCCAGCACATGCCACACTTTATACATTTAGAATTATCTGTGACAGGATGCTGCGATTTCCAGTCTCCTGTCTTGAATTTGGCCGTACTGCCCGGTTCCAGCACATGGCCGCCGAAAGGCAGTGTCTTCCATCCTATAATGGCGTCGCTTATTGCCATATTATTCTCCTTAAAAGCTATTATAATTCTATCAACCGTAGATTTTAGTCTCTTCATAGGCCCTTCTCAGAGCCGCCTTATTCTTCTCCGCCAGCTTGCCGAAGCGCTTGTCAAGGGCGTCGCTGATGGCATCCAAACCGGTTATGCCAGTTACCTTTAGAAGCGCTCCAAGCATGGTGGTATTGGTTATGGGGATACCAAGCACCTCTTTGGCTATGGTATTGGCATCCACCACAGCCAACTTGGCCGTGAGACCGAACTCTTTGCGAATATCGTCTTCACACAGAGAGGAATTAAGAATGACTATTCCGCCATCCTTCAACCCCTCTGAAACCTTTACAATGCCAGGCAAGGACGCATCCAAAACCAAGACTATATCCGGATGATAGACCTTTTCCCTTGTACGGATCTGTGTGTCACTGACTCGCACAAAGGCAGTGACAGGCGCGCCCCTGCGCTCCGGCCCAAAGCTTGGAAACGCCTGGGCATATCGGCCTTCAGCTATGGCTGCCGTGGCCACCAGCTCCGCGGAGGTGACACCACCCTGACCGCCGCGACCATGAAGTCGTACTTCTTTCATGTTTGAGACTCCTTTTCGTAAATTGAATACATTGCCGCTACTACACTCAATAAAGCGATTTTCTCAATGCTACCTAATAATTCTATATGAACGATAAAATAAAATCAGGCCCAACCGGGCACGGGAAATATCTGCGTTCGAACACAGCGTCAGGACTGAGGATATTGCACAGATTGTCTTCTTGTTAACACGCCGTTTTTTGCTTTGTCAAGGCTTTGGGGCAAAAAAATCCATATCAGGGCGCCATTAGAAGTAGAGACGCACGGCTATGCGCCCCTACTTAAGATTTCTCGCTACGCTCGAAATGACAGAGGGTTTGCCCGAAATGACAAAAGAGGCCACCTGTCACAACTCTTTTATTTGGATTTTCGAACCGGCAAACCACCGGTCGCCATGGCGATGCACTTGTAGAGCACGCGGCCTCCCTGAAAAGCGGTGCTCTGCCAACGCATGAGACGCCAGTTTCCGTTCTGATAAAAGCCATCACTTTCAATACGCTCCAACACGCCCGCACTACTATCCAACCATTCCACCAGTCCGGCGTTATGCCCCAACACCAACGGCTTCTGCATGCCTGGCCCGAATATAAGGGTAACCGGCTCCACCGTCAGGCCCGCCACATCCCATACGCCCTGAGGCTCGGGCATCATTCTAGCCTGAAGTTTGATCATACGGGCCCGGGAATCAGGCCCGACTATCCCCTTGGTCTCGGAAATCAGGTCCAAGAGATAATTTCTGACATCGTTCAGGTCCGCCGACTGCTCCAGTCTCGATACATCAGGCCTGGCCTCTATGGCCTTGGCCAGTATGGAGATTTCACGAAGATAATGATTCCGCTGATTTATAGGCACAAGATGCATGACCATCAGGGAAACTGGATGGCCATCCTTGGCCCCGTAATCAATACCGGTGGGACTCCACCCAACAACACACATGAGGTCCCCTTCAAAAGGCACCTTTGCCTGGGGGCATGCCCATCCGTTACCTATGGAGGAATTGATGGCCTTTTCTCGGGCCAGGACATCAGACACGATATCAATACCCGGCGGTATGTCGGGGAATGCCTCAATGATGTGAGCGAGAAACTGCATAGCGTCCGCCTTGTCGTTCTCCGGAAGCTCAAACAACCTTCCTTCCTGCAGGGCATCTAAAAGTGTATCCATGTTCAATGACCTCTATATTTTTTATAAAACCAAAGCTTGACCCAGTGGGTTATAACGCCGTAGGACAACATGAATCCTACTATCCAGAACCAATAGGATGCAGGCAGCGGCACCATGCCAAGATATACGGAAAGGGGTGAGTAAGGCAGCCAGGCGCAACAAGCCATGACCATTACAGTGACCAAAAGCATGGGCAGAGACGGCCGACTCTCCACAAAAGGTATTCGTTTGGTTCTGATGATATACACAATAAGCATCTGAGTTATGAGGGACTCCACAAACCAACCTGTCTGAAAGAGACGCTCAGCATAATCCTTCTGAACCGCGGTGGCCGTTGCATCCACGAACACCTTCGCCCCATAGTAAAACCACATCAGGGCAAATGTGGCATAGTCGAATACGGAACTGATGGGACCTATGCAAAAGATAAAACGCTTGATGCCTTCGATGTCCCATTTGAGCGGCTTTGCAATGAACTCCTCGTCCACGTTGTCCGTTGGAATGCCTGTCTGAGAAAAATCATAGAGCAGGTTGTTTGTCAGTATCTGAATGGGCTGCATGGGCAAAAACGGCAGCAGATAGCTGGCCCCTATCACACTGAACATATTGCCGAAATTGGAACTTGCACCCATTCGAATATACTTTATGATGTTCATAAAAACCCGCCTGCCCTCCAAAATGCCCTCTTCCAGCACCAAAAGGCTCTTCTCCAATAACACTATGTCTGCGGCCTCCTTGGCCACATCCACAGCCGAATCCACCGATATACCCACATCAGCAACCTTCAGGGCAGGAACATCATTGATACCGTCTCCCATAAAACCCACCACATGGCCATGAGAACGAAACTCCTTGACTATCTGCTCCTTCTGAGAAGGGCTGAGCTTGACGAACGCCTGCGCCTCTCGCACAGCCTTGGAAAAATCCTCTGCAGAAAGAGAGGCAAGCTCGCTTCCAGTCACCACGCGGCTCACCGGCAAACCCACATCTACACAAACCTTCTGAGTCACCAGGGCATTGTCACCAGTCAAAACCTTCACACTGACCCCTGCTTTTTTGAGCAGACGAACGGCGTCCATGGCCGAATCTTTGGGCGGGTCGTAAAATGCCATATAACCAAGCAATATCAGATTACTTTCATCCGCCACCGTAAATGAGGTCTTGTCTCTGGAAAACTCCCGATAGGCAACTCCCAGCACACGAAAACCGTTTCTGCTCAACTCCTCCACATCCTCAAAGAGTTCGGCCCTGAGCAGGTCTATAAGCGGATATACCTCGTCACCGATCTGATAATGTGTGCAACAGCCGTATATCTCCTCCACTGCACCCTTACAGATGAGCACATGGTCGCCTTCATAGTCCACCACCACAGACATCCGTTTGCGCTGAAAATCAAAGGGCAACTCATCCACCAGCCTGCAATTGCGTTCCACATCCAGATTCGTATAGTCGAGCACGGCGCGATCTATGAGACTTCTGAGGCCAGTCTGGTAATAGCTGTTGAGATAGGCATAATTCAGCACATCTTCACTCTCGTTACCTATGATATCCACATGCTTCTCGAGCACCACTCTATCCTGCGTAAGAGTGCCTGTCTTGTCTGTGCATAGAATATCAATAGCGCCGAAGTTCTGAATGGCTGGAAGCTGCTTGACGATGACCTTCTTTTTCGCCATACTCAGGGCGCCCTTTGCCAGATTCACCGTGAGAATCATGGGAAGCATCTCAGGCGTAAGGCCTACGGCTACAGAAAGACCAAATAGCAGGGCCTCCAGCCAGTTTCCTTTGGTCAGGCCTACAATCAAAAAGACTAAAGACACGACCACCAGCATAAGACGCATCAGTAGCCAGGTCAGAAACTTAATTCCCCTATCGAAACTCGTCTCATGGCGGTGCCCTGTAAGGCTCTGGGCAATGGAGCCGAAAATCGTGTCTTTGCCTGTGTTGATAACCAATGCCCTGGCCGCTCCACTGACCACAAATGTTCCAAGAAAACAGGCGTTATTCAAGGCAAGAGCCGTGTTTCTCTGGCCATCGGGCAAAGGCGTGAAGGTCTTTTCCACTGGCATGGACTCGCCTGTCAGGGCCGACTCGCTGACAAAAAAATCCTTGGCGGTAATCAATCGCACATCCGCTGGGATAATGGAGCCGGCGCTGAGCACCACAATATCCCCTGGCACTACCTCGGAGATGCGCATCTCCGTCTCAACGCCATCCCTCAGCACAACGGTCCTGGACTGAACACGCTTACCAAGTGATTCCACTGCCTTTGTGGAACGCCTGTCCAACACGAAGGACAACCCTATGCTTAGAAAAATCATTGAAAGGACCATAACCGAGGCCAGCGTCTCTCCGAGCAAAAAAGACAGAAAGGCTATGACTACCAGCTGAAGATTCAATGGGTTTTTCAATCTTGAAAGAAGTTCCAGCAAAAGGCTCAGTCTTTTGGTTTCAGCAGGCTCGTTTGGCCCGTATTCAGCCAATCTGCGGCCGGCTTCTTCCGATGACAGACCGTTTAGCGATGTGTTAAGTCTTGATAGTACATCTGAAAGGGGCGCCAGACACAATTCCATGAACCTGGACTCTGCACCAGCCCTTGTCTGACCAAGCCCTGCATTGTTTTCCTTAAAAAGGGGGTCTGTTTTGAACGAATTTTGCCCTTGCACTGTTCACCTCCACACTCCGCAAACCGGAATGCTGCCAGTGAACAGGCACGTAAATCAGGGCGTGCAAAACCGTCACATGCGCAGCAGCCTCAGTTGCGTAGCAGCGCGAAATTTGAGAGTCAAACGAAATGAGCTTAAACTGTGATAGTCTTCCATTTAATTTTGTTCATACCTCGAAATGAAAAGGCCATAAATCCATGAACCGGCAGCGCGAACATTTACTCCTGGGGTCGCCCTGTGCAAGCAACACAATTGATTCACTCCACGGCAAATGAAGAAAGCTGCGTTTTTTAAGCCCTTTACCACCATTCATCATAAAAAACAAGCTCAAAAATACAAACGGATGAATTGATTTGTAGGGGCGCACGGCCGTGCGCCCCTACTGCGCGTGAAATAAATTTCAGCCATTTACATCCTTCAAAAAAAATGTCATATATTTGTAAGGGTGAACCTGTGTGTTCTCCCGCGAAATCTCCGTTCAATAGGCTCACTCCATGACAGATGACCGCCCCTCTATCAGCATTCTTGTTGCAGAGGATGAAAAAGCTGTCGGGGATCTGCTCGCTAACGACCTTAGCAGGCCCGAAAGGCAAATAACAGTCGTATATAATGGACTTGATGCCATATCCGCGCTTCAGGCACACTCATACGACCTACTCATAACCGATCTTATTATGCCCGGTGCAAGCGGCACAGAGGTAATGAAAAAAGCCAAGGAACTTTATTCAGAAATCATGATCATCATCATGACAGGCTATGCCTCTCTCGACACCGCCATAGAGGCCATTCATCAGGGGGCCTACGATTATATCCGCAAACCCTTTCGGCTGGATGAAGTAGAGATCAGTGTGCAAAATGCCTGCGAAAGAATCCTTTTGCTCAAAGAAAACCGAGCGCTCTTAAAGCGGCTTGAAGAGCTGGACAACCTGAGACAGACAGAACGATCGGCCCAGCTCAGCCAGCCCATCTTCCTCTATCCAACGGACATACCACCGTCGGCCTATTATGCACAGACACAAAGCGGAAACGATTCCCTGACACACTTGGAACGACTGAGTAATCTTTACGAAAAAGGTCTGATATCTCTCGACGAATTCAATCTCATGAAACAGAAACTGTTTGCTAAAATATAATCTTGTAAAGGCCGGTTATGAATCTAACCAATGAGGAATGTCTATATCTTTTCAACAATCTCCCCGCACAACTTACAGCTATGCTGCTCAAGGGTCTTGTACATAATCTGAATGGACCATTGCAGATAATTTCCATGCAGACGGAATTGATAGATAAAATAAAATCAATCAACCAGCAGCAAATCGACAATCTGCAAGCGAACATAAAAAGACTTGAAAAACAAATACAATGCATGGTAAATCATGCCAACACAAATAATACTCAAGTCCAGCCGATAGTTCTGAATGACATGATAGAACAAGAACTAGCCTTCTGGAATGCGGATCTATTTTTCAAACACAAAGTCAACAAAACGATTAACCTATTTCAGAAACAGGTCTTTACCATAGCCCAAGAAGCGACGGCACGCGGAATCATCGGAGGCTGCATAGCCTTGAGCATAGAAGGCCTGCGGCACAAAACACCATGCGATTTTGAAATAAATTGTGCGATCACAGACAATCCTGCGGCATATTCCATAACATTCAGCCAAAACGGCTCACCGTTTACGGAAGAACAACAAACAGATTCAACTCAACAGGCCTTTGAAACCGTCTATCCGGCCTCCATTCTGAAGAAATATCTTTCAGTAAAAACCGTGGAAACAGGCTGGATATTGCACATGGATGCTCAAAAATTATCCATTGGAATACCGGCATAATATATTTTGTACTACCCTCCTTTACACCCATTGTGGAGGCACGCTGCCGCATACCATATATCGACTTAAGGAGAGACTGCCATGGAAACCATCAGTGATTACAAAAACAATGAAGGCTTTCTGTTCGAGATCATAAACGCTGTGCCTTCCGGCATCTTTGTCACCGATAAGGAACACAACATCCTGCTCATAAACAAGGGCGCCTCTTCCATAGTCGGCAAAACGCCTGGAGAGTGCTTTGACCAAAAATGTAGTGAGATCTTCAATACAAGCATGTGCGGCACAGAAAAATGTGCCTGTCTCCTCGCTACAGAAACAGATGAAGTTTGCCATGGACAGACGGTTCTTAAGTATAATGGCAAAGAAATCCCCATAGAATATGCAGCCAGACCCCTCAAAAACCACGAAGGCCGCATCGTTGGGTGTGTGGAACACTTCGTTGACATCTCTAAACGCCTTGAACAGGAACAACTGATTCAAAGACAACAGGAAGAGCTCCTGCGCAAACAGGAAGAAAATATCCGCCATCTGCAAAACGAGGTGCTCGAACTCTCCACGCCTGTCATAGAGCTCTGGGAAGGCGTTCTGGCCCTACCACTCATAGGGACCCTGGACAGTCACAGGGCACGCATGGCCATGGAACGCCTGCTGGAAACCATAGAAAAGACTCGTGCCCCGTTCGTCATCATCGATATCACCGGCGTTCCCACAGTGGATACTGAGGTTGCCAGCCGGCTTCTACAGACCGTTGATGCCACGAGACTCATGGGAAGCGAGGCCATTCTCACAGGCATCTCACCGCACATCGCCCTGACCATGGCACATCTTGGCGTAAATATGACAACCATCACCGTGCGCAGCCGAATGAGCGATGCCCTCTATCTGGCCCTCCTGGAGATACAGAAAAGAAAGGCGGCCATGAATATAATCAAAAACGAGGGTGTTCAGCAGGATTGAACGACATGGAGCCATTTTCCATCTTCTCCCTCGAAGACATTCTGCTGGTATCTATTCAAGAAGAAATCGATGATTCGAGCATAGAACGCCTTCTTCAGCGCCTTGGCAAGCAAGTCTCAAAAACCAAGGCCAAGGCGGTGATTATAGACATGCACGAAGTGGAGGCCATGGATACCTTTCTTGCCGAACACATCGAAAGGCTCGTCTCTTTTTTGCACATGCTGAGGTCACGAGTCGTGGTGGCAGGCATTCAGGTGCCGGTCGCCCTCACTCTGACAGACTTCAACATTCAGCTCAAAAATGTAGAGTTTGCCCTAGATATGGAGCAGGCGCTTTTGAGATTGCGATGAACAGCACTTCAGGGCCCACAACACACCAGCACATATGCGCAGCTGTCACTCCTGCAAACAGCCTCAGCAAGATCAGGACAAAGGCCCGGACCCTTTTTAACGCCCTTCATATTCGAAAACAGCCGGCAACTGAACTGCTGACCATCATAAACGAACTGGGCAAAAACATTCTGAGACACGCCGACAGAGGCGAAATCTGTATGGAGGTGCTGACACAGGAAGGACGGATAGGTTTCAGGATAGTGGCAACCGACTCAGGCCCTGACATAAACAACATCAAAAAGGCCGTTCAACCGGGATTTTCTGAAGACAACGGCCTTGGCCTGGGGCTTTCGGGCATCACCAATCTCTCGGATCAGGTGCAAATTAACAATCTGCTTCCACACGGCACACGAGTCGAGGTCATAAAGTGGCTATCGCCATGACAAACTTCACAACAGACAAAATGAGTGCAGCTAACACCTTTGAAAATCACGAAGGGCAGCAGATTAAAAACGGCCTGCCTTTCGTATGGTCTGAACTTTCTGTAAGCACACCCAAGGATGTGGCCATCGCCAGACAGCTAGCAGGCATAGCAGCTGAACAACTTTTTGTCTCCTCCGCCCGCAGACAGGAAGCAGTCCTCGTAGCCAGCGAACTGGCCCAGAACCACCTGGCGCATGCCACTCAAAACGGCCTGATACGCATAAGCGGCATGTCCCTGAACCGCATTCCTGTCATAACCATAGCGAGCCTTGATGAAGGACCCGGCATCCCCAATGTAGAAAAAGCCATGGAAGATGGTTTCAGCACCTCTGGAGGCCTGGGAATAGGCCTTGGAACAGTGAAACGTCTGTCGAGCCGGTTTCATATCTGTTCCATGCAATTCGGCGTTTCTCCATGCCCTCGCCCACTCACTTATAAAAATTATGCCACGATAGTCTCCGCCACAATCGAGGAACAACCTGCCGATATATTTAATAAACCTAAAGAAAGGCAGCCGCTTCATGTCTCGGCCATTATCCGGCCATGTCCGGGTCAGACGCAATCAGGAGACGCGGTATCTCTTCAAGACGACGGCTCTTTCTGCCGCATCGCCCTCATAGACGTCACGGGTCATGGAGAAACCGCTGCCATAATAGCCCGTGACGCAGTGCAGTTATTGGAAGACCTGCCGGTAAGTCACGAACCAGATCGAGTCATCAATGCCCTGAATGGGGCATTGTTCGGTTCCAACGGGGCATCCATGCAGGTGCTATTCATAGATTACAGGAAAAAAAAGATATTAGCTGCAGGCCTGAGAAACGCAGTATGCACAGTCTATTCTGCCGGTAAGGGCCACAATATCAGCCCTCGGCCAGGGCTTGTAGGCAATATTCACACAAACTCAAGCAAGAATATCATTCAAATGGCTTCCGTCAATGACATTGCAGAAGACCTGCTCATCGTAATGCACTCAGACGGCGTACTTCACTCACCGGACCTGACGGGTTATCTGTCAAGCCACACATCCGCCGCTATCTGGGCACAGATTCTGTTTCAGCCCAAAAATACGCCTCAGGACGACTCCTCACTGGTGGTGGTGAGATGGACATGAACCGACTGCATATTCTGACCCTGGTGATTAAAAGACAGGAAGATATCCCTAAGGTGCGCATGAAGAGCAAACTCCTATGTCATATCTGCGGGTTGAACCGTATAGCCACCACGCAGGTAGCTGTATCTGCATCCGAGATGACTCGCTGGATGATGCGCATGGCCAGAACCGGAACAGTCACGATGAGCATTCTCTGCTGCAAGAAAGCTCCAAAAAACAATATGAAGGAAATACTCGAACAGAGCGGCATAGAACTCCTCTTCCAAAGCAAAAGACCCTGCGATGCAACCAATCTGAATGGCGACACATGTCCTGCCGACAAGGCAGCCTTAAACAAAACACCTGTAATTCATGGCCTTAAAAAGGTACTGGACGAGGTCAGCATAACCGGCGGCACAATTGACACCCCTATTGAAATCAGTGCGGTCAAATGGGGCATTCAAAAGTCGTGGGACGAAATACAAAAAAAAGAGGCTTCCTTCAGAAATGAACTCTTTAAAAACACAGAAGAATCCTACCTGGAAAATCTACGCCTCAAACACGCAGAGGTGCTGCGGCTGCTGGAGCAGACCAGTCTGCAAAACCACCAGCTGGACCGAATGAATTTAGAACTTCTACAACTGAGTCAGGACATGGAGGCGATGGCCAGAGAACACACCACCATACAGATGGCGCTACGCATAGCGGACCGTATTCGAAACCCTGTGATGGTGACAGGCGGGCTCATCTCCACTATCCTGGAAAAGGACTCCACATTAACTGAAAACACCCGTCAAAAACTTGCAATAATTCAAAAGGCCATGAAGGAACTCTCTGATTTCGTGAAGAACTTCGAGGAGTTGACCGCAAAGGAGATTCGTTCTTTTACAAAAGAGAACCTCAAAAACATCATCACAGAGGTTGTGAATACATGGCAACCCGGACTGGCCAAAAAAGATATAAAGCTTGCGATAGATATTTCACAGGAACCCCTGGGGATCATGGCCAACAAACGCGTTCTGAAAACCGCATTTATTCATATTCTCAGAAATGCGCTGGAGGCATCACCTGCACACAGTACCATTCAAATCAAACTACTGCGTCAGGATGGAAGGCCTTCTGTCATTATCTGTGACAAAGGCCAGGGCATTCCGCCGGAAATAAAAGAAAAACTCTTTACAACACCCATCACCACCAAACCAGGGGGCACAGGACTCGGACTTTTTTTGGTCAAAGAGATATTGGAAGAACATCAGGGAAATATCTCCATTGAAAGTGAACCAAACAAAGGCACCTGCGTAATCTGCACATTCCCTGTGAGATGGAAGGAAAAAACGCAAGGACAAGTAAAAGACAGCATGCTGCCTTGACAGCAGCACAACCAAACTTCATAATTCATTTTATGAGTAACTTGAATTTTTTGGAATACATTGCGGAGAAACGCATCCAAGAGGCTATGGAACGCGGAGATTTCGACAATCTACAGGGAAAGGGACGTCCCCTTGAATACGAAGACGATTCCTTTGTGCCGCCTGACCTGCGTATGGCCTACAAGATTCTCAAAAACGCCGGTTATTTACCTCCTGAGCTGGAGACAGCCAAAGAGATTCACACCACCATGGACATGATAAAACACCTTACTACAGAGGAAGAACGCTACCGGCAGATCAACAAACTCAATCTGCTCATAACAAAAATGAATCTAATGCGCCGCACCAAGGTCTCTCTGGAGACAAACCAGGTCTATTATCGAAAGATCGTGGAGCGTGTTCACGTCAGACGCAAAGCCTCGTAAAGCAATCGATACAATAGGACTTTCCGTCATGCAACCTTGCCTTCGTTTATGAAGACGATGTTTTCGGGTTTTAATGCCTTTAAAAACATAGCATCTACATCTTCCTCATACGGGCCTTGGGCGGCAACTCACATCTGGGCTCAGTTACTTGAAACAACTCGAAAACCGGCGCTGTCAATATATATTCCTGCCATTTATTGCGATCCATGCCCTGGGGCATGACTCCCTTGAACACCACTCGCACACCCTTACCTGCATGTCGCTCAAAAAAGGTAAATGCCATCTTGCCCACATCCCGATAAATGAGATTACCCTTACCAAAGATGCAGCCGGTCAATACCTGTACCGCATCCACGCCGCAGGCATCATTTTCCGTTATGCAAACCAGTTCCTCATCCTTGGAAAAATGCAGGTCCATGACCTGTTTCAGTGCCTCACACGCTCGAAAGCCTATGGCCAAACCAGGACAGGCATGGCCATGAAACGCAACGCAACGCTGCCAATCGTTCTGCATCGTCATAAAAGATTCCTCGCTTTTATAAGATTTCTCGCTTCGCTCGAAATGACAGCCAGTTCGTAAGCAATTACAACCACTTCGCTCGAAAATGACAAAGACACTACCCGTAAGACAGGCGTCTCACCTGTCGCAAACATCTCGCCTGTCACACAACAACAAGTGTCATTTCGAATGAAGCACAGCGACCGAGAAATCCTTTTGCCGCTGGAATGGTCCGAGCGGGTTCTGAACCCATCTCTACATAACTCGAGGTGGACAGGCTATACGTCCGCCCACCCCTGCGGCGATTACAGATCAAATGGTGACTGGAACACAGCCGCCACGCCTAATTCGTTTTCAATCTCCAAAAGTCGATTGTACTTGGCTATGCGTTCGCTTCTGCACACAGAACCGGTCTTGATCTGACAGCCATCCATTGCAACAGTGAAATCAGCGATAAAATCATCCTCTGTTTCACCTGAGCGGTGAGAGATCACGAAGTCCCAACCAGCGGTTCTGCACATACGAATGGTATTGACCGTCTCACTTACCGTTCCGATCTGATTAAGCTTTATGAGCACAGAGTTAGCTGCCCCTTCTATTATGCCGCGTCTTACGAACTCTGTATTGGTGACAAAGATATCGTCGCCCACCACCTGTATCTGGTCTCCGAGCCGTTCTGTCATCAGAGTAAAACCCTCCCAGTCGTTTTCAGCCAGACCATCCTCGATGGAGATAATGGGATATTTCTGAATCCATTCTGACATCAGCTCCACCATCTCTTCAGATGTCTTTTCACCGCCGCCAGAACGTTCCAGCACATATTTACCGTCTCTATAAAAGGAACTGGCCGCAAGATCCAATGCAATGGCTATATCGTCACCTGGCACATAACCAGCCTTTTCTATGGCCTGAACGATGAGTTCACAGGGCTCTTCATTGCTGGTAAGATTAGGGGCAAAGCCGCCCTCGTCTCCTACTGCTGTAGCATAACCATTGGATTTTAAAATGGATTTTAAAGCATGAAAGGTCTCGGAGCAGTACCTCAAGGCCTCTGCGAAACTCGAGGCTCCTATGGGCATGATCATGAATTCCTGAAAATCCACATTGGAGTCGGCGTGTTTTCCGCCGTTCAATACATTCATCATGGGTACCGGTATGCGATTGGCACACGGCCCACCCAGATAGGCATAGAGGGGAAGGCCCACACTGTTGGCCGCTGCCCTTGCCACCGCCATCGACACGGAAAGGATGGCATTTGCGCCCAGCTTGTTCTTGTTAGGCGTGCCGTCCAGGTCTATCATGATCATGTCGATCTCCTGCTGAAGCGTGGCATCCATGCCCAAAAGCCTGGGGGCTATGACATCCTCCACATTGGAAACAGCCTTCAGCACGCCCTTACCGCCATAGCGGGAGAAATCACCGTCACGCAGCTCTACAGCCTCGTTTTCCCCTGTAGATGCGCCGGATGGCACAGATGCCACGCCCACAGCACCGTCTTCCAGGGTTACGTATGTTCTGATAGTGGGATTGCCTCTGGAGTCCAAGATTTCAATGGCCTTGATCTCTGAGATAGTGCTCATGTCTTTCTCCTTTTAATCGATTGCAAGTTACTGTTGTATAAAACTACATTTCATGTTCAACTTATTGGAAGCAAAGGCCAAGGTCAAGTCTAAATTGAGGGTCATATATGTTTGAATATGCAAAGACAAAGATTGTATGCACTATCGGCCCTGCCTCAAACTCATTTAACACCATTAAACAGCTGATACAAGCAGGAATGACCATCGCCAGGTTGAATCTGGCCCACGGCTCCCTAAAAGAACATGCCTATCTTGTAAAAAATATACGAAAGACTGCTCAAGAACTAAAAAGAACCGTGGCTATTCTTCTAGACCTACCAGGCCCGAAAATACGCCTGGGCAAACTCATCAACGAGCCGTTTTTACTGCACACTCACGACGAAATCTTTCTGAGTACACGACAGCAATCAGCTGAAAATATTCTGCCGATTCAAATCAACGCCACCATGCGAGACAAAGCAGAAAATGCCGATATTATGCTTTTAAAGGCATTAAAACCCAATAACATCATCTTCATAAACGATGGTATGGTGCAATTGGTGGTAAAAGAGGTGCACTCGTCCCTAATCCGCTGTCAAGTGCTGCTTGGCGGCCCAGTGATGTCTCACAAGGGAGTAAATCTACCAGGCGTGGATCTGAATATCAGCGCCATTACAGATACAGACCATAGAGGCATAATCTTTGCAGCCAAGCATGCAATCGAAGCCGTCAGTCTGTCTTTCGTACAAAATGCTGCAGATATTCAAGAGCTGCAAAACATCCTAAAAGATCTCGACTATAACCCCTTGGTTATCGCCAAGATAGAACGCAGTCAGGCTGTGGCCGACATAGACCGCATCCTTGATAAAGCGGACGGCATCATGGTAGCAAGAGGCGACCTGGGAGTGGAAACACCCATAGAAGAAATGGCCATTCTGCAGAAAAAACTCATAAAAAAGGCAAACGAGGCAGGAAAACCCGTGATTTTAGCCACACAGATGCTGGAATCTATGCTGCACAACAAAAGACCCACTCGAGCAGAGGCCACAGACGTGGCAAATGCCATATTGGATGGGGCTGACTGCGTAATGCTTTCAGAGGAAACCGCCATAGGTGAATATCCAATAGAGACGGTCAGAATGATGACTGCCATAGCAACGGCCACGGAAAAGGGGAATCTTTATGCCGATACGACGGCACATTTGAATATGCTGCATGCAGCATGGCCGATGACACAAAAACTGGTAGTAAAAGACATCATCTCCACCAGCATTAAAAATGCAGTCTCACACCTGCAGGTGGCCATGGTAGTAATACCCACTCAAAGCGGCACAACTGTAAGGCGCATTTCTCGCCTCAGACTGCCAGTATGGCTGATAGCCTTTGCAGACTCGAAAAAGGTCTGTCAAGACCTGCTGTTTTCATGGGGAGTGATTCCATTTTATTTAAAGAAACTTTCTGAAAATTGGCCTGATTATGTGCAGAAACTGGTGAAACGACATGAATTGAAAGAGGAGTTTGTAATTCTTGTGCGAGGACCAGCTATGCTCGCTTCAAAGAAAAAAAGGACATTTCAAGAGCGCCATACGAAACTATGCAATACGGAACCATTCGATGCTCACGCAGACCACGAGACATATCGGTTTGAGGTTATAAGGCTGAAACCCTGAATGCCAGCGTCAGGCAGGCTCTTTTGGAATCTCGTGATATTTTATCTTGCCTTTTTCAACCAGATCGAGATAATAGTGCCGAATCTGCTCCATAGCTGGTATCAGGGCAAAAAAACCACGATAGAGTTCATAATAGGCGGCCTGCTCCTGCGAAAATCGGACATGCACGAACTGCACTCCCATATCGCCCGCACCATTCTGCTGGTGTTGAATATAACATTGAAGGGGTATAGCACCGATTATAGGCAATTCCAATAAAAAATCGGTGACAATACCCTCGACAAGGGACTTCGATAAAAAAATGCAACAGCCGTCCCGTGAGATATCACGAGTGTATCCCCAGAGATTGTACTCAGGGAAATAAACGCGAAGATGTAAGGGATATCTTTGAGTGATTCTTCGTTCAGACATAGACTACCTTTTTATTGAAGATTCTTATAAAATAGGTTGAATAATAAATAATTATGATATGAACCTTCAAAAAAAGCAACATATATTTCACAGGCAGGGCATTCTCAATTGAGCGACGATCTCCATATATTGAGGCTCAGGATTCGGCCGCAGGCCGTTTATTTTTTACGCTTTATCCTTGAGGCCTACGACAATTTATATATAATGACCACCATAAACAGGGATTGCGGCCTTGTGGAGATACGCCATGTTGCAGGCGGCGAAAAGGACCTGCAAGACATTCTAACGGAACTAACCGAAATCACAGGAGGCTATCAGATTATCACTAACATATGACACCATCTAAGCGCATTCACATCATAACCTTTGGCTGCCAGATGAACGAGCATGATACGCAGCGCATATTTCAATTGCTATATCCTGCGTATGAACCCACGGACAATCGGTCAGACGCAGACCTGATCCCGCTCAACACCTGCTCTATTCGCGAAAAGGCAGAAAACAAGGTCTATAGCATGGCGGGCAGATTCCGGAAACTCAAGAAACGGAAAAAAGACCTGATTCTCGGCATAGGAGGCTGTGTAGCACAGCAAGAGGGGGAACGGCTTCTGCAAAAACTACCCTACGTGGACATAGTCTTTGGGCCTCAGACCCTCTACAGCCTGCCTTCATTGCTCCAGGCGGCTGAAAAAGGCAACAGGGTATGCCACACGGAACTCGCACAGGATTTTCGTATTCCAATCCTGACCACTCAACTCCCCAATGCGCATCCCTTTCAACGGTTTATCACCATCATGCAGGGCTGCGACAACTTCTGTTCCTATTGCGTGGTGCCGTATGTGAGAGGTCGTGAGATCAGCCGGCCCATGCAGGACATCCTTACCGAGGTAAAAGAGGCGGTCAACCATGGCATAAAGGAGATCACTCTCCTGGGGCAAAATGTCAATTCCTATGGCAAAAAAAACGGTTCTGAAAATTTTGCACAATTGCTTCAAGAGGTAGCTGATTGCGAAGTAGAACGGCTGAGATTCATGACCAGCCATCCCAAAGACCTGACCGAGGAACTCATGGAATGTTTTGTGAAAATTCCCTGCCTGTGCGAGCACCTGCATCTTCCGGTACAATCAGGTTCCACGCGCATTCTAAAGGCCATGAACCGCAGATACACGAGAGAAGAATATCTCGCCAAGATTCACAGATTACGCGAACTTTGTCCGGAAATCTCTCTCACTACAGATGTGATAGTAGGATTTCCTGGGGAAACTCAAGAAGATTTTGAGGAGACGCTGTCCCTTCTTCAAGAAGTGCAATACGAACAGCTTTTTGTCTTCAATTATTCACCACGACCATTCACTCGTGCAGCCCAATTGCCAGAACAACTTCCCCTTGAGCTCAAAACTCAAAGGCTGACACAAATAGTGGAACTTCAACACGAGATAAGCCACAAAAGACACCAGCGGTTGGTGGGCAAGACAGTCGAGGTGTTGGTTGAAGGCGTCAGTTCAAAAGATACATCGGAAATGGCGGGTAGAACCAGAGACAATCATGTGGTAAACTTCAAGGCCATAGGAAATTTAATGGGACAAACCGTTCCAATAACGGTTACAGAGGCATTTTGCCATTCATTGCGAGGCGAATTGCAGACAATATTTACCGGATGCCTGTAGGGCCAGGCTCCGCAATCCCAACCATTGTTTTTGATTTTTTCGAGGTTATCTACTAAGTTACAACAATAAAAACTTGGCAGTTTCACCAGGAGAATCCAATGCATCGAATACCTGTATATGTACAGTCCATTACACTAGATCCTGATTCCAATTCTCCGATCCTGCTTCTGCAGGAACTGAACGGTTCTCGCACTCTGCCTATCTGGATCGGTGTCATGGAGGCCACTGCGATAGCCTCAGAACTGGAACGGCTTCAGTTTACAAGGCCCATGACACATGACTTATTAGTTACTTTCATCAAAGAAATGGGGATAGAGCTTCTGGAGGTAGAGATCTCTGAAATGAAAAATGATACCTTTTATGCCGTTATCACAGCAAAAAACGGTGGGATAGTCTCCAAAATCGATGCCAGGCCCAGTGATGCAGTGGCTATCGCCCTAAAGACCAAGGCACCGATCTATGTAAACGACAGGGTCATGCAGAAAATAAAAATGGAAACCACTTCGGACCACTCGTCACAGCCCCAGAACTGGGATCAGGTATTGGAAGAATTGGGACCTGAACACTTCAAATACAAGATGTGAGGCTATATGATCGATCTACACTGCCACAGCATATTCAGCGACGGCGAACTGTTGCCCTCGGAACTGGTCAGACGAGTGGAGGTAATAGGCTATCAGGCCATTGCCATCACCGACCATGCTGATGCATCCAACCTTGAGCACATATTAACCAACCTCTTGAAAACACTGGACGATATCAACAAATACAGCACAGCCCAACTGCTGCCAGGCGTTGAACTCACACATGTAAAGCCCGCCGTGATTCCACGGCTGGTGCAGGAAGCCCGAAGATTGGGGGCCAAGATCGTAGTATGCCACGGAGAAACCATAGTTGAACCCGTATGTCCCGGCACCAACAGGGCTGCCATAGAGGCTGGAGTTGACATATTGGCCCACCCAGGCATGATCACGCCGGAGGATGTGCAGGCAGCAGCACAAAAAGGGGTGTTTTTGGAATTATCAGGCAGAAAAGGACATTCCCTGACCAATGGCCATGTAGCCGGACTGGCAGTAAAATATGGGGCGTCTCTGGTCATAAATTCGGACGGTCATGCACCATCAGATTTCATGACTCAGGATTTTGCAAGGAAAGTTGGCCTGGGTGCAGGGCTTTCAATGGAACAGATAGATAGATTATATGAAAATGTTGTAACACATTTTTTATAAAGTCACGATAATCAGACTTGTTTTTTATTACTTTTTTGTTTATCTAATAAAATCTATTGTAAATATCGACGAAACAGGAGAGTGAGATGGACGCCAAGATTATAAATCCCTTTTTGGAAGCAGCTGTAAACGTCCTAAAGACCATGGCCATGGTGGAAGTTACACCGGGCAAACCCTTTCTAAAAAAAGACCAAACCGCCAATGGCGATGCATCGGGCATCATAGGTATCACCGGCGAGGCACAGGGATCTATGTCCATCTCCTTTTCAACCACTTGCATCTGCGCCATTGTCTCCAATCTCTTTGGAACACCAGTGACGGAACTCAATGATGAAGTGAAAGACGCTGTGGGCGAACTGACCAACATGATATGCGGAGATGCCAGAAGAAGGCTCGAAGCTGCAGGCATCGTGCTGCAGGCAGGGACACCGACCGTCATCTCAGGCGAAGGACATACCATCAAACACATCAGTAAAGGCCCATGTGTGGCCATGCCCTTCAGCACACCCAACGGAGATTTCACCGTAGAAGTGGCCTTTAATTAACCTATGGCCGTTCACAGACCACCACTCCGTTTCGAGTCTGGCATACCGTTCCATCGCTACCTATAATAGCCGTTCCCACCTTTTTATAGACCTTACCGTCCAAGACCCTCACCTCGTCTCCTTTTTGTTCATAAACTCTGCCTGTGGAGCTGATGGTGGTATTGCCTATATGTTCGTAAACCACGCCATCGGAACGAATGGTCTTGTCTCCTTTGTGTTCGTAGGTGGTCCCATTGGAACAAACAGTGGTGTTTCCGATGCGTTCACATTTGACATCTGTTTCCGCAAGGGCCGGCAAGGCAAGCAAGCCAAAACCTATACATACAACACATATGATGCCTTTCTGCTTCATGGGCCAGCTCCTTTTCTGCAACTATTTAATCAACAACCAAATACAACGAAGAAAACTGCCAAAAAATGTAATTTTGTCCATTGACCAAGGCGTAGAACGGACAAAAGGACACTTTTATGGGAGTTTTGTTAATTTTTTTAACATACTCACGTCACCGGAAAAAAACAACCATTAAAACAAAACCGAAAAATAGACATAGAAGATTGTTATTGCAAGCAAAGCGAAGCAATCTCATATGTTGTAATGAGATTGCCACGAACTCTTTGAGTTTTCGCAATGACCAGTAACATATAGATTTCTCATCCCATGTCTATTTTTGGGACAAAAAAGCGGAACAGACTGGCCGGTCTGTTCCGCTTAGTGTTTCAAGTTCTATAAAATATGAGAGCTAATTATGCCACACCCACTCACCCTTGAGCTCCAATTTCTTCTCCTCACCGAAGAAAAGGACCTCGTTGCCATCAAACTCACCAAACGGTACATACCAGAGTTTGACGGACACAGTCATCTCGTCCTTGACCAGCTCTCTATAAGGCTTACCGTCCTTAGTGGTGTCCACATAGGGGAATGGAATCTCAAAGGTCTCTTTCACGGGACGAAGAGGCGGCAGACTGGTTTCTCTCAGCAAGCCGCTCTTTTCATATGGACCACGGCCCATCTCTTCTCCACGGCCCAAACGACCCGGGAAAGGCATATATATCTTCTGCTCCTTGTATATCTCTTTTCCATCATTGGTTTTGGCGGTCACTTCCAGGACCACTCTGTTTGGAGTAGGTCACCCATCCGGAATGACATGACCAGCCTTATTCATAAGCTCCACATTGATGATGCCCATGGGCACCACGCCTTCTTTCTTGTTTTTTCTCCAGAACAAGGTCCTGCCGTCCACCTCGGCCTTGATGGCCATTTTTCTCATGGCCTCACTGCGATAGGCCTCCATGTCGTGACCCAGACCGGACTTCTTCATGTGACATTCCTGACAGCTCTCATGGCCGCCCTCGGGCACATAGGCGAAGAGATAACTGCCATAAAGAGTGGCGCACTGGGAAGGTTCATCCAGCTCGAAATTGGGCCCTAAACCATGACACTGGCCGCAGAAAATGGCCTCACCCAAAGCCGGAGCCTTGGCCATTTTGTCAAATTTGGGGTGTTCATGCTTGCCTGCCTTGGAGCCATAGACGGTATCAGGCTGTGCATAACCATCCGCCCACTTATGAATGATGGCCTTCTTGTTATGGCAAACCATACAGCCGATGTTGACGCTGGAGATCTTCTTTTCCAATTCTTCTCTTTTGGCGTCGTTGTCCTCTTTTTGCCAGGCACGAATAGTGGCTATGATCTCTCTTACCACTTCATCACTCGCCTCGTCGATCTGAGGCAAATGACACTTGGCACAAAGCATGAAATGCCTGACCTCCAGATCCTTATCCTCTTTTACACCAGAATATGGAAATTTTTTGATTCCCATATCGATGGCCGTAAGAATAGTAGGCGCAGTGCGGCCCGTACCCAAAAGGGAACGGGAGTGAATCGACTTCTGCCACTGTTCATACACATCAGGATGACATTCCTCACACGATTTGGAATCGTACCTAGCTGCCAGCTCAGCCATTGTCTTGGCCTTGGTCTGCTTGGACGCTTCCGGCTTGGCGGCACCGTAGGCAACCGTTGCGAGCATACACCCGCTCAGACACAACAGCCCCAACTGTTTGAACTTCATAGACTCCTCCTTAATAAAAGTTTGATGATAATCCTATAAAAAGCAATATTCGAATTGTCAATGCCAACTTACACATCAATTTGCTTTATCTATATCATAAAATAGGATTTTTATGAGCATAAGCGCTATAAAATAGCAGTATCTTATTATTTTAATTGCATAAAAAAATAGCATGTCTATAAAAACGGCCCACCTTGGCACAAAAATAAAAAACCAGAACTTATAACTTTCATGTAAATGTTCGCTGCCACTCACTTCTCGAAGAGAGTTTTCTCCAACAGCTCGCACAGAATATGAATCCACAGGCCGTGTATCTCCTGAATGCGCGGAGTGTTAGAGGAAGACGCCCTCAGCAGAAGCACATCCCTTTGATAGGTAAGCCTGCCGCCTGTTTCACCTGTGAAGGCTATCAGCACTGTGCCCATACGCCTGCCCTGCTCAAAGGCTTCAATGACGTTTGAAGAATTGCCGCTGGTGGTGATACCCAAAAGCACATCTCCTTTTTGAGCCAAGGCCTCCACCTGGCGGGCAAAGACTCTCTCAAAACCGTAATCATTGGCCAATGCTGTCAAAATGGAGGTATCTGTGGTCAAGGCTATGGCCGGCAGTCCTCTTCGCTCCAGTTTAAAACGCCCAACCAGTTCAGCGGCCAGGTGCTGGGCATCAGCCGCGCTTCCTCCGTTTCCGAAGACCAGTATCTTATTGCCTTGCTGCAGGGCGTCGCTTAACATCACGACCAATTGGGCCAGAATAGCAGTGAATTGCTGAGCCTCTAAAACAGCCTTCAAATGCTCGTCAAATAGCTTGTCTATGGTCTGAATCAGTTTTTTCATGTTGTCCCTTTCATACCAGTAGAACAGGCGAGACGCCTGTCCTATTATTTCAGATACCTACGGGTTTGTTTTCCCTTCTCATAATAAAGGCTGAAACTACATCACGGCAAGCTATTTCTTATACTCAATGCACTTGATGCACTCACCTCAACCGTGATGGTTCCATTTCGTTCTGTGGTCAAAATCCTGCTGCCTACCTCCATATAGCGCTGAATCACCGACTTGTTGGGCAGATGAAAGGGATTGTCCCTGCCAGCGGAAAATATCACCACGCCCGGACTGGCCGCCTGAACGAACGCGGGGGAATTGGAGCCCTTGCTGCCATGATGAGGCGCTACCAGGATATCCGTATGAGAAAGTTCTTTTAGAATACAGGCCGCTCGTTGGGCATCCATGTCACCTGTAAGAAGGAGCGAGCGACCTCGATACTCCAATAGCAACACCAGTGAACGGGCGTTTCGCGTCTCCAGACCGTGGCATCCATGAAGGATGAGGGGCCGAACGGAAAGACCCTGTACATTCAACACATCGCCATCAGAAGGCGTCTCAACAGTACAGGCCGTCTTCGTAAGGGCTGTCTGAAGTAGATTCCATGTCTCCCCCTCTCCTGAAGCGCCATTGCTCCAAAACCGTTTGACTCGAAAATGCCTGAGCAGATATGGAATACCTCCCATGTGATCCTGTTCAGGATGACTCATCACCAGGAGATCGATGGTATTATAACCGAGATGTCTTATGAAAGGGGCCACCAGCCTTTCTCCGGTATCGAAATCCGTATTGCCAAGACCTCCTGCATCCATGACCATCAAAAAACCCCTAGGGCCTTCCACTACCTGTGCCAAACCCTGCCCTACGTCTAAAACATGAAGTCGAAGAGTACTGCTGTTGGATATCGTCCAGGTCCGATACCAAAACCCTCCCACACATGTCATCGCCAAAACCAATGAGATGCAAAGCCATCTCTTCTCCCGACCCCTATGCCTAACAGCCAACACTAGGGCCAGAAGTACCATACATGAGACGACCACCTGCCACATCCATGGCTTGATGCACCAAAACGAAGCATACTCCCAACCGCTTATCCACTGCAAACCATTCAAAGACAGACCGAGAATTACATCCATGACTCGCCAGATACCAAAGGCCACTGCAGAAGAAAAAGGCAGCGACAATGCCCCGAGCATAAGACCCGGCAACAAAAGGAGATCAGTCAGGGGCACCGCTACGAGATTTACAGGCAGAGCCAGCAAAGAAAACCTTTGAAAATGCCATGCGATAAAGGGAGCAGTGGCCAAAAGGGCCACAAAACCCGCTACAAACAGGGATATGATGCGGTATTTCAATGTAATCAATGGCGGCCTATTTATGCCGGAAGTGGTGTCCCCTCCTGTGGAGGGGTGCCCGAAGGGCGGGGTGGTTGTTTTTTCAAATCGTTGTAAAAAAGGCGCAGCCAGACCGCACAAAAAGAAGACAGCCGCAAAAGACAGCTGAAATGAGGGACTGAAAAGCTGTAACGGCTCAAAGAGCAACAGGACCAGACCAGCCAGGGCCAGTGCGTTCAAAAGGCTTTGAGGCCGGTTCAGGACAAAAGCGGCCGAGATGGCGACGGTCATAAGTACAGCCCGTATGGCGGAAACAGAAAAACCCGCCATTCCAGCATATATAAGAACGGCCATCACAGCCATGCCTGCCGCTATCCGCCGCACGGAAAATCTCAGTGCAATGAACTGCCAGTGAATGAGGAGACGATACACGAGCAACCCGGCCATAAGGGCAACCAGAGTCATATTGGTGCCCGAAACTGCCAGCAGATGGCTTATACCGGTCACTTGAGCAAGCTCCCGGACATCTTTGTCCATGCCTGCCTGCTCGCCCAGCAGCAAACCCACTGCAAGGCTACGCGTGTCATTTGAAGGGAATGCCTCGCACAACGCCTCAACAAGTCGCATTCGCTTCGTCTCCAACACATACCGCCAATAAGGCAGCACAGGAGAAGAGTGAAAATGACCGGTCACAGCCATCTTCAGAGGACTGACCACAATTGCCGTTGCATGAATGCCCTGAATCTCCAGCCAGAGCCTGTGATCAAAGGCCCCGGGCACAGCAAATCCCTTGGGTTCCCGTAATCTGACCGCAAAACGCAAGACATCACCCGGCAGCACATCCCGATAATCCAGGCTCTTCACATGAAGCAAGATATCGCCTTTGATGAGTGACAGGCCTTGTGGTTCGGCCCTTGCCAACAGGCCTATACGCAAACGAGTGTCACCTCTTTCAGTGGAAACAGGCATACGAATCACCTGTCCTATAAGCACCACTTCCTCTTTTTTTTGCGCTATATCCCAAAGGGGCCCCGCCCTGTCAGCATAGCTCTTTTCATAGAAACAAACATGCACACCGCCTAGTCCCAGAAACAAAACGGCCGCAAAAAGGCAGGACAGCAAGTATGTTGAAAGGCCGACAGGTCTTGTCTCTGCATTTGCCTGCCTTTTTTGCCGAATAAACGAAACCAACTGTCCCAAAAGCCCGCAACCACCCAAAAAGACACAAGACCAGCCGATGACCAGCCGAATTGCATCATTTTGCATTGCATGGCTAACAGGCTCTAAACTACAAGAGGCTCCTGCAATGCCGAGGCAGAAGAAGAAAATGGCTGTTATGAAGAGGAGGCTGTGGTGCAAGACAAGGGGCTCATGCGTATGTGTCGATGGTCATTCCAGGTGATGCAGACCACACCGAAAACATTCCATTGTTCTTTTCATACTGAAGTCTCAGAACCTGGCTCTGGGCCCGAGCAGATGTCATGGCGGCCTTGACGGCAACGGCCCTGTCTTGCGGAGATGGGTCGGCAGGCGCCAAGGCGGCGCGCTGCACCACAGCCATCTTCTGCACCGTAGCACGCGGGTCCCGTTCAGGAGAAACATCTATACCCACCTCGCCTGCCACTGCATATCTGTTACCGTCAGGCCCTATCTTGTAGGAATATGAGGCGGCCTTGGATACATAGCTTCCGCCAGCAGCTATGTGCGCGGCTTCGTGCTGCCTGACCTGTTGATCAGTCTTTTTGAGCTCCAGGAGTACAGCAACTTCCTGGGAAGTAAGCTCGTTCTTTGAACCATTTGAAACCTCGCGCGAGACGGATTTGCCACCTGCACCGAATCCTTGTGAGGGGCTGTATCTGTCCTGCGGATTGAATGAGGCAGCATTTATTACTGGTAAAGGTGCCGAAGTATTTTGAGTGAAATCTTCAGCCGAAGGGTTTTGTAACGGGGCTATAACGGGTTGTGTGTATGATACGCCAACTATCGGCATATTACTCACTCCATCCTTCATTGGACTACACTTATGTATGATTTTAAATTATAAGCCCAATTCCAAAGAACACAAGGAAATTACACGAATGCCATTAACTTAAAATGGTACTCAAATAACCTACCTGTTCCATCGTTAAGAAAACACCATCGATGGAACAGGTAATATTTAAATGACTCAATAAGAGAGCTTCAAGACTCTGCCCAAACCGTCTTTGATAAATATATCTACCTTGCCTGTTGCGACATTCCATACCATGGATGGTGCCATGTATGTCTTTATTCCGCCCAAAGGCTTCCATCCTTCAAAAGTAAGGCTGGAGATGTTGAAAATCCCCAAAGCGATCTCATCGTTCATATCACGAATGGCAACGTAAAGTTTTTTGTCTTTGGCATGATAGGCGAGAGCCGGTGCCTCCGACGAAATACCCCCGATGGATAACCACCCGCTAAAATCACCGCTCGCTCCGTCTATCGCACTCAGAGATATGGTATTATTGAACGTACGAACAGCAATATACACATTGTTCAGATCCGAGTCATATGCCATGGATGGCGCCGAAGGTGAAGTTATACCCAAATAACTCCAGTTAGCACTGCTATTGGAGACCGTATCGAAGGTATTCCACCAAATCGCTGTGTTACTGACGACAGATATATACAACTTACTGTTAGTCGAATTATAGACGATTGCAGGCGTGGCTGATCCACCTATGCTGACCGGCAGCCAGTTCAACATGAAACCGAAAAAGCTTGAATCCAGTCTGCCCAGCTTCATGATATAATTGTCAACAATACCCACATAAAGCTTATTGTTAAGATTGTCATAAGCCAAGGCTGGACCAAAATTAGCATTGGTTACCACCTTCCATGTGTCCAGGAAGCTATTGTCAGTGCCAAGACCATTGATCAAAATTGACTGCCCATCTAAATCCAAGATAACCATCTGGATACGGCCATTTTCATACACTACACCCGGCGTAGCCTTTGCCATAACAGCAAGAGGCATCCATGTCCTGGTGGCAGTGGAGAAGATGTCGGAATAGTCGGACTGTACTGTCGTCACAGGAAAACCTGATGTATCCTTGTCGCCTACCACTGTAGTAGCATAGACGCGATAATAGATCGGCTGATATATATCGCCCACGTGATCATAGTAACTCGTGATATTCCCCAGCGGCATACTGGTAACATTGTGCTGCATGTCGGGATCGCTGCTCTTTTGTAATACATAATTGTCGGCCCCAAGGGATTTAGACCAATTCAGTCTCACACTTATCGCAGGAGATGCACCTATAATAGCAGCCTCTAATTGGGGTTTGGCAGGCTTTGCCGCCAAACTCAACACATGCATCATGTCCATCTCTTCATGATCCAGCATATGACAGTGCCATACATATTCCCACCCGAAATTGACATTGTGATTCAAAATAGTAATGGGTAAGGCCGTAGGGGTCTGGAATCCGCCAGGAGGACCCATGAGCATAGCCCCAATGGGCTTAGCCGGATCTATCGGGTGGATACTATTAGGGATATCAAAAGGTACATCCGGAATAGTGGGCTTAAAAGCTATGATAGTATGTTCCAGAGGATTTACGCGCAAGGTCTCCTTCCAGCCCAACTCGTTTTCATCCGGTAACAGCAGCGAACCATCCCAGGCAACTCGGTTAATGAGCTGGAAATTTACCAGATGCAGATGAACGGCATGCGTATCCACTCCGTTGTGTGTGATGCGCCAGATCTGAGTGCCATCCTCCGTACTACCGATAGGCGTGCCGGTCACCGATCCCTTTATGATATCTACGGGAGGAGAAGCAAACGGATAGACGATAAAACCCTTTGCAACAGTGCTGGGTGGCAGCTCCAAGCCGAGCATACTGCTCATGCGTCCAAACATGGGATCGAAGGTCTCGCCCATCTCGTCCTGAATGGCCTTGGACGACACAGGTATGGTTACATTCTTACCGTCAAGCGTAGTAAAACTCACGCTCTGTTCGAACTGTCTTACGATCTTTTGAGGAAACTTGGCGTCATAAGCCGAGTTGTAAAAAGGTTGTGGAATAATTATAGGTTCTTGGCTTGCCTCAAAAACGCCTCTTTTCCCGAATGTTTTTGCAAAAACGGACTTCAATTTTTCAATGTTATACGGATCAGCAGATGGAATATCCTTAACACGAACTTGCATGATCGTCCTGGTATTCGGACCATAACCAGGCTTTGCAGGCGGAGCGCCACCTATATCCGTATGATCCGGGTTATAGGTAAAATAATCCAGATGCGGATCATGGGCAGGAAATGGAGTAGGTGCGTCATTATAAAGTATCAAGGTTTTGCCTGCGAATTGCGAAAAATCCACAATCACATCAGCACGTTCAGCAGGCGCCAAAAGCAGAGAATGCAGATCCACATTCCCGAAATTGAAGGTAGTTGGATCCATATTCCAAGTAACTGGCTGATTGGGAATAACTACAGGTGCTGGCAGAAATCCTCCTTCTGTACCGATCTGTATCCAATCAGGACCTATTGTAAATGGATCAGGGATGCCACCATCTCTACCATCTGCAGGCCAAGAAGACGGGAAGCCATTGGTTGCCACTGCAGGCACCATACGAACTTCCGTACAATTTGTTGTAGCGGCACACTCCTGCATAGTATTTTTATCCACACCAACATACCACTGAAGATTAAAATACCTGTCGTTTGCGGCATTCAACAGCCTAAAACGGTATGCCCTGGGCTCTACTTCCAGATATGGATAGGCTACACCATTTACAACCGGAGTATCCATAAACGCCTCACCAGGCATGGAAGGATTGGGCAAGTCAGGCATAAAAGGCGGTTCCCATGGCGCATTGACAGGGTCATAATAGGGGTTGGCAATGGGTGGATACGAAAGGTGATCTGTCGCAGGCGGCCAAAACCACAAGGCATAATGCCATCTACCAAACGGATTCATGCCGGATGGATCATAGGCGTTCTGAACAGGCATATAAACATGCGGAAACCACAAGTCACCCGTCCTTGGCATGGACGGTGTGGTACCCCAACGCCAGGTAGGATCCTGATAGGCAATGGTCCTGGCATCCACAAATGTCTTATCCTGCAATACAAGCGGCATACCATAATCGGGCAATACCTTATAATTGCCTGGGTTGACACCGGTAGTGTTGGTCCCTGCTATCATATCGTATTCTACGTAATCCAACACGGCATAACCCGCCGCCTCCCCTGCATATACATTGAGCCTGGTCAGACCGTAGGTGTGATCATGATACCAAAGCAATCTGGCGCTCTGTTTGTTCGTGTAATAAAAGGTCAACGAGCCATCGCCTGGATCCGGCATATCAGGTACGTTGAAAACGCTTACTCCTTTTTTATATGGTGTCTGTTCTCCGGCAGGCGTAACCCATTGATGTGGAGTACCGTCACTGATCCATGCCGAGTTATTCCCGTGAAGATGAATGGCGGTTCTGTTTTCAGTATAACAGTCGAAAGGAGACATATCACAGGTCAAGTCATCCCTGCCCATATTCATACCTGCCAATGGCCCTGTGCCAGCCCCCATCACCGTTTTATCCACAGGCAGAAACAGCTTGCCCCCAGCGCCAACAGGCAGCTTGTTCGTGAATTTAACGCGTACCGGCCTGTCTTTTATAGCTACTATTATAGGGCCGAAATAACTGATAGGTGTTACATCTAAACCGTCCTTTACCTGAACATAACCACGAAGCCTGGTAGGTGGCAAATCGGAATGAAATCTATGTTCATACTCACGCAGTTCTATTTCATAGTAATCGCTGCCTGGATACGAGGTAGTATCAGGAATGGCAAGCGGAATATAGTGTCCATCTAGTGTACTGGCGTTGGATGCTCCTACACCCGGCAAAGAATCCACAAATTTTCTAATACCACCGGTCAATTTCGAGGCATCCAATGATGCCATTGCCATAGCACCCGTCCCTGTGGCATCCTCCACCACTATCATGGGCGCTGTGTAATCAGAACCAGCTTGGTTGATGGTGATATCGGTGATGACCCCGTTTGAGACAGTTGCAGCAGCGGTAGCACCCATTCCAGTTCCATAGACATCAGCGACCACCACTCGCGGATTGAAATACCCGTCACCTCCACTCACCACATCGATATTGGCGATTGGACCGCGCGGCATGGGACTGAATGCCCAGTTGGCATAAGGTCCAAAATAGTGTGGAACCGTCGGCACGGGCATATTATGGGCATATATCTCCATTGCACGGGTATCGGAGGCAACCCCCAAATATACAGACAGTTCTTGAATACCGGTTATGTTTTTAGCCGCAGAACTGTTTGGTGCCGATGAAGAGGACGTCTTATAAGATGTTAGGTATGTTGAAACCGCTCCTGGCAGCAATCCTTTATTTCTATCTGCCATTGCCGTAGCCTTCTTGTCTTCTATCGGTATCTTTTGATGATACCTGACCAATTCTTGAAACAATTTGGAGCTATCCATTGCCTCTGCCCGGGAAGCTTCCACAGAAACCAATGAGATACCAACCATGGTCATCAACATAGCCAATCGGACCTTTTTGAACATAAAAATTTCTCCTTTCGTTTTGCTCTGACACCAGAAGGCAACAGAAGAACACACATAGACAAAAAACATTCCCAAGCCAGCAGTGATTACAACCATGAAACATACCTACCAGAAAGGCACTCAAATATCACGAAAAAAATTAACCAAAAATAATAACGAGATACAATAATAAGAGCGGGGTTACCCAGCCCTTATTTGTAAAAAGAATAAGATCGATAACTACTAATTGCAAGTAATAATGAATAAGATTATTAATTATTCATAATGCATCTTTTTATAGAAGATCAATGTTTCCCCTTGTCATCAATCTGAATCATAGCGGCCTTCAATTGACAAACTAATGGAAACCCTTTATTTTTCTATATCACTGGAAGCGGAAAGGGCACTGGTGGCCCTCCTGGACTTCAAATCCAGTGCACGAGGTGAAGAGCTTCGTGGGTGGGTTCGATTCCCATGCGCTTCCGCCACTTATACCACATAGATTCAAAAAGCACTCAAGGGCGATTTTTATATGAACAACGACATGCCTTCAAACCTCCCAATAGAAACCCAGACCGTCCATGTAAGCCTTAAGGAACACGCCTACGATATCTATATAGGCCCTGACCTCCTTTCCTATACGACCAGCCTTCTAAACGGCTACAAGGCCAGCCGGTATGTGATCGTCACGGATACAAACGTGGAAGGCCTCTATGGCTCCAATCTGCAGGACCAAATGGAAGAGACTGGAATCAAAGCGGAATTGGTCTCGTTTCCGGCAGGAGAGGCCAGCAAAAACATGGGCACTATCTTATACTTAGCCAAAGAGCTCCTTCGGCTCGAAGCTGATCGCAAGACTTTGCTTCTGGCCCTGGGAGGGGGTGTAACAGAGGATATCACTGGCTTTTTAGCCTCCATTTATATGCGAGGCATCCCTTTTGTACAGATTCCCACCACATTACTTGCCCAAGTGGACAGCTCAATAGGCGGCAAGACCGGCGTGGACCTGCCAGAAGGCAAGAATCTTCTTGGCACATTCTACCAGCCCAAACTGGTCTTGACAGACGTAAACACCCTTTCCACCCTGCCGGAACAGGAACTCAAAAACGGCCTGGCGGAGGTGATCAAATACGCCATGATTCGCAGCCCCAAGCTCTTTAATATACTGGAACAGAAGTGGAATGAGATACTCTCATTGAATGCAGGGGTCATCACCGCCATTGTAGCCATTTCCTGTGCCATAAAGGCAGAGATAGTGGAACAGGACGAAAAAGAGGCAGACTTGCGCCGTATTCTGAACTTCGGACACACGGCAGGACATGCCATAGAGGCAGCGGCCAATTACACCATTTCCCATGGAGAGGCAGTGAACATGGGTATGGTGGTGGCGGCACGCATGTCCTTCAAGAGGGAACTCATGCGCTTTGAGGAATTCTCACGTTTTATACGGCTTCTGGAGCGCTTCGGTCTGCCATATGCCATTCCCGCTCGCTTCTCTCCAAAAGAACTGCTGGCCATCATGAAGCATGACAAAAAAGTCCAGCATGGCGAGCTTCACTATGTTCTAAACAAAGGCATAGGAGACTGTGAAATAGTCGTAGTGACGGATGAAGAAATACTTACTACTCTGGAGGAGTGCACAGGTACCCTCTCATACAATTTCTAAAGACCTTGCGATTCAAACTCCTTCAGACATTGAACCACATACTTCACATCGGCCTCGGTCATGCCCTGATGAAGTGGCAGCGTCAGAAGATGCTCATAGGCACTCTCGGCCACAGGACAGAGCCCCGGCCCTGTTCCAAAACGATCCCTATAAAACGAATGCAAATACACAGGCAGATAGTGTACGTTTACTCCAATACCTTTTTGTCGCAAAAATGAAAATAATGGCCTGCGCACACCGGCTTCCTTCAATTTTATCACATACAGGTGCCAGGCATGGCCGCTTTCTTTTTGTTTTAACGGGGTGAGCCACTTGATATCAGCAAGCAGCCCGCTGTAACAGGCGGCAAGCCTTCGCCGGACTTGCAGCCACTGGGGCAGTTTTCGAAGTTGGCTGATGCCCAAGGCGCATTGCATATCCGTAATGCGATAATTATAACCCAGTTCCAGCATGTCATAGGCCCAGGTGCCCTGTTCCTCGCGCTGTCTGGAATCCGTTTCTATGCCGTGGTTGCGAAATCTCCTGGCCTTTTGCGCCCAATCCTTTCGGTTCGTCAGCACCATGCCACCCTCACCCGTAGTGATATGCTTAACAGGATGAAAACTAAATACCGTTATATCAGCAAGAGAAGCGGCCATCTTGCCATTTATGACCGCACCCAGGCTGTGGCAGGCATCGGCCACCAGAAACAGGCCGTGCGTCTGAGCGATTTCACGCAATTCTTCATAATTGCATGGTTGGCCTGCATAGTCCACAGCCACTATGACCCGTGTACGAGGCGTGATAGCACGCTTGACACTTGGCACATCAATGAGCAAGGTATCAGCATTCACATCTGCAAAGACAGGCCTTCCGCCACAAAAGACCACGGCATTCGCTGTGGCGACGAAGGTCATGGCCGGCACTATCACCTCGTCTTGCGGACTTATGCCCAGACAGTGCATTCCGGTATGCAGGGCCGCAGTTCCACTGCTCACTGCCACAGCATGACTCATTTGTGCAAAAGAAGCCACAGCAGCCTCAAACTCACTGACCTTGGGTCCGGTGGTGATCCAGTCGGACTCAAGCACCTCGTTTACCGCTTGAATATCCCTTGCATCTATGAATTGTCTGCCGTATGGAATCATAAAGTTACACCCTGCCGCATCAGCATGGTCTTTAATTCCTCCGGCGTCAACCACCAGTCGTTGGTATTACTGGCATAGGCAAAATGTGCCTCCACAGGTTCTCCTGCGGCATACTTGCCCTTTTTCCAGGCAGAAACGTCCGGCTGAACGATGTAGATACCCTGATATCGAATGGTATAGCGGCCCTCATCTTCGTTGATCAGGACCTCATGCAACTTTTCACCGGGCCGAATGCCTATGACTTTCTTTTCACAACCCGGGGCAATGGTGTCCGCCAGGTCCAAAATGCGCATGCTTGGAATGTGCGGCACGAATATCTCTCCACCCTGCATGAGATACAAGGCGGATTCCACTAATTTAACCGCATCCTCCGTGGTGATCCAGAAGCGAGTCATTCTCTCATCCGTCAGGGTTACGACACCGTTTTCCCTCTGTTTTAAAAAGAGTGGAATGACGCTTCCTCGTGAACCCAAGACATTTCCGTAACGCACGCAGGCAAACCGAGTTGAACGGTCTCCGCTGTACACATTGGAGTGAATAAAAAGCTTGTCGGAGCAGAGCTTGGTCGCCCCATAGAGATTTACCGGATTTACGGCCTTGTCCGTACTCAAGGCCACCACGCGCGAAACCTCGTTGGTCAAAGCAGCGTCTATAACGTTCGTAGCCCCAAGTATATTGGTCTTGACCGCCTCAAAGGGGTTATATTCACAGGCAGGTACCTGCTTCATGGCAGCGGCATGGACTATTACATCCACACCACGGCATGCCTTGATCAGACGCTCACCGTCTCTCACATCCCCGATAAAAAAACGCAGCCGCTCGTCATCAAACTCCTGCTGCATATGAAACTGTTTAAACTCGTCTCTGCTGTAGATGCGAACAGCATGGGGATTGTGATGCTTAAGCAGATGTCTGACAAATGCCTTACCAAATGTTCCGGTGCCTCCAGTCACCAGCACCACCCTGTTGGTCCAGTCGAAGCTGCCGTTGGCCATGTTGCCTCCTTTGTGTTTTTATTGTTAATTGATTGCTATCAATCATGCAACAAAAATGCCATTTAAACCCACTTTATCTCATAGGAACCGTACATCTGGACAAACGGGCCGAGGCGCAAGGGCTTTACGACTTGTTATGCGAATTGTGCCCCCAAGTGATTCTGGTGGAAATCAGCCCGTTTTCAGTAGCATTCCGCAGGGCACATCAGCGCCAATGACTCTACACCCTCTGGCACATCATAAAAGACTGGCCAAGGCCAAAAAGACGACATGCGGCAATAGAATTGTTACGACTCCAGCTCAACATGCCCTTTGAGTGGGAAACCGCCCAAATCTATAGCAAAAGATATAACATCCCCGCAATAGCCATAGACTCCAGCGCGCTGGCCAAGGAGGAACTGCCTCTGTGGCAGCATGAACTGCTGACCGAATGCAATCTGAATCAACTGGTACAACAACCGAATCTGAATCTGGAGACATATTTTGCGCACCATTACCGCATGGCCCAACAAATACTTTGTAATGAACAAGGGAATACACTCAGAGGAATACATGACCGTGCAAAAGAGTTGCTGCAATGGATGGAAGACGAATTCTGGCAAAAAAGGGAAAGGATATTGGCCAGACGCATTGGACGTATGGCAAAAACAGGCATGAAAACCGCATACATCGGCGGATGGATGCATCTTATACGGCACGCCCCTCACAACACTCTCATCAATTGGCTTGCGCCACTGAACCCCCAAGCACTGCTTGTGCCTCGCCGGAACAAGAAAGTAGGTCCTTCAGTGTAAGAGAAGCAGTTTTTTGCAGAAAACAGGCGTTCGCCTGAGACAAGACGGCTGTTAGGCCTCGTTCCCAGGGCATCTCCTGAAATACTTCTTTTGAAAATCGAGTCGTATCCACAAACACATGGCCGACAGCATTCCAGATATTCAAAACGGTCAATAGATGAGGCGCTCTCAAAAGCAGCACACGGCTATTTTCCGCCTCTGTTGCCAATACTTCATGTTTTTGTAAGGCATAAAATACAGGCTGTAAAACCTTTTTAGATACGCCCAAAATCTCGCTTAACTCCGCCAATGTAAGACCAACCATACCGTTTTGAAACCGCCAAGCCACCAATAAGACCATCTGCATCGCCAAAATATTGGCAGAATTTATCTCTTCAAACACCGAACGTTGCCTTTTCCTTTGAATCACATGCCAATACTGACAACAATACGTCACTTCTGCACCATAAAGAATGATACACCAGCTTATAAACAGCCACAGAAGAAATATAGGAATCGCTCCCAATGACCCATAGATTTTCGAATAGGTAAGGATATGTGTATTGTAAATGGTATAGATTTTGACGGCCAAAAGCCAGAGAGTGCCACCGATCAAGGTGCCGATTACCGCCGCCGTTGACTTTATATGAGTATTGGGCAAAAAAACATAGGTAGCCCATAGAAAAAACCAAATGGACATTACGGGAAACATGCGTAGAAACTGCATAAACGGAGCAATCAGAGTAAAAATTGTCTGAAACGCCTCCACCTGTGAACTGAGAAACAAAGTCATGAGTAAAGGAATAAGCATAATAACGGGCCCCAAAGTGAAGGCCAACCAGTACAAGGCAATTCGGCGCAAAAACGGTCTGTGCCCGCTGACAGACCAGATATGATTCAACGCATCCTCCAGCTCCATGAGCAGCAAAAAAGCGGTTACTATAAAAAATACTATACTGAAGGAACCGATAGGTGCTGCTTGGGCATTTTCCAGCAGCTCTCGAAGATTTTCCTGAACCAGGTGCTGCCCACCGGGAGTCAGTATCTCCGACAGATAGCCAAAAATGGTATCCTTCAGAGAATCCAACCCGCCCAAGGCATGAAAGATGGAAAAAACAATGGCCAAAACAGGAATAATGGCAAAGATAGTGGTGTAAGTAAGGGCCTGAGCAAGGCTGAAACAATGGTCGTTCAGAAATTTATGAAAGGTATCTCTCATAAACGCCCATAACTGGGCAACTATGTTTTTGATATCGTCTGCATTACTCATTCAAGTGTGTCGAACCACGCTATGCCCTTGCATTCAGATAGTGTAAACTTTCTTGTGTGAAAATAAAATAGGGTAAAAAAGGGTGCACCTCCTATAGAATATTTTGCTATACCATAACAAAAAAAGGAGGAGCACCCCATGGAAATTAAGATTACCTTACCAGAAGTCGTAGAATT
>CAYRSX010000037.1:0-23798 GCA_964427245.1 uncultured Desulfobulbaceae bacterium | reverse complement strand
CAGATTTGGAAATCATGTATATCTCTTTGAATTCAAGGTGATAGACGGTGAAGAGCCCACGGGCGAGGCCATTCAGCAGCTTCTTTCCAAGGACTATGCGGCCAAGTATCGAAACGGCAAAAATGAAATCGTGCAGATAGGTATCGAATTTTCTCGAACCAAGCGCCAGGTGGTGGGCTGGGATGTGGTTGAAGGATAACATATGCCTGATATGGGGGAAATACCAATGAAAACCGGCGTGGTGATGTCTTCAGTCTATTTGAATCACATTCCAAATCTTGGTCATATTGAATCTCCGAGACGTCTTGAAGCCATATATGAGAGATTAACCAGAAAGGATGCCATTGAACTTTATGTGGAGCTTAGTCCCAGGTCTGCTACGATAGAGGAATTGACCTGGAATCACGCACTCGGCTACATTGAAGTCATTCGTCGTACAGCTGAGCGGGAGCTGACACAGTTGGATTCAGACACTCTGGCCAGTCGTGGTTCATGGGAAGCGGCCTGTCTGGCTGTGGGTGGGGTATTTACCGCCCTTGATACCATAGCTGAAGGTCAAGTGGCAAATGCCATGGTTTTGGTGAGATCGCCAGGCCATCATGCAGAGCGGAATCATGCCATGGGATTTTGTCTCTTCAACAATGTGGCATTGGGGGCATATTATGCCAGAAATCGTCTGAATTGGCCCAAGATTGCCATTATTGATTGGGATTTACACCATGGAAACGGCACGCAGCACAGTTTTTATGATAAAGATTGGGTATTATATTGCTCGACACATCAATATCCATATTATCCAGGAAGCGGTGCTTCCTCCGAAACAGGAGAGGGCGAAGGCAAAGGTTTTACTCTGAATGTCGCCATGAGCGCAGGGGCTGGAGATAAAGAGTATCTCAATGTATTTGAAGAGATTTTGTCACCTGCTATAGAGGCCTTTGCCCCTGATGTGATATTGGTTTCGGCTGGTTTTGATATTCATTACAGCGATTCATTGGGTGGTATGAAGGTCATAGAATATGGTTTTGCGGCTATGGTCAGAATACTTCTGAAGCTTGCTTAGAGATTGTGCTACGGTAGAATTGTATTTTGTCTGGAAGGCGGTTACAATCTAAACGCCTTGGCCGAAGGAGTCTATACAGTATTAAATGAGTGTAGCGCTGTGACCAAAGCAACTGCCTGAACATATTTTAAAAATGAAAGGTTGAATAATATCATGGGGTTAAATGTAACTGAAAAGATAATAGCCGCTCATATCACAAGTGGCGAGATGACAGCCGGTTCGGATATCGCCATTCGCATCGATCAGACGCTCACCCAGGATGCCACAGGTACTATGGCATATCTGGAGTTCGAGTCCATTGGATTGAATTGGGTTAAGACGGAGCTTTCCGTGAGCTATGTGGATCATAACCTGCTTCAGTCCGATTTCAGAAATGCAGATGATCACAGATTTTTGCGCACCATAGCCGCCAAATACGGTATATATTTTTCAAAGCCTGGAAACGGTATCTGTCATCAGGTGCACCTGGAGCGTTTTTCTGCGCCGGGTAAGACGTTATTGGGTTCAGACAGCCATACACCTACCTGCGGCGGCTGTGGTATGCTTGCCATAGGAGCCGGCGGTCTGGATGTGGCAATGGCCATGGCTGGTCAGCCGTTTCATCTCAAAATGCCGGCTGTTATCGGCGTGCATCTTACGGGTGCACTGCAACCCTGGTGTTCTGCAAGGGATGTAATTTTGGAATTGTTGCGCAGATTGACTGTAAAGGGTGGTGTCGGCAAGGTTATGGAGTATTTTGGCCCTGGTCTGTCCCATCTCACTGTGCCTGATAGAGCCACTATCGCCAATATGGGAGCTGAACTGGGTGCTACCACATCGGTCTTTCCGTCTGACGATATGACACGCAGCTTCCTGGCAGCGCAGGGCAGGGGAGGTGTCTGGATACCGTTGGAAGCGGATGAAGGAGCGCGATATGCCCATGTGATAGAGCTGAATCTAGCCGAAATAGAGCCTATGATCGCTTGCCCGTCTTCACCTGATAATGTAGTGAGGGTAAGAGAGGTGGTAGGTAAACCGGTGGAGCAGGTATTGATAGGTTCCTGTGCCAATTCCTCTTATAGAGATATAGCGGTTGCGGCAAAGGTGCTGGAGGAGCATAGCATTGCAAATACGGTGAGTTTTGAGATAAATCCCGGCAGCAGACAGGTATTGGAGAATATAGAAAATGACGGTCTTCTCAAAAGCCTCATTCATGCAGGCGCACGCATACATCAGTCTGGATGTCTTGGATGTATTGGAATGGGGCAGGCGCCTTCCACCAATTCTATTTCTCTGCGCACTTTTACACGCAATTTTCCTGGTAGAAGCGGCACCAAAAACGATCAAGTATATCTTTGCAGCCCAGAAACCGCTGTGGCATCCGCCATTCGTGGCGTGATAACAGATCCAAGGGATTTGGGTAAATATCAGGCCGTTTCCATGCCTAATTCATTTATTATTAACGATAAGGGCATTATTGCACCTTCAAAAGACGAATCCGACGTTGAAGTAGTGCGTGGACCCAACATACAGCCTTTGCCTGTATTTGAACCTGTTTCTGAGGATTTGACATGTCGAGTGTTGTTAAAGACTGGCGATAACATCACCACAGACCACATCATGCCCGCTGGAAGCAAGATTTTGCCCTTGAGAAGCAATATACCTGCCATCAGCGAGTATGTGTTTACTGCTGTTGATGCGGAGTTTCCGGCTCGAGCCAAGGCATCTTCTCTTCCCATAATGATAGTAGGCGGAGAAAACTATGGGCAAGGTTCTTCTCGTGAACATGCAGCCTTGGCCCCTCGCTATCTTGGAGTGCAGGTCAAGCTGGTTAAGAGTTTTGCCCGTATTCACAAGGCCAATCTGATCAATTTCGGTATTGTCCCCATGACCTTTGCCGATTCAGTTGATTATGATACCATTTGTCCGCAAGATGAGCTGGTTATTTCAGGGCTTCGTCAGGCCTTGCTCTCAGGGGCCGAGAGCCTCTTGGTAAAACGCCCTTCGGACGGTCGAGTCTTTGAGGCCAGGTTGGAACTGTCCGAGAGAGAGCGTCACATTTTAGCGGCAGGCGGGCTTTTGAACTGGGTTAAGATACAGTTGAATCAATAAAAAGCCCATGAATGGACTGTCAAATTCTGAAAAATCTCTTGTTATAGATACTGATACAAGGCTTTTTGGCATATTCGGGCACCCTGTGCACCATAGTTTGAGTCCTGCAATGTACAACGCCGCCTTTCGTCATTTAAATGTCAATGCGGTGTATCTTGCCTTTGATGTGATAAATCTCGATGCAGCGATGCAAGGCGTCAGGGCTTTAAATATTCAGGGGCTTTCTGTCACCATTCCTCATAAGGAAGTGATTTTGCCGTTTCTGAATCAAATTGACAAGACAGCAGCAAAAATCGGGGCCGTCAATACAGTGGTCAATCGCAATGGTGAACTCCTGGGTTTTAACACCGATTGTATAGGTGCACGAATGGCCCTTGAGGAGGTCTTTACAGGTGCACCCCTTGCATTTTGTAAGGGGGCACCGCCCTGTGCCCACTTTTCGCCTGTTTTAATTGATACGGCATTAGAGCAATCATTAAACATTAGTGTACTTTCAAGTAAACGTGCCGTAATACTTGGTGCAGGCGGTTCTGCAAAGGCAGTAGCATTTGGACTTAAAGCCGCCGGTATGTCCGTACATATCGCCAACCGCACTGTTGAAAAGGCAAGGGCATTAAGTGAGAAGATCGAAGGCACCTTTTCTAATTTAGATGAAGTATGTGATATAACTGCCGATGTTTTAGTCAATACAACGCCTGTAGGTATGACGCCTGACGTATTCCATATGCCTGTCTCCGCAAAGTGTCTGAAAAATTTTTCAGTGGTCATGGATATCGTATATGCCCCGTTGCTTACAGCCCTTTTGCAAGAGGCAAAACGATGTGGTTGCCGTACTGTCAATGGTCTTCGTATGCTTTTATATCAGGCGGTATGTCAGTTTGAGTTGTGGACCGGCCTTCCTGCGCCGTTTCATGTGATGGAGAATGCCTTGTCAGCTTGTATGGAAAGAAAGTGAGGGACGAGACCATGAAGAAATATGTGTTGCAGCCTGCAAATTTTCCTATAAATGCCGTATTACAAATGCCAGGTTCCAAGAGTATCACTCAAAGGGCTATGGTGGTTGCTGCATTGGCTAAGGGTGAAAGTCTTTTGCAGGGGGCATTAAGAAGCGAAGACACAGAACTGCTGGCTGATGCCCTGATCAAATTGGGTATAGAAGCGAAGTGGACCGATGCCGGGTTTAAAATCAAAGGTTCAGGTGTTGTAGGGCCTGGCGGTGAGTTCAATCAGCCTCTGAAGCTTTATATGGGAAATAACGGCACAGGCATTCGGCTTCTGACATCCCTGGTCTGCCTTGGTTCAGGTCATTACCTACTTGCTGGCACAAAACGCATGGAAGAGCGGCCTATAGCCCATCTCGTGAGGGCATTGAGGCAATGGGGGGCTAAAATTTCCTGTGTAAATGGTACTGATTCTCCGCCGGTGTTGGTGGAGGCTGATGGTTTGTTAGGTGGAAACACGGTCATAAACGGTAGTTTGAGCAGTCAATATATCTCTTCGCTTTTATTGGTTGCCCCTTATCTGAAAAACACAGGTCGTATTTGTGTGGCAGGCAATCTGGTATCCAGACCTTATGTAAACATCACTTTGGCTGTCATGCGTTCTTTTGGCGGGGTTGTAGAGGTGGTTGAGGATGAGGGTATGTGTTTTGTGGTACAGACTGTGCCATATAGGGCCATGCACTATGCTGTGGAAGGTGATGCCTCCAGCGCCTCTTATTTCTGGGCAGCTGCAGCGGTGACAGGCGGCAAAGTGACTATCTCAAATATTCATCATGACGTCCTTCAGGGAGATGCGGCTTTTGCAGACATATTAGGGCGTATGGGTTGCAGAGTGATAAAGGATGAAACAGGGGTCACTGTTACAGGTCCTGAAATCGGTGAACTGAGGGGCATCGATATAGATATGGGAAAATGGCCGGATGTGGCGCTGACTTTGGCCGTTGTAGCTGCATTTGCACGAGGCACAACGCGCATCTCCGGCATTCAACACCTGCGCATCAAGGAGACGGATCGCATAACAGCAGTGGCTACTGAGCTTCAGCGCATGGGAGCAAGTGTGAAAGAACTGGAAGATGGTTTGGTAATAGAGGGTGGCGCGCCCCTTCACGGAGCGGAGATACAGACCTATAACGATCATCGCATGGCCATGGCCTTTTCAGTGGCAGGGCTGCAAGTGCCTGACGTGGTTATTTGCAATCCGGATTGTGTTGCCAAATCTTTTCCGGATTTTTGGGAAAAATGGGTATATATGTCGATTCAGATTTAGACAGGATTTGAAATGAAGAGGATATTTCTCATAGGCTATCGCTGCACTGGAAAGACCAGTGTTGGCAAGGCCCTTGCGCAGACATTAAATAAGAAATTCATTGATTTGGATGAGTTTATCGTTGAGAAGGCAGGCCGACAAATTAGTGAGATAGTTGCTGAACACGGCTGGCCTCATTTCAGGGCGCTGGAAAAACAGGTATTACAAGAGGTTGTGAACAATCCTGAACCGGTGGTGGTTTCATGCGGCGGCGGAGCGGTGTTGCACGAAGAATTATTGCCAAAGATCAAGGCATCAGGATTGGTAGTGTGGCTCAAGGCCGATGTGGCTGTCATACTTGACCGCCTTCTCAAAGACTCTAAAAGCAGTACTCAGCGGCCTTCATTGGTGTATTCTGACGTGTCTGATAAGACTGAATTGTCTCAATGCCAGCAGAAAGAAGAGATTTGGCAGACACTTCAACAGCGCCTGCCGCTCTATGAAAAATGGGCTGATGTCACGGTGCAAACCGATGATGTCAATGTGAATGAAGTGGTTCAGCAAATCATACATCTTGCCTCGAACCGTGCCTGTCATTTCGAAGGAGGGCAGCGACTGTCTGTCATTTCGAAGGAGCGTAGCGACTGAGAAATCTTAAGATTTCTCGCTTCGCTCGGAATGACATGGCTACGCTGCCTTGAAACGACAAAAAGGATTTCTCGCTTCGCTCGAAATGACAACAATGCTGAAATATAGAGAAGGGGGCCGACAATTGTTGATTTACGGCCCCTCGATGAGGTAATGCAACCGTGTTTTTCAGCTTAGTCAGATGCCTCTATGGCTTTCTGCTACAGCGGCCTGAATCTCAGCATCCAGTTCAGGCGGCAGTCCTTCGATCTTTACGTTCAGAAAGCCCCTTACGATGGTAGCAGTTGCATCTTCCTCACTTAAGCCCCTGGCCATCAAATATTCTATTTCATCTTGTGCGATCTTGCCCACAGCGGCCTCGTGAGACATATCCACATCGGCCAGGTGCGCCTCCAGTTCAGGAATAGCATGAATCACGCCATTTTCAGCCAAAATCAGGCCGTTACACTCCAGATGGGCCTTGATACCAGGGGCATTTCCCACCAGATGGCCTCTGGCGATCACCTTGCCGCCGTATGAGATGGTGCGTGAGATGATTTCGCCGCGTGTTTCAGGGGCATCCAAAATGATGCGGGAGCCGCTGTCCATGAGAGTGCCTTCCGGCGCCACTATCACTGAATTGAAGCGCGCCAGTGCCCTGCGGCCTGCCAGTCTTGCAGTGGGGTAGGTCTGTACGGATTTGACTCCTTTAAGTGAGACATAGTTCGACAAAAATACGCCGTCTTCTTCTACAAGCACCCCTGTTCTCGGTCTGACATAAACGTTTTCACCCCAGTTGTGAATCATGGTGAAGACCAATTTCGCCCCCTTTTTGATGAAAAATTCGGAGACGCCGATATGCAGGGCAGAGGTGAGGTTAGGGTGTGTAGAACAGCCTGTTATCACATGCAGTTCTGATCCTTCTTCGGCGATCACGATGTTGTGAACGCGTTGGGTGACATTTTCCGTTCGAATATACAGACAAGTCTGGACCGGATATACCACCTTCGCTCCGGGTAAGGCGCGAATAAAGTAACCGTTGTCCAGGTGAGCTGCTGTTTCCTGCGTGAATACGTCCTTTTCTTCGGTTACGAGTTTCCACCAGTAGTCCTTAAGCCCATCATATTTTTTGAGCGCCTCTGTGATGGGCATGAGTTCCACGCCTTCCATATGACAGTCGCATTTGGTTACACCACAGTTGGTCTGAATATATGTGCCGATTCGTTCGTGTTCACTGAAATCCAGACCCACATTTTTGAGTTTTTTGAGCTCGTTTTCTTCGAGTTCGGCAAGACTGGTCAGCTCAGGTGCATCGGATGCGGGTTTGAATTTTTTGAGCAGTTCATTTTCGGACATATCTATTGGTTTTGATTGAGTTTTTCTTTTTACAGTTGACATTTCATGCACTCCTGATAGCCGTATTTTTGAATGCCTTCAAATATCTCTTGAGGGTTACCCTTACAGAGCATCTTGCCGTTCATCATCACATGTCCCTTATCGGCTGACACATAGTTCAGAATGAAACCTGTATGTGTGATGATTAGACCTGATTTCCTTCGATTTCTGTGAATGTCTTTTTGTAGGAGTTTTTTGATCATCTCTCCGATGATGTGCAGATTTTCGATGTCCACCCCCGATTCTGGTTCGTCCAGCAGCGTGAAGTCAGGGCTTTGGGCCAGAAGCTGTATGAGCTCAGATTTCTTGATCTCACCGCCTGAAAAGCCCAGATTGACCTCTCTTTCCAGAAAATTTTCAAAATTATATTGAATTGTGAGGTTTTTGCCCAGCCCAGGGACGCTTTCACAGAACTTCAGCATATCTTTGAGTTTTACACCTTTAAGCGTGGGAGGACGCTGAAGGGAGATGCCGAGTCCGAGTTTGGCGCGTTCGTTGACAGGCAGATGTGTGATGTCAATACCCTTGAAAACTATGCGACCGTGCTTGACTTTGTAGCCTGAAAAACCCATCAGAGTCATGAGCAGGGTTGTCTTGCCAGAGCCGTTTTTGCCGAAAAGGCAATGGGTTTCACCTTGTTCGATGTGAAGGTCGATACCCTTTAATACCTCTTTACCATGTACATCCACCCAGAGATCTTCTATATGAAGCATGTGTGGGTCTCCTTTCAAGTGAGCGAGTGCCCGGCGCAGTTTTTATAAAAACAGCCTTGCCGGACTAAGACAGATAGCGATGTTATACAACAAGTCCTTTAAATGAGGCAATATATAGAACAGGCATTTTCATGTTTTTTGAAACTGCATGGACGATTTACGGCCTGTTTATTTAAAGTGTAATCTTTTATTCAAAAACGTCAAGATGATAATGAGTATTATTTTTTTATTAAAGTCTGATTTTTGATATATTAGCAACAAATAGATTAAAAAAAGAGGCTAAAAAGCCAGACAGTTCTTTGCTCAAAAAAGTAGGACAGGTGAACGGCCTGTCCTACCGATTTTTTGTGAATAACTGGTAGCCCTTTGTGTCTGCCCATTATTTTTTGTAATGATTCGTGTATAATGAAGGCATACTGGAGTGCAGCCTTCAGCACCAAAACAAGTCAGAGTCAAAACCCTTACTCCCTTCATACGAGGTGCAGCCATGAAACGCAGAAAACTTCCCATCGGCATACAGACCTTTAGTCACATACGCGAAGACAATTACTATTACGTGGACAAGACACCTCTGGTAGCAAAGCTTGCCGAAAGCGGCAAGTATTTCTTTCTTTCTCGTCCCCGCAGGTTTGGAAAATCCCTGTTTCTGGATACCCTTGCCGAGGCCTTTTCCGGCAACAAAGGGCTGTTTGATGGTCTGTATCTGGAAAACAACTGGAATTGGAGCAAAAAGCACCCTGTCATTCGCATCAGCTTTGCAGAGGGCAGGCTTTTCAGTGAAAACGACCTGGCGCATCACATTCACATAGAATTAGAGAGCAATGCCAATAGATTGAATGTAAGGCTTTCAGAGCGTTCGGAGGGTGTTCATGTCCGTTTTAGGCAGTTGATTGAAAACGCCGCTAAAAAATATGGCGAGCGTGCTGTAGTGCTGGTGGATGAATACGACAAACCCATAGTTGATAACTTAACCGAGCCAGAGATTGCCCGTTCTATGCGAGAGGGCTTGAGAAACCTCTATTCTGTGCTCAAGGGTCAGGACGCCAACCTGCGCTTCGTATTTCTCACAGGTGTCTCCAAGTTCAGCAATGTCAAAATCACTCCAGCCGGTCCTGCTTATTTTTTAAAAGTTCCCAATCACGAGGTGAAAACCGCATTGAATCAAGCTTTACTTTCTGTATGGTTTCCGGATCATGCCTCTTTGATGGAAGCAGGTTTGTTTGTTTATAAATACTTAGAGCAAAGTGACCATAAGGCCCTAAGATTACATTTTCAGCGCCTATTTGCCTCCATTCCCCATGATTGGTATCGAAATAACTCCATTGCCCAGTATGAAGGCTATTATGCCAGCGTGTTTTACAGCCATCTGGCAGCCCTGGGTCTGGACATAGTAGCAGAGGACGTGTCTCACCTTGAGCAATGCGATCTCACAGTCAGATTTGGAAATCGTGTGTATCTCTTTGAATTTAAGGTGATAGACGGTGAAGGACCCACAGGCGAGGCCATTCAGCAGCTTCTTTCCAAAGACTATGCGGCCAAATACAAGGACGGAAAGAGCGAGGTCGTGCAGATAGGCATCGAGTTTTCTCGAACCAAGCGCCAGGTGGTGGGCTGGAATGTGATATAGGGGTAGAATAACTGATCAAAATGAGATATATATTGAAGCAAGAAAGGACAATTTCATGCGTCTTGTAGAAAATATAGCACTTTCAAACGGTCTTGAAATAGAGATATACGACTATTCAAAAAAAGTCGCTGGAGATAGGTGGTTTGTGGGTTTTATGGCACGCGTACCTGTAGTAATAAAAAAAGAACACTTTGAGAACGCCTTGAGAAATGATAATAAATATGCTGCTCAAATCTCGGAGTTGTTTGACGAATTCAAAGAAAAATACGGCCGTGTCATATATTTTGAGATAAAAAAAGAACGAAATTTTATAGACCAGAGAGAACGAGACGAACTCTGGGAAGGCATCTTCAATAACTTCAAACTTCACATTTTGAATTACATGAAACACAAAGACTTCGAACAGCGCTTCATGAACAGGCGCATTAAGGAATTTCTGGAGAAACGGCTATGGTACCGTTAGTGAATTCAACACAACAGACACTCACATGGAACGATTTGATTCGTTCTCTTTTTCAAAACAAACAACAATTCATTTTGTCTGATTGGAAAACATTCTCGTTTGACGCCAACATGCAAGCTGTCGAGACTCATGGTCCGGTTGTTTCCTGTTACGAAGGAAATCCCGAAGAACCCCATCTCTTCTATCTTCCCTCAGAATATAACACTCCTGTCGACCTTTCAGCCATGTTCCATGCCTTAAAAAACATGGAGTTTAATCTGTTCTGTTGCGACTATAGCTCACTGTGGCAAAAAAATGCGCAAATGGACATAAATGAGATGTGCGAGGCTGTCACACTTGCCTTGCAGTCTGTGTGCGAATGGATGGACAAAAATGACCGCAAAGGCCCTTTGGTTGTGATGGGTGGTTCCATTGGTTCAGCCCTTGCCATTCATGCAGCCGCCTGCCTGTGCCAACGCACTGCTTGTCTTATAGTAGAAAGTGGATTTGACAATACGGCTGCCTTATTTCAAAAAATGGGCAAAGAGACCACCGGACTACCAGAAGACCCATTTGCTAACAGAACCAAGATGCGCACCTATACCAAGCCCGTACTCTTTCTGCACAGCTCCAGGGATGAATATACCACCATCACACAGGTTGAATGGCTGGTTATGGAAAGCCGTTCCAAAGCCACACAGTTTCAGATAGTCCCAAGCCCGAGCCGCACCAACATGTTTTCATCCACATCTGAATTCTATTTACAAACACTCAAGGATTTTATATACTTACGCATAGGAAGACGTCCTAAATTAAAAAGGCACATGAAGCAATAAGTCAAGAAATGCCATGCTTGAGATCGTTTCTTCGTTCCCAAATATAGCTTTTAAAACCTGTTATGAAATAAAAATACATCATTTAGGGCATACGCAGGGCTTGCCCCTCCACTATTATTTTGTTCAACCACCATCACTTATTGAAAGGTAGAAAACAAATGATTGCAATTCCATGTGACACAGAGAAAAAACCGATTCCAGGCCTCATACCCCAAAAAGATGGCTCTGTAGCCTTGAGCATCGAGTGTCTAAACGGCTGTATCTCCACACAACAACTTACAGAGATTGCACGCATAGCCGATGAGGCCAAGGCCATCATTCATCTGACTACGGCTCAAAAGATTATGTTACTGGGCATGACTGAAGAGGCGGGGATAAAGGTATTAAATACCCTGAACGAACTAGGTTTGCCCGTAAGAAAGACACGTGACCTGTCACAGCCTCGAGTCTGTGTAGGCAAGCCCTTTTGTAAACTGGCCCTGCAGGACACCTTCAGCCTCGGTGAATATCTATACAAAGAGCTGGCGCGCACTCCAATCCCTCCCAAACTCAAGGTGGCGGTATCGGGCTGTCCTGCTGCTTGTTCCTGGGCGAACTGCTTGGACTTGGGTTTTGTGGGCATCAAAAGCGGTTATATCGTCATGGTTGGTGGACATGGTGGAGCCAGACCCAAGGCAGCGGTGGAGTTGTGCCGCATCACCACACATGAAGAAGCGGCTCAGATTCTTCGTAAATTGGCTGCAATATTTTCGAAAGAGGTGAAGCTCAAGGCCCGTGTGGATAAGCTGATTCAAAAGATGGGGATAGAGGGATTAAAGACGGAATTGGGCGCGTAGTCGCAGGGTCCATCGTGTCGGGTCATGCTGAATTCTGCGACTCCGCTTTGCTTCGCGCAGAATGACAGGAAGTGAGTGCCCCGAAAAGGGTATCAATTCCCCTCAAAAACCAACTCTTTCACCAAAAAATAGACATAGAATATTGTCATTCCGAGCAAAGCAAAGCACCAACGGCCTGTCATTCCGAGCGTAGCGAGGAATCTCGCTTTTGTAATAAGATTGCCACGAACTCTATGAGTTCTCGACAGATAAAATATAGAGTTTCTCATCCTATGTCTATTTTTCGATCTTTCAGACTACTTTAGTCAACAAATCATGAATCTTTTCGATGAGCACGTTGGGTGATATGGGCTTTGCTATAAAGTCATAGCCGTTCAAGAGATTGCCGTGCTCCATTAAGAGTTCCTGACTGTAACCACTTAAAAATATCGCTTTGATATCAGGCCGCTTTAATTTGATCTCTTCATAGACGATCTTGCCGTTCTTTTTGGGCATCAGCACGTCCAACAGCAACAGATCTATACGGTTGGCATTGGCATCAAACAGCTTCACTGCCTCCTCGCCGTCTTTGGCCGCCAAGACCTCATAACCAGCGGCCTGAAGCACTGAAGCACAGATGTCTCGCACCATTTCTTCGTCATCTGCCAACAGGATCACACCACTTCCCTTTAAGTCCAAGGTGTGTTGATGTACGTCTTGAATTCTTGTTTCTGCATGTGTCTTGTCCAAAGGCAGATAGATCTTAAAGGTGGTACCAATACCCACCTCGCTATAGACATTGATAAATCCTTTGTGTTGAGAGATTATTCCATACACTATAGCAAGGCCAAGCCCTGTGCCCTTGCCAAACTCCTTAGTGGTAAAGAAAGGATCGAATATACTTTCTTTGGTCTTTTCATCCATACCGCAGCCGGTATCAGAAACCGAGATCTGCACGTAATCTCTGAGCGTTATAGTTGAATCTCTTTGAATATAGGTGCTATCTAACTGTACTTGTCTTGTCTCTATGATCAGATTCCCTCCATTGGGCATGGCGTCTCTTGCATTGGCTGCCAGATTGATGAGGACCTGCTCCAGTTGAGTACGATCAACATAGACTGAAAGCTGAGTATCTGCAGGTGATATCGTCAATGCAATGTCATCTCGAATGATTTTTTTGAGAAGAGGCGTGACCGTGGTTATCACTTCGTTTATGTCCAGATGTTCCAATTGCAACATCTGCCTGCGACTGAATGCCAGAAGATGCCGCACCAGACGAGCCGCCCTGTCAGTGCCTTTTAAAATATTATCTACGAATTTGACGAGGTCTTGGTCTGTGAGTTTTATTTTCAGAAGTTCGGCATAGCCCTGAACGGCCATGAGTATATTATTGAAATCATGGGCTATGCCGCCTGCTAGTTGCCCCACGGACTCCATCTTTTGAGCCTGGCGAAGACATTCCTCTGTATGTTTCAGCTCTGTCACATCCACTGCAACTACGATCAGATATTTTCTACCACCGTCTTCGTAAAAGATAGGCAGCTTGAAGACATCTAATATATGTTTCTTGCCATCCGCTGCTACAAACTCTTCATATTCCCTTGAAAGGCTCTTGTTTCGCCATGCCTCATCGTTTAATGACTTGACATATAACAATGTCTCTTTGTTGGTAGAAAATGCCGCAAGCTCCGCTTCGTCTTTTTGAAAATAATCAATATTATTGGAAAGGCCAAACATATGTAAAGTCTGTTGGTTTGCTATCAACCAGCGGTCTTTAGCGTCCTTCAGACATACTGCCACAGGCAATGTGTCTATGAGATGCTTCAGCAGTTCTTTCTGTTCCAGAAGGGCGGCTTCCGCCAGCTTCTGAGAGGTGATGTCTATAAAATTTCCGCGATATCCTATAGGCTCTCCCTGGTCATTTAATATGAATTTACATGCATGGCGAAGCCAAAGAATTTTGCCTTGTCTATGCTTAATGCGAACTTCAATGCTATCACCCTTGCCGTGAATATGTGTGTTCCATATATGAATGTCTTCCGGCAGAATCAGAGAGATAAGCAGTTCAGGGTATTCATGAAACTCGATATCAGTATAACCAGTAAGGGCAAGGCAGTTGGGAGAGATATAGAAGAGCTTGCCATTCCTATCGCACCAGAATATCACATCCGTTGAGAAAAGAGTAAGTGTCTGGAATATATCATTATTCTTCTGCAATTTCTCATATCTTACATCCAGCTCTTTAATGAGGTCGTTGAATACGCCTGACAGATCCTGAATCTCGTCTTTACTACTGTAATAAAAATAGCGGTCTTTCCCTGTCTTGTTTATAAGCTCGCGAATATGAGCGGTAAAGGCCTCCAATGGCCGAAGAAAACGACCAGCCAACCACAGAATGACCACAATACCCACAAAGAGTGCAAGGAATGCACGCAACAATATGAACTTTTGATACTTCACTATGGGTTGTTCTATATCCTTCTGGGCATGATGAGCCAGAATCACCCAGTCCTTGTATTTCAGCCACTTGGCAGTCACCAGATATGCGGCATTCCCATAGCCTTTTTCCTCAAATAAAGTGCCTTCAAAATGTTCGTCGAAGACCTTATCAACCACGGAATTAGTACCAGGTTCGATATAAGTATAGATTTTGGATACATCCGAGTGCACCAATATAAGGCGGTCAGATGAAAGCATGATTATAAAACCGTGCTGGCCGATTTTCATGTCCCGCAGGCGTGTAATGCCATTTTTACCGAAAAGATTTAAAGCTCCAGACAGAACAGCCATTATCTCGCCGTGTTCGTCAAACACAGGGGCTGTAAACATGACTACAGGAGACTGATGAGCCTGAGATGTGATATATGGATTAGAAAGATACGGGGCCTTTCGCTCCAATGTCTTTTGCATATATTCTCTGAAGGACAAATCCAAGCCTATGCGCTCTGAAGAGATAAAAGGCGACTCTGCAAATATCCTTCCATCGGGTGTAAAGATGAACAAATGGTTATCAAAGACACTGAGCAGTTCCTGTTGACTGTCCAGCCAGTCCTGAGCCTTCTGTCTGTGGGAAAGAATATCCTTCGTGAGCCCTTTTGCATCTGCAATGAGCAGGCTGTGCATCATGGAAATGCGCAAATCCAGCTCGTCAGCCATCACAGATACGGTCTCGAACTGCTTCTGTGCTATTAAGGTTTCTTGAGAGGTTCTGACGAGATAAAATCCAGAACCAGCCGAGATCAGTATAAATATCGTCCATAAGACAAGCATGCCTATCACCAGCTTGAAACGGATGGAGCCGGGTTTAATCCTGCTATATAATCTATTGAATTTCATTCAATATCTCTTTTAAAGAAGTTAATGTATTATAATACACTCTGAAAGATGGCATCTGCCTCTTGAACCGCCCTGACATCGTCTGAAAGGCTTAAAAGGGAACGCTGAGATGTCTCATAGGCAAATATCTCAGGGCTTGCATGCACGTAACCTCCGAATATCAGATCGCTTTGGGCTATACTCTGTTGTATGTGATCGCTTAAGGAGCTTAGAATCTCATCTGGAGCACGATTGACAATCAAGACCTTTTTATTCACCTCGACTCCAAGGCTTTTGGTAAGGTCTGCTATACGCCGTGCTGCTGTAACACCTCGAGCAGAGGCATCCGATACCACAAAGAGTAGGCCGATTTTGCGCAGATTGAATCGGCTCAGATGCTCCATACCGGCCTCGTTATCCACCAACATATAGCGATAGCTGAAAGAAAGCCGCTCCATGAGCCCTGCCAGAATGGAATTGGCCATACAATAGCAGCCAGGCCCTTGAGGCTGCCCCATGACCAACAGATCGAATCCTTCGGCCTCGATGAGCGCCTTGTTGAACTCCATCTCCATAAAATCGCTTTTGCTCATACCCACGGGCGTTTCAGTTTTCATACGATCACGAATATCCCCCATGGTAACATCAACCGAAATACCCAGCAGTTCGTTCAGATTGGCATTGGCGTCGGCATCCACTGCAAGTATGGGCGTCAAACGCCTCTTCAGCAGATAACGAATCAACAGAGCGGACATGGTGGTTTTGCCTGTTCCGCCCTTGCCTGCCATGGCTATAATCTCTGCATTTTTGGGAATGCCTGTCATGGAATACACCTCACCAATACAATTTTTATTTAAAAGACTCCGCTGTTAAATAACTACCAGCCAATAAATTCATATACCTACGAGGCAGATGTGCCCTGGTCAACGCATCCTTCAGCTCTTCATTCAACAGAAAAAAACCGTTTTCCTGCCGAAGGTTCAAAATGGCTTGAGCCGTCTTGGGACCCACGCCTGGCAGCAGGTCTAACTCTTCAAGGGTGGCTGAGTTGACATCTACAGGCTCAAAATACAACAGAGTATAATGGTTTACAATACGATTATCCGTATTCCTGAGCATGTGGACAGGCCATTTTTCAGAGCCCAAGGAATGATAAAGCCAATGGCCCAGCCAGAGGCACAGAAAGAACGCTGCCAGGACCAGAATGGATTGCAGTTGTTCCATGTACAATTCCCTGTCAATCATATATCACCTCATGTGGTTCTGCCCTGAGCTGCCTGAGGCCTAGGCGACTGAAGCTCAAACCACTTCGCCAACACCTTCTGAGCGATGGGAGCTGCAGCGGAACCGCCGTGTCCTCCGTGCTCTACCAGGACAGCCACCGATATTTCAGGCCTTTCAGCAGGTGCATAGCACACAAACCATGCGTGATCCTTGTATTTCCATGCCATTGATTCATCCTGTTTGCGCTTTTCCTGTTTGACTACCTGAGCTGTACCGGTCTTGCCGGCCACGTTTACTTCGGGCACACGGGCCTTCTTGCCCGTTCCGCGTTCGTCCTGCACTACACCTCTCAGGCCATTTTGCACCAGTTCCAGATTCTTTTTGGCTAAATTTAACTTTGCGTCAATTTGGGCATAAAAAGATTGACTCACCTCGCCTGTAGGCCGCACGATCTTTTCTATAAATTGTGGATGAAACAAAACTCCGCCATTGGCTATGGCTGCATAGGCCCTTGCCATTTGAAGGGGTGTGACCGACACATATCCCTGACCGATGGCAACACTCAAGGTTTCACCTTCGTGCCACTTATCTTTATATCTCTTACGTTTCCAGGCGGAATCAGGGATCAACCCACTGTTTTCATTGGGTAAATCTATACCAGTCTTTTCTCCAAGCCCAAACAATCTGGCATATTTAGCGATGCGGTCCACTCCCAATTTCAACCCTACGTTGTAAAAATAGACATCGCAGGACTCGACTATGGCACGATAAACACTTGTTGTTCCGTGACCGTGTTCGTTCCAGCAACGAAATGTATGACCGGCAAACTCCATGGACCCCCTGCAGAAAAAGGCAGTGTTTTCGTTAATCACCCCCTCTTCCAGACCGCCTATAGCCAAAATGGGCTTGAAGGTGGAACCAGGGGCATAGGTACCTTGCAACGACCTGTTGAATAAGGGCCTGTACAGAGGATCATTCAACTCCTTCCACTTCTGTTGTGACAGACCTCCTTCAAATACAGAGGGATCAAACTTCGGACTGCTGACTATAGCCAAAATGCGGCCTGTTTGAGCCTCCATAGCCACTACAGCGCCAACCTGCCCTTCCATGGCCTCTTCAGCCGCCTTCTGTAGCTCCAGATCTATAGTCAGATAAACATCATCTCCCACCACATATGGCTTGTTGTCCAATTCCCGCTCCATTCTGCCAACAGCATCCACCTCCAGCACACGGCTGCCGGCAATCCCCATCAACTCCTGATTGAAACGGGCCTCCACGCCCAATTTGCCCACAACATCCCCTGGTTTGGCATTGCTGTAACCTTCTTTTTTCAATTCATCCTCGCTCACCTCTCCCAGATACCCGATCAAGTGAGGGGCCAGATTGCCGTTGGTGTGTTCACGGGCAGGGGCTATCTCGATCATTACGCCTGGAAGCTCGGACAGATGCGCCTCCACATAGCAGAGGGTCTCCCAATCCAGGTTTCGAGCAAGCACTATGGGCAGATATCTGGGTTCGGAACGAGAGACATGAAGCCTGCTGCGAATGGCCGCCATATCCTCTTTTATTATTAAGGCCAATCGAGCCAGAAGCGGCTCTATATCCTGGTCCTTTACCTCCTGGCGAATGAGACACAGGTTATAGCCCGGCTTGACGCCTGCTATCACTCTACCAAAACGATCAAGTATCTTGCCGCGAGGCGGCTGAATGCGTAGGTATCTCACACGATTGTGCTCGGACTTGGCACGCATCTCTTCACCCTGCATCACCTGAAGATACCAGAGCCTGGCGGCCAGAAGTGCCACAGTGAACATCAGAACAAAAGACAGAATATAGCAACGCTGACGATAGATACTGAGTTCCGCATCATTGAAAAATCTGGGTTTGGCAAAAGGCTGCAACTGTTGTTTTTTCAACGTTTTTCCTTTGCAAAGGCCAATATAAGACCGGAAAATCTGTCGAAACACCAAAAAAGAACTGGACTTAACGCTGTATTGATAACAGCCTGAAGCAATGCCCATGGCCAGACCAAGTCAATTGCATCTGTCAGGAGCATAAGTGTTGCGGTATAAGCAAAACTCAATCCCAGAACCAGAATCATTCTATGGAGCAAAGGTGAAAAAAAGATATACTGTTTCAGATACCTGACCGTTAAAAAAAACAATAAAAAGACGATAAGATACAAAAATGATGCAACGATGGTAAAGATGCCGGACAAAAAACCGAGCATAATAGGGGCAAGTACTCCGTAAGGGAATTCATAGCGCAAGGCATGCCACGTCAAAAGCACTACGATTCCATTGAACATCAGAAATCGCCCCATAAAAATACCATGCCAGACGGATTCCAGCACAAACAGAATTATGCCCAATATAACGGTTATCAGTGTCTTCATGAAATGTCCTTAACAACCCATCGAAAAACTCCATTATAGACCCTGCGACTTAACGCAGGGTGACAACTTGGTACTTTTTTATTTTGTATTCGCTTTTAAGCCATGGCATTCAGACGGCATCTTTCAACAGACTGACAAACAAGCCTTGCCAAAATATCAACAGAAAGTCAAAAAGGCAAGGGATAAAAGGTAGTTAGCCGCAAAAATGAAATCTCCGCAATATATTTCAAAAAAATAGTACATTGCACACAAAAAAAACGTTTTTTTTCTTGACAAACAGGCTTATTAGACGTATTAACAACGCCTCAATAAGTAACTTTTACACCATTATGGCGTGGTTACGCTACTCCAACATTCCACTTTAAAAAAAGGGGGGGCACTGCGATGATGGAAGACATCGAGTATGGTTTTGGACAGCACCTTATGATGGACGGCTACGGGTGCGATCGTGAAAAACTTATGGACATAGACGGCATCTACAACTTCCTGAGTAGTTATCCGGAAGAGATAAACATGACCAAGATTATGCCGCCATACGTTTTCAAATATGCGGGACTGGTCCCGGAGGATTGGGGCATATCTGGTTTTGTCATAATAGCCGAAAGCCACATAAGCGTACATACATTTCCTGACAAGTCATATCTGAGCGTGGATATCTTTTCATGCAAACAGTTCGATGGTCAGGCCGCAATCAACTATATCAGCAAACTCTTTGACATTCAAAAGGTCGAGGTGAAATTTTTGGACAGAGGACTTGAATTTCCAAAGGTCATTCGCAAGGTGCACAACTTCATAAACTCTGAACGCATGGGAATGACTGCATAGGATTATTCTTTTTCATGCCTTATCAGTTTTTACCCATCACCTCTCAAAAAACGGACAGGGATCGAGCCAAAGTGATCGTAATCCCTGTCCCTTTTGATTTCACCGCCTCTTATAAGACAGGCGCACGAGACGGACCACAGGCCATTCTAAGCGCATCCAAAAACCTGGAACTCTACGACGAAGAAACCGGCACAGAGGTTTACAGACAGGGCTTTTATACCCTGGAACCATTGGAGCCCATACTCCCTATAGAGGAAATGGTAAAAGAAATCAGAAACACAGTAAATTCAGTCCTGAAAAAAGAGCAGTTTCCCATTGTTTTGGGCGGAGACCATTCGGTAGCCATAGGTGCCATCGAAGCCGCCTGCGAGCAATTCAGACGCATAAACATCGTGCAGTTTGATGCGCATACAGACATGAGGGAATCATACCTGGGCACACCCTACAGTCACGCCTGTGTCATGCGCCGAGTATGGAAATCTGGCAATGTAATTCAAATAGGTCATCGAGCCACTTCTCGCGAAGAGATAGAATTTCTGACCGCTGAAAATCGGCTGCCCATCTGGGCAAAGGATGTGATATATGACCGCAAACAAGCCATTTGCACTCTACTGGAACGCATGGAACCCTTGCCAACATATATTACCATTGATCTCGACTCCCTTGACCCTTCCATCATGCCTGCTACAGGCACACCGGAACCAGGAGGACTCGGCTGGTTCGACCTGTTGGAATGCCTAAAGGCTATCACTGACCGGACTCAAGTCATAGGCTTCGATGTGGTGGAACTCTCTCCTCTGCCAGGCTATCACGCCGCTGATTTTCTTGCTGCCAGGCTCATCTATAAGCTGATGAGCTATATCTTTTCCTGCAAGATATAACTCATCATACAAACTCTAAAAAGACCTCTGGATTACAGAGCCTGCCCCTAACCTGTCATTTCGAATGAAACGCAGCGACTGCATGTCATTTCGAATGAAGCGTAGGTACGGGCACGACATGCCGTGCCCCAACAAATCTTAAGATTCCTCGCTTTGCTCGCAATGACAATCGCACCACGGTAGGACAGGCGTCTCGCCTGTCGCACAATGACGCTCGGAATGACAGGTAGCCCTCACCCGGCCTCCGGCCACCCTCTCCCACTGAGAGAGGGCCGGGGTGAGAGTAACCCTCGCTACGCTTGAAATGACATTTAAGGCATCTTTCCAAATGGATTTGGAATGCCTATTATTCGCACGATATCATTATAAAATACCAGAAGCATCAATGCGCCAAGAAAGGCCATTCCCACTCGTTGAGCCAATATCATCTGCTGCTGCGTAAATGCCTTTCTGCGTAGGGCCTCCACTGCATAAAAGGCCAGATGTCCACCGTCCAGTACAGGAACGGGCAGCAGGTTCAATACTCCAAGATTTATACTGAGCATGGCCATGAAAGAGAAGAGGTTCAGCAGCCCGTGTTGCGCCTGTTCTCCAGCCATCTGGGCTATCATTACCGGCCCTCCAAGAGTGGAGAGAGGCACAACTCCTTGAAATAACTTTATAAAACCCTGCACAGTCAGGCTGATCATCTCCCATGTGCGTTTTGCCGAGATAGAAAAGGCGGCCAGTGGATTCAGCTTGTCTATCTCTAATGCACCTGAAGGGCTTATCCCTAAAATAGGGGTCATGACCTCCTCACCAAAGAGATTTTTGATCTTCTGAAGGTCAGGAGTTATATTAAGCTGAATGACTTCGTTTCCTCTCTTTATCTCTAATTTGACAGCCTTGCCGCCCAATGCCCGGATACCAACTGCCACCTCGTCCCATGAATCGATATGCCTGTCACCGATGGATATGACTGTATCTTCAGGCATAAGACCGGCCTTTGCCGCCGGAGATTCAGGGTTGACATGGCCTATTACAGGCAACACACGCGGATTGCCATTAGCCAGGAGAATGACAAAGATCACGAGCCAGGCAAAGATCAGATTGGACACAGGGCCTGCAATCACCACCAACGCCCGCTGCCAGACAGGACGATGGGAAAAGGATTCTTTTTCATCCTGTGGCATGACAGGCTCATCGGGGTTTTCCCCCAACATCTTGACAAAACCACCAAGAGGAAAGGCCGAAAGGCAATAGTCCGTACCGTTTCTGACTATACCCCACACACGAGGCCCGAAGCCCAGAGAAAACTTGAGCACTCGTATGCCAAAGAAACGAGCTACGAAAAAATGCCCAGCTTCATGCACTAAAATTAGCAGACTCAATACAAACAAAAAAGACCATACTGTGGTCATGAAAAACTCCTTAATGATATACCTGTCAAATCAATTCATGAAAAACATCATGCCTATGCCAAGACATCTATGACATGATGGGCCTTTACACGGGCCAGGGCATCAGCGCTCAATACATCCCCCAGGCACGTGATTTCCTGAGGCACAAAATCCTCCAACACTCGGCGAATGGTCTCTGATATAAATGGAAAAGGCAGACGATGTTCTAAAAATGCCTCCACAGCCACTTCATTTGCAGCGTTCAAGGCAGTAGTGGCCGTTCCTCCCATTTCCATCGCCCTGTACGCCAGGCCCAGACACGGAAAAAGTTCCATGTCCGGAGCATGAAAGCTCAAGGATGAAACAGAGGTCAGGTCCAGCCGAGGCAGGTCAAGAGGCATACGTTCAGGCCAGGAAAGGGCGTAAGAAATGGGTATTTTCATGTCTGCAATACCCAGATGTGCCAGTATGGAACCATCCCAGAACTCCACCATGGAATGCACGATGCTCTGCGGATGAATCAGGACATGTATCATGTTTATATCCACATCAAACAGCCATTTGGCCTCTATGACCTCGAAGCCCTTGTTCATGAGAGTGGAAGAATCCACGGATATCTTTTGCCCCATGGACCAGTTGGGGTGTTTGATCGCCTCTTCTGGTGTAATGGCCTCAAACCCTGCCTGTTTCATTCTAAAAGGCCCTCCTGAGGCAGTAAGAAGAATGCGACTCACCTCTCGTTTTCTGTGGCCAGCCAAACATTGAAATATGGCGGAATGCTCGCTATCCACAGGCAATATATTCACTCGTTTCTGATCGGCCAATCTGCGTACCAGGGGCCCTGCCGCCACCAGCACCTCTTTATTGGCCAAAGCAATATCTTTGCCAGCATCTATGGCAGCCACTGTTGGCACTATTCCGGCAGCCCCTACCATTGCTGAAACCACCACGTCGGCCAAACGCATGGTCGCCACTTCTATATAACCTTCCTTACCGTACAGAATCTTTACACTCGACGAAGGACCCAATCTTTCCTTCAAGATATTTGCCATCTCTTCGGTCATGACCGACACTATGCGCGGCTGAAATTCCAGTATCTGCTGCATCAAAAGCTCGATGTTCCGGCCTGCGGCCAACCCAACTATCTCATAAAGCCCTTTGGACATACGCACTACATCCAAAGTGCTTCTGCCGATGAATCCTGTGGAACCCAGAATCGAGAGATGTTTGGCGCGTATCATGGTGTTATCACCCCTTTTGCCGAATATAGAAGCCAGAAAAGGGCCGGAGCGGACAGCAGCAGCGCATCGATTCGATCAAAGATGCCGCCATGGCCTGGTAAAAGTGTCCCAGAATCTTTTACCTCCGCAAAGCGTTTCATCATCGATTCAGTCAGATCGCCAATCTGCCCCACAGCGCCTATGAGTACCGCGGCAAAAACAACAAACCAGCTGGGATATAAAGGCAACAGAAGTGTTCCAACGCCCAGGCCGACCATGGCATTTGCCACAAGACCGCCTACAGCGCCCTCTATGGTCTTGCCCTTGCTGATATTGGGACACAGCTTGTGTCTGCCTAAGGCATGACCTACATAATATGCGCCTATGTCTCCGGCAAATATCACGGCCAGCAGATAGAAGAGCCATTCTCTGCCCATCTCAAGCTGACGCAGCAGGACCAAATGCGCTATGCAGGTGGAGATGTAAAAAACCCCTGTAAAAAACATGACCCAAGACAGAAACGGAGCGCTCCATCTGGAATAGGTGATTATGAAAAAAAGGGCACTGACAAACAGAATCAGATAGGTCTCAGCCAGTATCAATGCGGCATCATTGAATGTCAGGGCGGACATGACAGGCATAGTGCCAAGCACTACGCCGAACAATGCCAGCGATCCCTGTTCCTTGAACATGAAAGCGAAATATT
>CAYRSX010000036.1:0-28293 GCA_964427245.1 uncultured Desulfobulbaceae bacterium | reverse complement strand
TCGCTTCGCTCGGAATGACAGCATGTTGTTCGAAATGACAACCGCTGTAATCGCCAAGTTTTCCTCAAAAATAATGTTTCAAATTCATACAAGACCGTCACTTGACTGTCAAACAATGGGAGTGGTTATAAAATCACTTGTCAGCAAAAAGAAACAGCACTGCAGGACATGGAATAACGATTTGTTTTATTTAACTATTTAGAATAGATTTTGACAACTCATTAAAATTCAAGCTTTTTTTAAGAACAAAAAGACTAATAAATCAAAGTAGTTATAGTAGCATGATTTTTATGCAAGTTTTCAACATTCTATTTTCTGCTTTTTTCTCCTTTTTTTGAAATTTTTCTAATTATTACACCTTGGCTCATTATTTTTTCTGTTATTTTTAAGGGGACCTTGCTATCATATAGCCATGCAATCATCTCAGAATGTTTTTCTCATGTTCAACAGGGCTATCGAGGCCAGGCTCTTTCCCGGCTGTGCCATTGCAGTATGGCACAGGGGCAAAACAGAATTCATGAGCCACGGCAGAATCACCTACGATGAAGACTCTTCTTCAGTGACCCCTCATACCTATTACGACCTGGCCTCCCTTACCAAACCATTGGCCACCAGCCTCTCCATTCTTTATCTTTGTTGCGAAAAAGGGATTTCACTGGACATGCCCATTTACAAGATACTGGGGAACCGTGCCGGAAATCTGACGAATATAACTCTGAGACACCTACTCTCTCATTCTTCCGGGCTTGCCGCCCACTTGAACCTCTATGAGGAATTGGGAGAAATTGAACCGGCCCAAAGAAAGGCCGCGTGCCTGAAACTGATCTCCTCCCTTGCCTTAAATGCACCAGTCCCTACCTACAGCGACCTTGGATTCATTTTGTTGGGTATTCTGGTGGAAGAACTGACCGAAACGCCACTGAACGTATTTTTTGAGAAACAGATATGCCCTGAACTCCAAACAGAACAGCTCTTTTTTCTCCCTGAACACAAAAAACAGGCACATGGCACCATGAGCAACAAGATGTCCTTTGCGCCCACAGGCTACTGTCCGGTAAGAAATACCATGGTGACAGCCCAGGTAAATGACCTAAATGCCTGGTGGCTTCAAGGTGTGGCAGGACATGCGGGCATCTTCGGAAACGCATCAGGACTGCTTCAGGCCCTTGTGCACCTTTTAGAGATTCATAACGGCCATGAGGAATCAAGCCGCATTTCCCGTCCTTGGATGAGGACCTTTTTCACACCTGTTGCAGGGCCCCATACACGCTGCCTTGGCTTTGACACCCCTTCTCTAAACTCCACATCGGGCAGGTACTTTTCCAGACATACCGTAGGCCACCTCGGCTGGACAGGCGTTTCCTTCTGGATGGATCTGAAGCAGGAGGTTATAATAGTTTTTTTATGTAACAGACCATTCCCTTGGGCAGATAATACACAAAACCTCGATGAAATGCGCAAATTCAGGCCGGCCATACATAATCTGCTATGGAAACTTTTTATAAAATAACAGGAAATACCGTTTAATGAAACACATACTTGAAGTAATTTATGAAGTTATTAAAAACCATGAACCATATCTGGCAGGCGGTGCTGTCAGAGACCTGCTGCTTGAAAGACCCATAAAGGACCTGGACATAACCGTAAGACAAAATGCCATGCAGCTGGCTCAGGAAACAGCCACTCGACTGAGTGCTGCATTCGTACCCCTTGATACAAAAACAGACACGGCTCGCGTAGTAGTGTCTCGGAATATGGTGGTGGACTTCAGTTCCTTTCGAGACGGTGCTGAGTGCATAACGGAGGACCTGAAGGTTCGTGATTTCACCATAAACGCCATGGCCATACCATTTGAAAGGGCTGTCGGCCTGCTTTGCAAGACACTCGGCACTCAAACAGCCCATGAGGTCGCAGACAGCCTCATAGACCCATTGAACGGCCTGAATGACCTGAAACATGGCGTCATTAAGGCCATAGGGCTGCACAATCTGTTTTCAGACTCACTGCGTTGTATTCGAGCCTATAGATTTGCGGCACAACTGGAGTTTGTAATCGAACCTCAGACAAGAAGCCTGATACAAAAGGCCATGCACGGCCTTGACCATGTGGCCGGCGAACGCATACAGCAGGAGATGAGCCTGATTCTTGATATCCCCAATGCCATTTTCACTGTTCGGCAAATGGCCCATGACGGCATCCTTTTTCAGATTCTGCCGGAACTCAAAGCAGGCGCCGGCATAGAACAACCCGGCTTTCACCACCTGGATGTGCTGCAACACAGTCTTGAGACCCTGGCCTGTCTGGAAACCTTGCTTCAAACTCCTCAAAAAAAATTCTCGGCCTTTGAGCCTCTAAAGGCATGGATTCAAGGGAATACCCCCAATATAGAGGCCATGAAATGGGCAGCCCTTCTACACGACATAGCCAAACCGGTGTGCAGGTCTGAAAAAGAAGGAAGAACCACCTTTTATCAACACGATAGTCAAGGAAGCAGCATGATCAAGAGCATAGCTGCTCGTCTGCGCTGGCCTCGGCACACCATGCTTCTGGCTTCCACTCTTGTTGCCCTGCATATGAGGCCCTTTCATCTACTCACAGATATGGAACGCCGCAAGACCTATCCCACCAAACGGGCCATGCGCAGGCTTTTGAATCATCTGAAGCAGGACTATCCAGCCCTGTTTTTGCTGGCGATGGCGGACAACATGGCAGGCTGCGGCCCTCTGAAACCGGCCGATCTGGACGAAAGGCTCTTTAGACTCTGGTGTATAGTGCATAACTTCTATGTTACTGAACTTCATCCCCTTCAAACACGCAAGCGGCTGCTCACAGGCATGGACATACAAGAGCTGCTTAATATTCCGCCTGGGCCCATAATAGGTAGGGCATTGAACGAACTGGAGATAGCAGAGCTGGAAGGCCGAGTCAGGACACGGGAACAGGCCGTTGTCTGGTTAAAGGAATGGTATGTACGTTACGCTGAATGAATACCTAAAGGCCAAGTTCGGCGTCAGAGTGCAGAAGATACCCCTGGACGCCGGGCTCACCTGCCCCAACAGGGACGGCACAAAGGGGACGGCCGGCTGCATCTATTGCAATGAAACAGGCTCCGGCACAGGGGCGACTGCCTGTGGCAACGACCTGAATCAGCAGTTGAAAGACGGCATGAAATGGGCAAAGAGGCGCTATGGAGCCCGCAGATTTCTATCCTATCTGCAATCTTTTTCAAATACCTATGCACCGTCGAAACGCCTGGCTGAAATATATCGCACTGTCCTGGCGCCAGATGAGGTGGTAGGAATCAGTATTGCCACAAGGCCGGACTGTATCGACAAAAAACGCCTCAGCCTCATCAAGGAGATTGCAGGTCAAAAGCTGGTCTGGATGGAATATGGGCTTCAAAGCGCCAGCAACGCCACGTTAAAGCGCATAAACCGTGGACATACCTTTGAAGACTTCGTAAATGCGGTGAACATCACTCATGAATTTGAAATACCTGTGTGCTGCCACGTGATCTTTGGGCTGCCGGGTGAAACCTTGAAGGACATGCAAAACACCATAGAACAGGTGCGAATGTTGAAAGTGGATGGCATAAAATTTCATCAACTCTCAGTATTGAGGGGCACACCCCTTCAAAGGCTGTGGGAACAAGGCATGTACCAGCCCATTTCTCAAGAACTCTATACAGACCTCGTGGCATGGGCCATCAGACGCCTTGAAAGATGTGTGATACACAGACTGACAGCCGACCATTATGAGAATATCTTGCTCGCCCCCCTCTGGTCTCTGAAAAAGGCCGAAACAATTCAAATAATACAAAAAAATTTAACTAACGGCCATGGCGATAGCCACTTCAAATGAATGAAAACCACTCCGGCATGCCACACCTGTCATCGCGAGAACTCAAAAGATTTGTGGTGATCTTATTACAAAAGACGAGATTTCTCGCTTCGCTCGAAATGACAATCTTCTATGTCTATTTTTCAAGATTACGAATAGACATTGAAACCCTGCTGAATTTAATATTTTTTATTAAAAAATGGCTATCACACAGGGCCGCACCCACTAAATAACTCAATGAAAGTTCTAAAAATATAATGGAAGAAATTAAACTTGTACACATAGGCAAATGTCACATCACCAGTGACTCAAATACCATTCTCGAGACCTGTCTTGGCTCATGTGTAGGCCTGGCCGTCTACGATCCAGTCAGGCACATAGGCGGTATGTGCCACATCCTGCTGCCCGATGGCCCTGCCGAAAAGAAACGTGCCAATCCTGCCGCCTATGCCACTACAGCGGTTCCATTCCTACTGAATGCCTTTGAAGAGCTGGGAGGTGAAATAAAAAATGCGGTTACGACCATTGCAGGCGGTGCGTCCATTATGACCATGACAAAACATGGAGGCATAACAAAAAGATCAGGAATGGACCTTAAAATAGGTCAACGAAATCTGCTCGCTGTAATAGAAAGCCTAAAACATGCAGGTATCAAAATCTCCTGTCAGCAAGTTGGAGGTAGTCTGGGACGAGTGATGCGCCTGTACATACGGAATGGTCATGTAGCTATTCGCACATCAAAAATGCCAACGGCTCACGAGGCAAAACAAAAGATCGATGAGCAATGGAACGCAACCCTTCTGCGCTCTTCCATTCTTAAACACGCTGAAGACATCAGACCTAGCTCCAAGGTGGCCATTCGTGCCCTGCAACTCATCAATAGCGAGTACACCGCCATTACTGAACTGGAGCAATTCGTTCTGCAGGATCAGGTACTGGCCGCCAATATACTCAAAGAGGCCAATTCCGCCTATTATGGACTTTCCAAGCAGGTGCGCACTATATCCCAGGCCATCGCATACCTTGGCATGAAGGCATTTAAAAAAATAGTTATGAATACCTGTCTTGCGGACCTCTATCAATGTAGTATAATTACTTATGACATGGAAGAAGGGGTGTTATTTCATCACTCCGTCGCATGCGCCCGCATCAGCGAGACTATAGCCAAAGTAACTGGCTGCATGGAGCCGGAGACAGCGTATCTGGCTGGTCTGCTGCATGACATCGGCAAAATAGTAATCGAACGCCACGGAACAGACCTGTTTCTACAGATTACAAGCAGAGTCCTGCTGCAAAACACATCCTTTGTAAAGGCCGAAAAAGACGTATGCGGTCTGGACCATGCAGCCATAGGCCAGTATATAGCCCACAACTGGCGGCTCTCTGCAGAACTGGAGGATGCAATAGCATTTCATCATGAGCCCGAAAAAATGGATATAATCTCACCCCTTCCCTGCATCGTTCACATAGCCAATCACATCTGTAACATAACCGGTATAGGCATTTCCAACGACTCCATGGCCAACGGCCTGAGTGAAACGGCCATCATCGCCTTAAACCTGAATGCACAGGCTATAGAGGATATTCTTGCCGCTGTTCCGCACATAATTCATTCACATCTATAACGAAGATGGACCATGAGCGTATCAATCACCTGAAACAGTTTGTGGAAAAACGCACTGGTTGCAGATTTTCCAACTACAATCCCGGGACCTTTCAAAGAAGGTTTCTGCGGCGCATGTCGGCCCTTGGCATACACGAGATGGATGAGTATGAGGCCTATCTGCAGAAAAATCCCATGGAATTTCTTAAACTTCTCCATTCACTCACCATAAAGATCAGTGAATTCTTTAGAGATACCGAGATATTTGATTACCTCGAACAGCAGATCATACCAGCTATCTTTGAAAAACATGCTCAATTGAACGACAACAACATTCGCATTTGGAGCACTGCCTGCGCATATGGAGAAGAGGTGTATTCCACGGCCATTCTGATATTTGAATACCTTAAACGCATGGACGAGAAAGAAAGAAAAAAGTGGAATATCACCATACTGGGTACGGATATAGATCCAATGGCCATAGAAAAGGCCATGAAAGCAATCTATCCCATTAAATCCATCACAGATGTCCTGTCAGCGCATCCAAATGCCTTTCAGCGCATCACGAGCATGCCAGAACACATGCAGGTAATTCCAGAGATTCAGGCCATGGCACAGTTTGTGTGTTTCGATATCACCACAGTAAAATATCTTGCACCGCCCATCGGCATCTTCACCGAGTACGACCTTATCTATTGCAGGAATGTACTCATCTATTATGATTATCAGCAAAAATTCGACACATTGTACAGACTATGTGAATGCCTGAACCCAGACGGTTATCTGGTGTTGGGAAAAGCGGAAAGTATACCGAATGAACTACTGAAATGCCTTGCCCAGGTCAAACAGGAAATGAAAATCTATAAAAAAGGATTAGCTACCAGTGAATAACAGCCCGTTTCAGATATACGACGACCATATTCTTGCCTATGAGGCGGTCTACCAACTCTACATGCGCGCTCCTGTGCCCCTTCGTCTGATAGACAAGAATTATCATGTACTAACTCAAAACCCTGCCATGGATGCCATGGTGGACATGAGTAACCCGGAAAGTTCAGGCAAAAGGTGTTTTGAGATCACGCATGCCCCTGGCTTCTGTAATACGGAAGAGTGTCCCTTAAGGCAAATAGGCCGTGGCGAAAAAGACAATCTTATTTTATTTTACGAATGTGAACTCTGGAACAAGACTAAATTTCCGGCTCGGGTTATCTCAACCCCGTTTTATGACCACAACGGACAAGTGACCGGCATAATACAGACCATTCAGGACGACAGTCACTATATGGCCATGGCAGAGGCCTTGGAGAAAAAGGCCCAGGAACTACTTACTCATTATCAATTATTAAAAAACCAATACAAAATCATTCGGCTCCTTCATGAGGCTACTGGACTTTCAGAGATGGCCCAAAAGCTTCTGAATATCCTCATCGAAGATGCGGCATCTGCAACCGGTGTATTTTATATATGGAACAATGAACGAAACGTCCTGACCCCTATAGCCTCCCATGCCGTCTTTACAAACCCGCCTGAATTCAGCCTTGGTCAGGGAATGCCGGGCCAGGCCGCTCAGTTAAAACACACCCTGCTGCTTCAAAATCTGCCGGCTGACCACCTCCAATTAAAGACAGGCGCCCTGAATGCAAGTCCGTTTTCCATAATCTGTATTCCACTGCTGTTGCAAGACAAACTGCTGGGCGTAATGGAGCTGGGCTCATTCAACGACCTTTCCACTCATAAGGACTATCTGGAAAACATCCTATCTCAGGCCTGCCTTGCCGTTCAAAACGCCGTACATATTCAAGAGATTATCAAACTCTCCGACGCCATGCAGCAGCAAAACAACCAATTGAACGCCCAGAACGAGGAATTGCAGGCGCAAAGTGAGGAACTGCTGGCACAGACCGAGGAGATTCAGGCCCAGACAGAGGAACTCATAGCACAGAGGGATGCCCTGGAGAAAAAGACCAGGGAGGCTGAAAAAGCCAATCGTATGAAATCCGTATTTTTATCCAACATGTCTCACGAACTGCGCACTCCCCTCAATTCCATTATAGGCTTGGCCCGTCTCATACTGGATGACTATCAGGTCACACAAAACCAGCGCCACAAGGAATATCTGGAGATCATACTCAGAAACGGTGAAAATCTGCTGGAACTCATAAACGATATTCTAGACCTCAAGCGCATAGAAGCAGGCAGAGAAGAGATGCATTTCACTGCGGTCAAAACCAAAGACTTAATAGAAAAGCTGGCCCTTTCCATCACTCCGCTGACTCAAAAAAAAGACCTCTCTTTTGAAATACAAACAGACGATGCCCCCGAAACAATCGTGACAGACCAACGAAGACTCAATCAGGTCCTTACAAATCTTTTGGGAAACGCCGTCAAATTTACAGAACAAGGCGGAATAACTCTGAAATGCACAAAAAAAATCACGGAAGAGCGAGACTATGCCATCTTCGAGGTGATAGACACGGGCATAGGCATACCCAAGGGTTATGAAAAGCTCATTTTCGAACCATTCAAACAGGTGGATGGCTCATACACCCGCAAATACGGCGGCACAGGACTGGGCCTCAGCATATCACAGAAACTGGCTCAAATGCTGGGTGGTGAGATATCGGTGGTTAGTGAACTGGGCAAAGGCAGCAACTTTATACTCACCATACCCGTGGACAGACGCAGCAAAGCCAGACTGCCTGATGAAGTCTGGAAAAAACGATTGAAAGCCGCTCTGTTACCCGATACAGTCAATTCCTCTGCAACACCTCAGAGTAATTCCGGTGCGTTCAAAAGGAATCCTTCCACTTGTACCGCTGACGCTTACAGCAAACAGACTCTCAAGGTGTCTGAAAAATCTGTTATTATGTCTGCAACAATGCACACAACAAAGCCTCAAAAGATTCTGGTGGTGGACGATGACATGTTGGTTCTAAAGGAATTGGGCACACGGCTCAAATCATATGGATATGAAATATCCTATGCATTTGACGGCAATCTAGGGTTGAAACTCCTGTTAGATGAGAAACCAGGGCTTGTGCTGCTAGATCTCACCATGCCGGTCATGGATGGATTTTCATTTCTGCACGAGATGCAAAAACTGCCGAATGTGGCTGAAACCCCTGTGATAATATTAAGCGCAGCAGACCTAGATAGTAATATAAAAAAAATGCTGTCGCCAAACGTAAAGGGCATACTTCAAAAGGGCAACATAAAGAGTCAGGAACTCATGACGCTACTGCAGAAGACATTGGGCAGTACCGAAGAGCAGGCGTCGGCATATGAATCATTGAATGATCCCATAACGCCTGAAGGCACACAAAACAGTAAAAAGATACTGATCGCTGAAGACAATTCTGATAATATGTTTTTATTAAAAGAACTCTTGACGCCAAGAGGCTATGTAGTGTTACATGCCGTAAACGGCAACGAGGCTGTGCAGATGGCCATGGCTCAGCGGCCTGACATCATTCTGATGGACATTCAAATGCCTGAGATGAACGGACTGGACGCCACAAGGGCCATAAGAGAAAACGGCATTTGCACCCCCATTATCGCCCTGACGGCAAAGGCCATGAAGGGCGACCGAGAACAGATTATAGAGGCCGGATGTAGTGACTACGTATCCAAACCGTTTACTCCCAACTCCATTTTGCGCACCATTACATACTGGTTGAATCAGGGATAATAAAAACACAGGCCAAGAAATGGAAAATATACGCACACCTTCGTCATTCGGTATTGATACCGCAAAAAAAGTCTCGCGCATACTGGTAGTGGAAGACCAGCCGGACAACCTGTTCATTTTAAAAGAAGTGCTGGAACGCGAAAACTTTCAAGTCGTAACAGCAAAAACCGGCGAGGAGGCCCTGAAAAAACTTCAAAGCATGCATGATGAAATAGATCTTGTGCTCTCCGACATCATGATGCCAGGCATCTCTGGTATAATGCTCTGCGAGACCATTAAGACCGATGCATCTTCATCTCATATCCCTGTGATGCTCATAACATCCCTTTATCTAAACGAAAAAGACGAGCTCAAGGGCCGTAAAGTGGGTGCCGAAGACTACATTACTCGTCCCATCAACCCTGACCTGCTACTCAAGCGCATAAAGCAAGTTCTTGATACCCAAAAGGCCATAAACTTCTGGAAGGGGGCTTATGAAGAAAAGGACCATGCCCTGACATCTCAGGAATGGAGCACTCGTATGCTCATTCATGACCTCAAAAATCCCCTTACAAGCGCAAGCGGCTACCTGACTCTGCTGGCCATGGACGCAGACATCACACCCAAACAGCGCAATCTCATTCAGAAGATACAAGTGGCACTGCAGCAGCAGACGGAGATGCTTCAGGATATGCTCTCACTGGCGGCAGCCAAATTCGGCAAGCTTGTCTTGGAAAGAGAGACCTTCTCCCTTTGCGATGTGGTCAAGGAAAACGTCTTCATGCAGCAAGGCGCAGCCCTGCAAAAGGGCATGGCCCTGCATACGGAGATATCGGAAAGCACATGCCTGGTAAAGGCAGACCGCAGGCTCATAAAACGTGTAATAACCAATCTGATCATGAATTCCATCAAGTACGGAGAATCAGACAATCCCATAGAGATATATACCAGCGAGCAGGCTAACAATACTTACCTGCAACATCTACCTTCAAATAATCATATCTGGTTCAGTATAGCCAATGAAGCCCCAGTAATACCTGAAGAAGACCAAAAACGTATCTTCAGACCATTTGAACAGCAGCAGACAGGCTCAGAACAAAAATACGGACTTAGAGGCATAGGCCTTGGCCTGTGTTTCTGCCATGAGATAATAAGACTTCATGATGGAGAGATAGGCGTAATCTCTCCTATCCCAGGCCGAAACTCGGGTGTGGTCTTTTATTTCAGTCTTCCAAGGACATAATTCAAACTTTCGGCAATGCTCAAAAGCCGATTCAATCCATCACAGATACTTCTTTTGGGCTTTACAGCCATCATCGGAGCCGGAACCATTCTTCTAAAATTACCGGTCTCCACACGACATGGCATCTCCCTTGTAGATGCCATTTTCACTGCGACCTCCGCTGTCTGTGTCACAGGGCTTATAGTCAAGGACACACCACTTGACTTTACTCTATTCGGCCAGATAGTGATACTGCTACTCATTCAGATAGGCGGCCTTGGCTACATGACCTCAACCACTCTCATCTTTTTGATGATGGGCAAGAGAATCGGCATCAAGGACCGTTTTCTCATCAAGGAATCCATGAATCTTATGGGCATGGAGGGTGTGGTCAGGTTTATCAAACATGTGTTGGCCGTTACTCTTTTGATAGAGCTGTTGGGAAGCCTGCTGCTCTTTTTGTGCTTTCTGCCGCATATGCCGTGGAAAAAAGCCATTTACTACAGCATATTTCACTCGATATCCGCCTTTAATAACGCAGGGTTCAGCCTCTTCTCCGATAACCTCATGAGATTTAGAACGGATTTCGGCATAAATCTGACCATATCCTTGCTCATCATTGCAGGCGGCATAGGTTTTTTGGTGCTTTGGGAGCTCAAAAACAGGTGGAATCGCCGCATAAAGGAAAGAGAACTGCTCTCTACACACACCAAAACCGTTCTGAGCACTACAGGTCTGCTGATACTCGCTGGAGCCATTTTGATTCTACTCTTCGAGCGTCATAATCCAGACTCCATAGCCGGCCTTTCCCTGCCCCATCAATTGCTTACCGCATTTTTTGCTTCTGTGACAGCGCGAACTGCTGGTTTCAATACGGTTGACTATGCATCCCTGACACCTGAGACACTGTTTCTCACCATACTTTTCATGTTCATAGGCGCATCCCCGGGCGGCACAGGTGGAGGTGTCAAGACCACCACCACGGCCGTAGTACTGGCAGGCATGTTAGCCACCATCAAAGGAGAAGAGCAAACAGTGCTCTTCAAAAGGGCCATTCCTCCAGACATCATCTCCAGATCACTGCTCATAGTGGTATTGGGCGCTATCTTCGTAATCATGGCCTCCATGTTCATTTTGCACTTTGAAAACGGAAGATATCTCTCCATTCTCTTTGAAGTCACTTCCGCCATCGGTACTGTCGGGCTCTCTGTTGGAGACGGCGGTGTGCGCAGCCTTTCAGCCTCCTTTTCTCCACTTGGAAAGATCATAATCTCATTTATCATGCTTGCGGGCAGGGTTGGCCCCCTGACTCTGGCATGTGCATTCTTTGAACAAAAAGACAAACGATATCGATATCCAGAAAGAAGGATCGCCATAGGATGAAAAAACAATATGCAGTCATCGGCTTGGGGCGTTTTGGCTATTCCGTGGCAAAGACCCTGGCGGAGCTCGGCGAGGATGTGATAGCCATAGACAACAACGAAGAACGAGTAAAAAAGATATCGGATTTCGTGACAGAAACAGTCGTGATGGACGCCATGGATGAAAAGGCCCTGAGATCCATCGGTGTACAGAACGTAGATGTAGCCGTAGTCAGCATCGGCGAAAACATCGAGGCCAGCATTTTGGTGGTAATGCTTCTCAAGGAAATGGGCGTACAGAACATCATCGCCAAGGCTGTCACATCCCTGCACGGCAGAGTGCTCGAAAATCTAAACGTAACCAAGATCATATATCCTGAAAGAGACATGGCCGTTCGTGTTGCTCAGCAACTGGCCAGGCCCACTATTTTGGAACACTTGGAACTTTCTCCGGAATACAGTATCATTGAGATTCCAGCCCCTTCTTTTGTAGCCGGCCTCATGCTGAAAGACACCGGACTGCGCAATAACTACGGCATAAACCTTATAGCAATTCGCCGCAGGTCCAAACAGACTGGACTTACAGAATGGAATGTCAATCCTGCTCCCACAGACGTCATTCAGCAGGACGATATTCTGGTGGTGATAGGCTCAAATGCCGATCTGGAGCGGCTGAATAACGCCTGATTTTCAAGGATTCTGAAAGGAAATATATCAAAAATATGGCAATCCCAACTGACTCTATAGCAACAAACACTCAGACAAATTCTGCTACACCCACTGCGTCTCAAATCGCTTCCATTGATAAATCCTATGAATTTCATGGGGTTGAGGCCAAGTGGCTGAATGACTGGGCTCAGGCAGGTCTCTCAATTGCCACTATGAACGAAACCAGACCATCCTTTTCCATGGTGATTCCTCCTCCAAACGTCACCGGCGTGCTGCACATAGGCCATGCCCTGAACAATACACTTCAGGATATTTTGGTCCGTTATAAACGCATGGACGGCTATAACACCCTTTGGGTGCCTGGAACGGACCACGCAGGCATTGCCACTCAAAACGTGGTGGAGCGGCAGTTGGCCCAGGAAGGTCTTTCCAGACACGACATGGGCAGAGAAGCATTCATTCAGCGAGTCTGGGAATGGAAGGCCAAGAGCGGAGGCCGCATTCTCGAACAACTCAAACGACTTGGCTGCTCCTGTGACTGGTCTCGCGAGCGCTTCACCTTTGACGAAGGGCTTTCGCTGGCAGTAAAAGAGGTCTTTGTACGACTCTACGAAGAAGGACTCATCTACAAAGGCGATTACATCATCAACTGGTGCCCTCGCTGTCATACGGCACTGGCGGACATAGAAGTGGAACACGAACCCCAAAAAGGCCACATCTGGAGCCTCAAATACCCACTAAAGGATGGTGACGGCTATGTAGTGGTGGCCACCACTCGACCTGAAACTATGTTGGGAGACACAGCAGTGGCGGTCAATCCCAAAGACCCTCGCTATCAACATCTCATCGGCAGAGAACTGATGCTGCCTCTTGTCAACAGGCCCATTCCTGTCATAGCTGACGAGGCGGTGGACATGGAATTTGGCACAGGCGCCGTGAAGATCACACCTGCCCATGACTTCAATGACTTCGAGATGGGGTTGCGTCATCACCTACCTGTAATCAATATATTGGATATTTCGGCCCACATCAATGAAAACGGCGGCAAATACCAGGGATTAGATCGCTATGAGGCCAGAAAAAAGATACTGGAGGACATGGCAGCCATAGGTCTTCTGGAATCCGAGGAAAAACACGAGCTGGCCATCGGCGAATGTTACCGCTGCAAGACCGTGGTGGAACCCCGTATCTCCAAGCAGTGGTTTGTGCGCACTCAACCCCTGGCGCAAAAGGCCTTGGCTGCTGTGCGCGAAAAAAGGACCATCATTCTGCCCAGTTCGTGGGAAAAGACCTATGAGGAATGGATGACCAACATCAAGGACTGGTGCATCTCCCGTCAGATCTGGTGGGGACATCGCATTCCGGCCTGGAATTGCAAGGCCTGTGGCGAGACCATAGTCGCTAAGGAAACACCAAAGGCCTGCACTAAATGTGGTTCCACTAATCTGGAGCAGGAGACGGATGTGTTGGACACCTGGTTCAGCTCCGCCCTCTGGCCCTTCTCCACACTGGGCTGGCCTGAAAAAACCAAGGAATTGAGTATGTTCTACCCCACCTCCGTGCTCATCACCAGTTTCGACATACTCTTCTTCTGGGTGGCCCGTATGCTCATGATGGGTATTCACTTCATGCAGGAAATGCCGTTTAAATACGTCTATCTTCATGCCTTGGTTAGAGACAGCCAAGGCCAGAAGATGAGCAAGTCCAAGGGAAACGTCATAGACCCCCTGACGGTCATGGAAAAATACGGCACAGACGCAGTGCGCATGACACTTACCGCCCTGGCGGCTCAAGGCCGGGACATCAAGCTTGCGGAGGACCGTATCGAGGGCTACCGTCACTTCATCAACAAGATCTGGAACGCCACACGCCTGGTGCTCATGAACGTCTCTGGTTCTTATGAGCCGTTAAAAGACTCGGCTGCACTACAACCAACCGACCTCAAGGACAGGTGGATACTGTCAAGACTCAACAGACTCATTCAAGACACACGCAACCATCTAGACAACTTCGAGTTCGATGAAACCGCTCGTGGGCTCTATCATTTTTTCTGGCATGAATACTGTGACTGGTATCTGGAGCTGGCCAAACCGGGCCTCCAAGGAACAGATGAAGGGGAACGCAGGCACACTCAACAAATAGCGCTCACTGTGCTCAACACCTGTCTCAGGCTGCTGCATCCTATCATTCCATTTGTCACAGAGGAGCTGTGGCATCACCTGCCCGGCACATCGGGCCATATCATGACAGCGGAATTTCCAAGGCCTGTGCCGTCCTGGCAAAATGAGGACGCCGAGGCGCAAATGCAGGAGCTCATCGAAATCATCACCGGCATTCGCAATGTTCGGTCTGAATTCAACATACACCCTGGGATCCGGCTCAAGATTCAAGTTTTTCCCCATGACGAGAGTATCCGCAACCTGTTTTGTGCGCAAAAAACCCACCTGCTTACACTGGCCAGACTTGAAAACATGGAGTTTTGCCATACATCTCAGCCCAGGCCCAAAAACGCTGCATCCGTGATCATGAAAGACGTGGAGATATTCATTCCCCTGAAGGACGTGATAGACCTGGCCGGCGAACTGAAAAAACTACAAAAAGAAGAAGAAAAACTGCTGAAAGACCTGCAAAAGACACAGGCCAAGCTGAACAACGGAGACTTCATGGCCAAGGCCCCTCAGGAAATTCGGGAAAAGGAACAGCAGAGACTTTTGGACATAGAGACTCGTTTGAAACGAATTCAAAACCATAGGGCCTCTCTGAGCGCCATCAAAACATGAAGAACTACCGTCCACACATCTCCACCTACCGCAGCCTCATTCAGCAGGCCCTTTCAGAAGATATACCATTGGGAGACATCACCACATTCTGCACCGTTGACTCCCAGATACAGGGGAGAGCCATCATTTTAGCCAAAGAGAACTGTATAGTAGCAGGGTTGTTTGTGGCCCAGGAGGTCTTTGCCAATGTAGATCGCACCATCTCCTGTCATTCCATGTGCGATGAAGGGGCTGCAATTCAAACCGGCTCCATACTCATGGAGATGCAGGGTAGCCTTGCCTCCATTCTCATTGGAGAAAGGGTGGCATTGAATCTGCTTCAGCGGCTCTGCGGCGTAGCGACTCAGACAGCGGCCTTTGTAAAGGAGCTAACCGGCACTCGATGCCGTATACTAGACACACGCAAGACCACTCCTGGGCTGCGAGTGCTGGAAAAATACGCCGTGCGCGTTGGAGGCGGCCACAATCACCGCTTTTCCCTGTCCGATGGAGTACTTATAAAAGACAACCACATAGCTGCCTGCGGCTCCATTACAGAGGCGGTAAAGAGAGTGCGACAAAACGCCCCGCATACACTGACCATTCAATGTGAGATATCAAATATGGAGGAGCTGCAAGAAGCATTGAATGCCGGCGTTCAGGCGATCCTGCTGGACAACATGGGCATCGATGCCTTAAAAAAGGCGGTGGAGTTCACAAGAAAGACCGCACCTCACGTGCTCATCGAGGCCTCCGGCGGCATTACTCTCAAAAATGTTCGAGAGATAGCCCTTACAGGTGTGGATATGGTCTCAACCGGCAGTATCACACATTCGGTAAAGGCTGTGGATATCAGCCTGCGCATTTTGAAATGACTATCAAAAAACGTCTGGATGTGCTGGTGGTAGAGCGAGGCATTGCAGACTCTCGAGCAAAGGCGCAGGCCATAATCGCGGCCGGGCAACTGCAAGTAACCGGCCAAATTCTGGACAAATGCGGCCAACAAGTGCCAGTAAACGCAGAGATATGTCTGTTAAGCAATCCATGCCCCTATGTGAGCAGAGGTGGCATCAAACTGGCGCATGCCATCTCCTGTTTTCAAATCGATGTGAGCGGCATGGTCTGTATGGATGTTGGGGCGTCCACAGGAGGTTTTACGGACTGCCTGCTTCAGCACGGGGCTCAACGCGTATATGCAGTGGATGTAGGTTATGGCCAATTAGACTGGACTCTCAGAAACGACTCACGTGTGATCGTTCTGGAAAAACAGAATATTCGTTATATGAATAGGGCATTGATTTCCGAGCCCATAGACCTGCTGGTGATGGATGTCTCCTTCATTTCTCTGAAAACGGCCATGCCCCCCGCTCTACCCTTTCTCAAACCGACTGGAGCTGTGATCGCACTGATCAAACCCCAATTCGAGGCAGGCAGAGAACGAGTGGAAAAGGGAGGCGTAATTCGAAATGCGAGTGTACGGGAAAAGGTGGTGCAGGGCCTTCGGACATTTTTCAGCGAGGAGTTGAAACTGAAAATAGTCGGGCTGGTTACGTCGCCTATTCATGGCCCCAAGGGCAATGAGGAGTACCTGATTTATATGAAAAGTAATGGAGGGTTCAGTAAACATGGCGGAACGGAAGTTAAGTTGGAGGGAGATCGATAAACCCAAGGACAAGGCCGGCTCTTCAAGTAAAGGCGTAAAGAGCCGTCTGGAGAAAGCACTGGAAAATCCTACTTTGAAGAAATACTACCTTCAGGAGGCGGAAAAGCTCTTCAGCGGCTCAAAAGATGCGAAAAGGGAACGCAGCCATGCCGGACTTCGCGAGCTATACGGCAGCTCGGGCTTTGAGGCTGCCGCCTTGAAATATCACGAACTTTATGGCCTTCCACAGGATTGGAGCGGGCTTTTGATGTTTCTGGACCTCAAGGACGCACCGGACATCGTTATTCATGCCATGGAACTCCTGGTGGGCATGGCAGCCGAAAGGAATACACTGGAACGCAATAACCTAAAGGCCAAACTCCGATTTCTGAGCATGACCACAGAGGATACAGATATTCGAGACAAGGCCAACGAATACCTCAAGACCATGTAACTCACATGGATTCCACAGCACAATCCGAAAACCTTTGGTTTCGATTCATAGACGACTTTATAGCCCATCTTCGTGTTGAAAAAGGGCTTTCCGGCAATACCAGTGAGGCATATGCCACAGATTTGAACTTCTTTGTGACTTATGTGGTGAATATAGGCATTTACGAACCAACCGGACTTACGCCCACAGCCATCCTCTCATGGCTCGTTCACCAAAAGACACAAGGCATGCACGCCCGAACCATCTCCAGGCGCCTCTCCAGTCTGAGGTCCTTTTTTAATTTTCTGCGCCTCGAACGCATAGTCACAGCCAATCCGGTCACCACCATTCAAAACCCCAAGATCGGCCTGTATCTTCCGGATGTCCTGATCATAGAAGAGGTGGAGAGGCTCTTAAGTGCACCGAATATCAAGACACCCCTTGGCATGCGTGACAGGGCCCTTCTGGAACTCACCTATGCCTGCGGGCTGCGAGCATCCGAGGCAGTCACTCTAAAACTGCATCAGCTTGACATGGACATGGCCTATCTGCGCGTAATAGGAAAGGGTAACAAGGAAAGGGTCATACCCATCGGAGAGATGGCCATAGAGATAGTGCATGACTATATACAAAAGACCAGACCACTTATCCTCAAGACAACTGGCAGCGAATTCCTATTTGCCGGACGGAATGGACGGCCCATCACTCGACAGCGCTTCTGGCAGATACTCAAGCAATATGCACTACAGGCAGGGCTAAAGGCAGAGATCTCCCCCCATTCCCTGCGCCACTCCTTTGCAACCCACCTGTTGGAGGGTGGGGCCAATCTGCGCGTTGTGCAGATGCTTCTGGGCCACTCCAGTATCACCACCACTCAGATATACACACACCTCGACCTGCAACACCTACGCAAAGTACACAAAAGATTCCACCCACGGGCATAAAAGGCCGCCCCTACCATCTTTTCATAATCCAACTATACGAATTTGCATTTTAATTACAAAAATGCAATGAAAAAGCAAAAATGTAACGCAAGAATATTTCATTTATAGCAAGTTACATCAATCAATTCTCTAATATATTGTTTTTACAGATAAAATCATAAAAAACAATCCATGGCATATCTCTTGAATATATATAAGCAAGCCCGGGTAATCTATTACAAAAAAGGAGAGAAAATCATGTCTATGTCAAAAAATAAATTATGTTTGATAGCCATCTTGGCTGGTCTAACCTGTTCTCTGCCACTTACAACCTATGCAGAAGAAAAAAAGCCTACCACCGAGGTAGGAATAGCTGCCTTGAGTCAATATATCTGGCGAGGTCAGGAACTCAGTAGAGATTCAATAGTTATGCAACCATATATAACAGTGGGTTATGCCGGTTTTGCAGCAAATATTTGGGGCAATATGGACACCAATACGAAACTTACCGATGAGACGAAATGGACGGAAACGGATCTGACTCTATCCTATTCAAAGAAAATCGGCATGACGACACTTACAGGAGGATATATCTATTATGCATTAGACTCCATCGACGATTCACAGGAATTGTTTGTATCGGCCAGCCTGAATCTACCGCTGAAACCAACACTGACCATCTACAGGGAAATGACCCATTATCCAAGCTGGTATATCACTGCGAAGCTTTCACACACCGTAGAATTCAGTAACGACATCACTCTGGACTTGAGCGGAACTGCTGCCTATCTGTTTTCTGACGATTTGGGAGGTTATCCAGATATTAAACACAGCGTCCCCACTGGAGATGAATTCAAAAACTTTCATGATGGGCTTATCTATGCGGTCTTAAATATACCAGCCGCAAAAAATCTCAAGGTCATGCCACAGATCGCTTGGAGCTTCCCTCTGAGTGGAGACTCATCCAACGAGATGAAGTGGCGTAGCCTGGACGGTTCCCGCAACAACTTCATATACGGCGGATTGGCCGTATCGTTCAGCTATTGAACATTTTATCAAGTTTAAAGGAGATATGTATATGATAAAATATATTTTGAGTGTCCTCATTACATCGCTAATAACATGCACAGTACATGCCGAAGAGGCTGCGCCGGCAGCCCTGAAAATCGACACAGGCGACACAGCATGGTTGATCATGGCCAGTGCTTTGGTGGTGCTCATGACTGTACCCGGCTTGGCTCTGTTCTATGGTGGCCTGTCCAAACGCAAGGACGCATTGAACACCATGGCCATGTCCATAGCAGCCTTTTGCATAGTGAGCGTGCTATGGATCATCTATGGCTATACCCTTTCGTTTTCAGGGGATACTGCTGGATTTATCGGGGATATGAACAAGCTGTTTCTGTCGGGCGTAGGGGTTTCCAGTATATCTGATGCAGCTAAAACCATACCTGAATTGGTATTTATAGTCTTTCAGATGACCTTTGCCGCAATAACCGTGGCGTTGGTGAGCGGGGCATACATAGAACGCATGAAATTTTCCGCATGGCTGCTCTTCTGTGTCCTTTGGTTTACCTTCGTCTATATTCCAGTGGCGCACTGGGTATGGGGAGGCGGATTTTGTATGAAACTCGGCGCTCTGGACTTTGCAGGCGGAACGGTGGTGCATATAAACGCAGGTATTGCAGCCTTGGTGGGGGCGTTGTACCTGGGCAAGCGCCAGGATACGGCCTTGAAACCCCATAATCTCACTCTGGTGGTGCTGGGCACAGGGCTTCTGTGGTTCGGGTGGTTCGGATTCAACGCAGGAAGCGCATTGGCCGCAAACGGCCTGGCAGGAATGGCCTTTCTGAACACCAACACAGCGGCGGCGGCGGCAGCCCTGGCATGGATGTGCATGGACTGGTTACTTTACAGAAAGATCACCGTGCTGGGCATGGCCTCAGGCGCCGTGGCCGGACTCGTGGGCATCACTCCTGCGGCAGGTTTTGTGGATGTCAGCGGTGCCATTATGATAGGCATAGCGGTGGGTGTGATTTCATTTTTGATTATCGCCAAGATCAAATCCAAACTCGGCTACGACGACACACTGGACGCCTTTGGCATACACGGAGTGGCAGGTTTTATGGGCGCAATACTTACGGGTGTATTTGCGAATCCTGCCATCAATGAGACTGGCAAGGGAGTGATTTATGGTAATTCTGGCCAATTCATGATACAATTGATTGCCTCAGGCGTAACTTTCGTGTATTCTGGCATCGTAACCTTGGTCATTCTCGCTGTCATAAAAGCGACCGTTGGCATTCGAGTGGCAGGCGAAGAGGAAATAAGAGGACTTGATGAAACTCAGCACGGTGAAACCGCTTATTTCTTCCTGTAAAATTGACTTACAATAATAGGAGGCATCATGAAAAAAATAGAAGCTATTCTAAAACCATCCAGATTCGAACAGGTCAAGGACGCCTTGAATAAAATAGGCGTAAAGGGTATGACAGTATCGGAAGTCAAGGGCTATGGCAGACAAAAAGGGCACACAGAGGTCTATCGTGGTACGGAATATGTGGTTGATCTGATTCCAAAGATCAAGCTCGAAATTGTAGCTGATGCTGAGCAGATTCCAAATATTATCGATACCATACTTACCAAGGCCAATACAGGCACCATAGGTGATGGAAAGATATTCATTATACCCATCGAAGATGTAATAAGGGTGAGAACAAAAGAACGTGGAAAAGAAGCTATATAAAGTCTTAGAGCATTAACTAATAATTAATTCAAATAGCGTATTCCATCTGATATGATGGCATACGCTATTTTTTTCATATATCTCTTCAAAATAAATACCATGAAAAATTTACAACTTAGTACAAGATTCGCATTGGTTACAGGTGGAATATGTGGCCTATTCTATCTATTATTCGTGCTACTGAGCTATAACTATTTAAACGAACAAACTCTTCGCATAGGATCTGAAAAGGCACATATCATTCTCGATATCATGAACGGTATAGATGCCTATATCAATCAGACTCTAAGACCGAGAATCATAAATATGATGCCGGATATACAGGAAAACCCCCATGCCTTTATTCCAGAGATACTTTCCACCACTAAAATCAAAAATATAGTTCTCAAAAAGGCAAAACTTGAAAGTTTTCAATTCACATATAAAAGAATGTCTGTCAATCCACGCAACAATGACAACAGGTTGAGTGAATTATACACTGAAATTTTAACAGAATTTCAAAAAAATAGAGAGCTCAATGAGTGGCAGGGTATAAAATCTATAAATAAACACAGGTTCTTCATTCTTGCAAAACCGATCTATATAAAAGAAAATTGCCTAAGATGCCACGGTGATATTAGTCAGGCGCCTGCCGGACTTATTGCAAAATATGGAAATCAAGTTGGCTTCGGATTTAAGACAAACGACTTGATGGGTGTGGAAGCCGTTTCCATCTCCATGGATGTCATATGGAATGAAATGCTCCAGACAACTATAAATATCTGCACAATAGGCATCATAATAATAGTTCTGTTATTTATAGCTATAGAAGGTGGTTTTATCAGACTTGTAGGATATCCACTAAAAAAAATAGCACAACATTTTACAAATATCAGTCAAAATATGCTATTGGACACAGCAACTTTAAAAATAAAAAAATATGATGAGATAGGTGAGTTGATACAGTCATTTAATATAATGATAGAAAATCTCAAACAAGCCTATGAAAATATAAAATCAAATGCAACAATTTTACAGACTATAATCAATGGAATAAGTGATCCGCTTGCACTAATAGGAAAAGATTGCAATATGATAGCTGCAAACAATACATATCAGGAATGGATATCCAAAAATAAAAAAATAGTATTAAACATCATGGAAAAAGGACAACAAAATTGCAATGCGGAAACAATAATATGCCAAAAAATCAAAGAATTATTAAATAATAAAGAGGGAATTATTGAGGAGTATAAAACAGAAAATGATGAGTATTATTTAATACATTTATATCCGATTAAAAATAATCAAAATGAAGTAATAAAAATAGTACATTATATTCAGGATATCACTAAACAGAAAAGACTGGAATCGCAGATGGCTCATGCTGAAAAAATAGCAACAATCGGCCAGATGGCAGCAGGATTCGCCCATGAGATAAACAATCCATTGAGCATAATCCAGTGTTATACAAAATTATTGATGAATAAATTCACAAATGATCAAGAGACGATAAGTGATCTTAAAATAATAGAAAAACATACCAACTCATCGAAAAATATAGTGGAAAACCTATTATATTTTTCGAGACACAAAAAAACAATTTATAAACAAATCCATATAAATAAAATCATATTTGAAATCATTTCAATAACTAAAAGACAATTCGAAAAGAAAAACATCATTATCACAACCAGACTTCAGGAAAATCTTCCAACGGTTTACGGCGACCGCGAAAAGCTGAAACAGGTTTTGCTCAATATCTTCATCAATGCCGAACAGGCCATTGATAGAAACGGTGAAATCACCATTACAACCGGTTTAGATAAAAATCAAAACAGTGTGTTCGTCTCCATCAAAGACACAGGGTGCGGCATTCAAGCGCAATATCTGAATCGTGTGTTTGAACCCTTCTTCACCACGAAACCCCCTGGTGAAGGGACGGGACTTGGACTTTTCGTGTCCTATGGTATCATTCAAGAACACAATGGAGATATCCTTCTAAAGAGCACGGAAAATCAGGGCACGGAGGTGTTAATCACACTGCCCGTACCTTCACACAATCACAAGACTGCGGAATGAAACCAGAACAAGTTACACAAAGACTTTTAATAATTGACGACGAACCAGACCTGTTGCTGGGTCTGAAACGTCTGTTGCAACCGTATTTGCAGCACGTTCAGGTCTTGACAGCCGAATCCCCTCGGGCCGCCCTGGAATTCATGGAAAAGGAGACCATAGATGTAGTTTTAAGCGATATCCGTATGCCTGACATGGACGGCATGACCCTACTGCAAATGCTGAAGGACAGCCCATCTGCGCCTACCGTGGTACTCATGACCGCCTTCGGCACCATAGACCTGGCCATAGATGCGCTGAAACAGGGCGCCTATGACTTTCTCACCAAGCCATTGGATGAAGACAGGCTGGTTCACACCCTGCAAAAGGCCCTGGAGCGCCAGCAGCTCCTGAAAAAGACCTCGCTTTTGGAAAAAGAATTGCATCAAAGACAAGGACTTGCCGAGACCTTCATCGGCACCAGCACTGCCCTTAAAAAGGCCATGGATACCATAGCCCTTGCCGCAAAGACCGATGTACCTGTGCTTATAACAGGTGAAAGCGGTACAGGTAAGGAACTTGCCGCAAAGGCACTGCATAACTGGAGCAATCGCAGCGCTCATGAATTCGTTGCCATCAACTGCGCCACCATGCCGGCTGAACTCCTGGAAAGCGAGTTGTTCGGTCACAAAAAAGGGGCGTTCACTCATGCCACAGCCGATAAAAAAGGACTTTTCGAGATAGCAGACAAGGGGACTCTGTTTCTGGATGAGATAGGAGACATGCCCATAGCGCTTCAGGCCAAACTGCTGCGCGTGCTGCAAGAAGGAGAGATAAGACCCATTGGAGAAAACCGCACAAAAAAAGTAAACGTACGCGTGATAGCGGCTACAAACAAACCCATCAAGACCATGGTGGAACGCGAGGAATTCCGGCAGGACCTGTTTTTTCGGCTCAATGTCATAGAGATTCAAATGCCCCCTCTAAGAGAGATGAAAGAAGATATACCGTTATTGGCCCAGCACTTTCTAACGCGTTTCCTAAGGGAGACAGGGCTGCCTTCCAAGACCTTCTCAAAAGAAGTCTTGGAACAACTTTGTAACTGGAACTGGCCAGGAAACGTACGTGAACTGCAAAATATGATAAAACGGGCCGCAATTCTCAGTACCGGAATCACAATTATGCCAAATGACCTGCAACTTCCTGACAGACAAAGCTGTGCAGGCGGTAATTTAAACGGCCTGGTGAATATGCAGTATCATGAAGCCAAAGAAACAGTCATGCGCACCTTCACCACTCAATACATCACACATGTTTTAAAATCCACTAACTGCAATATAACTGTAGCTGCCAAGCGATGCGGCCTTGAACGACAATCCCTGCAACAACTCATTCGGCGTTATGGAATTAAGATCGATGAGATAAAAAATACTGCAAACTAAAATTTGCAGTGCAAACAAAAGAATACAGCTAAATCCATCTAATACCCATTCCATCACACCTTCTCTACCGTAACCTTTAATTCTTCAATTGCTCAATCTACTGTTTTTATTAACTAATTATAGTAAAACCACCGGCTGTTGACCACGAATAAACAAAGGCATAGACGTTGCTTTATGCAACAATGTATCGTCTTTAAGACGCTACTCTCATTATCACTTCAAAGGAGGGACGAACAATGTCATAGACTGCCCTATTCTTCTATCATCAAATAAAATTGCAACAAACTTCTACATTCCATTTCATTCACGCAGTTGAAAGAGGAGGTTTCCATGGCAGAAATCGAAGAAAAAAAGGGGTTGATTAGTGAAGACTGGCTGTCCTTGATTCTGGGGCTCATTGTCTTTGCCCTTTCCCTGGGGGTTTTTCAAAATATAGACATTCTGGGCTGGGGCGTCACCACCAAGATGTGGACAGATCCAGAAAAGGCAAACGGTGTAGTCTCCAAGGCATATCAACCGCTAAAGGGTGAAATTTTAAAAATAGACGGCAAGACACTTATCATTAAGAAGTCAGATAACAAAGAAGAAAAGATTACAGTAAAAGATGCTTCTAAATATAAAATAGGAGATAAATACGAAAAAGACGGTATATCGGGCAATACAGCTCTGATTCTGACATTTTTAGGGATGTTGGTGCTGATGGGCTTTGGTGCACTGCTGTTAGGCGCAAATCTGACCAGATTCCTGATTGGCTTCACAGCTGTGTTCTGGATCAGCTATCTCTGCTGGTTTTTGGGACATTACGCCTACATAGCAGCCACCAAGGCCGATCTTGCCAAGTTCAATATTCCATGGTCGCTCAGCATGACAGGTGAATTCGGCTTCATCATAGCCCTGATAGTAGGCCTCATCGTCGGCAATTTCATGCCCAAGGTTGCAGACTTCATGAAAGAGGCCGCGCGTCCCGAGCTTTACATCAAGACAGCAATCGTCATTATGGGCGCCACATTAGGCCTCAAGGCGGCTCAATCCTTTGGACTGGCCACCAACATCATGTTTCGAGGACTCTGCGCCATCGTAGAGGCCTATCTCATTTATTGGGCAGTTACATACTGGGTAGCCAGAAAATACTTCAAGTTCAGCCGTGAGTGGTCGGCGCCTTTGGCATCAGGCATCTCCATCTGCGGCGTCTCTGCAGCCATAGCCACAGGTGGAGCCATTCGCGCCAGACCTGTAGTGCCAATAATGGTCTCATCTCTTGTGGTTATCTTCGTAGCCGTTGAGATGATCATTTTGCCCTTTATAGCACAGGTATTTCTCTGGAAGGAACCATTAGTGGCAGGCGCATGGATGGGACTGGCGGTTAAATCCGACGGCGGTGCCATTGCAAGCGGTGCTATCGCCGATGCATTGATTCGAGCCAAGGCCATGGACATGAGCGGCATAAATTATGCCGAAGGATGGATCACCATGACCGCCACCACGGTCAAGATGTTCATCGATATATTCATCGGCGTATGGGCATTTGTGCTGGCCATCATCTGGTGCGCCAAGATCGAATGTAAGCCGGGGCAAAAGACCAGCGCCATCGAGATATGGAATCGCTTTCCCAAGTTCGTAATAGGCTATGTGCTTACATTCTTCATTCTGCTCTTTATCTGCTGGCCAGCCGCCAAGACTGTAGGACCAGTAACTGACCAAATGAACAAACTAAAGGTGGAGATACAGAGCATTGAAAAACAGATAAGCGCCAGCGCTGCAGAGAACAAGACGGCACTGGAGGCTAAATTAGCCGATACCAAGAACAGAATGAAGGAGATGGAGACCAGCGTCAAAGAACCCAAAAAACTGCTTGACACTGCTAAACTTTCCACATCGGAAGGAGATACATTTAGAAAGCTCTTCTTCCTGCTCTGTTTCTTTACCATCGGCCTGGTGTCCAATTTCAAAAAACTCATGGAAGAAGGCATCGGTAAACTGGCTGCTGTCTATGCTGTGTGCCTGTTCGGATTCATCATCTGGATAGCCCTGGTGATCTCGTGGCTCTTCTTCCATGGCGTCAAACCACCCATCATTACATGATGTTGCCAATGAATGGGGCATGTAAAAAAACATGCCCTACTGAAAAAACAATCAAAAGGAGCAAAAAATGACAGAAGAAACCAAACTTTCAGAAGAGATAAAGAAAATGGAGTATGAACCCCTGCTGCCGGCCGAGATACAACTCATTCGCTGGAGCATAGGAATCGGTGCTGGCGGCCTAGTATTTCTATATTGGCTGTCTCAGGTCCTGTTCCCTGGCGGGCACTGATAATCGATTTCAAAGATAGCGATAAGGGAACCTTGGAAAATTGCCCTTATGCTAACTTTGGTTGTTTGGGGATTTTTCAAGTTCCATGTAGATAGTTAAGGGGCGATCACATGCATCGCCCCTTTCAATTTCCAATTTTTAAGGTCAGCTCAAAACAAATACCAAGGGATAGCAAATATATTCATACCAAGTTGTCTTATTTTATGCCCACAATATACTATAAGACCACCTGCAAATCTCTCAGTTGCATCTTTTAAAAATAACAACCCTTCCATGTCTCTTACGGATACAGTAGAAGATGACTTCACCTCAATTCCAATTATCTCATTTTCTTTTTCCAATATAAAATCAACTTCTTTCTCCCTACCACCCTGAGTACGAAAATACATGACTTCGGCTTCCATTAATTCAGCTATTACCTTAAGATTTAAAAACACGTATGATTCAAACAACGTCCCTTTAAATTCTTCAGACATGGAACTTGCTGTCTTGTATCCAGCCAATGCTGTTGCAAGCCCTGTATCTACCATAAAAATTTTTGGTGATTTTATAAGCCTTTTAGAGATATTTTTTGAGTAAGGACTGAGCCGCATTACGAGCCCTGTCTCCTCCAGTAGATTGATATATCTTGCAGCCGTCGCAGAGGATAGACCTATATCCCTGGCTATCCCAGTTTGATTAAGGATATTGGCTGTTCTCAATGCAATGAGTGTCATTATCTTTTTAAAATCAGTGAGATAGGATATTTGAGCCAACTCCCTCAAATCACGCCCAAGATATGTGGCTATATATCCCTTCCACCAAGTTGAAATGTGTTCCTCCTTCTCCATCAATGCAACAGGAGGCATAAAACCCCTGAAAAGGGTATGTGTAAGATCTCCGGGAGATTGTCCTCCTGTATAATCTAATATATTTAAAGATGGTAATCGTCCAGTCTTCAGAAACGATCCCAACCAACTGCCATACTGCCGCTCCATAAGTTCACCATAGCTAAATGGCATGAGATCAAAATACACGGCTCTACCTGCAAGACTTTCAGATACATTTTCCATTAGAAGTAGTTTAGCTGAACCAGAAAGAGCCAGTCGTCTTGTTCTGTCTTGATCTACTGCCTTCTTAACTGAATGCAAAAAGGCAGGTGCCTTCTGCACCTCGTCAATGACCATATTATGGGAAATGGCAAGGAGTTCGTTGGGTCGTTTTTGGGCTAAAGCGAGGTAATCAAGATCGTCAAAGGTAATATAATGCCAATTTTTAAAGGGAGGCTCGTTTTGCAAAATAGTACTTTTCCCAGTCTGTCTTGGGCCTGAAAGTATAATTACTGGAGAAAATTCCGCAGCAACCCTGATTTTATCAACAATCCATCTTGGTTTGTAGATATTTATCGATGACATAATATATAATATATCACAGCGTAATTAAAAATACATCATACAAATACGCTTTGTTATTTCAAGTAAGGCACAAGCGATTAATAAATCCTTGCCTGGGGTTAACGATAGTGTAAACTTTCTTGTGTGAAAATAAAATAGGGTAAAAAAGGGTGCACCTCCTATAGAATATTTTGCTATACCATAACAAAAAAAGGAGGAGCACCCCATGGAAATTAAGATTACCTTACCAGAAGTCGTAGAATTA
>CAYRSX010000035.1:0-38947 GCA_964427245.1 uncultured Desulfobulbaceae bacterium | reverse complement strand
AAGGCGAAGAACCCACAGGCGAGGCCATTCAGCAGCTTATCACAAAGGATTATGCGGCCAAATACAGGGACGGAAAGAACGAGGTCGTGCAGATAGGCATCGAGTTTTCTCGAACCAAGCGCCAGGTAGTGGGCTGGAATTTTGTCTGAGACGGTAGGGGTGGTTCGGAACCCACCCCTACAAGCTCTCGCAATGACAAATTGTGGTGGGCTGGAATGTGGTGTAGAATGAATTTTCTCCACACCCGCCCATTCCATGCACTCGTTATTCTATCGACATTGTCTGTCTTCTGGGTCGTTCAGATGCACGCAAGACCCGCTTGCGTAATCTTATATTCTTTGGTGTAACCTCCACTAGTTCATCCGTGGCTATCCACTCCAACGCCTTTTCAAGGGTTATGATGACCGGTGGAATGAGTCTGAGGGCCTCGTCCGAACCAGCGGCGCGAATGTTTGTAAGTTTTTTCTCTTTGGTTACATTTACGTCCAGGTCTGTGCCCTTGCTGTTTTCGCCGATGATCATGCCTTCATAGACCTCTGTCCCTGGTTCTATAAACGTAGCTCCTCTGGGTTGCAGGTGAAACAAGGCATAGGTAGTGGCCTTATCCATTCTGTCGGATACCATTGCACCTGTGCCGCGCTCAGAGATCTGCCCTTGCCAGGGTTTGTAGCCGTTGAACAGGCTGTTTAAGAGCCCTGTGCCCTTGGTATCCGTAAGGAATTGGGAGCGATAGCCTATGAGCCCTCGCGACGGAATATAGAATTCCAGTTTGGCCCTGCCGTGTCCGTGGTTGGTCATTTTTATGAGTTTTCCTCTTCGAGAACCCAGTCCTTGCGTGACCACGCCGATGAATTCTTCGGGACAGTCCACCACGATCAGCTCCATGGGTTCATGCACCACGCCGTTTATCTCTTTGGTGATAATTTCGGGTTTGGCCACGCTCAATTCATAACCCTCTCTGCGCATGGTTTCAATGAGTATGGCCAGTTGCAGCTCGCCTCTGCCCATTATCTTGAAGGAGTCTGTGGAGACCTTCTCCATTTTAAGGCTGACGTTGTGCAACAGCTCCTTTTCCAGCCTTTCCAAAAGGTGTCTGGATGTGACGAATTTGCCATCTTTACCCGCAAATGGCGAGTTGTTTACAGAAAAAACCATGGCTATGGTGGGTTCGTCCACACAAATGCGTTTCATGGGCATTGGCCGTTCCAGCTCCACTATGGTGTCGCCAATGATAATATCGTCCAGTCCGGATATGGCCACGATGTCGCCGGCCTCCACCTCGTTTACTTCTATTCGTTTCAGGCCATCGTGTGTGTAGAGCACGCTGACTCGAGCCTGAACCATGCCGTTTTCCTTGGCGATGCCTATAGCGGTCTTGGATTTCAGTACGCCGTTGAAGACTCGGCCTATGGCGAGGCGACCCACGAAGTCACTGTAATCAAGGCTTGTGATAAGTAATTGCAGCGGCGTATTCCGGTCGCCGGATGGAGTCGGGATAGTGTGCAGAATCTCTTCGAACAATGGCTTCATGTCTTGAGGCGTATCGTCAAGGTTGCGAATGGCGAATCCCTGTTTGGCATTGGTATAGAGTACCGGAAATTCAAGCTGTTCGTCATTGGCGTCCAGGTCGATGAACAGGTCATAGACCTCGTTTAAGACCTCTTGGGGTCTGGCATCCTGACGGTCTATCTTGTTTATGACCAAAATGGGGGGCAGCCCCAGTTCCAAGGCCTTTTTCAGCACATAGCGAGTCTGAGGTAACGGCCCTTCCGCTGCATCGACGAGAAGCACCACGCCATCCACAATCTGAAGGGTGCGTTCCACTTCTCCGCCGAAATCTGTATGGCCTGGAGTGTCCACTATATTGATTTTGACGTTTTCGTAGTGAATGGCGGTGTTCTTTGCCAGAATGGTAATGCCTCGCTCACGCTCCAAGGCGTTTGAATCCATTACGCGCTCTTCAACACGCTGGTTTTCTCTAAAGACGCCGCTTTGCCAGAGCATGGCATCCACAAGAGTGGTTTTGCCGTGATCCACGTGGGCAATTATGGCGACATTTCTGTATTGAAGGGCGTTCATTGATTGTATGGTTCTCCTTGTTTTTTTATGGTCTTACATACATCCAGCCGTTTTGCTGGAGTTCTACTAATTTTTGAATGCCTGATGGCGTGGTCTTGAAGACCTCTGCGATTCGTGTGCTGGGAATCTCAAATTTCTGAAGGGCGTTTTCACACAGAAATATCTCGCCTCCGTCCAGTACGATCTGTTTGAGTTTATCGAATACAGGTCTGTTGCATTGACCACAGATAGTAACCGCATCAGAGTTGGCGACCATACATACTCGTAAATTGTCGCCATTTTGCCTGCTTTTGAAGAAATTTATGGCGTTTGTAGCCGCCACTTCCCAACGCTCCACTTGAGCTACATGCAGTAGCAATTTCAGTTCAGCCATGGCATTCTCCTTTTGATGAAGTTTAAATTTATATAATATACCTCATGCAAGGGGGATTTGAAAGACAAAATGCAGTATAATCAACCATTGATCTCAGGCATCTTGATTCGCAGATACAAGAGATTTCTCGCAGAGGTACAATTGATGGATGGAACGGTTGTTTTGGCCCATTGTCCCAATTCCGGCGCCATGACCACCTGCTGTGAGCCCGGCCGTCCTGTGTTTCTTTCAGAAAACATGAAAACTGGCTGCAAGTGTCCCTATACATGGGAACTCTATGAGGCCGAAGGCGGTCTGGTCTGTGTAAATACACAGACACCCAATCGTGTGGTGTATGATGCCATTTGCGCTGGTGAAATGTCTGAACTGATGGGATATGCAAATGTGAGTCGCGAGGTGCGTTTTGGAAACGCCAGGTTTGATATTCATCTCAATGCCTCTGACAGGCCTGCCTGTTTTGTGGAGGTCAAGAACTGTACACTGCTATATGGGGATCTGGTTATGTTCCCGGATGCCGTTACCAGACGAGGAGTAAAACATCTAAATGGCCTCATGGCGGCCAAGGCCATGGGTTATAGGGCAGTGATGTTTTACTTCGTGGCAAGGCCAGAGGGAAATGGCTTTGGAATAGCCGGGCATATCGATTCTGTCTATGCCGCCACACTTCTGAAGGCTATGGAGACTGGAGTCGAGGTGCTGGCATATCGTGCTGAAATTACTAAGGAATATGTTAATATAGGTGCGCAAGTGCCATTGATTTTATGATTTCAAAACGCATGCACCAGTTTTTTTTTGAGTAGAGGTGCCCGAACGGCCTACACATCCTCCTTCTGTGAAGTGAGTGCCCCGAAGGAGGGGGATTTTCTCGGTAAGGTGATAGAAGGCGAAGAGCCCATAGGCGAGGCCATTCAGCAGCTTATTTCACGGGATTGTGCAGCCCAATGATGTTTTGCACTCAAGTGAATGCGCTTATTATCCTATTCATTTTGTGAAGTCGTTCCATGTGCAAAATATCATGGGTAGGACGCCTTGCTTTTGCATTATTATGTCCAGATGTATGAGGCTCATGGATAACAAATCCAGATCAACTGCATTTGCATCTTCATAGACTTTCACAGAAAGAATATAGCGGTTGCAGTTGTGGCACACAAATGCCTTTTCGTCCTTATCGCCCTCAACAAAGAAATATGGTGTTTCCTCAGGGTTTTCATGGTCACATGCAGGGCATTTTGCCCAGGGGAATTGCCATTCATGGCTGCAGGTTCCGCAATATAGCCAGGGGCGGCCCTTGCCGGTATGTAATGACAGAACGGGCAGAGAACCGCACACAGGGCAATATCCCATTGTCCAGTTTACAGAAGAGACTTGTTGAAAGATTGCAGTCCGCCATTTGGTCAGAATGAGTTTGCGCAGCATCGCTATAAACAAATTAACGACCTGCATGTTCATTTTTTTGCTGACAGCTAAGGCATGCACTGCATTTGCCTGTTGACTGAAGAGGTCACTTGCCTTTATATGGCCGGCTATGATTTCGTCTGCCAGTATCTCCAGCCCATTTCGTATCAGGGGGAAACCTTGGGCCAGGTTATTTAAAAGTGGTCTTGCCAGCTCATCAAAGCCTTCCTGTGTAAGTTGGGGTATCTCCTTCTGAACAAGGGGAATGCCATGGTTTAAGGATGCCATTTGAATTATACTTTGCGAAGACTTCTGAAACAGACTGCTTTTCAGCACTTGGTATTTAAGGCGTAGAAGCGGTGCAAAGGCATTTAGAATCGGTTGCAGGTGAGGTCGTTTTTGCGTGAGCTGTGTTATGGCGTCATTTAATGTGCTTATATTTTGAGGTTGTCTCTGCATGATATATCCTGAGTGCAGGGGGCGTTGATTGCAATGCCCCCTGCGGGTTGGAGGAGATGGAGAGAGTTTGCTACTTGTCCTTGTTAGTTTGAATCATACCTTTTTTTTCGAGCTGTTTCAGCCACCTTGCATGATTTGTCCTGAGCCAACCATACGTCGTCTTACCTGTGAGCATGGCTGAGGCAGACCCAGGGATTCCTATTGTCGTCAGATAGAGATGTACGAAGAAGAAGGCGAAAAGTACCGTAAAGCCCAGGGCATGCAGGGCATACATCCAGCGCACAAGGGACAGGGCGAACTTGGCCTGTAACCACATGACAGCGCCGGAGAACACCATGCACAGACCGAAGATGACTACTGCCAGAAAGAAGAGTTTCTGCCCTGCGTTATATTTGCCTGCCTCGGGTATATTTTTTGCTTTGCCTAAATAACCTCCCATGACACTCAACCACTTGCTGTCACCTTCTTCAAACCTGCCCGCATCGGCCCACCACATGGGAATGGCAATAAAAAGGCTCATTGTAAACACGATACCACTGTAGTTGTGTATCTGTTTGAGGTTATACATGCCTCCTGTTAATACACTGAAGCTGTTCAAGGTATGAAACATCATGGCCAGTCCTGTAAGAAAGAGCACTATGCAGGACAGGGCAAGACTCCAGTGAATTAATCTCTCAAATCCATGAGTAACTGTAACTATTTTAACACCTTGAGTTCTCATATATCGTTACCTCCTTCTTTCGTGTCTTCCAGCGGTGTCTTGGGGCCGTGGAGAATGTAATGCAGAAATACTGCTGCAAGTATGCCTCCTCCTGCCACCAGACTTGCCGGTTTTAGTACATCCTTCCATAAAATGATGGGAAGCGGCATACTGGGATTTTCCGGCAGACCTTCATATGCGCTGACTGGTTCAGGAAGTACATAGATCACATGAGTGCCGCCCACGAATTTATCGCCATAGACCGAGGCACCTTCGCCCAATATCTTGGTCCTTTTATATGCCTTTTCTATCATTTGATCCTTTGAACCTATGGTAAGGGCGCCGGTTGGACAGGAAAGTACACATGCAGGGGGTTTGTTTGCACGCAGACGGGAAAGGCAGAGGTCACATTTGGCTATCTTTTTGGTCGATTCATTAAATCTTGGAATGTTGAATGGGCAGGCTGGAATGCAGTTCTTGCACCCGATACAGCGATCTGGTTCAAAGGCAACGGTGCCGAATTCCGTATAGTAAAGCGCCTGAGTGGGGCAGACCTTCACACAGGCCGCATCCGTGCAGTGCATACAGCCGTCTTTTCTGAAGAGCCACTTAAAATTGCCCTTTGTATCCACATATTCCTGAAAACGAATGAGCGTCCAGGTATTCCACTCCAGGTCCTTTGGATTCTGATAAGAACCCCAGTTTTTGGTCTTGGAGGCCGGAAGTTCATTCCACTGTTTGCATGCCATCTGACAGCCGCGACAGGCGGTGCACCGAGAGAGATCGATCATCTTAATCAGTTCAATATTACTCATGGCTCATCTCCTTAAAGTTTGCTCACATTGACCATGAATGCCTTGTATTCAGGGCAGAAGGTGTTTGGGCAGCCCACTGCAGCGGTCAGAAAATTGCAGCTATCGCCGCTGTCCTTTGGAAACAACCAGCCGTAATTGAAGGGCAGTCCAACCTGATGAATTACCTTGCCGTTTATGTTAAATGGCTGAAAACGCTTGGTTACCATGGCCACACATTTGACAGCGCCGCGCACAGATTCAACTTTGATTTTTTCGCCGTTTTTGATACTCAATTCAGCGGCCAACTTTTCGCCTATCTCGATATAGGCCTCTGGTTGCATCTCGGTGAGCCAGGACTGCCAGCGGGTCAATGCGCCTGAACACCAGTGTTCTGTGCATGAGTAAGATGTGCAGACATACGGAAACTTGGCGTCGGCATTTGCAAACTTGTCAAACTCCGTCTTGAAGATTGAGACCAGTGGATTGGTGAGCTGACTTGAGATGGGATTTTTGTTCAAAGGCCCTTCCATAGGTTCGTAGTGCTCAGGAAACGGCCCTTCAGCCATACCAGGGCCAAATATGGATGCGACTCCATCCGGTTTCATTATGAATGGATATTTTCCGGCTTTCTTGTCGCTTACAGGCGGCCAAGGTCCGTCTGGCACATCTCCGACCCACTTGTCGCCTGTCCACTCCAGGAGTTTCATCTTTGGATTGAATGGCTTACCGTTTAGGTCGCAGGATGCCCGGTTGTAGAGAATGCGGCGGTTCAGGGGCCAGGCATATGACCAGTTTGGATATAGACCAAGGCCAGTTGGGTCGTCAAGGCCTCGCGCAGTCATCTTGTTTTCACCTTTTTGCGTGAAACTGCCTGCCATAAGCCAGTTGCCGCAGGATGTGCTGCCATCCGCTGCCAACAGCCCGAAAGAAGGCACCAATTCGCCTTTTTTGGCGGTTTCGTTGTCCTTGAGGTAATATCCGTTTATCTGTTTTGCAACCTTTAGAAAATCACATTGGCCCTTGGCATTTCGATAGTCCCATTTGAGATTTAAAATGGGTTCGGGGCATGCGCCTCCTTCTGCTGCATAAAGTGCCCTGACTTCATCCATTATGTGCATGACGATATCGCCGTCTGTCATGGCCTCGCCTGGTGGATTGGCTATTTTGTTCTTCCATTGCACCCAGCGGCCGCTGTTGCTCTGGCTACCTGGCTTCTCAAGACTGGATGCCGCAGGCAGTAGAAAGACCTCGGTCTCCACCTGTTTTGAGTCTACTCTCGGCCCTTTCCAGAAAGAGGATGTCTCGTTGTCGAAGATATTGACGTTTACCATCCATTTGAGCTTTTGCAGGGCGGCACGCACCTTTGTGCTGTTGGGTGCACTGCACGCAGGGTTGCTGCCGTAGCAGAACATGCCTTTGATATTGCCTTTGTACATCTCGTCAAAGAGGTGCATGAGGGAGTATGCCTTGCCGTCTTCCAGTTTTGGAAGCCATGAATAGCCAAAGTCATTTTCAGGCTGTGCGGTGTCTCCGAACAGAGCCTTGAGAAAACTCACTGAATACTTCGAGTAATTCTGATACCAGTTGGCAGACTGTGGATCATTGGTTTTGGTGGTATATTTTTCATTATATTCCGCCAAAGTCTGAATGGATGCAGTGGGCATCTTCAGATATCCTGGAAGTATGTTGTAGAGAATGGCGTGGTCAGTGGAGCCCTGTACGTTAGGCTCGCCCCTCAAGGCGTTTATGCCGCCTCCGCATACACCGATATTGCCCAAAAGCAGCTGTATGATGGACATAGCGCGTATGTTCTGGCTGCCTACGGTGTGGTGCGTCCAGCCAAGTGCATAACAGATGGTGCCTGCCCTGTCCTTTGTGCCTGTGGAGGCATAGTCCTTATAGACCCGCTCTATGACGTCGGTCTGCACGCCTGTAATGGCTGAGACCTTGTCGATGGTGTAGCGGGCATAGTGTTGCTTCAAAAACTGATAGACGCAGTTGGGATGTTGTAGCGTCAGGTCTTGTTTGGGAATGCCTGACTCGTCTTTTTCAAATGTCCACGTGGATTTGTCGTATTTTTTCTTTTCCGAATCAAATCCAGAGAAGAGTCCATCTTCGAATTTGAAGTTGGAGTTTACTATGAAAGTGGCGTTGGTATAGTGTTTGACGTATTCTTCCTGAATGAGATTGTTGTCTAGAATGTATTTGATCATACCGCCCAGAAATGCAATGTCGGTGCCGGAGCGCAGGGGCACATGGTAATCGCAACGGGCGGATGTGCGAGTGTAACGTGGGTCTATATGAATGATGCGTGCATTTCGCTTGTCCTTTGCGCGAAGTATCCACTTAAATGCGATGGGGTGGTGTTCTGCTGCATTGCTTCCCATTATAAGAATGCAGTCACTGTTTTTGAGATCGATGTAATGATTTGTCATAGAGCCACGGCCAAACGACTCTCCCAGAGCCGCTACGGACGGGCTGTGTCAGACGCGCGCTTGATGGTCGATATAGACCAGGCTCATGGCCCTGCATGCAATGCTTATGAGCCATGCCTCCTCGTTGGCAACATTGGATGTGCCCAGATGCCCTATGGTCTCCACACGGTTTACCATCTGGTTTTTGGCGTTGTGTGTGATGAAGTCCTTGTCACGAGTGTCTTTTACAAGTCGTGCAATGCGCTTCAGGGCCCAAGGCCAGTCCTTTTCCTCCCAATGATCGCTTCTGGGGGCTCGATACAGAACCTTTTTCAAGCGGTGTTCGTTGGCACCTGAAATGCCGAAGAGCCCGGCGCCCTTGGAGCAGAGGGAGCCTTCGTTGATGGGGTGTTCGGGATCGCCTTCGATATTGATGATCTTGCCGGTCAGGTTGTCCACGCTGCCCAGAATGCCGCAACCCACAGAACAATAGCAGCATGTGGAGCTGACCTGTTTGGCGCTTTTAACTCGGTCCATTTTGGTCAGGCCGGCTGCATAGGCAGTGGCAGGCGCCAGATTTACTCCCAGAGTAGAGAGTGCAACTCCGGTGGTGCCGGACATGACCAGAAAATCCCTTCGTGTGATCTTCTCCATGTTCTTCCTCCTTTTTTTCAATGGCTATGTGCTGAAGGCATCTTGAATTGAATCGCTTGAGCTTATGATTCATAGTTAATGCCTATAATACTGACTATCAGCATAGAGAAAAAAAATAGGAAGAAAAGCCGTAACAGACTGTTTTTGTTGTAGGAAATGAAGGAGATGGAGTGTAAGTTAATCGCCTACAAGATTTTTATTGCGTGTTATTATTAAGAGGTTGTTCCTTTTCAGCCCATAGAACCGCCTTTCGAGTGAGTTCCAATGCGCTTTTGATGCACAGCTTCTGTTTGATGCGATCTCGGTAGGTGCCGACTGTCTTGATACTGAGGTGCAGGCTTTTGGATATCTCTCGTGTGGAAAGTCCCAAGCCTATGAGGCGGAATACCTCCAGCTCCCTATCCGTCAGCAGCTCCATGGCATCTTTGTTGTTACATCCTGTATTGCCACAGAAACGCTCCAGCATGTGCGACATGACTTGATCGCTCATAAATATCTTGCCGCTTCTTATCTGTTGCACCGCCTTTACAATGAGTTCGGAGGCCTCTTTTTTCATGACATAGCCACGAGCACCTGCATGAAGAGCCCTTTCGGCCCAGACCAATTCGTCGTGCATGGAGAGCACCAGCACGGAGACGGAGTCTTCAGTCTCCGCCAGTTCTCTGACGAGTTCCAATCCGTTTTCCTGTCCCAATGAGATATCCACTATGGCCATATCAGGGCTGTGTTCCTTTATGGTCTTGCGGGCCTTGGTTATACTGCCGGCCATGGCGCATACTTCCAGGTCATTTTCCTGTATCAGGAGTTCCCTCAGGCCGAGACAGAAGATGGGGTGGTCGTCAACTATAACTATTTGAAACATAACTCTCACTCCTGTCAGTATAATTTTTGCTTGCTGCATAACTATAAAAAAGTTCTTTATGGTAGATCATGAAACACATCATGATAACAAAATCCCGCCTGAAAGGGTTACTTGAGTGCCTTTGCCGTGTTCGGATGTGATTTTCAACACAGCTCCTATGGCCTTTGCCCGATATAGCATGGTGTGAAGCCCCAATCCCTTGTAGCGGCTGCATGTGTCGAAGCCTTTTCCATCATCCTTGACCGTTAAATGCAGAAAGTTGCCCTTTGAACGGCATTCAATAGAGATATGGCTGGGTTCGGCATGTCTTGCTGCATTGAATACGGCCTCTCGAACAATGCAATATACTTGAGTCTGAGTATTGTGGTCAGCCCATTTCATCTGTCCGTGAACAGTGAAGGTACAGTTAATGTGAAAGAGTTGCTGAATCTCCAAAGTCAGGGCCTTTATGGCCGCCTCGATGCCTTCCTCTGCTATGTGTACGGGATACAGACCGTGGGCAAGCTGCCTCGCCTTTTCAACGGCATCCTTGATAAGCGTTCGTATGGTTTCGAGCTGTCCCGCCATAGTTGCGCATTCCTGCCCTGCCTTTTGCGCAAGTGCCTTGGTCAGGAGTTCCACACCGCTTAAATGGGAACACAGATTGTCATGCAGGTCTTTGCCTATGTTGTTGCGCTCCTGTTCCGAGACCAAGATTATCTTGCGCTCCAGTGCGAGCATCTCCGTCTCAGCGCGCATGCGGAGCATCTGAAGCCAGAGACCATTCAGGATCAGGGAGATCTGTCGAGCGTCAGCGGTTTCGTAATTCCGTGTTCCGTTACATACACCTGCAATCAGGACGGTTTTACCATCATAATTAAAAGGTATGTCAATATGCCTGTATATTTGCTGGCGATATGGTGAGAGATGATGTGTGCAATGTTCGATATCATTACACATAATAAATTCGTTTATTTTCATGACATATGATGGCAGATTGTCGTCATCAATATGACAGGTGTATTCGTTGAATTGCTCGAATGACAATACGATTATCGTTAAACTTTGTAAGTCATAGTTTATTATTGCCAGATAACCGGCTTCACTATTGGTTAATTGTATTATTTTTTTCACTATAAATTTATAATTATTTTTTGCTGAATTCATATGCATAGTTGCGAGTTCAAGCAATGTATTGAGTCTGATTTCATCTTGCTTTTTATGCCATTCATATAACGCCAGATCATCTATCATATTATTGGCAAGATGACTCAATTCTACAAATTCATTGAATATCATATTTGATTCCTGCATCTTTATCTTTGCATTTACCGCTTTCCTAAAAAACATGGTAAATTGATCGATATTGTTTCTGATTTTGAATGAATAAAAATAAGAAGCGACTAATAGAATAACAATTGCAATCCCAAGCAGTAAAAGAAACAGAATTATGTTTTTAGTGAGAATCATACGATATATAACTGTCTGTGAGCTGATTGCCTTATTTAGTTCGTTCATCGATATATTTGCACAGACAATCCAGTCCCAGGAAGAATATGGTTTTACAAAAAACAGCCTGTTTTGTTGTTGATTATTTGTAGTATTAGTTAATTCTATATAATCACCATTTGTTGTAATTAAACCAGATTCGAGCAATTTTTTGCCGTATTGCTTTCCTGATTCATCTGTAAGATCTGTTACAGATCTACCGATAAAATTTGTATTAGAATGCGTAATTATTGTGCCGTCTTTTCTTAATATGAAAAAATTACCGTCTATTCCGAAATGCATCATTCTTATACGATTCAGCAGTTCTGCTTGAAGCATCTCCTCTATACCTTTTTGATATACCTCTGCACCGATGATCCAATCATAGGGTGCAAAATATTTGGCAAACACTGCCTTTATCAGCATATTTTGGGGGAATCCGGGCTTTTGTGTGGTATATTCAAAAAAATCAGCGCCTTTTTCGTGAATGGTTGACAGGAGTTCCTCGGCTTGCTTGCCGGAGTTTTCATTAAAAATTGTCTCAATAGTAAGGCCTTCAATCGCTGGATTATTGGCAAACAATTCCAATCTATTCGTTTTGATATTGGCGATAAAATAAAAGCCATTGTCGTCGCTCCATCGTATTGGCCTGAGCAATTCAAGAATCATCTGTTGGAATTTTTGAGTATTTTGCTCTATATGATAGATATGATATAAATGTGAAGCAATGGTATATGCCGATTGGACTTTTTGCCTTAGTTCTTTTTCGATCTGAAGATTAGATTGTTGATTGTGTTCAACGATATAATTTATAACCTTCTCAACTTCTTCTCTTAATCTTTCTTTATATTGTTCTTTATATTGTTCTTTAATGTTTTGAATATGCTTGTTAAATGCATTATATTCATTGATTATAAAAATAGTTGTCATCAGTAGTCCAAGCATGATAACAATGACAGATGCAGTATAAAATGGTGTTGATGACAGGGATATTTTGCGCATTTTATCAATTTTCATCAAGCAAATGAATATTGGGATAAATAGTAGTCAGATAGATGTCATCCAACCCCTGATGATCGTTTTCCCCAAATTTCAGTACCAGGCCGCCCAGGTCAAAAACGCCTGTTTTTTCAAGGGTCGAAAGGAAACTTTCTCTGGTGAGTTTTCCAGGAATCATTTCAGCTACTTTGGCGAACAACCTGCCGGCAAGATAGCCTTCAAAGCTTGTGAAACTAAGAGTGGCATCGTGCTGGTACTTATGCATTGCAGTCCTATATTCCTTGAGGATGGGCAGCGTATCGGACATGGGATAGGGCACCACCTGCGATACTATGACATTTTCGCCATCATTCCCCAATTCATTATACAGGCTCTCCGTTCCCACGAAACTTATGTTGCAAAACAGAGGGGTGTCTGAAATCTTTGCCTTGTAGAGCTTGATGAATTCAGCGCATGCGCTGTAGGCGCCAACCATTACGATGGCCTCAGGTCTTTGTTCTGCAATCGTTTTGAGTGCACCCATTACGGCCACGGTATTTCTTTCATAGCTGCCTTGGGCCACGAGTGACATGTTGCGACGTTTCAGCGCCAGTTTCAGGCCGTTAAGCCCTGCGAACCCATAGGTGTCGTTCTGATAAAAACATGCGATGTGGTGAAGGTGTTTTTTATCCACAAGATGGCGAGTAATGGCCTCCATTTCCTGGTAGTAACTCGGCCTGACATTGATGACCAGTGAATTGAAGGGGGTGCGCAGGAGTTCATCTCCTGTAAATGGAGCAAAAAATGGAATTTTGTATCGTTCTATCAGAGGCAAAATGGCGCGGGATGTGGGCGTGCCCACTGCACCTATCAGAAGAAAGACCTGATATTCATTGATGAGGCGAATGGTGTTGGCCACGGCCCTGTCAGGTTCATAGCTGTCATCCATGCTGATGAGCTGTATCTGACGGCCTTTTACTCCACCTGCTTCATTGATCTGCGCAAAGGCTGCAAGCAGGCCTGCCCGCATCTCAAGGCCGAGGTTTTTGGCCGTGCCTGTCAGAGCACAGGATTGACCTAATAAGAGCGGTGATTCCTGGCCAATCACTGACAATGGCATCGTTGGCAGGATAATTGTCACAAAAGTGCACAAAAAATGAAGAAGATGACGCATGATATAGTAAATATAACAAATTTATGAAAAGTCGATAGGTCGTCAAAGAGATTTAAATGTAGATATGGGTTACTGGAGGATCTTGCTGATATGAGATCCTCCAGTCCATTGACAGTTTGGCAGGAGATGATTTTTTAAAAGCCTGGCAAGATTTATAAGTTAACTATGATGGATGTCAAATCTATCCAACTCCATTACCTTAACCCATGTGGTGATAAAATCCTGTACAAATTGTTCTTTTGTATCGTTTTGTGCATAATATTCTGATAATGCGCGCAGCTGTGAATTGTGTCCGAATATCAGGTCAACTCGAGTAGCTGTCCATTTTAGTTCATTTGTTTTACGATCTCTGCCTTCAAAAAATTGATTGCTCTCATCTACTGGTTTCCAAACCGTGTTCATATCTAACAGATTTACGAAAAAGTCGTTGGTGAGCCGGCCTGTCTGTTTCGTAAAGACTCCGTGTTGTGATCTATTGAAGTTGGCGCCCAATACCCTTAATCCACCGATTAGTACCGTCATTTCAGGGGCAGAGAGTTTCAAGAGTTGTGCCTTATCCAATAACATTTCTTCGGGAGAGGCAGGCAGTTTGTCCTTTTGATAGTTTCTAAACCCGTCGGCTTTAGGCTCGAGCACTGCAAACGATTTTATGTCTGTCTGTTCTTGTAAGGCATCACCACGGCCTGGCGTAAAAGGGACTATTATTTCATAACCAGCAGCCCGTGCAGCAGATTCAACTGCTGCACATCCTCCCAATACGATTAAGTCGGCCAGAGAGACCTTTTTGCCATCTTTTTGCATGGTATCGAATTCCTTTTTGATACCTTCAAATGTTTTAAGGATTTGATTTAGTTGAGTCGGTTGATTTACTTCCCAATCCTTTTGAGGGGCAAGGCGAATACGTGCTCCATTTGCGCCCCCTCGTTTATCTGAGTTCCGGAATGTCGAGGCAGCTGACCATGCTGTATAAATCAATTCTGGAATTGTGAGCCCTGATGCTAAAATTGTGGCCTTTAGTTGAGTAATGTTTTTGGTATCGATCAATGGATGGTTCACTTGAGGTATCGGATCTTGCCAGATCAGATCTTCTGCAGGCACCTCCGGCCCTAAATAACGTATTTTGGGCCCCATATCCCTGTGGATCAATTTAAACCAGGCACGGGCAAAGGCTTCGGCGAATGCCTCGGGGTCTTGTTGAAAACGGCGTGCTATAGGCTCGAAGACAGGGTCGTAACGAAGAGATAGGTCTGCCGTAGTCATGATGGGAGGATGTTTTTTGAATGGATCATGGGCGTCTGGAATCATATCTTCTTCCCTTACATCCTTGGCTACCCATTGCCATGCACCAGCAGGGCTTTTTGTAAGTTCCCAATCATATTTAAATAATGTATTGAGATAACCCATGTCCCATTTAGTTGGATTGGGTTTCCACGCGCCTTCTATGCCGCTGGTGATGGTATCAGCACCCTTACCGGTTCCAAATCGGCTGATCCATCCCAACCCTTGTTGTTCAATGGGCGCAGCTTCGGGTTCCGGGCCTACAAATTTGGGATCTCCGGCACCATGACATTTTCCGAAGGTGTGGCCTCCTGCAACGAGTGCAACGGTCTCTTCGTCATTCATGCCCATACGTGCAAAGGTATCTCTAACATCGAATGCTGATGCCTTGGGGTCTGGGTTGCCGTTTGGACCCTCGGGATTCACATAAATGAGCCCCATTTGTACTGCTGCCAAAGGGTTTTCTAATTCTCTGTTGCCAGTATAGCGTTGATCGCCCAACCATTCTGATTCAGGTCCCCAATAGACATCTTCTTCTGGTTGCCAGATATCTATTCTGCCCCCGCCAAAACCAAATGTCTTGAAGCCCATGGATTCCAATGCACAGTTTCCAGCCAGCATGAGGAGATCTGCCCATGAAATTTTGTTTCCGTATTTCTTTTTGATGGGCCACAGCAGTCTGCGTGCTTTGTCGAGATTAGCATTGTCTGGCCAGCTATTGAGTGGAGCAAAACGTTGATTGCCTGTGCCGCCTCCACCACGTCCATCGGAAATACGGTATGTGCCGGCACTATGCCAGGCCATTCGAATAAAAAGACCACCATAATGCCCCCAGTCTGCAGGCCACCATTCCTGAGAATTGGTCATAAGGGCATATAGGTCTTGTTTAAGGGCGTTATAATCCAATTTTTTGAATTTTTCTGAATAGTTATAATCATATTTCAATGGTTTTGATGCAGCAGAATGCTGGTGCAGGATACCAAGATTAAGTTGATTGGGCCACCAATCTCGCACAGACGGCCTTTTTCCCATGACATTGGAATGGGATTTTACAGTAATGTAGGGATTTGTTTCAGCCATTTTTTAGTCCTCCTATTTTTGATATGTGAAGCAGATGCATTAAATCAGACAAAAAAATGCTTGTCAATATTAAATAGTAATTTTTCTGAAAAATGATCAATTACGGTTTTGGGGTTTGCCTTATGTTTTTTTGACAAGAGTTACATATCCCATAGATGACTACCACCATATTTTTGAGTTCGCCCCATTGCGTGATTGCCTTGGGCAATCGTATTTCGTTTAATTCAGGCCAAAAGAAATCTGTTATGGAGTTGCAGGAGGTGCAGATGAGATGATGATGTGGCATTTGAGCTGCCTCAAAACGGCTGACATTTGCGGATGTCTCAACTCGATTGGCAAGTTTATAGTTTACAAAAGTGGTCAAGGTTCGATATACTGTATCAAGCGAAATGGTGGGCAGTTTTTTGAGCAGCCGATTATACAGCATTTCAGCGGTGGGATGATCCTTGGAATTGAGTAATTCTTTATATATCTCGATGCGTTGATGTGTAATTTTCAGTCCTGCATTACGGAATATGGCTTGTAGTTGTTTTATCGTATCTATGCACATGGAGCGATTCCTTTGATTGATTTGGCCTCATTTTTTTCAATTAACTATAATGCATTTTTTTGTAAATGCTTTTTTATCGCGTGTTTTTATCATCAAATACTAACTTAACATCTGTAATTTGTTAAGAGATTGGTCATCTTATTGTCCCTTGTTGGCTTAAAATAGATCGTTCTTTTATTTTAAGACTAATGCCCCGTTGCCAATGATTTATGGCTATACTATCGCAGTTTTGCAATACATTTACCGAGGATGTATCTGTGGCAATGCCTTCAAATGCTTCAAAACAGGCGCTAACTGCGCCAATTCAGCCAAATGATTGGCACAGTCTTTCTGTTTCAGAGACCTTATCCATTTTAGAGGTTGATCATGGCCATGGTTTAAGGGAAGAGGAAGTTTTGCGTCGTAGAACACAATATGGCCTCAATCGCATCTCACAAGTCAAAGGCAAAGGGCCGTTTCTTCGCTTTCTACTGCAATTTCATCAGCCGTTGGTCTATATTTTGATCGCTGCCGGTTTCATCACCGCCTGGTTTGGCGAGTGGGTGGACAGTTCTGTAATACTTGGTGTTGTGCTGTTAAATGCCATTGTTGGCTTTGTGCAGGAATCCAAGGCATTAGGTGCGCTTTCGGCCCTTTCTCGTATTTTGATCTTTGAGGCTACCGTGATTCGAGACGGTGAAAGGCATCGAGTCCCTGTGGAAGAGCTTGTGCCTGGCGATATCGTATTGCTTCAAAGCGGAGACAAGGTCCCTGCCGATCTACGGCTTATTCATGTCCGTGACCTGCAGGTAAACGAATCCGCCCTTACCGGAGAGTCTGTGCCAGTGTCAAAATGGGCCGAAGCCATCTCAAGGAATCTGGGGATTGCAGATCGCACCAATATGGTGTTCGCATCCTCATTGGTGACCTTTGGTCAGGCTACAGGCGTAGTGGTGGCCACTGGAGATGCCACCGAGGTGGGCCGCATAGCAGGCCTTATCTCCCATGCGGTAGAGATAAGCACGCCTCTTACTCGTAAAATGGCCTCATTCAGCACTTTTCTGCTCTACATTATTTTGGTCCTTGCCGGTATTGTCATCGCTGTTGGTCTCTGGCGCAACGAGCCTTTTGAGCGGGTATTTATGGCGGCTGTGGCCCTGGCTGTGGGTGCTATACCTGAAGGACTTCCGGCTGCCCTTACCATCACTTTGGCTATAGGTGTCTCTCGTATGGCCAAGCGGCAGGCCATTGTTCGCAAATTACCGGCAGTGGAGACCCTGGGTTCCACCACCATCATTTGTTCTGATAAAACAGGCACTCTCACTGAAAATCAAATGACAGTTCAGGAGATATACGCAGGTGAAAATCTTTATACGATAACAGGCGTGGGGTACAGTTTAAACGGAGAGGTTGTGCCCAAAGATGCCACAAATAACCTGGCATTCTTGGAGTGCATTCGTGCAGGTGTACTGTGTAATGATAGCCGATTATTACCTGCTAAAGAGGGCTGGAAGATAGAAGGTGACTCAACAGAGGGAGCGCTTCTGGTGGTTGGAGGTAAGTTGAATCTTCCCCAGAGGGAGTTGCACTCCGTCTATCCTCGCATAGATACACTGCCTTTTGAGTCCGAGTATCAATACATGGCAACACTCCATCAAAGAGAAAAGGGTTCGAGGTGCATCTATTCCAAGGGTGCTCCTGAAGTGATCTTAAATAAGTGTGACACAGCTATGTCTGCAAATGGTGAGAGCGTGGAGTTGTCGAGACAAAAGGTATTGGAGACTGTGTATGAAATGGCAAGTCGAGGCTTTCGTGTACTGGCCTTTGCAGTTAGGTTTGAAGGTACTGATGAGCGTCTTACGCACCAGCATCTAAAGGATGGTTTCATATTCTTAGGGCTTCAGGCCATGATAGACCCACCCCGTGAGGAGGCGATTCGTGCAGTGGCAGCCTGCCACAAGGCCGGCATCGATGTAAAGATGATAACGGGTGATCATATCCTCACCGCTAAGGCCATTGCCAAGACTATCGGCCTAAGGCCCATGTTGAATCCTCAAGGAGAGGATATTCTGGCTGTCACAGGTCAGGATTTGCAGCAAATGCCGGATGAGGGGCTTCGAGAGCGTATTGAGGATATCACTGTCTTTGCGCGCGTAAGCCCTGAACAAAAAATGCGGTTGGTGCAGACGCTGCAATCCCGAAGACATATTGTGGCCATGACAGGAGACGGCGTAAACGATGCGCCTGCCTTGAAGATCGCTGATATCGGTATAGCCATGGGTAAAAACGGTACAGAAGTGGCCAGAGAGGCGGCTGACATGGTGTTGGTTGACGATAATTTCAGTTCCATTGAGGCCGCTGTAGAGGAGGGAAGATGCGTGTTTGACAATCTGACCAAATTTATAGTTTGGACCCTGCCCACCAATCTGGGAGAGGGGCTCGTGATTCTGGCAGCCATGCTTTTAGGCATGATGCTTCCTATTTTGCCTGTGCAGATTCTGTGGATAAACATGACCACTGCCGTATTTTTAGGCCTTATGTTGGCCTTTGAGTCCAAAGAACCAGATGTAATGGAAAGACCACCAAGAAATTTGAATGTCCCGATTCTTACATCGCATCTGATTGCTCGTATTATCATTGTGGGCATTTTGTTGTTAGTTTTTAGCTTTGGGCTCTTTGAGTGGGCTCTTTACAAGGGTTATAGCCTAACACAAGCCCGTACTATTACTGTAAATGCCTTTGTAACAATGGAGCTTTTCTACCTTTTTAACTGTCGTCATCTGACGGCTCCGCTCGTTATCTTTAAGAGTGAATTTTTCTCAAATCCCTGGGTATTCTGGGGTGCTGGTTTAACCCTTGCCCTGCAGTTGATCTACACATATACCCCCCTGATGCAGCGGCTGTTTCACAGCGCTTCTATTAATTGGCTTGACTGGCTTTTGAGTATTGCCTGTGGTGCCATAATATTAATGATTATTGAACTTGAAAAGCTGATTGTCAGAAAAATGAATAAGTAAAAAGAGATGGTATAGGGCAGGCACAAAGGCCTGCCCATCGAGAAGGATGCAGCAGGACAGGTGCATCGTCTGTCCATAAGATAAAACTACTTCGCAGCTACTGGACCACCGCCACTGTCTTTCAGAGATCATAGGCAGCGTTCAAATCAGTGCTGCCTGTCGGCATGACTAACAGATAAAATTCATATCTTCCAGCAGGCACCTGAATCCCTTGGCTATCTGTATTCCACTTGGAAATCGGTTGAGACCACAACGGATTTTGTATATTGGACTGCCATAGGGTATCAGGTCCCAAGGCAGTAAATGGTGTAAAATCGCCGTTGGGCTTCACTATATAGATATTGTTTGGATTGAGATCAGGTAAATAGACGCCAAGATACAGGTCAACAAGGTTTGTAAAGCCAGGAAGCATCACCTGTAAGTCCACATGATTGGCCTTTGAGTCTTGGCTCTGGTGCTAAAAAATTAGCGCCTCCTTTACTTGGTATTGTTTTCCATTAAACATTAGTGCTGCCCCAGCCATTTTCATGTCATGAGGAAAGGCAAGGCGCATACCCTTTTTGATGCACCTTGAGAGCACCTGTTTGCGTTCTTTCAATATGGTTAAGGGAAACAGGTCATAGGACATGGACCAGGTTGGGTTTAATTGCTGGGCATTGGGGATTAGATCCCCTGAAAACATGAGATCAAATGGATCGCCTTGAAGAATGGGAAGCAGCATAAAAGGTGTGTGTCCGTGGGATACGAACCATTCTATGCCTTTTATGGTGGAATCAGGCTGGTCGCCTGCCACAAATTTTAGCAGGTCAAACGAGTGCAAAAATACCAGGTTTCGCCTTAAAAACGAGGCCTTGTCTCGCTCTGTGGGGTTATTGGCATGTTGCCAGTGGTCTTTATGAATCCAATGTCGAGCATTGGGGAATCGAGGGTGCGGCTTGCCATTCTCATTGAGATATGAAAAGCCACCTGCATGGTCGAAGTGCAGGTGTGTGAGGATTACATCGGTTACATCTTTTTCAGAAAGGGAGAGCCCATTCAATGCATCGGAAATGGCATGAGGTCGGTTTTCAATGGCGTAGCGGTCCATCTCATTTTGAGGCCATTTATCACCTGCTCCTCCATCCACAAGGATAACCAGCCCCGTCTTTTTGTTTATGGCAAGCAGGGTACGCATGGCGATTTTGATCCTGTTTAGTTCATCCACCTTCTCAACCTTGGACCACAATACCTTTGGCACTACTCCATACATGGCCCCGCCGTCTAATGCGATGGTGCCGGTTACGATGGAATATACCTGGAACTCGCCAATTTTCAGCATGGTTATTCTCCTGAAGTCGATATTAAGAGCCTGTTATGTCTCGCTTAGACACTTCAATATATACTCCGCCTGACGAGTAGCCGCTCCTTGGGCTATATTTTGCAGCCCCATCAGGGCATTGCGGCCTGTTTCATTGCGATACTGGGTATTCGATATGAGTTTTATGGCCTTTTCAGCCAATTCATCAGCATCTCTAATCTCCAATGCCCCGTTGGTCTGCAACAACGCCTCTCTGGCCTCTTCGAAGTTTTCCATGTGCGGGCCAAAGAGCACAGGGCAGGCCCAGGCTGCGGGTTCCATGGGGTTTTGTCCGCCCTTGGGCACCAGTGAACCTCCCACAAAGGCCACGGTTGCCACCGAATACAGGGAAAAGAGCAGACCCATACGATCTACTAAAATTAGGGGAGTTATACGATATTCTTCAGAGATTGAATGAAGTTTTGATTCATTCGTGTTTTCAAGGTCGCTGATGGTTATGCATGAAATTCCTGCCTGTTCGCAGGCGGTTTTCAGGCTGGGAATTCGGTGCAGGTGTCGTGGGACACAAAAGACCCAAAGGCCTGGGAAGGTCTGTTTTAACAGGGTCATAGCCTTGACTATTTCTTGTTCTTCATCGCCTCTTATGCTGCCTGCCACGAATACATTGGCGTCTTCAAGAATGTGCAGGTGTTTTTTCATTTCTTGAGCCGTGTGAGCATCAATTTTATGCAGAAGGCCCTCGAATTTGGCGTTCCCTGTGATATAAATCCTGTCCGAAGTCGCTCCCAATTGAATCAGGCGGTCTTTGTATGTGTTTGATATGGCGCATATGCCGTAAAATTGCTGTAAAAGGGGCTTAAAAATGGCCTTGAGCCGTTGATATCGACCAAAAGAACGATGCGATATGCGTGCATTTAAAAGAACGGTCTTGACGTGGTGTCGTTTGGCTGAAAGCAGCAGATTGGGCCATAGTTCCGTTTCCACAGTGGCATAGATGCGAGGGTGAATGGCATTAAATGCGCTGTCTGCTGCATGAGGGAGATCAAACGGAGCAAGTATCACATTTGAAATGTCATGCAATTCCTTCATGGCATATCGATATCCAGTTAGAGTGAATACTGAAAGGAGCAGCCTGGTTTTAGGCGCCATGCCTTTTACGGCGTGCAGAATGGCCGATGCCGCTGAGACCTCGCCTACTGATGCGGCATGCATCCAGATGTCATACGGTGCTTTTTGTAGAATATGTGGAGAATAGACTCCGAATCTTTGCTGCTTTTCTTCGATGATTAATGTGTTTAGACGGTTTTGTTTGAAATAAAGCCATTTTACAGGCCTCTCAAGAAGAGATGTGATGTTTTGATATAAGTGTAACATTGCGGCTTGAAGAGTCCTGTTTTTTTTGTTTAAGTGAATTGACTGATTTTATAATTAAAATAGGAGGTGGTTTTATGCAAGAACTCATTTCTCGCACTATATCCTGTGGTGTGTATGTAATCACGGTCAGGCATGGCGACAGAATAAACGGCATGACTGCGGCCTGGGTTACGCAGGTCTCGTTTAAGCCAGCTCTGGTGGGTGTGGCCATCGCCCGGCAGCGCTATACCTATGAGCTCATCGAGGCCTCCGGGATTTTTTGCATAAACGCAATCTCCAAGGAACACATGCAGTTGGCCAAGGATTTTGGTTTTAAGACCGGCAGAAAAATGGACAAGTTTGCAAACGTGGAATATATAAACACCTCAAAGGGCTCACCCATAATCAAGTCGGCCTATGCCTATCTGGAATGTGAGGTGGTGCAGACCGTGGAGATGGGCGACCACCTGTTTGTTGTAGGTAAAGTTACCGATGGTGCTGTACTTCATGAACATGCTGAACCCCTCATCTTTAGGTGGGGCGATTTCTTTGGAGGAAAGTGAGAAATGACGAATAACGAGCAGAAAAAACAAAATGATAATGAAAAGGTTGAGTTTCATACCAGTATAGTGCCCAAGTACTTGATCGGAACCGAAAAGGAGATAGAACAGGACCCCATTATGCACACTATGCTGCATTTTTTGATGCGCAGAGGCCGTGAGCTGTTTGCGGTGGTGGCTGTGATAATCCTGTTTTTTAGCCTGATCACCGGTTATTCAGCATATAAGGAAAGCAAGGAGAAAAAGGCCTCCAGCCTCGTGGCCAGGGCCATGGCTCTGGAGGATGGCGGCAAGAAAATGGCCGAGCTCAAGTCTGTGACCGATCGGTACGGCTCCACCCACACCGCTAAACAGGCCATGCTTCTATTGGCGAGGCTTCAGGAGGATGCCGGGCAGGTGGAGGATGCCAGGGTTACATTGAAAAAGGCCGTTTCGGGTCTCTCCGGTATTCTTCAGGCCAGTGCCTATATGCAATTAGGTTATCTGGAAGAAACGGCCAAACAGTTCCACAAGGCCAAGATCGCATTTGAGGCGGCTGCCAAGGAGCCTGCCTTTACAAAAGTGGCAGAGTTGGATTTGGCACGCGTAGCAGAGCAGATGCAAGACAAAGAAACCGCCAAACAGGTTTATAAAAGGTATTTGGAACTCACTGCCGACAATCCTGCCCATAAGGGATTTGTGGAGTGGCGGTTAAGCAAACTTTAGTAGAATATGGATGGAGTGCCCCGAAGGGTGAGGTGGTCTCCGCCTCAAAAACCACCTCACAGGCCTCGCCTGCTACTCACTCTACAGGAGGGGGATTTTTTGTTAATGATTCGGACAATTCATCAAAAAGAAAAGACAGGCTAAAAAATAGTCGTTGTCATTTCGAGCGGCAAAGCCACAACTTGTCCTTTTGAGGCAGCGTATCGACCAACGTCCTGTCATTTCGAGCGCTTTGTTATTTCGAGCGTAGCGAGAAATCTTATCAAAGAATTGCCTGTCCTTTCTTTGTTTGTAAAAAGATACATTTTTACTTTGCTGTCACCCTGCGCACAGTCGCAGATCCATAATAGAGTTTCCCAGTTTATTCACTACCATGTAGGACAATTTAATAGATGCTGACGCATATGTGATGCATACCTTGTTGATTATGCTGACTATGGTGTATGTTACCTGTGAATGCAATAGGTTATATGCTGATTCTGCCATCAAATACCACCACTGCAGGCCCTGTCAAAAATACTTCCGTTACAGCATCATGGGTTAAAATAAAATCTATAGTCAACACATCCCCTCCTTGTGTTTTTACTTGGACAGGCGGTTTACACAGGCCTTTTATGGCACTTAGAATGGCACTGGCGGTTGCCCCTGTTCCGCACGCCAGTGTTTCGTCTTCCACACCCCTTTCATAGGTTCGAATGGCTATCTCAGATGAGTTCAAGACTTGCACAAAATTGACGTTTGTGCCCTTTGGCTGAAACTCATTGTGATATCGAATGGTTCTTCCTGTTTCAACTACGTTAGCGTTTTGAATGTCAGATACAAACAGAACTGTATGTGGAACACCCGTATCTATGTAATGAACAGTCAGTTCTTGCCCTTCCAATGGCAGGTGAATATCTGTTTTTAGATTTTTTGGCTCTGAAAGTCTAATTCTCACTTGATTAGAGTCAGCCAAGACCTCCGCATCTATGATGCCGGCCAGTGTTTCAAATCGCATTTGAGCAGGTGCTATTTGCGATAGATACGCAAAACGTGCCGCGCAACGGGCGCCGTTTCCGCACATCTCCGCCTCGCTGCCGTCTGCATTGAAAAAACGCCAGCGAAAGTGGGTTGCATGGCAAATGGTGCTCGAGTTTTCTATAAGGATCAAGCCGTCTGCGCCTATGCCAAATTTGCGGTGACACAGGCGCCTGGCCGCTTCCTTGCCGTTTTCAAGTGGCGTTATGTCTGTTCGGTTGTCTATGACTATGAAATCGTTTCCGCCGCCCTGCATCTTTGTAAAAAGAATGTCCAATGAATAAGTCTCCTTTCAAGAATAAAATTGACTAATGTATAATATAGGGATTAAGATAACTTTTGGAATATTTGCGATAATTCGTATTGACGACACGGGAGGTGGCTTATGCGTTGTCCAAAGTGTGGCACCATTGATTTCGATTATCTGACCACATGTCTTTATTGTAAAACTGATTTGACAAAAATAAAAGAAAAATTGGGGAATTTTATGCAGCCTCCGGCTGAACCGGTCAAGTGGCTGAACGAGCATCAACCTACTGTTTCTCCTGCTGCTTATTTACAGGAACTGGATGTGTCGGACCTGGTGCGTGACGACTATGGTGTAGGCGAGCCTGTGTCCATCGAACTTGAACCGCTGGATATAGATATAAAAGACATCTCTTCGAGTGAAGAACTCAAGAAGAAACTCGATCAGCTGGATGGTTTGCTGGACAAATAACAAATGAAGGAGCTGTGCAGAAACATGCATTCCAATGTCGCTCTTAGAACCAGATTTCTATTTTTATATTCCGCCGGAATATTGCTGCTTTTCATTCTCTTGTCAGGCTGCGCCTCCAAAGAGGTTGACAGCACTCTAAAAGATATAAACACTACAAACTCCAAAACAGTGCAGGCTTCTTCGTCAAAAGAGGCGACAAAGGCTGCAATCGCCGCCAAAATGGAGGCATTGGATGATCGTGTCATAGGTTCTCCCATGATGGTGACATCAGATTATTTCAGGGAGGTGAATGCGCAGGGCGGTTCCGGCAACTCTATTAAACTCTTCGGTGATTCAAAGCGGGAAAAGGAACTGGAAGAGAGATTAGAGGCGCTTGAAAGTAGACTTATTGGGCTTCCCCAAAGGGCCAAGGGAGTGGATGGAATGCCTGTTCTCAGAAGAAAGGTGGTCATGTTGTCTCTTCTCGGTGACATGGGGTTGGATGTCCTCTCTCTTTTGCCTGCGGCGTTGAGACGCACTAACGGGCTTGTACCTGTGGATGCCTCCTATCTTTCTGAATTACTGAAGTCAAGGGGATACAGCGAATCCGATCTCTTGCAGGCATCGGTCAGACGTGACATAGCAGTCTTTGCAGGTATTCATGCCTATGTGTTGGTTTACTTTCCTCAGAGCAATCTGCCAGCATTTGCAAAGACAGACCTGCGCATCGATGTATTCCATGCCACAGAACCCATGTTGATCGCCTCGTTTCTGACAAATATAAAGGAATTCGACTCAGTGGCTGCTAAGATATCCGATGATGTGGTCAGAGCTACGGAATGGTCTTGCCGTATTGTGAAGATTGAAGGCGGTAGAGTGTTTTTGAATGCCGGAAGACTCACCGGCCTGCAGCCAGGAGACAGGCTCAGAGTGTTTGCACGTGGAAAGGAGGTGTCCGATCCCATTACCGGCCGTTCCTTGGGTTTTGCTACAGGAGATATGAAGGGAGAGCTGGTGATTAAGAATCTTTTTTCAGTGGATGCCGCCGAGGCTGAAATTGTTTCAGGAGCCGGCATGGAAATTGGTGATACGGTCAAGATGGCTGCTTTGTCATAAGAACGTTCTTTTTAATGATGGAGAGCCTTGCCTGTATGGCAAGTATTATGTATAGTTGTTTTTTAAGTACGACATGTTCATCTGAGAGGAGAGCGAAGAGATCATGATTGTTATTCGAATGTTGTGTTGTTTGGTGTTGGTATTGGCGATAATTGGGAGTGTTTCAGTCGTTCATGCCGACATTACAAAGAAACAATCTGGTGGCATTCATAAAAAAGATACACACAGCTCAGATTCTAAAAGGCCTGTTGAATCCCTAACAGTCTCTCATAAAGATATAACATTCAACACAGTTATAGCAAAGACTGCTAAACTCAAACCAGACGTCAAGAAATCCATCCTCAATACACCAAGCGTTAAAAAAAAGGTTGAGCCACCAAAGAAAAATTTTGCTACACGTGTATCTCCTTCTAAAAAAACAGCTGTATCCGGTTCACGTAATGCTGTTTCAAAGACAGTCAAATCCAAGACAATAATAGTCAGCTCCTCTGTGAAAAAAAAGGCGGTATCGCCGTCAATTGTTTCTAAAAATAAATATCATGCTCAAGTGATATCATCTCATGAACCATCTCATATGGACATTCATCAGCTTCATTTTAGCTCCAGATCTGTAATGGTTTATGACGATGCCTCTGATCGTGTGTTGTATGCACGCAATGCCAATGATGTAGTTCCGATCGCTTCCATCACCAAGTTGATGACTGCAACCGTGATACTGGATGCGCATCTGCCTATGCATACTTCTATAACGATAACAGACGAAGATGTTGATATGCTTCGTCATTCTTCGTCCCGTCTGCCGGTAGGCGCTGTATTGCCGCGGCGGGAGCTGCTCAGGCTTTCGCTTATGTCTTCTGAAAATAGAGCTACTCATGCATTGGCCCGCACATATCCCGGAGGAGTTCAGGCATGTGTTGCAGCCATGAACCATAAGGCCAGGGCGTTGGGAATGTCCAACACATTTTTTGCGGACCCCACAGGTCTTTATTCAAGTAACCGTTCCACGGCCCATGATCTGATGATATTAGTCAAAAATAGCTATGAATATGAGTTGATTCAGGAGTTTACCACCACTCCTGAATACAAGGTGGCCTCAAACAGGGGGTGTATAGCCTTCAGGAATACGAATCCTCTGGTTAGAGAAGGGCGTTGGGACATAGAGCTCAGTAAGACAGGTTTTATAAATGAGGCCGGTCTCTGTATGGTGATGAAGGCGAATATAGCCGATCGTCCAGTGATTATAGTGTTGCTGGATGCAAACAGTAAGGAAGGACGTCTGCAGGATGCCAATAATATAAAGCGGTGGATAGAGGCTGGCACACACCACGCCGTGACCGCTGGATATGGTTTCAGGTCGGGTGAAAGGAGCTGACGGCCTTGACACACGGACAAAATATTGTTATCAACAGACCTGTCGTTTTTGAAGGCGCGTAGCTCAGTGGTAGAGCGCTACCTTGACACGGTAGAGGTCGGCAGTTCAATCCTGCCCGCGCCTACCATTTTTTTATTTCATTCTGTTGTAAATGGGCATGTTGTCTGTTTTGCATGAGGTATTTTTTATAACATCTTGATTATGAAAACAGTTAGTGAAACTATAAATATACGTTTGGCGGATGGCACTGTTCAGGAAGCTCCTGTTGGTATTGTTGTGTCGGAATTGTTGTCTCGTGTCTTGAGCAAGAAAAGGCTTAAAGATGTCTTGTTGGTGCGTATAAATGATGGAAACGGTTTTGTGCTGAAAGACCTTTCATCGCCGTTGGAGAAAGACTGTGAGCTAGATTTCATTACAGTAAGTGATTTAGATGCCCTGAATGTTCTGCGTCATACAACCGCTCATGTAATGGCACAGGCGGTTAAAGAATTATTCCCTGATGTCAAAGTCGCCATCGGTCCTGCGATAGAAAATGGCTTTTATTACGATTTTGACTATAAAAAAGGGTTTACTCCAGAGGATTTGGCGGCCATAGAGAGTAAAATGCAGGAGATCATTAAGGGCCGTCAGGTGATCGTGAGAAAATCCATGTCCATACAGGATGCCATGGCCTATATGGAGCAGCATGGAGAGGTGTATAAGCTTCAGATATTGAATGAACTTGCCTCCCAGGGTGAGAAGACAGTTTCTTTTTACGGCCAGGGTGGTTTCTGGGACCTGTGCAGAGGGCCGCATCTTCCTGACACCGGCTCTATTCCTGCCTTCAAACTTACACATACTGCCGGCGCCTATTGGCGGGGTGACGAGAAGCAGCCCATGCTGCAGCGTATCTATGGCACTGCCTTCTTCAGCGCAAAGGAGCTCAAGGCATATCTGGACAGGCTGGAAGAGGCAAAACGCAGGGATCATCGCAGGCTCGGCAGGGAACTGGAGTTGTTTGCCATAGATGATTCCATTGGTCCGGGCCTGATACTCTGGCAGCCTAAGGGCGCTTTAATGCGTAAGACCATAGAAGATTTCTGGCGTAATGAACACCTGCGTCGCGGTTATGAACTGTTATATACGCCTCATATAGCAAGAAGGGACCTGTGGAAGACAAGCGGCCATTTGGATTTCTATTCCGAGAGCATGTATGCCCCTATGGATATCGATGAGGTGCAGTACCAGCTCAAGCCCATGAATTGTCCTTTTCATATCGCTATCTATAACATTCGAAAGAGAAGTTATCGGGAATTGCCTCTGAGGTGGTGTGAACTTGGTACAGTATATCGATATGAACGGACAGGTACGCTCCATGGTTTGATGCGTGTTCGAGGGTTTACTCAGGACGATGCACATATATTCTGCATCAAGGAGCAATTGAACAAGGAGATAGGCGAGATACTTGCCATGACCCTTTATGTCTTGCGTGTGTTCGGTTTTCATCGTTATGATGTGTATCTTTCCACCCGTCCTGAGAAGTATGTGGGAACGGATGAGAATTGGGAGCGCGCTACCAATGCCCTGAAAGAGGCCCTCGAAGCGCAGGGTTTGCCCTATAGTATTGACCCTGGCGAAGGGGTGTTTTATGGGCCCAAGATAGACATCAAAATAAAGGATTGTCTGGACCGTTCCTGGCAGTGTTCCACCATTCAGGTGGATTTCAATCTGCCGGAACGTTTCAATGTGCGTTATGTGGGAGAGGATGGTGCGGAGCATGCTCCGATCATGATTCACAGGGCATTGATGGGTTCTCTTGAGCGTTTTTTTGGTGTCTTAATCGAACACTATGCAGGCGCTTTCCCCATGTGGCTGGCCCCTGTTCAGGCCGTTGTTTTGACTGTTACAGACCGTTGTGACGCATGGGCTTCTCATGTGGTTAGCGAGCTGCAAAAGGCTGGTTTTCGTGTATCGGCCGACCTTCGTAACGAAAAACTGGGCAAGAAGATCAGAGAGGCCCAGTTGTCCAAGATACCGTTTATGCTGGTGGTGGGAGACAGTGAGGTTGAGGGGCATACCGTCACACTGCGGACCATAAAAGGCGACAGTCTTGAGCCTATGTCGGTGAATCGTATCGTTGATTTTTTTAATAAAGAAATTCAAACGGCATTTGATTCTGCTGTTTAGTAGTCTGTTTTTATACGTTGTATTTTTTATTAAATCCGTAGGACAGGGTTTGCCCCTGCCCTACGTTGTTGTATCTATTTTGATAGACGTTGCATACTGTGATTCACATGGAATGCCGTCGTAATTTTGGGAGGTAGGATATAGTCAAGGAAACCATTAATATCAATGATGCAATTCAGGCTGATAATGTGCGTCTTATCGGTAAGGATGGTGCAAATCTGGGTGTTGTTTCCATTCGTGAAGCACTGGAGAGGGCAGGGCAGGAATCTTTAGATCTGGTTGAGATAGTTCCCAACACAAAACCTCCTGTTTGTCGGATTATGGATTTCGGCAAGTTCAAATATGAACAGAGCAAAAAGGCTCAGGAGGCCAAGAAGAAGCAGATTCAGATTCAGATAAAAGAAATTAAATTGCGTCCCAAGACCGATACACACGATCTGGAAGTCAAAAAGAGACATATAAAAGAGTTCATTGAAGACGGCAATAAGGTCAAGGTGACCATCCGTTTCAGAGGCCGGGAGATGATGCACAAGGATATTGGTATAGAAATCCTAAAAAAATTGGTGCAGGACCTCTCTGATGTAGCTGTTACAGAAGGCAGTATGGGCATGGAAGGTCCAACTGTTCATATTATGTTGATACCTAAAAGAGATTGATTATAAAGTTATCAGGAGACAACGATGCCAAAGATAAAAACTAAAAGGGCTGCTGCAAAACGTTTTAATGTAACTGGTTCAGGCAAACTGGTTTGTCACAGGGCTGGGAAAAGGCACCTATTGACTCACAAGTCACGGGCCAGAAAGAGAAATCTTGGCCAGCCGATGATCGTGAATACTGGTGTGGCCAGGAATTTGAGACGCGTCATGCCTTCTCTATAACAGGCCTTACAGATTATGCTATTATGTCATTTCGAGCGAAGCTCTTTGATATGTTGATCGTAGCGTCTTTGTCATTTCATATGCTATTATGTCATTTCGAGCGAAGCGAGAAATCTTAATATTTTAAGTTATGTCCTATTGATTTTATTTATTTTCTGAAACAGGAGTTATAGTTATGCCAAGAGTAAAGCGTGGTTTCAAGGCCAGAAGACGTCGCAACAAGATATTGCAGATGGCCAAGGGGTACTGGGGTAACCGCAGCCGTCGTTACAGATCGGCCAAAGAGACAGTGGAAAGGGCCCTTTATTTCTCTTACAGGGATAGAAAGGCCAAGAAAGGGGATTTCAGGGGTCTCTGGATTGTGCGTATAAATGCCGCTTGCAGAGAGCACGGACTTTCATACAGCAAATTTATGGGTGCGCTTCACAAGGCTGGTGTGGAGATAGACCGCAAGGTCCTTGCTAATCTGGCTGTTACTGATTCCAGGGCCTTCGCAGCCGTGGTGGAGATGGCTAAGGCAGCCTGAGCCAGGGCCTTCTATTTTTCTATAAATGCTCGACAGACTTAATGCCATCAGGGAGCAGGCCTTTTCCGCTATAGCTGTATCGGCGGATATTTCTGCACTGGAAAGAATTGAGACGGATTTTCTGGGCCGTAAGGGTGTTCTCACCTCTCTTTTGCGTACACTTGGCAGTTTGCCCGCGGATCAAAGACCTCAATTCGGCAGCGCTGTCAATGCCCTTAAACAGAAACTGGCAAATGAAATAGAAAAACGTCGTCGAGAGTTGAAGGAGACGAGTGGTGTAAAGATAGCCGGCCTGGACATCACTCTTCCAGGTCGTTCTTTGCCCTTGGGAAGGCTGCATCCCATTACACAGGTCCTGAACGAGATTTGCGATATCTTTCGGCAAATGGGTTTCGGAGTGGCTGAAGGCCCTGAAGTTGAGCTGGATTTTTATAATTTTGAGGCATTGAATATGCCTGCCAATCATCCAGCGAGAGACATGCAGGACACCTTTTATGTGGATGAGAAGGTCTTGTTACGCACTCATACATCTCCCATACAGGTGCGTACCATGGAAAGGCTTCAGCCTCCTCTGCGCATTATAGCGCCTGGTAAGGTCTATCGTTGCGATTCCGATGTGACTCATACTCCGATGTTTCATCAGGTGGAGGGTCTGATGGTGGACACGGATATCTCTTTTGCCCATCTCAAAGGAACGCTTACACACTTCATACAGCATTTCTTTGACGCTAAAACATCAGTCAGATTTAGGCCAAGTTTTTTTCCTTTTACAGAGCCCAGCGCGGAAGTGGACATTCAGTGTGTGATATGCAGAGGAAAGGGCTGCCGTGTGTGTTCCAATACCGGCTGGCTGGAGGTATTGGGCGCAGGCATGGTGCATCCAGCCGTGTTTCGGTCTATAGGTTATGATTCAGAGCGTTATACGGGTTTTGCCTTTGGGCTTGGCATTGAAAGATTTACGATGTTGAGATATGGCATCGACGATATTCGTCTTTTTTATGAAAACGATTTGCGTTTTCTCAAACAGTTTTAACTCGGTCTCATGAAGATACTCACTTCTTGGTTGAAAGAAATTGTAGATTATAATGTCCCTGTCACACAACTGGCCCATGATCTGACCATGGCCGGTTTGGAGGTCGAGGGTATTGAACAGCTTGCAGACGGCGATGTTGTAATTGAAGTCAGTATCACACCAAACCGACCGGATTGCCTGAGTGTATTGGGCATCGCCAGAGATGTTTCCGCCATCTATTCGTGCCCAGTGAAGTATCAGACGGACTTGCCGCCTCTTTCAAGCGCCTCAGATTTTCCTGTTCCCATTCATATTGAGGCACCCGCATTATGTCCTCGTTATGCCGCAGCGTCCCTGTTCGATGTAACCATTGCTTCTTCTCCTGACTGGCTTGTCAAAAGACTTGCCGCCTGCGGTGTGCGCTCTATAAATAATGTTGTGGATGCTACTAATTATGTGATGCTGGAGCTTGGACAGCCATTACATGCCTTTGATTTAGACCTATTAAACGGACCTGGGATTGTGGTGAGAACTGCTCATGGAGAACGGCTGACCACTCTGGATGGCAGGGAGCGAGTTTTTGAGGGTGATATGCTGGCTATCTGCGATATGAAAATACCTGTGGCTGTAGCCGGTGTCATGGGAGGGGCCGCTTCAGAGGTGACTGAACGGACCAAAAATGTGCTTTTGGAGGCCGCTTTTTTCAACCCTGACTTCATTCGCAGGACATCCAAGATTCTGAGGCTTTCCACAGAGGCATCATATCGTTTTGAGCGTGGCGTGGACCCTGAATTGCCTTTGATCGCACTGAAGAGAACCGTGGATCTGTTGCAGCAGGTGGGCGCAGTAAAACAGAATGCACTTTATTTCGACAACTATATAATCAGGCATGAACCGCCGGTAATCCACCTGCGCACTGAAAGACTTGTAAAACTGTTGGGCATGTCAATCCCTGTCCAAGAAGTCATGGCCATACTTGTAAGGCTTGGTATAAAAGTTCAAGAATCCACTGGAAGTTTGGTATGTATCCCACCGAGTTTTCGTCCTGATCTTCGAGAAGAGATCGATCTGGTGGAAGAGGTGGCACGCATCTACAGCTATGACCGTATTGAGACTGCCATGCCAAGGGCCGTTATTGCAGGTCAACAGCCTGAGAGTCGATGGAATCAGGAGATAAGACTTAAGGATTTTCTGGTTTCTCAGGGGTTGACCGAGTGTGTTTCATATAGTTTTTGTTCTCCTGAAGAGATTGCTTGTCTTTCTCTTGAGCATGGAGATATCAGAACTGCCACTGTGAGACTTCAAAACCCCCTTACAGAGGAGCTTTCCGTAATGCGCACCAGTCTGGTTCCCTGTCTGTTGAGCACCCTGGCCAGAAATAATGCACGCGGAGTGAATGACGCGAAGCTCTTTGAATTAGGCCGGGTTTTTTATGATCAGGGCAGGACCAGGCTTCCAGTGGAGGAGAGGCGTTGTGCCGTTTTGTTTGCCGGGTCCCGTTTCACGACTTCATGGGCATGGTCAAAGGATGCCGTTGACCTCTTTGATGTGAAGGGTATTTTGGAAAATGTCGTCAGATTTATGGGGTTGGAGAATGTTTCCTTAAATACCTCTTCGCCACAGGAGCCGTTTTATCTGCCCGGTTCCTCTGCATGGATAGCTGTTGATGGTCGAAAAATCGGCAGTATGGGGTGTATAGCGCCTGCTGTACTGGAGCGGTTCGATATTCGTACAGACAGCAAAACTGGTGTGTTTGTGCTGGATATCTCTTTTGACGGTCTTTGTGAAGTGAGGCATACACGGCTTGTTTTCAAGGCGTTGCCCAAGTATCCGGCTATTTCAAGGGATGTGGCCATTATCGTGGCAGATGAAATCTCTTGGGAGGCTGTTCATGGATTTATAGTTTCACGGCATACGAATTACCTTGAAAATATCACATTATTTGACCTCTATACCGGAAAACCCATTCCAAAAGGATATAAAAGTATGGGGTTACGCATGGTATATCGTTCAATGGAGCGAACACTGATGGAGGATGATATCGCTACTGGACATCAGGAGCTGGTGGACAGCCTGATGCAACATTTTCGTGCACAGCTTCGTGCATAGGGATATCCTGTGAAAACTCTCACCAAAAAGGAATTGGCCAGACAGATCACTGAACGTCTTGGTTTTTCACAAAGAGTCAGCCTTGAACTGGTGAACGCCTTTTTTACGGAATTGAGTCTGCTGCTCAACGAGAAGAAAAATATAAAATTTTTTCGTTTTGGTCAATTTGTGTCCACAAGACGTCCGGAGCGCAGAGTAGTGCATCCCATGTCAGGAAAGGATATTCGAATACCAGCTGGAGAACGGGCGGTATTCATTCCGAGTCGCACCTTGAAGGCTATCGTGAATGGCAAAAGAGAGCGAAAAGAAGTATTATCGCATAGGTGAGGTCAGTCAGCTTGTCGGTGTAGAACCTCATGTGCTTCGATATTGGGAGACGGAGTTCAAACAGATTCGTCCTCATCGTGTGGCTAAACAGCGTCTTTATTGTCAGGAAGATCTGCTGATTATCGAAAAGATAAAAGACCTATTGTACCATCAGGGAATGACGATATCAGGTGCCAAAAAGGCCATGGAACGTTCGGAACAATCGCTTGTTATGCAGTGCAATCTTTTTCAAAAAACCGTTGATATAGAAGACATTCTTTTCATTCGTAACGAGTTGTTGGCAATACTTGCCATTTTGAAGTAACAAAAAAGGACTGGGGATTTCTTTTGGGCGCAGATACATAGGTCTTTCCTTGCCATTATGTGATTTTTTGTTATTTTGAGTTGTTCCAGGGGCCATAACCTTGTGGTTGGCTGGCAACATAACTTAAAAATTGTTTTTGTCATTGCCTCGAACGTTGCCTGTCATTTCGAAGGAGCGCAGCGATGGCTACGCTGCCTTGAAACAACAAAAAAGATTTCTCGCTGCGCTCGAAATGACAACAATTCGAGGGAACGTAGGTGACCGTAGGGACGTACGGCTGATATGTTATGGATACTCAGAAATTTGAACAATTAAAGGCGTTGCGCAGTAGAATAGACGCCATAGATGCGGAACTGGTTTCGTTGCTGCAAGAGCGTTTGGGTCTTGCCATAAAAATAGGTGAGATAAAGGGCCAGGCCGAACAGGATATTCTGGATGTCACGCGAGAACGTGAGGTTATAGGCAATATTCTGGCAAAAAATCAAGAGATATTCCCTTCCGACGGCTTACATGTCATATTTTCCGAGATCATATCGGCATGCAGAAACGCCCAACGGCCCCTTGAAATAGGTTTTTTAGGGCCGGAAACCACCTTTACGCACATGGCCGCAGTGAAGTTTTTCGGCAATGCACCGCATTTTATGCCTCTTCCCAGTATTACAGCCGTGTTTGAGGAGGTGGAGCGCAAACGGGTGGATTTCGGTGTGGTGCCCGTAGAAAATTCTGTGGAAGGCACGGTAGCTCTGACCCTCGATGGTCTTTGTGATTTCAAGGTCAGAATAAATGGCGAGATATTTCTGCCCATTTCCCATGACCTCATCAATCAAAGCGGTGGAACCGATACCATACGTAAGGTGCTTTCACATCCTCATGCCCTGGCTCAGTGCAGGAACTGGCTTCAAAAACACCTACCTACCGTGCCCGTTGAGGAGGTGGTTAGTACCGCTCAGGCTGCCAGATGGGCTGCCGTGGACCCATCCATCGCAGCCATAGCCAGCTCCCTGGCCGCCAGGACCTATAACCTGCAGATAGTGGCCAATTCCATAGAGGATTACGCAGGTAATACCACGCGTTTTCTGATTCTTGGTCACAAGGCACAGAGGCTCAGCGGTAACGACAAGACATCCCTGTTGTTGAGTTTGGAAGATAAGCCCGGTTCCCTCTATCGTCTGCTTAAACCCTTGGCAGATCGCGGCATCAATCTTACCAAAATACAGTCGCGTCCTGTAAAGAACGAGCCTTGGCGTTATCTGTTTTATGTGGATATCGTGGGGCATATAGAAGACAAGAACGTGAAAGAGGGCATAGACACCATCAGAAGCGGCTGCACCTTTTTGGAGTGGCTTGGTTCTTATCCACAGGGTCAGCCTGTGGTCTGAAAGTGAGCGAAAATGAAGATAGCTGTCAGCGGTAAAGGCGGAGTGGGGAAGACCACTCTGAGCGCCTTGCTCATAACCGTGCTTGCGTCCACCGGCCGTAGGGTTCTGGCCATAGATGCAGATTCCAGTCCGCATCTGGCGCGCATCTTGGGCTTTTCAAATCCGGACGAAATCACTCCCATAGCCGAGATGCGAGAGCTTTTAAACGAACGAAGTGAGCGAGATGGGCCTTTTTATCGCCTGAATCCTCGTGTGGATGACCTTCCTGAACGTTTTATTCGCACCAAGGGCAACATTAAACTCATGACGGTCGGTGCTATCCGTCAGGGTGGAGGCGGCTGCGCTTGTTCTGACAACGTGGTCCTGAAGGCCCTGCTCAATACCTTGATGCTTTCGCCTGATGAAGACATCGTATTGGACATGGAGGCAGGAGTGGAGCATCTGGGCAGAGGGACTGTCGCCTCAGTGGACCACCTTCTGGTGGTTGCACAGCCATACCTTGGCAGCATAGAGACTGTTTCTAAGATTATAGCCTTGGCTCGCGACCTGAAGATGAAAGACATTCATGTGGTGGTCAATGCCGTTTCCTCTGTTGAGGATGTGGTTTTTGTGGAAAAGAGTCTGAATATGCCCGTTCTGGCCGCTTTCCCTGCATCTCAACAGATTCGACAGGCCGAACGCACAGGTGCCGAAGTCGCCCTTGCAGACGAGGTCATGCTTCAGAAGACAATGGAGCTGCTGCAAAAATTGGGGGCCTTTCAGGTTTGAAAACAGTTTCATCTTCAACCGATCTGGTGGATGTGCAGGCCATGCCCGACGGCCGGAATATACCGTTGCAAAGAGTAGGCATCAAAAATATCCGTTATCCCATCACCGTGCTGGACAAGGCCAGAGGACATCAACAGACCGTGGCCAACATCAATATGTATGTAAATCTTCCACATCATTTTAAGGGAACTCACATGAGCCGTTTCGTGGAGGTCCTGAATGAATACAGGGGAGAAATAAATGTCAGGACCTTTTCCAGAATACTTGTGGATATGAAAGAGCGTCTGGAGGCGCAGAAGGCCCATCTGGAGGTGGATTTTCCATATTTTATAGAAAAGGCTGCGCCCATAACGGGTAGTCTGGGCCTTATGGAGTATGGTTGCGGTCTGCACGGTACTTTGACAGACTGCCTGGATATGGTGCTTTCGGCCCGTGTACCTGTAACAACGGTTTGTCCCTGTTCTAAAGAGATAGCCGTTTATGGGGCACATAATCAACGCGGCGAGGTACGCGTCTGGCTGCGTTTTAAGAGTTTTATCTGGCTGGAGGATGTGATAATGGAAGTGGAGCGCAGTGCCTCTTCCGATGTCTTCTCGGTGCTCAAACGGCCCGATGAGAAGTATGTCACTGAAAGGGCCTATGAAAACCCTATGTTTGTGGAGGATGTGGTAAGGGCTGTGTGTGTGAAGCTCTCATCCATGCCGCAAATTACGTGGTTTCAGGTGGAGGCGGAGAATTTTGAGTCGATTCACAATCATTCTGCATACGCCAGCACAACCTGGGCCAGCGTCGCCAGGCGTTGAAGGAGCGAATATGACAAAACAATCACAGACCTTGGATATTGCAGCTATGCGCAGCCGTCTGAAGACCATTGCTAACGGCAGGGCGGGCATGATCCTCATTCACAATGGCATTGTCAGAAATTCCTCGCGTTCTGGAGAGTCTGTATGTAGCGTAGATGTATCGGTTAATAGGGCCAGACTTGAGGAGATATTGAATGAGGCCAGGCAATTTCCTGGCATAGTGGCTGTGGAGGCGGAGATAACAGAAGGGGTCCTGAACGTTGGGGATGACGTGATGCTTCTTGGCGTGGCAGGAGACATTCGTGAAAATGTTCTGAACTGCCTGAGCGCCACGTTGAACCGTATCAAAAAAGAGGTGACATCCAAAATGGAGTATAAGGCCTGATGATGACGGGCGCTCTTGTCGAAGCCATCGTTACTGTATGTCATAGGCTCTACGAAAAGGGCCTGATCGCTGGAGCAGACGGCAATGTGAGTGCAAAAGACCCTGTTTCAGGCAATATCCTCATCACTCCCAGCGGGGTGCATAAGGGTTTTCTGTGTGTTGACGACCTGCTGGTCGTTCATTCCAACGGTGAGGTGCTTGAAGGTAAGGGCAGGCCTTCTTCTGAACTTTCCATGCATCTGGGTATATATAGAGCCGATGCCAGTACAATGGCCGTGGTGCATACACATCCGCCATGGACCATGGCCTTGAGCCTTTCGGGCCGTGGTCTTCTACCTCATTCCATGATAGAGGCCGCAATGCTTTTGAGTAATGTGGTGGAGGTGCCATTTTTGCCGCCGGGGACACAGGAACTGGCCAATGCAGTAGTGGCGGCCATAAAAAACGGGCCAGTGCAGATTCTGGCGCATCACGGGGTCGTTTCCCGTGGAGCGACTCTGCAGCAGGCCTTTGAACTCATGGAGTGCCTGGAACACAACGCCAAGATACAGGCGCTTTCTCATCTGCTTGGCGGCCCGGCTCTTATACCGAATTGTTAAGTAACGCTCGAAATGACAGCAAGGGTTAAAAGAAATGCCTGTCATTTTTTGCCCAGATTTTCTATTGGGGAGACACACTTGTAGGGGTAGGTTCCGAACCCACCCCTACCGTCTCAAACAAAATTCCAGTCCACTACCTGGCGTTTGGTTCGAGAAAACTCGATGCCTATCTGTACGACGTCGTTCTTTCCGTCCCTGTATTTGGCCGCATAATCCTTTGTGATAAGCTGCTGAATGGCCTCGCCTGTGGGTTCTTCGCCTTCTATCACCTTGAATTCAAAGAGATACACACGATTTCCAAATCTGACTGTGAGATCGCAT
>CAYRSX010000034.1:0-104941 GCA_964427245.1 uncultured Desulfobulbaceae bacterium | reverse complement strand
CCACCAGCACTACAGTACGCTCGCCATATCTTTTAACAGCGTTTTCAATCAACTGCCTAAAACGGGCATGAACACCCTCCGAACGCTCTGAAAGCACCACATTCAACCTATTGGCATTGCCCTCTAATTCTATGTGAATGTAATGCGCCAGGTCGTTTTCACTGAAAAGCCTGCCCTCTGCAAAGCTGATGCGAATGACAGGGTGCTTTTTGCTCCAATTCCAGTTGTTTTCCAGATACAGGCCATCAAACAGCCCTTTGTTGCCGGAAAAGGCCTCGGCAAGGGTATCCAGAAACAGGGATTTCCAAACCTGCGGGGACGAGAAAGAAAGAAATACTTGCCGCTTTCGGCAAGTTTTGCTACCAGAGGTGTCTTGTCCACGTAATAGTAGTCGTCTTCGCGTATGTGACTGAATGTCTGTATGCCGATGGGAAGTTTTCTGCGTTTCATGGCTGCACCTCTGTTTCAAGCTCTTGACTCATTTTATGCCCTGCCCCCAGCATTCCAAGGCCATCGTAGCACACCACTTTAATGGGCACCGACTCCATCAGGAATCTAAACCTACCCTTATCACAAAATGCCGGAAAAAAAGGACTTTTCAAAAAATAAGGCAGAATGTGCGTAACTATGCCGCCTGCCACATATACTCCACCCAGGGCCAGATACTTAAGAAAGAGATTCCCTGCCTCGGCGCCGTAGGTACTGCAAAACAGATTTAAGGCCTGTTCGCACAAACTGTCCTCGCCTGATATGGCCAACGACGTAATTCTTGCAGGTTCCCAAGGTGTTACTTCATTAAATACCTGCCCTGTCTGCATAGCAGTTAAAAATGCGTGTATCTCGGAAAGCCCTCGGCCTGAAAGCACACGTTCCACACTTACTCTACCATAACGAGCCAACATGGCCTGCAAAAGCTTCAGCTCCGTTGGTGTACGCGCAGCAAAGTCACAATGCCCTCCCTCTGTGACCAACACCTGATAGCCGCCGTTTATGGAAATTATGGCCGATTCACCCAGCCCTGTACCTGCACCCAATACCACTTTCGGCAGATTTCCCTGGGCAATACCTTCATTTAACACACTAAACACGCTTCGGCCCTTGGAAAGACCATTTTGACTCTCCAAGGCCAGAATCCCCCAGGATGCCGCCTCGAAATCGTTCAAAATCAAAACAGGACAGCCCATTTCTTCCGATATGACATCACCGTGCACATTCCAGGGCAGATTAATGCCCCGCGCCGTGTTAGCGCTTACAACGCCGGCCACTCCCAGAGAAACAGCGGCAGGCCGGATATCTGTTTTTTCACATATCTCCAACCAGAACCCCTGAAGAAGGCGCAAAAAATCCAAAAAGGAAGAAATGGAAGCGGATGAAATGCAACGCTCCATATGGAGTTCGTTTGCTTGCCACAAAGCCAGCCGAATATTGGTGCCGCCTATGTCTCCCACCAGAAAGGCATGCCCTGTCGCCAAATCTATGCCCCCCTTATGGCCGAGGAAAGCTCACGAGTAAGGTCCATGGCCTTTATGGCCAGCTCTAAAGACAGGCAGCCTGTGCCGCAGCTGGGGGTTATCAACGACTGCCTTTTAGCTGTATCCATGTGCAGCCCAAGGGCCTGTATGCAAGATTGCCAGTTGGCAAAGAGACTGTCCACCTTTGCTTGAATCAGATCCTCCGAATTCAAAGTGGGCACAAGACCCCATGCGATAACACCTCCCCTGCCCACAAATTCAGCAACCTGATCCTTAAAAAGCAACATGCGGTCAAAGAAACCAAAGGCATCAAAGCTCAGAATATCAATGCCGGTTGAAAAGAGCATGCCCCAATCCGTATTGGCACATACGTGAACACCCACCAATGCCCCTGCTCTATGCACCTCATTCATAATTTCATCGAGCTGAGAAATCACATCATCTTTTTGAATACTTACCAAAGCGGAAGAACCAAAACCAGCCAAGGCAGGCTCATCCAAAAATAAAATCACTTCATTTGCAAGGGTCTTGAGGCGTTCAACCTGATATCTGGCCTGCATGGCAATGGCCTTCACTATAGCCTCGCGAAGTTCCTGATTATAATAGACGATGCGGCCATTCTGATCCTTGAGCCCTGTAAGCAGGGTAAACGGCCCTGTAATCTGGCCTTTGACGGCAAGGGGTTTGTATTTAAGGCTGGACAACACCTCAAAGAATGCCTCAAAACCACAAGCAGCCTCGCCCTTCAAAGCGAATCGCGACTCAAAAACAGGGCTATTCCCCTCAGAAACCGCCATATATTCCTCGAAAAAGGCCAAAAGCTCCTGAGAAAAGGCCTCCGATCCTGTCTCCATATGCAAATTATCACCCTCGCCACGAATGCCGGGCAGACAGGCGGAAAACTGAGCCAACAGACGCTCCTGCGCGTAGCATGGAAGCTGTATCCAAAGGGGTATCTCCGGCGTATATTTTAGCATAAGCCGCGTGGCAATGAGGTGATCCGCCATGGGCAGACTTCCTATGAGAAGCGGCAATGAATCGGCCTGAAACGGCATGGTTATCTCCTTTCAAACTACAGTGATGCAAGAATTCTCTTTAATCTCAAACTGTTACCAACCACAAAGAGACTACTGCACGCCATGGCGCCAGCGGCTATCACAGGGTTCAAAAAACCTGCGGCTGCGGCTGGAAGAAGCAGCACATTATAGAAAAATGCCCAAAATAGGTTCTGGCGAATGGTCTTCATGGTCCTTCGGGCTATAACAAAGCTACGCCAGACGTTCATGAGCTCTCCAGATATGAGTGTGACCGATGCAGCGGCTGCGGCCACATCCGCACCAGTGCCGATGGCTATGCCCACATCGGCCTGTGCCAGGGCAGGTGCATCGTTTATGCCGTCACCCACCATGGCCACTCGCTTTCCATCGGCCTGAAACCGCTGAATCTCAGCTATCTTGGTATCAGGCATGGCCTCTGCCTTCACATTTGAAATTCCAAGGGCATCTGCCACTCTTTGAGCACTTCGCGCATTGTCGCCTGTGAGCAAAAACAGACTCAAACCCATTTCCTTAAGCCTGGAAATGGCCTCTTTGGCGTCCTCCTTAATACTGTCAGACAGGGCCAAAAGCCCCACCGCAGTCCCTTCTTCAGCCACGAATATCACGGTTTTACCCTCTGTCTGAAGCCGCTCCGCCTCATTTTTCAAGGCATCGAAGGCCACTTCATGGGCTACCATCATGCGTTCGTTGCCCAAGAACACCTCTTTTCCATTTATACGGCCTCGAATGCCAAGCCCTGCCTCGATCTGTATATCCTTGGCCTCTGCCAATTGCAGATTCAGCCTACCTGCCTCCTCTACCACAGACACAGCTATGGGATGAGTGCTGCCTTTTTCAAGAGAGGCAGCCAAACTCAACACTCGCATCTGTTCCCCCTGTATTGCGACAGCAGATCGAGAAGGTGTGACGAATTGAGAAACGACCAGTAGGTCTGTAACACCGGGCCGACCCTTGGTGACCGTGCCTGTCTTGTCCATCACCACATGCGAGACCCTTGCTATTCGTTCCAGGGCCTCGGCAGTACGAAACAAGACACCCCTTTCAGCAGCCAGACCAGTACCCACCACTATAGCCGTAGGAGTGGCAAGCCCCATAGCACATGGACAGGCCACCAGCAACACCGCCACAGTATTCATAAGTGCCCTACTGAAAAGCTCCACATTCAATGCGCTTTCAGGCAGATAGAGCCAGGAAACCATTGTAATAGCCGCTATAAAGAGCACTATTGGCACAAACACTGCTGAGATCTCGTCTGCGATGCGCTGAATAGAGGCCTTATTCACCTGCGCATCCTCCACCAGGCGAATGATGCGGGCCAAGGCCGTATCCCGACTGGTGGCAGTGACCTCTACCTTCAGCAGACCGTCGGCGTTCAAAGTACCTGCAAAGACATTGTCGCCTGAAGACTTGGAAACAGGCATGGGCTCACCAGTGAGCATGGACTCGTCTATGTTGGATCTACCACTCAGCACCACTCCGTCTAATGGCACGCGTTCTCCAGGTCTCACCAGTACCACGTCGTTTACCAGTACCTCATCCACGCCAATGGAAAGCTCCTCATCACCTCGAATCACTACGGCCTTTTTAGGCCGAAGCGCCGCCAGTTTACGAATGGCCTCAGAGGTCTGGCCACGCGCTCGAGTCTCCAGAAATTTGCCCAGACGGATGAGAGTGAGAATCAGGGCTGAGGTCTCGAAATACACATGACCGCTCACTAAGCCGAAGAGCACAGGAAGAGAGTAAAAATAGGCGGCTGACGACCCCAACACCACCAAGACATCCATGTTTGCAGTACGATTGCGCAGGGCATGATATGCATTCAGATAGTGGGGCATGCCCACATAGAACTGCACAGGCGTGGCCATAGCACACATAATCCACTGAAAAATGGGCATATATGAGGCCGAAACATGAAAAAAACCCAGGTCATGGGCCATGGACATGAAAAATAGAGGAATGGTCAGGCTGGCGGAGACAATGAGATACTCGGCATGTTCCTTGAGCTCCATGGCTCGCGCCTTTGCCTCCACATCCTCCTCTTGAGTGGACTCCAACACATGAAAACCCTTAAGTAAAAGGGTGTCCCGCAAAAAGTCCTGTGTGACCACAGTTGGGACATATTCCACACGTACTGTCTTGGAGACCAGGGATGGCATGGCCGAAAGCACGCCGGTTATGGCTTTCAGCTCATTTGTGAGGCGCTCCATGTCCACTATGTCACTCAAACCAGTAACAGCAAATTCAACCTCGGATGTCACAACCCCATAACCGGCCCGTTTTATACGCGCTATCAGGTGATGAATGGTAATGACCGACGAGTCATACTCCACCAGCACACGGCCTGTGGCCAGATTTACCGCCACACGGCTAACTGCATCGAGTTTTTTCAAGGTGCGCTCTATGGCCGCTACACAGTTGGCACAGGTCATGCCAGTGACCGGCAGCACGACCTTGACATTATTATTTTCTAAAACAGTCTGGGTTTCAGCCATAAGAGCACCTATATATACGGATTAGGCATTGATTACATCTTTAAATTTCTCGTAAAACACCTTACCAACGCGTTGAATATGGTCGATCACATCGAGGTAAGATTTCTCAGTCGCTGCGCTCCTTCGAAATGACAAGCAGTCGCTGTGTTCCATTTGCCCTTTATCATTTCGAGCGGCGAAGCCGCGAGAAATCTTGGCGAAGCGAGAAATCTTAACGTCGGGGTAAGATTTCTCAGTCGCTGCGCTCCTTAGCATCGTTAATTTGATGGAAAAAGGAGCATGACAATCTACTCAACCCAAGAAGTAAATTCATTTATCTCCATGCGTGAACTGCGGAAATCACCTTCTTGAATATTTGAATAGCCAATGGAAATCCCCAAAACCAGGCGTTTATTCACAGGAATGCCCAGATAATCCTTTACCTGAGGCGCATAATCAGTAAGAAATGCCTGAGGAACCGTGCCCAGCCCAAGGGCATGGGCGGCCAGCATCAGGCTCTGGGCAAAGATACCAAGATCGAAGATGGACCAGGAGGTCAATTCTGCATCCTGATATAAAAAGATGGCATGTGGCGCACCGTAAAAACGGAAATTGGCCAATTTGGAGCGCTTTCGCATTTCAGGGTCATTCAAATCCACTCCCATGGCCGCCAATCGCTTAAGCAGATGTTCATTCATGCGTCTTTCAATGGAATCAGGCCATGAGGTGGGATGAGGCAGATCAGGGCATGCTGAAACATTGGATTCCAAAAGCTCGGTAAGCAGTCTTGTAAGGCCTTCCTTTTTTTGCCCTGAGACCACCATGACCTCCCATGGCTGCGTGTTTTTGTAAGAAGGCGCCCAGCGGACTGTATTCAACACCTGCTTCAGAAGTTCTTGAGGCACAGGCGTTGGCTTGAATCTACGCACACTCATTCTTGTTTCAATGCATTTCAGTACATCCATGGTATTTGCCTCCTGTTTTAGTAAAAACCTTCAAAGTCAGAGATGTTGTGCACAGCAAATGGGCAAATCAGTGGCCAAAGGCCTTCTTCAGCCGCTCTTCTACGTGCGGCGGCACCAGGTCACAGAGGTCTCCCCCAAACCGAGCCGCCTCCTTTACTATAGTTGAACTGATATAGATCCAGCGAAATCCGGTCATGAGAAAGACTGTCTCTATCTCCCGTGACAGTTTTCGATTCATGAGGGCCCGTTGTAACTCATAATCGAAATCAGAAACGGCCCTCAACCCCCGCAATATTACAGTAGCGCCGCACCTGCGTGCAAAGTCCACCAGCAGACCATTGAAGCTTCGTACCTCCACACGCGGTTCATGTCTGACACACTCGCGCGCCATTTCCATGCGGACATCTAAGGGGAAAAGCTGGCTTTTGGCGGGATTTTCACCTATGGCCACCACTATGGAATCAAAAAGCCGCAAACCCCTCTCTATGATATCGATATGCCCGTTGGTGATTGGATCAAATGTGCCAGGATAGATAGCCTTGGGCATGGCGCACTCTCAGAGTATCTTCACCCATTCGAAGGGATCAGGCCGCTCTCCGTATTGAATGCCGGTGAGCTCGTCAAAAAAACGCAAAGAGACAGGGCCTGCGCTTCCATTTCCGATGGAATACTCCTTTCCCTTATAATACAGGGACTTTACAGGCGAGATTACTGCCGCTGTGCCTGTGCCGAAACATTCTGTAAGCCTGCCGGTTTCAGCGCCTTCAATGACCTCGTCTATGGGAATTACACGCTCCTCCACTTTCATGCCCCATGACCTGACCAAGGTAAGCACTGAATCCCGTGTAATGCCGGGAAGGATACTACCTGACAGGGCTGGAGTAACCAGAGTATCATTCAACACAAAAAAGATATTCATGGTGCCGACCTCTTCCACATTGCGCCTCTCCACACCATCCAACCATAAAACCTGTGTAAACCCGGCCTTTTTCGCCTCTTCAGAGGCCATGAGGCTTGAGGCATAGTTGCCGGCTGTCTTGGCCTCGCCCACGCCGCCCTTGACCGCCCTCACGTATTTATCCGTCACAAAGATGCGCACTGGGCTGAAACCCTCGGCATAGTAGGCGCCAACCGGCGAAAGAATGATGGAAAAACGGTATTGTTTGGCAGGTCTTACACCCAAAAACGGCTCGGTTGCAATCATGAAAGGCCGCACATAAAGGGATGTCCCACGCTTTTTAGGCACCCATCTATCTTCTGTCTTCACTATTGTCTCAATGGCTGTGCAGATAAATTGTTCATCGATTGAAGGCATGCACATGCGTTTGGCCGAGGCATTGAAGCGCCTGGCATTGGCTATAGTGCGAAACATACGAATATGGCCTTCATTGTCTCGATAGGCCTTTAATCCCTCGAAGATGGCCTGGGCGTAGTGAAAACAGGCAGCCGCAGGGTTCATTTCAAATAGTGCATAGGGCACAATCTGTGGATCATGCCAGCCGCCCCTGTCAACTGAATAGTCCATAATGAACATATGATCCGTAAAATGAATGCCAAAGCCCAGGTTATTTTCGTCCGGCAGGGGTTTGCGCTGTGAATCCGGTAACAATCGTACAGATATCTCCATGTTGTCCACCCATGATAAAAAATTGCCGTCTTGTAAAAAGACAGCTCAATTAGAGGTTTTAATAAAATCAATGACAATGCGCAAGGGGAGAAAATAACCTGCTCAGCGCAAAAGCAATGCAGCGACCTCACGGCTTCTGAACTCATCGGCCTTTCCTATGGTGTGGGGTGTATATGGCTGCATTGGGACTGCAACCGGTTTCAGATTATTTATAACCCGTTGGCCGTTTTTATCCATATAAAAAAGCTCCAGATTCAATATGGGACGTATAACCGATATGCGGCCGTCTTCAGTCATTCCCAAAGGCACAGGGGCCCATCTGCGCTGCAAAAAGGCCTCAAACCACACACCATTGCCACAAGCATGAGTAAACTTGTCTTTCATACATGGTTCCTGACCGCAACGGACATTATTCCTTAAAACGGCCATGGAATCCGCTATCTCCATGCCTGGCTCAAAAGGCTGCCAAAAACCCTGTTTCAGCAGATGATAGGCCACAATAGCCTCCACCTCGCTGCTGCCCTGCACCATTAAATATGACCACTCCTCCCACAAAGGACTCTCCTGAAGGGTCAAGGATCGCTGTATATCCTGCACACTCCAAACGGCATGACATGCGGCACAGGACACGCGATTGGAATCCTGCTTCCTATGGCCCACTCGTTCAGGACGCATTTCAGGACCCTTAAACTGCACAGCCTTTTTTTGCAGTATGCCATCTTCGGCCTGAGAATACCTGACATCAGCATCTGTTGCCCGGCTCATATGGCAATCCACGCACTCCAAGCGCTGTTTTTGGCCATTTTTCTCCTGACAAGGCCCCAAGACATGGCAGTCCGTGCAGGATAACCCTGCCCTTTTGTGCACATCAGGCGTCATCTCGTGCCACTCTATGCCATAGGGCCGCAAGGAAATACGACCTTGTTCCAGAGGGGCGCGATAGTCTTCTTCATAATCCTTTTCAAAACGGCCATAGTAATCCCAACCCACAAAATTGGCATAATGACAGGAAAGGCAGCGCTCATCCACTACTCGCTTTATACCACTTGTCTCATGTATTCGATGACACGCAGCACAACCGGTCTTGCGATGAGTCATGGCATAATCGTCCCCTGATGTATAGGGATGACAGCGCAGACAGCGCCTCAGCAGCAGGTCAGCCACCAGTCTGCGAGGCGTCATGGGTTCGTCAGGTAGAGCGGCAAGCCTCTGCAACTCATTTAACTTCATATCTTCTTCAGGAAAAAATGCCTTCCAGGTCTTTTGTATCTCGTGAATTAGAGTAAAATGTGATGACCGAGCGGCACTTCTTGCCTCGTTTGTGTGACAGCTTCCGCAGATGTCTTGCATATGTTGCGGAGAAGCGGGATTTGCAACAAACCCTGCATGAGCCGCCTGTTTTGTAAACTTATTTGAATTTCCGCCATGACAGACCTCACAAGAAAGGCCATGACTGAACGCCACAGAATGACAGGACAAGCAGCCGGGTTTCTGAAACGCAGGGCGCTCCGGCATGAAGCAGCCATAACCCAACAGCACCAACACAAACAATATGACCAACGAATTAACTGAATATCTCAAGGCATTCATCTCTCTGATCTTTATTGTAAACCCTCTGGGCGCTATTCCGATATTCCTGAGCCTTGCCCGGCACCAGGCAGAGGCAGAGAACCGTCACATGATACGCATCTCCGCCGTCACGGTAACCATCGTGTTGATAACGGCCTGTGTACTCGGAGACAACATACTCAAATTCTTCGGCATCAGCATACCATCCTTTCGTGTGGGAGGCGGCATTCTGCTTTTACTCATGGCCATTTCCATGATGCATGCTCGAAACGAAGGCAGCCGACACACAGAAGAGGAGGTGGCGGAGGCAGCCGAAAGGGAGGGCATCTCCGTTGTCCCCCTGGCCGTACCTGTACTGGCAGGCCCAGGGGCCATCAGCACCATGATAATATACTCCAACCGTTTTACACAGTGGAAGGGACTGCTTTTTCTGATTCTGAGCAGCCTGCTGGTAAGCTTAATCACCTGGTTCACCCTCTCCATGGCCATGCCCCTCAGCAGACTCATGGGCAAAACAGGTATAAATGTAGTAACACGCATCATGGGCCTGCTTTTAGCCGCGGTTGCTATCGAATTCATAGCAGGAGGGCTTCTGATTCTGTTTCCCGGCCTTGCCTCACATAATCCATGACAAAATACACGCACACCACCATGCCTCCAGTCAACTTAAATGGGCTTCGCACCATGGGCTGGAAGGAATACGACGTCCTTCTGGTCACCGGAGATGCCTATATCGACCATCCAAGCTTCGGTATAGCCATAATAGCCAGACTGTTGGAATCCCTTGAATTGCGCGTGGCGATTCTTTCTCAGCCAGGGCATCAGGACTCCAGAGATTTTAAGGCCATGGGCAGGCCCAGGCTCTTTTGCGGAGTCTCATCCGGCAACATGGACTCCATCGTGGCCAACTACTCCGGAAATGCCCGTGTGCGCGATAAAGACGCCTATTCTCCAGCAGGAAATCCTTATTTTGACCATGAGAAAAGCCGCTCTCTGCGCCGAAGACCTGACCGTGCCGTAATCCGTTATGCACAGCTGGCCAGAGAGGCCTTTGGCGATCTTCCCATCGTATTGGGCGGCATAGAGGCATCCCTACGCAGATTCGCTCACTACGACTATCAACAGGAACGCATTCGCTCCTCAGTACTTACGGATTCCAAGGCAAATCTGCTGGTCTATGGTATGGGAGAAAGGGCTGTCGTAAAGATAGCACAGCGTCTCATGCAAAAAAAAGACCTGTCAAATATACCTGGCACATGCGAACCCCTTACAGACCGAGAGGCAAGCCGACTCATAAGCAATTCCTGCGCCACGGTGCTGCCTGACTTAACTGAAATACAACAGGATATCAGCAGATTTCTCTTCGCCGAGCTCATGATAGACAAACACGCCCGTTCAGGCGACAAAACCATTCTTCTACAACGTCAACAGGCCATGTGGGTCAAGCAAAACGAGCCTGCCGCCCCCCTTACCACAGAGGAGCTGGACACCATCTATGCACTGCCGTTTACAAGATTACCCTCTGACATGGCCAAAGACACCCCTGCATTTGCCATGATTCGAAACTCCATCACCATCGTGCGCGGCTGTTCCGGAAACTGCTCGTTTTGCGCCATAGCAAGGCATCAAGGGCCTGTAGTAACCTCCCGCAGTATAGATGCAGTGGCACGAGAAACCAAGCGTCTCACTCTCACTCACGGCTTTGACGGTGTCATAACGGATTTAGGCGGTCCTACGGCCAATCTCTACGGTGCTGAATGCAAAAAGGCGCATGTCTGTTCTCGCAAGGACTGTCTGTATCCAAAACCGTGTCCCAACCTCTCCATCAACGAGACCCGCCATATAAAACTGCTGCAAAAAACAGCCAAAATGCCGGGTATTAGGCGAGTATTTGTATCATCAGGTCTGCGCATGGAACTGCTTCTCAAAACACCAAGACTCATGGAGACCATCTTGTTGCATCACACTCCAGGCAGTCTCAAGATAGCACCGGAACACACAGAGGACGAGGTGCTGCGCCTGATGCACAAACCAGGTGCTTCATGCCTCGACTCCTTTCTGAAAGAGGCACGAGACATCACAAAAGCTCACAAAAAAGAGCTGCGAATCAACCCCTACTTCATCTCCAGCCACCCTGGCTGTACACTTGCACACATGAATGCCCTGGCAAAAAAGATAAAGAAACTTGGGCTCACTGTGCACCAGTTTCAGGACTTCACTCCCACGCCTGGCACCATTTCCACAGCCATGTTTGTGTCAGAAAAAGACCGTGAACACCCTGAACGGCATATATATACAGCCAAAAGACGCAGTGAACGCATGGCACAACGCAGTGTATTTGAAACATGAAGCACATAACTAAACCCGTATTCAGCGTTTCCACACGTCTTCTACTGGCAGCCCTGTTCTGGAATACAGCAGCGGCCATACTTGCCATAAGAGGACTGGGCGCACTCCTGAATTCCGCTTCCTCCCCTACAACCCTTTTACTGGTCCTGCCGGCCTTGGTCATGGGGCTGCTCAAGTCCAGATTCATACTGGACCGCACAGCGCAAAAGGCGGCCATGCGCATTAGAGCCGTGCAAAATGGCTACGCCTTCGGTTTCTTTTCCTTAAAGAGCTGGATTATGATTCTATTCATGATGGGACTGGGCATGCTGCTTCGCCTATTGCACATGCCCCTGAAGGCCATAGGCGTCATATATCTCACCATAACAGCGGCCCTGCTGATCTCAAGTCGCATTCTCTGGCGGGAATACAAGGGAAAACCAGCGAAACTACCTTGATTTCCCATTAAAAATCAGTAACAATAAAAAATAATGAAAAAGCTGTTTGATACAAACGGAACAGGAACAATGAAAGAAATAAATGCAAGGTGGTATAGAGAGATAGGCGAACTGGCTGAAATCGGCCACTGGGAACTGGACCACATCACAGGCAGGCTTTACTGGTCCGATTCAATCTACAGCCTGTTTGAAATCTCCAAAGAAGAATTTTCTGAAACCTACGAAGGTTTTTTATCCCTGGTGTATGAAGAAGACAGAGAACGCGTGCACAAGGCCTATACCGCTCATCTCGAAAAACACATTCCCTATGACATTCAACATCGCATTAAAAAGGCAAATGGCTCCATTGTCTGGGTAAGAGAGCGATGCAAGACAGACTTCGATACCCATGGAAAACCACTGCGCTCCATCGGCGTGGTCATGGACACAACCAACTTGAAGGCCGCAGAGGAAGTGGCCCGCAAAAACGAAGAACGATTCAGATTAATTTTGGAGACATCTCTGGAGGGCATCTGTGTAGTAGATCTCAAAGGACGATTCATCTATGCCAACAAAAGTGCTCTGAGAATAAGCGGCTATTCACTACAAGAGATATACGGCATGACGATAAAGGATATAATCCCTCCTCAATATCTTGCAAATGTCAATAAACGAATTCAAAACAGACTGGCCGGTAATACCGACCATTATTACTATGAATCTGCCATAATACACAAAAACGGCCAAATAATCCTCATCGAAATCAGCTCAACACCCATCATAGAACAAGATACATCAACAGGTATTCTGATTATCTTTCGCGACATATCCGAAAGGGAAAAACTTATTACATCCCTTCAGGAAAGCCATCAAACACTTCAGGAGATCATGGACTCCGTAACAGACGGCCTCTATATCATAGGGACAGATTCCCGCATTCTCAAGGCCAATAAGGCCCTTGAGCACCGGTACAGCCACAAAATGCCCATAGAAGGCAAAAAATGCCATGAGGTCTTTGAAGACAGTCCCACTCCATGTGCCGAATGTCCTAACAGGCAAACTCAAAAGACAGGCTATATCTCCAGCAACTACAAGCTCCGCACACTGGCAGAGGGCATAGAACGGCTATTTCACATCACCAGCTACCCTGTAAAAAACACGAAAGGCACCGTCATCAAATCAATACAGATTATCAAGGATGTAACTCGACAAAAGCAACTGGAAGACCTTCTAAAGGCCAGCGAGGAACGGCATCGAAACATCGTCGAACATATACCCATGGGCATAGCATATTACAATCGCCATCTGATTTTGGAGTTTTGTAACGACAACCTCGTAAAAATTCTGGGTACCAGCCACAAAAAGCTCGCAAACCTCGATATGCATACTCTAAAAGATTCACGCATTCTTTCATGTCTTCAAATGCCCTTTGTTGGTGAAAACGGAGAATATGAAGGTTGGTATGAATGCACTGTGAGCGCCAAAAAGATTTATGCACTCATAAAGACAATACCGATATTCGATGCCAAGGGAGATCCTTCCTCCGCCATTTTAATTCTGCAGGATCTGACGCAAAGCCACTTGGCCGAGCAGGAAAAACTCAAGGCGGAACGCCAGCTTCAGCACGTGCAGCGCCTGGAAAGCCTGGGTGTACTGGCAGGAGGCATAGCCCATGACTTCAACAATCTGCTCATGAGCATTATAGGCAATGTGGAGCTGGCCCAGAGAAAACTTCCATCTCTTTCACCTGCCTCCGAAAATCTGAACAACATATTAAAGGCCTCTGAAAAGGCGGCAGACCTGTGCAAACAGATGCTGGCATACTCCGGCAAAGGCAAATTTGTAGTGCAATATCTGAACATCTCCGATCTGGTAAAGGACATGAGCTATTTATTGGAGGTCTCCATCTCCAAACGAATAAAACTTCGCTATGAATTTGCGGATGACCTGCCACCCATAGAAGGAGACATAGCACAGATCAATCAAATTATCATGAACCTCATAACCAACGCAGGAGAGGCCATAGGCGACAAAAGCGGCATCATCACTATTCGCACAGGCATCATGCACTGCGACAGATCCTATCTCAAAGAAACATGGCTGGATGAAAACCTGTCTGAAGGCCCATATTGCTACTACGAAGTGGCAGATACAGGCTGCGGCATGACCAATGAGGTCAAGGCTCGAATCTTCGAACCCTTTTTCACCTCCAAGTTTACGGGAAGGGGGCTGGGCATGTCAGCGGTGCTGGGCATTATAAGAGGCCATAAGGGTGCCATCAAGATATACTCCGAGCCCAATAGGGGCTCCATTATAAAGGTGCTATTCCCTGCTGTCATGAATGCTGTCACACAAAAAATGAAAGAAAACAATCATACACTGGAGAAGTTTCACGGCTCCGGCACCATTTTGCTGGTGGACGACGAAGAGACCATTCGCTCCCTTGGCAAAGAGATACTGACAGCATTTGGATTTTCCGTTCTGATGGCAGAAGACGGCAGAGATGCCGTGAATATCTTTCAGAAGGAATTCCAGCACATCAATCTGGTCATTTTGGATCTGATGATGCCGCACATGGACGGAGCCGATTGTTTTCTAGAACTAAAACGTATCAAGCCGAACATAAAGGTCATCATGTCATCAGGATACAATGAACAAGAGATCACCCAGAGATTCATTGGCAAGGGCCTGGCAGGTTTTCTGCAAAAACCATATCAGATACAGCAACTACTCAATATGATTAGAAAAGTAATGGGAACATAAAAATGACTGTGACAGGCAGGGAAATACAAATCAGACTCAATGAAAGCGAGAACAAAAGGCTGTCCTCTCTGGCCACGCGTAGTGATCAGGCCATTCGAGAGCATGAAGACACTCAGGCCGAAGAAGACCACCGCCAGGCATTTGCACTGGATGCAGACCGCATTTTGCACTCTCTGGCCTATACCCGCTACATCGACAAGACTCAGGTCTTTTCCCTGATTCCCAACGATCACATCACGCATCGCGTTCTGCACGTGCAACTGGTATCCAAGATCGCTCGCACCATCGGCCGCGTGCTGGCCCTGAACGAAGACCTCATAGAGGCCATTGCCCTTGGCCACGACCTCGGCCACCCTCCCTTCGGTCACGACGGAGAACGTTATCTGTCGAATCTATGCCAGACTCATGGCATTGGTTTTTTCAGTCACACATGGCAGGCAGTACATACCCTGCGTTTTCTCGAAAAAAAAGGCAGGGGCTGCAATCTCACGCTTCAGACACTGGACGGCATTCTATGCCATGACGGCGAGCTGCATCTGAAGGCAATCAGCCATCAAAGGAACAAAGACTTCAGCACATTGGAACAAGAGATGCAACAAAAACATGAGAAAAAAGGCGTAAGACTCAACCCAATGACTCTGGAGGGCTGTGTGGTACGCATGGCAGATGTGATAAGCTATATTGGAAGGGATGTAGAGGACGCCATTCGGCTCGGACTCATTGAACGGGAAGACCTTCCAGAAGAAGTTGTAAATATTTTAGGCAACACCAACGGTAGAATCGTTTACAGGCTGGTGGAAGACCTCATCACTCAAAGCCAGGGAAAAGACGAAATACGCTTCAGCCCGCGCATCTCTTCAGCCCTGCTGGCGCTGAAACAGTTCAATTACAAGCATATCTACAAAAACAAAAGGATCAAGACACAGGCACACAAGATAGAACGCCTCTATGAAATACTCTTCGAGACATTTCTGCAAGACCTGAAGACGGACAGGCAATCCTCTGTGATATTTACTGAGTTTTTAAACGGCATGCAGAGAGATTATATTCAGCGCAGCAAGCAGGCTGAAATCGTCAGAGACTTTCTGGCAGGCATGACCGATGACTATTTTCTGCGCACAGGCCGCGAACTCCTCATTCCATTTGAGCTTCCCAGCAAGTTCTGAACATAACATACATCAATCAGCTTGTCCTTTCGAGCGGCAAAGCCGCGAGAAATCTTTCTTGTCGTTGCACCATTTGTCATTTCGAGCAACCTCCTGTCATTCCGAGCGAAGCGAGGAATCTTAAGATTTCTCAGTCGCTACGCTCCTTCGAAATGACAGGCTGTCGCTTCAGATAGAAGTCTTGGCCAGCCACTCTCGAAAACTGCGCTTTTCCACATCCCAAGCCTGATTTACAAGCCTTTTTTCAAGAAATAGGGCGAAAAGCCTCTCGATAACCTCCACGACCTGAGTGATAGAATATGCCTTTTCCAGGACATTCGCCTCTCTAGAAAGCCCTTCTTCGTCATCTGTTTTATCAGGGGTATTTTCGCCCTTGAACCGCAGGCCGGAGACGTCCAGGCTTCGACCATAGACAGTGGCACTGAACTCCTCTTCACCATAGGAAATGCGCAGGTGGGCACGAGAGATCTTTTTACCTGCCAGAAGCCCTGCCCTCACCTCAGAGAGCTGGCTTTGAAGCCCGCGGCATACGAGCACGTCCATCTGAGGCCCCTCTCCCTGTTCCATCCAGACAAAACGCTCGAAATCCACTCGACAGTCTCCCTTCCCAGGCAGAAAAACAGCGCCTCCCCTACTCTCGGACTGAAAATACAGCCAGGTCAGAAACTCAATGCCCAGAAAGGCCTTGTAGTCAACGGATTGCAGATCCTTTTCATATCCAGGCATCTAATGCAATCTCCTCAAGGACTTTAAGTCTGGATGTGTCACCATGTACAAGCGATACCGCCAGTGAATATGGAGTAACAGGGCGTAAAAGCATATTGAATGTGGCCTTAAATAGGTCTTCAAATACCGCCCTCAGTTTATCCTGACGGGCAAACAAAAAAACGTCACCGCTTTCGATATCCCACAAAAAATCCGCAAGACATGGCACAGGAATGGCCTTGGAAAGGAGCTTGAGACGCATGTTGTCTCGAATCTCTGTAAGCATCTTTTTGGAAAGCCGCTGTAATTTGCGTTCCTGCCTGACTCGCTCTTCTTCCAAAGCGCAATACTTTTTGAGCACTGTAGCGGGAATACGGCGCACATCCATACGCATGCCGAGCATGAGAAATTCTCCAAAGGACATGTCCGTCAGGGAAATATTCGATTGAAAAGGCATGTCGAACGAGGTCCAGCCGGCCACATACTCATCGACACCATCTCGCTCATGAAACAGATTTTCAAGTACTCGTTCATACGCCCAGTTCCAAAAATCCTCAGGAACAGAGTCTATTGTCTTATAACGCGTAAAGACGATAGCATTGGCAAGCAGGCCCATCTCAATCCACCTTTGCCTGCTTGTCGAAGATCAAAATACTGATTCTGCGATTGCGGGGGTCTTCAGGCTTGTCTTTCACAAGTGGATTGGTTGCGGCATAACCTGCCACCTTTACAAGGCGTTCAGGATTCAAGCCAGAGGCCTCCAGTTCCTTGCGAGCTGCAGAGGCACGATCCGTTGAGAGCTCCCAGTTAGTATAATGACTGCCGGCATAGGCAAGGGAATCGGTATGCCCCTCTATGGCGATACGGTTGGGCAGATCCTTTAGGCTGTCAGACAGGACCCGCAGGGCCTTTTTTGCCTCTGGAGTCGGCTGTGAACTGCCTACAGCAAAGAGCGGATTACCCTGTTTATCAATAAGCTGAACTCGAACCCCTTTGTCGAAGGTCTCCACTATCACCTGATCTTTCAGCTCATTTAGACGCTTTTCTATCACAGCCGTCAGCTCGGTTTTGAGCTGTTCCTTGTCCATATAGATATTATTATCTACTGGCTCTTCCTCTAATTTTTGCTCTTGAGGATTTTTAGCGGCTGAAGACTCTCCTGATTCATCACCGCTGACCTTATTTTTGCTCTCTTGCCCTGTTGTCTGCTTGTTCAGAATAGGCGGTATAACCAATGGCTCGCCCACGGGGCTGGTCTCCACCGGTGCACCACCCTTTTCAAATATGCTAAATTCCTGAAAATAGAGGGCAAGTTTGATCTTTTTTTCATCAGAGGTCATGTTCAAAAGCCACATGAGCAAAAAAAACGCCATCATGGCAGTGACGAAATCAGCATACGCCACCTTCCATGCCCCGCCGTGGGCGCCTGCATGACCTTTTTTGACCTTTTTTATGATAATGGGTTGTTTATCCATAGTCGCTTATGCTCATTTTTGCCGAGCTGCTTTGATGGCCTCTTCCAATTCCTCAAAAGATGGCCTTTCACTGCCGGATATGGCCCTTCTGGCTGCCTCTACCGACATAGCCGGCGGCCAATTCATGGCACAGGCCAAAATAGCTGTTTTTACCACATTAAGCTGTATCTCATGTTCCTTGGCGCCATAGGCCAGGTTCTGTGCTATGGGCCCTACAAAACCGTAGGCACTCAAAACACCAAGAAAGGTACCTACCAGGGCCGCTCCTATGCTGTGCCCCAACACCTCAGGAGGCTCACTGATCTTACCCATAGTCAACACAACACCCAAAACAGCGGCCACGATACCAAGAGCGGGCATACCGTCGGCTATCTTTGCAATAGCTTCTGAAGGCACCATGGCATGATGATGATGGGCTTCGATATCTATATCCATAAGATTTTCCAGGTCGTGGGAATTCATATTGCCTGCCAAAAACGCCTTAAAGTTATCACACATAAAATCCTTGATCGCATGGTTGGCCAGAACCGATGGATACTTTGTAAATATTGGACTGGCATCCGGATTGTTGACGTGACTTTCTATGGCGAGCAGACCGTCCTTCCTGGCCAAATTCAACAGCTCGAACATCATCAACAGGACATCTAAATAACCCTGTTTGCCCATCTCATGCCCCTTGAATACGGCACCGATACTGCCTACCACCTGTGTGACGACCTTTTTGGGAGACGAGATGAAAAATGCACCTGTAGCTGCACCGAAGATGATCAAGACTTCGATAGGCTGAATTATGACATGCAGGTTACCACCTTCAAGCAGGTAACCGCCCACAACCGCGCCCAGAACCACAAAAAATCCGATGATAGCAAACATATTGAAATCTCAAAACCCCTTTTGAGAAATTGGTATCGTCAATCCTATATTACTTATCGGCAGTTCAGAAAATTGCAGAAATGCCGCAGGGCAGGCGTGTGTGGTGCCCGGGGTCGGGCTCGAACCGACATGGCCTTGCGGCCGAGGGATTTTAAGTCCCTTGCGTCTACCAATTTCACCACCCGGGCACAGATTTTTTATAACAGAACTACGACTGCCTGACAACTGACTTATGAGACAAAACCGCCGATAACCCTTACAAGAAAAAGAGGCTTCAAAAATGACAATCAGTGGACGAGCAAATATATAAGACTTTTAATGGATTATTCGAGAAAGTATCTCAATCTGTCTTTTCGACTGTAATGTCTGAGACGATTCAGAGCCTTCTTTTCGATCTGACGAATGCGCTCGCGAGAGACATTAAAGCGCTTGCCGATCTCCTCCAAGGTATATTCGCCGTCTTCCCCAATACCAAACCGCAGACGTATGATCTTTTCTTCACGAGGATTGAGCGTGGCCAGAATGGCCTTGACTCTTTCCACCAGTTCCTTTTCCTTGACAGCCTCGTATGGGGATGCGCTCTCTTTATTTTCGATAAAATCGCCAAGGGTACTGTCCTCGTCTCCCACAGGCGTCTCCAGAGAAACAGGCTCTCTGGATGCCTCCAGGATTGCGTGTATCTTTTCTATGGGGAGCCCGGTGCGTTCGGATATCTCAGGTGGAGTGGGCTCACGACCCAATTCCTTCACAAGGGCGTAATACGCCTTGAAAAACTGGCTTCTGAGCTCCAGAAAATGCACCGGCAGACGAATGGTACGGGTCTTGTCCAGAATGGCGCGTGTTATGGCCTGCCGAATCCACCAGCTCGCATAGGTGGAAAATTTGTTACCTTTGGTATAATCGAAACGGAAGACAGCCCTCATAAGTCCCAGATTGCCTTCCTGTATGAGATCGGCCAGAGAAAGCCCCTGATGCATATAACGTTTGGCTATACTCACCACCAACCGCAGGTTGGCGTTGATCATCTCATTTTTGGCGGCTTCTATCTCTTTTTTGTGCACAAGTATTCGATTCATCAACTCGCGCAGGGGTGGGTCATCGGAATAGGCGTGACAAAGTCCTATTATAGAATCAACCATGTGATTCAACTGATGTTTTTTGGGCTTCAGAGTGGGGTCCCTTCTGCGCCAGGTCATAATCTGTTCTTTCAACACCTTCATGCTGGGAAATCCGTCTGCATAACCATCCAATGAGTATTCCAATATGGCATCCACGATGGCGTTGAAACCATCCCGAATGATTCGGCTCAGCAGTTCCTCCCGCTCGGACGTAAGCAGCTCGTAACGTCCCATCTCTCTCAGGTATGTGGTGGTGATCTCCTCGAACTCGCTGATAACTTCCTTTTCTATGGTTAACAGTTCCTCCGAAGGTATATCCACATCCGGACCCTCACCCTCCACGACCGCCACTTCAGATTCAATATCGAACTCTTCTTCGTGCACTTCAGCGCCGTCAGCCGTTATGTCGCTTATAACTCGAACAGATGAAGAGGCCAGCACGGTCTTCCCCCGCAATTTGAGGGGGTGCTCGTCCATGATTTCCTCAAAGGATTTTTTCTCTATGATCTCGAACAGTTTCTCAACATGTTCCGTGTTTTTTATGTCATCAGGTGTAATAGTGCCTGTTTCATCAAAATAAATTCCCTTTATCTCGGAGCTGAATCCCTCGCCTGTTTGGAGCTTCTCCTCATATGCTGTGTTTTTTTTGGTTATTTTAATAGTCATCGAAAAGGTCCCCTATCAAAAGAAATACAAATTTGTTATTATATCTTCTCCTACACCATTTACAAGCGAATAACGCATCAAACTCCCTTTCATTTTTTAGAATTTAATGTTATTTTGTTTTTTTACAATATTTCAAATGCTTCAATTCTCCTAAATCTGTAATTTTTATCGTATTCGAGGTGAATATGCAAAACTTATCGGAAAATTTTACAGTTATTGCGCAGGAAATCAAAGAAAATCTCAATGACCTGCAAAAAAATATAGAAATTGTAAGAGGTTATCTTTGATGAAGGGCAAATCACGGAACGGCTGAACGAAATCGAAAAAGAACTGCTGGCGCCTGGATTCTGGGAAAACCCCAATCACAGTCAGCTTCTCAAGGAACGCTCTGTGCTGGAAAATCAGAAAAACACATCCTCAAGACTCAAGAGCCAGATGGATGACCTGTTTGTTCTGACGGAAATGGCTGAAGAAGAGGGGGATCTGTCCCTGCTGACAGAGGTCAGGGAAGGGATTCAAAAACTCAGGGATGACCTCAAACGTTTCGAACTGACTCACATCCTTTCAGAGCCCCATGACGCATCCAACGCCATAGTCACCATTCACGCTGGGGCAGGCGGCACTGAGGCGCAGGACTGGGCTGAAATGCTCATGCGCATGTATCTCAGATGGGTGGAACGCAGAGATTTTGGTGTTCAGATACTGGATCAGATGCCAGGCGACGAGGCCGGAATCAAAAGCGTGACCTTTCTGGTGGAAGGTGAATATGCCTATGGTTACCTGAAATCAGAGGCCGGAGTCCATCGCCTTGTGCGCATATCGCCCTTCGATGCCTCGGGCAGGAGGCATACATCCTTTGCCTCCGTATTCGTAGCCCCTGAGCTGAACGAGAATATCGACATCGAAATCAATGAAAAAGACCTGCGCATAGACACCTACAGGGCCAGCGGAGCCGGCGGACAACATGTAAACAAGACCAGCTCAGCGGTACGCATTACACACCTGCCTACAAACATCGTGGTCCAATGCCAGAATGAACGCTCTCAGCACAAAAACAAGGCCATTGCTATGAAGATGCTGATGGCACGGCTTTATGAACGGGAAATGGCCAAGAAAGACGCCGAAAAACAGAAGATCCACGGCGACAAGAAGGAAATCGCCTGGGGCAGTCAGATTCGCTCCTACACCCTGCAACCATATCAACTTGCAAAAGACCACAGAACGGGTATGGAGATAGGCAATGTACAGGCGGTACTGGATGGTGAACTTGATCCATTCATCGAGGCCTATCTTAAACAAAAGGCGCAACAAACTATAAACTAAAAACCACCATGTCAAAGGAACACTCAAAGATAGTATGTCAGAACAGAAAGGCCCGTCATGATTACACCATCGAAGACACTCTCGAGGCAGGCATCATGCTGTTGGGCCCTGAGGTCAAATCCCTGCGTGAAGGTCGCGGCAACCTCACAGACAGCTATGCCGACTACAAAAATGGTGAAATCTGGCTCTATAACACGCATATCTCACCCTATGCCCATGCTACGGACACCTCAATCATCGATCCCTTGCGGCCTCGAAAGCTCCTGCTGCACAAAAAAGAGAGCAGAAAGCTCATAGGAAAGATCAAGGAACGCGGCTACGCCCTCATTCCTCTATCCATCTATTTCAAAAACGGCAAGGCCAAGGTGGAACTGGCCCTGGCCAAGGGCAAAAAACAGCACGACAAACGCCAGGCCATGAAAGAAAAAGACCTGACACGAGAACTCAGTAAACAGTTCAAGGTGCGCTGAAATGGAACTGATCATTCTGGGGTCCGGCACCTGCGCCCCATCCTATCGCAGGGCAGGGCCTGCCGCCTGCCTCAAGGCCGATGGGATCACGATACTCGTGGACAGCGCTGCCGGCACACTGCATCAAATGGCATTGGCAGGCATTCCTTATACCTCCATCGACTTACTTCTCTACACCCATTTTCATGTGGATCACATTGGAGAACTCCCTTCCTATATCTTCGCCTCCAGATATGCAGGAGACTTCAACAGACCAACCCCCATGCAGATTTGGGGGCCACAGGGCATCGAAGCGCTGCACAAAGGATTGCAAGCAATCTTTGGACAATGGGTGGAAATGGAGCCTGAAAAGATACAACTCTCTGAAATTACAGAAGACAGACTGCGTTTCAATACACTTGAAATCAGGTCCGCTTCAGTCCTGCACACACCCCAAAGCCTTGCATACCGCATCACGGATTCCAGTGGCAGGGCCATAGTCTTTTCCGGCGATACAGACTATTGCCCTGAATTGATACAGTTAGCCAACGACGCCGACCTCTTTCTGTGCGAATGCGCCAATCCAGAGGGACAAAAACGGCCGGGACACCTCATGCCGTCAGAAGCAGGCCGCATGGCAAGAGAGGCCAAAGCCAAACGGCTGGTACTTACACACTTCTATCCAGTATGCGACAACTACGACTCGATTTCTCCGTGTGCAAAAGAGTTTGATGGAGAAATCCTGTTGGCGGAAGACCTGATGCGCATAACGGTCTGACACCCCTCAACCCTTCACAACAACGCTGAATCAGGCTCAATCCGCATCCTTTTCAACCAGGAAAGGTCACCGGACAATCGCTTCGCCAGTTCCTCGATGGAATAAGGCAGCCGTCTGCGCCAATTAGGGTACTCCTGCACAGTGCCTGGCAGATTCACCTGGTCCAGCTGCTCGGTCAGATCTTCCAGTTGCACGAGCAGCAACCTTGACGAAGCCTGCGCCAAATAGGAGTAAAGCCTTATGACCAACTCCATGGTGAAGGCATCGTCCTTGAGGCCCAACAGGTCAAGAAGCTCCTTTCGAGCCTGTTCTCTTTGGTGAATCTCCTTCACTCGCAGTTCTTCTGAAGGAAACAGTCTCAACATGACCCTCAAATCTATGTCACGACCCTGCCAATAACCCCGCAGAGTAGGCAGATCATGGCTCGTCACCGTAGTCAGGGTCTGCTCCGGCAGCTCATCTGGCCTCAAAAAACGCCCTTCCCTGCGTTCAAAGTAGAAAATGCGGTATGACAACATCCCTGTCTGTTGCATGGCAACGCGAAACTCATTGGGCACTGTTCCCAGGTCCTCGCCCACGATCACACACCGATTTCTATGACTCTCCAGAGCCACGATTCCCATGAGGTCCTGCATGGGATAATGCACATAGACACCGTCCGTTGCATCCATGCCGCGAGGTATCCAAAACAATCTCATCAGGCTCATCGCATGATCGATGCGAAGAATAGAAGCATAGCGCATATTGGCCCGCAACACCTCTATAAACGGTTCATATCTCATTTCTCGAAGACGCTGGGGAATCATGGGTGGAAGCCCCCAGTTCTGGCCTTTGGGATTGAATTCATCAAGTGGCGCCCCTATGGAGATGTCCCTGGCAAAGAGTTCCGGTTCATACCAGACATCGAAACCAGCACCGTCAGAACCAACAGGCAGGTCAAAATACAAACCAAGCCTCATATCTGAGGCATCGGAAGCGGCCTTCAAATTGTCCATCTGAAGATGTAGGTGCCATTGAAGATATTGAAAAAACTCCACGCGTTTCTTGTGTTCTTCAGCAAATACCGCCACCTCACGGCATTTTCTGTCCCTAAACACCGCTGGCCACACAGGCCAACCCCAATTGTTTGAGTCAACCCACAAAAAATACTCATGAAGCGCCTCGAACACACCAAAGGCATACAGCTTCTCACCACCCTTACGCTGGAATGACCTGAATTCCAAGGCCATTTCTGTATGATTTTGCAAATGGTGCGCCACGAAATGGTCATACAGCAAATCCAGCACCTGTTTTTTGGCAGCAGCCACTTGCGAGTAATCCACAAACTCACATGCACGAGCAGCGCGAAGTCTTGCCTGAAACTCATCGCTTTCAAACAACGTTTGTGCAGCGCCGCACTCAGAAAACTCCGACATGGCGGTAATATCCAGATACAAATAATGAAAGAAAAAACGGCTCGAGGGGCTGTATGGGCTTATGTGTTCGGGTCTTACATAAAACAGACTGCACAAAGGGTTCACACCTACAAAATCCGCAAAGGCAGAGGCCATCATTTTCAAAAGAGCGGACACATCGGAAAGATCACCCATTCCCCAGTTCCGCCGGCTTCTCTGGGCATAGACTTGAGAGGACACACCCCAGAATCTTTCGCCGGTCTCAGGCAAATAACAGTTATTTGGCGTCACGATAAGTGAGACAAGAAAGGACAAATCGCCTGGTTGCAAGGCCAATTCCAAGCTATGATAGCCTGATTCAAGCAGAATCGGCAGATGACAACGATATATTTGATATCCTTCGGCACATGACCTCTTCGTCCCTTCCTGCCAAACCAGCCGGGCTATCCCCTGATATTTACGACCATCTTCGGCATGTAGCACCCATTGCACCGCATATTCGGCATATTCAGGCCTCAAAGTCAGGCGAATATTCACTAGCCGACCTACCTGCACTACCAGAACAGGGTCAACACACTGTTTCGCCCGCTCCTCCAGCAGCTCAAGCAAGACATCTTCAGGGTGTTGCAGGTCCTGAATGCCTGTCATGGCCCGAATGACGGCATCTCTTGCAATCAGGGAAGGCTCATGTCTTTGACCGAAGATGTCCGTATATTCAAATGCAATGCCCAAAAAATCCGCCAATTCATCCATGACGTTCGTATTCATTGTCATAACCTTTTTGCTGCTTGATTTTTATTTTTATACATATTAAATGGCCACATGAACTGGTTGCAATGGATTTTATTCTGTATCGGAGCATATCTGCTGGGCTCTATTCCCTTCGGCTTGCTTATTGCCAGAATCATGGGAGTAGATATTCGCAAACATGGAAGCGGCAACATCGGAGCTACCAATGTCACGCGCACATTGGGAAAAAAGCTGGGCATTCTCACTCTGTGCCTGGATATGTTAAAGGGCTGGCTGCCTGTCACAGTCTCTGCAAATCTTCTTCAAGGCCATGAAAACTCCCAAGAGGTGATAGCTACCATTGCCATGTGTGCATTTTTAGGGCATTGCTATTCCATATTTTTAGGTTTCAAGGGCGGTAAAGGCGTGGCCACTGCTGCCGGAGTGTTTCTGGCGGTCTGCCCGCAGGCCCTGGCAATCGCCCTGTTGTCCTTTATCATCGTAGTATGGCGAACCGGCTTCGTATCCGCAGGCTCTCTTACAGCAGCCCTCATCATGCCATTGTTTCAGATATTTTTCCTGCCATCCATTCCTGTCTCCATTGCCACATGGACCATAGCAGCGCTGGTCTGGTGGAAACATCGCTATAATATACAGCGTCTTCTGCGAGGGGAAGAAAAGGGCTGGAAAAAGACCGGCTGATTCACGGCATCTTGTATCGTGCCTTCAAATCAGCTAATGTTCCATTCATGCCATCGGAACTTATAATCAACACAGCCCCATGGGAAACCCGCATAGCCCTTTTAGAAAACGGCTCAGTAGTGGAATTTCATGTGGAGCGCAAGGCTGAACGCGGATATGTAGGAAACATCTACAAAGGCCGCGTGGTGCGTGTGCTGCCAGGGATGCAGGCAGCATTCGTGGAGATCGGCCTGAACCGCACTGGATTCATCTACATATCGGATGTCTATGACCACATCTCGGAATTCGAAGCCCTTCTGAACAAAGGCTGTTGCGAGGAAGAAAACTTCTCAAACGAAGACGACAGTTTTTCTTCACAGATCGCCCCTGCCTTTCGCATAGAGGACCTGCTCTTTGACGGCCAAGAGATACTGGTACAGGTCACCAAGGAACCCATCGGGTCCAAGGGAGCAAGGCTTACCTCCCATATCTCCATTCCCGGAAGACACCTGGTCCTCATGCCCACCATCGATCAGGTGGGCATCTCCCATCGCATAACAGACGAGGCGGAGCGGAAACGGCTGCGAGAGATCATCGAGGAGCTGCGTCCAAAGGGTATTGGTTTTATCTCTCGCACGGCCTGTGAGAGCCTCGGGGCCGAAGAGATTCAGGCGGAAATGGACTTTCTTGTTCAGCTCTGGAAAAATATTCAATACAAGGCGCAGAACATGTCAATTCCAAGCCTTATATATGAGGACCTGGACATCACCCTGCGCGCCATCAGGGACCTGTTGTCAGGCGATGTGTACAGAGTGGTCGTAGATTCCGAGGATGCCTTCAATCGTATTTTAGCCTTTACAGATACATTTGCCCCTCAGCTCAAACCACGCATAGAGCTATATGAACAACCCATGCCCATCTTCGATGCCTACGGTATAGAGGTAGAGATGGCCAGGGCACTTGGAGAGAAGGTATGGCTTAAATCAGGTGGTTATATCGTTATCGAGACCACAGAGGCCCTGACGGTCATAGATGTCAACACCGGCAAATTCGTTGGGAAACGCAATCTCGAAGACACCATTCTCAAGACCAATCTGGAGGCCGCCAAGGAGATAGCATATCAACTGAGGCTCAGAAACATAGGCGGGCTCATTGTGATAGACTTCATCGACATGGAAAGTGCAGTCAATAGGGAGGATGTCTTCAATACCCTCAAAGATGCCCTGAAAAAGGACAAATGCAAGACCAATATTTTGAAGATGTCGGAAATGGGCCTCATCCAAATGACTCGCAAGCGCAATCGTGAAGGATTACAGTCCATTCTGTGCGACAAATGTTTCTATTGCGAAGGTAGGGGCTGGCTCAAGTCCACGCGTACCATCTGCTATGAGATATTTCGAAAGATTCAGAGAGAGGCCGGTTACAGCCATGCCAGACGCATAGAACTCCTGGTTCACCCCAAATTGGGCGAGCTGCTTCTGAAGGAGGCATCCCATCACGTGGAACACCTGGAGCGTATCATGGAGATGGAGATAGCCATTTTGCCTCAGGCGGATTTTCATCTGGAACAATACGACATTCGGTATCTGTAATTCTATATAGCTACAACAAACATCTTGACATACGAAAACAACGGGCTTATATAAACGCATTCATTTTCCATGGTCTTTGCACAAAAATGCTCATTAAAGTCACAAAACATTGCTCTTAACATGATAGACAATCATACCAGTCCCTGCTTAATGCATCCTTGAAACACACATGCAGACTATCCTTCTTTCCATTCTCCTCATGTCCGCTGTACCAGGCAGCGCCATAGCCCTTTACAAGCAATCTGATGCTGCAAAGAAACTCGGCACAGCCGGTATTCTATTGGGCTGCATTTTAGGGCTATGGAGTGTATGGCATACATTACATACCGAAACCATTCAAAGTCTTACATGGAACTGGCAACACATCCTGACCTTTTCCATCTCCATAGACAGGCTTTCGGCCTTCTTTCTTTTGACCATATTTCTCATAACCGCTGCATCGGCTGTCTATGGCTTCCACTATCTGAATGAAACCAAAAAAAGGCTGCGCACCCTCATAAATCAGGCGCTGTTTGGTATTCTGGCAAGTTCTATGGCCCTTGTAGTGATTTCACACGACATGATCTCCTTTCTTTTGGCCTGGGAGCTCATGTCCATCTCCTCCTGTTTTCTTGTGGTCTATGATTACGAACAAAAGGAAACAAGGCATGCTGCATATATCTACTTCGTCTTTACACAGGCAGGCGCCCTCTTCATCTTTGCGGCATTCGGCCTGCTCCACAGCCTGACAGGCTCCTTCAGCCTTACAGCAGGCGCAACCATTCCAGAACCCCTCAAACTTATTATATTTTTTATAGCCTTTCTGGGCTTCGCCTCCAAAGCAGGCGTCTTTCCCCTGCATATATGGCTTCCTCATGCCCACCCGGCAGCACCAAGCCATGTATCGGCTATCATGTCGGGAGTCATGATCAAGATGGGCATCTATGGCATGATACGGCTCTATCTAAGCCTAACCCCAAATTCCGCAGCCATAGGTAGGACTATTCTGATTCTGGGCATGATATCAGGCATATTGGGCGTAGTATATGCTATGGGGCAATATAATCTCAAAAGACTGCTGGCATATTCCAGCATAGAAAACATAGGCATCATACTGATAGGCCTGGGTATCGGCATGATGGGCATATCATCAGGCAATACGGCAATGGCCATGTTCGGCTTTACAGGCGGACTAATGCATGTGCTCAATCACGCAGTGTTCAAATCCCTTCTCTTCATGGCCGCAGGCAGCGTGGCGCATGGCACAGGCACTCTGAATATGGAACGTCTGGGTGGGCTGTTGAAGCAAATGCGTGTCACAGGCATCACATTTCTGGTGGGCTCTGTGGCCATCTGCGGTCTTCCTCCTCTAAATGGCTTTGTAAGCGAGTTTTTCATCTACAATGGCGCATTTCAGTCCAGAACGCTTTCCAATACAGACTTTCTTCTTGCGCTTTTGGCGGTTGTGAGTCTGGCTGTGATCGGAGGACTGGCAGTGGCCTGTTTCACCAAGGCAATGGGCGTGGTGTTTCTGGGAGAACCCCGCACATCGGATGCTCAACACGCCCATGAGGCCCAACCATCCATGCGATACGCCATGCAGTTTCTGGCCGCCATGTGTCTGGCCATAGGATTTCTGCCCACTATATTTGCAAGGCCTGCGCTTTTGGCCGCAAACTCCCTGGCCGCAGGCCTGAAAATCCAGCCTATCACTGCCTTGTTACAACATCAAGCCGTGATAAAAATGACTCTCTATATCTCGTGGGGAGCGGTGCTGTTTGCCCTTATGTGTGCCCTATTCTGGTGGCTGAGGGCCATTGTATATAAAGACAAACCAGTCTCATACACCTGCACATGGGGATGCGGATACACAAAGGCCAGCCCACGCATTCAATATACGGGCGCATCCTTTGCGGGCTCCATACTGGCATTCTTCAGGCCCTTTGCCCCGATTCACGAGGAGATTCAAGAGCCGGCAGGTGTCTTTCCCGCAAAGGCGCGCTATCACTCTTTTATCTCAGATATAGCCGAGACCCTTGCTGTGCAGCACATTGCAATGCCTATCGTAAGGGTCCTGCGTTCCCTGCGATGGATACAGCAGGGAAGCCTTCAGGTCTATATCGGCTACATAGTGCTGGCCATTTTGATTCTGCTTTTGGCCACATGGCTTTGGAGGTGATGCAAATGTTACTCTCCGCCATTCTTTGCGTTCTGGCAATATCCATTGCCCCGCTTTTTGCCGCCCTGATTCCAAAGATCAAGGCCTTCTTGGTGGGAAAGCAAGGCCCGCCCATTCTAATCAACTATTACACTCTGGCCAAACTCCTGAAAAAGGGGTCTGTCTATAGCGAATCCACCACCTTTGTGTTTCGCACCATGCCTGTGATCTCCTTGGCTGTCTCGGTCATTGCAATTCTCTTTTTGCCCATAGCCAACATGCCATCTCTTCTCTTCTTTTCAGGAGACGTAATTCTGGTGCTGTATCTCTTTGGGATAGCGCGATTTTTTTTGATCATAGCCGCATTGGACACAGCATCTCCCTTTGAGGGCATGGGAGCGGCGCGTGAGGCATATTTCTCTTTTCTGTGTAAGGCCACACTTTTTACGGTGCTCATGCTCTGTTACAAATTAAACGGCCAATTGAGCCTTACAGGCTATTTCACTTTTAATGACGGCATTCATGTTCTAAGACCTGAAGGCGCCATACTCATTCTCATCGCCATAGCCCTATTCATCGTACTCCTTACCGAAAACTCCCGTGTGCCTGTGGATGATCCTGCCACGCACCTAGAGCTCACCATGATACATGAGGTCATGATTCTGGATCACAGCGGCCCTGATCTGGCATTTATAGAGATGGGAAGCTGGCTCAAGCTCTTTTTTTATGCCACCATAATAGCAGACCTGCTTCTATCAAAACTTCCGCCTCTCATGGCCATACCAGCCTTTTGGGCGATGGTAACCGCCATTTATCTTGCGGTAGGCATCGTGGAGTCCATCACAGCCAGATTCCGCATGCAACTGGTGCCAAAATTCATACTCACCTCGTTTGCCCTGGCCTTTTTTGCCGTAATTCTGGCATTGGAGATGTGAAATGTTGCAGTTAACCGATATCTCACTGGTCTTGATTCTGCTTTCTGTACTCATTGCCCTTGGAAGCAGCCGTATTCAAGAACTCATTCGCATCATGGCCTTTCAGGGAATACTGGTCTCTCTGGTGCCGTTTCTGCTGGAACGCGCTGACAGGCATTCATCGCTGGATATCCTTTTTCTTCTGGTATTTATTGCCATAAAGGGGGGTGTGATGCCAGGCCTGCTCTGGTTTGCAAGCCAAAGGGTACCCGTCAAGATGGAATTGGAGCCCATCATCGGCTATCACGCATCCATTCTCACAGGCCTTGTGCTCATGCTCCTCTCCACCTTTATAAGCCATAATATGCAACTGGCCTCGGTTAACATACATCCACTGCTCTTGCCTGCGGCCTTTACCACCATTTCATCCGGCCTCTTTCTGCTCATAGCCCGATCCAAGGCCCTTACGCAAGCAACTGGATATCTCATTTTGGAAAACGGCATCTATCTTGCGGGCTCCACACTGGCACGAGAGGCACACACGCAATTTGTAGTGGAATTCGGCATACTTCTGGATATTCTGGTGGGCGTTATGGTAATGGGCATCATAGTGCACAAAATAAGCCGTTCCTTTGACGATGCAGATACCATGTTTTTGCAGGAATTAAAGGGATAACATATGCTGGAATTCATCTTCATATTAACTGCACTTACTGGCATCCTCGTCTTCTTTCTGCCCAAAAATATAAGCCGCATTGTAATCATAACGGCAGGGTTGCTACATCTGGGCATTACAGGCATCATCTGTTTCAAAGGTATGCCTGCCCTCTGGCCAGATTACTTTCAGACCACGCCTGAAGGGAATATCGTACTTCTGATCACATCTTTTCTCTATTTGATGGTGGCCATATACACGGTTTCCTACATGGCTGAAACGGAGATGCACAATGAACCCATGTTCTCAGCCTGTCTCCTTCTTTTTCTGGCCGCCATGAGCATGGCCTCTGTAACAGACCACATAATTGTTTTATGGATAGCCATAGAGGCAACCACCCTCATGAGTGCGCCTCTCATATTTTTACACCGCTCCAAGGAGGCCCTTGAAGCCACATGGAAGTACGTCCTCATTTGTTCAGTTGGCATTGCTTTGGCCCTTCTTGGCGTGTTTTTCACGCTGCTGGCCATAAATAGCGGCGACTCAATCACCTCCATGACCTTTCAAAACCTGCTGAAGACTGCAAAGGGTGTGGAGCCCACCTGGCTCAAAGCTGGGTTCATATTTACAATCATCGGATACGGCACCAAAATGGGACTTGCCCCCATGCACACATGGCTGCCTGATGCCCACAGCGAGGCGCCCAGTCCTGTATCCGCCCTGCTGTCAGGCGCCCTTTTGAACTGCGCATTTCTGGGTATTCTGAAGACTCACGGGCTGTTGGTATCCGCTGGAATAGGGTGGTATTCAAGTCACCTTTTGATCTGGTTCGGTCTGTTTTCCATTCTCATCGCCGCTGTATTCATGATGCAACAGGATAACTATAAACGCCTACTGGCCTACTCCAGCATCGAAAACATGGGAGTCATAGCCTTTGGAATCGGCATTGGGGGTTTTGCGGCCTACGGCGCCATGTTACACCTAATTCATCACTCACTGCTCAAGTCCTCACTCTTTTTGTCATCAGGCAACATGTTTTTGGGTTTCGGCAGCAAACGAATCAAAGAAACCGGTAGAATGCCTCGCTACATGCCTCGCACATTCGCATCGTTCATGTGCGGTTTTGCAGGCATCTCCGGTTTTCCACCATTCGGCATATTTATAAGCGAACTCTTCATCATATTCGGGGCATTGCAACAACAGGCCTATCTCCATGTCGCTATCTTTTTATTGAGTCTCGCCCTTGTATTTGCAGGTGCTGCCAAGGCCATCATTCGCATCTCTTTCGGTAATTTTACAGGCGAGATACTGGTTCAGGAAAAATGGCGTATGCTAATCCCCATTTACGCACTCATAGCCACATCCGTTTTACTGACCATTTATCTGCCGCAAGGCATTCACGATACAATAGCCCTGGCAGTGAACAGTATTGGAGGCCGTATTCATGGCTGATTTCCTGAACATTCAAAACGGCAGACCATTTAAGCGAATTCAAGTCCCTTACGTACATTTTTCTGAATTCCGCAGCCGTCTTCTGAAGCTGACATCAAAAGGAGCTGATGTGGTTCAGTTCTTTGCCTATCAGGAGGACCCTGAAATTGAAGAGATACTGATGATGGGTTTTAATGCCCCTTCCAGAGACTTCTTCAGCTATGAGGAAGAAGGCACAGTGCAGCTCATGGCAATTCTAAGAAAAGGCAATGAGCTCTATGCCCTTCAGACCACAAGCCCTGATGTCTTTGACGCCTTGAGCCGTCAAGACACTCGCTTTCAGCTCTTTGAACGGGAGATTGCAGAGCAATTCGGTCTGTCACCCCAAAATCATCCTTGGCTTAAACCAGTGCGCTACCATGCCAACTGGCGTGGAACAAAAGATGTATTCGGCAACGACTATCACAAGGACATCCCAGGCAATTATTCATATTTTCAAGTGGAAGGCGAGGAGATTCATGAGGTGGGCGTGGGGCCTGTGCATGCAGGCATCATCGAGCCAGGCCATTTTCGATTTCAGTGCATTGGTGAACGAGTGCTGCACCTGGAGATTCAGTTGGGATACCAACACAGAGGAGCGGAGCGCCTGCTCACCAACGTACCCAAGAAAAGACTTCCTGTAATCATCGAGGGCATTACAGGGGATACTGCCGTTGGCAACGCCCTGTGTTTCAGTCAGGCCATGGAGGCGCTGCTGAATCTAACCCCTGATGACGGAGCAAAGACGCTGCGCACCGTTGCACTAGAGTTGGAACGCATCGCAAACCATGTGGGAAACCTGGGCGCACTAAGTGGAGATGTGGCCTTTAACTCAAGTGCTGCATACTTTGGCCGCATTCGCGGAGAGTTTCTGAACATGCTTCTGGTTATGTCCGGCAACCGTTTCGGTAAAAATCTGATACGGCCAGGTGGAGTCACAATAGCCCTTGATGAAGACTCCAGAAACTTAATTCTAAACAAAATTCAAGAACTCAGACCGGAAATAAAAGAGGTGGGAAACCTGCTCTTTTCGGCACATACTGTACAGGCCCGTTTTGACGGCTGCGGGGTTATAAGCCGTGAGATGCCATTGGTGGGTGTGGCCGGCCGGGCATCGGGCATAGATTACGATGTAAGAACCGTCTTCCCAACAGAAAAATACCACCAAATCCCTGCGTGCACACACGTACGTACGCATGGCGGTGTCTTTTCCAGGGCATTGGTACACTTCGAGGAGATTCTGCACTCACTCGATATCATAGAAACCCTGCTGAAAGGCCCTGTCACTACCAATCCGGTGGTCTGGACAGGCGAGGTATCGTTGGCATCGAGCAGCTGTGTCACCACCATAAATGAGGCCTGGCGTGGAGAGCTCTCTCACTGTGTCCTTACGGACTCCAAAGGCAACATTCTCCGCTACAAGATAAAGGACCCGTCATTTCACAACTGGACAGGGCTTGCCATGGCGCTGAGAAACGAGGAGATATCGGACTTCCCCCTTAACAACAAGAGCTTCAACCTCTCCTACTGCGGGTTCGATTTATAGGAGACCGCGCCATGCTTAAGATAATAAAGACACGTCTGCATCAAGGCTATAGAACCAGCAAATATCCTGAAACACCCGTCACTCTGCATAAAAATTTCAAGGGGTTGCCAAAGGTCAATACACAATGCAGCGATGAGATCGCCCAAAGATGCGCAAACATGTGCCCTCAAAAGGCCATAAATGCGAAAAACAGGCTGATAGACCTGGGGAAATGCGTATTTTGCGGGCTTTGCGAGACCATATCCGCAGGTGAATTCATGTGCTTCACTAACGAATTCGCCATGGCAGCCACCAGAAGAGAAGACCTGCTCACATCAGGAACGATGCCCGGCCTCAATAGCCCCAAACGAAAAAGGATTCAAGACCTGTTCGGCAGATCCATTCAATTGCGTCAGGTGTCAGCAGGTGGCTGCAACGCCTGCGAGGCGGACATCAACGTGCTCAACACGCCATTTTTTGACCTCTCGCGCTTTGGTATAAACTTCGTGGCCTCGCCTCGCCATGCAGACGGCATACATGTCACAGGCCCTGTAACCCGCAATATGAGAGAGGCCTTGCTGCGCACTTATGACGCTGTTCCTGAACCTAAAATTGTAATAGCGGCCGGCTGTTGCGCCATCTCAGGCGGACCGTTTGCCGGAAGCCCTGAGATAATACCGTTGGAAACCCTGCTGCCCATCGACCTCTACATTCCAGGCTGTCCACCTCATCCCATGACAAACCTGAATGCATTTTTGAAGTTTCTGAAGCCGGAAAAATAAGGCACCTATTTTCAAAAAGAAATTTTTTTGACAGGCTGTTAATACATTCGCCTTCTAAACATCATGGCAGCAGCAAACAAGGTCACCACAGCTATGGCCGCCATGTACAGGTACTCACTTACCAGCAGTTCCGCACCTGCACCCTCCAAAAATACCTTGCGCACCACTACAAGAAAATAGCGAAATGGATTCAACAGAGTAAATTTCTGCACGATTTCAGGCATATTGGCGATAGGTGTGGCAAATCCGGAAAGGGTCACGGCTGGCACCAAAAAGAGAAATGCCCACAAAAGCCCTTGTTGTTGTGTGGTTGAAATGGAAGAAAGCATAAGCCCAACTCCAATTACGGACAGGCTGAACAGCAAAAGACCCACGTACAGGGCAAACACACTACCACGCAAGGGCACCTCGAACCAGAACACAGTAAGCAACACGATGACGCTGCCTTCAAAAAGACCAATCACCAAACCTGGCACGGTCTTGCCCACGAGTATCTCAAATGGGTTCATGGGAGTGACCAGCAGCTGATCGAATGTCCCTGCCTCGCGCTCACAGGCAATGGACAGAGCTGTCACCATTAGGGTCACCACCATGGTCAGCAATCCCACGATACCTGGCACTATAAACCATCGGCTTTCGAGATTTGAATTATACCATGAACGCACTACCAACTCTGTAGCAGGCCCTGGCAGACCACTACGCCTTGCCATATTCTTGCTGAATTCGGCGCAGATCTCGTTGACATAATTCAAGGCCAACATGGCTGTATTGGAGTTTCTGCCGTCAACGATCACCTGAAGCGGCGCGCTTCTGGCAGTGACAAGCCTCTTTTGAAACTGCTGTGGGACATGCAGAACCAAGAGCGCCTGCTGCGCATCTATAAGCTCTTTGATATGTTCTTCCTTTTGAATCACTCCTACCTTACGAAAGGCCCTGGCGCCTTCAAAACGGGCGATAAGCTCCCTTGAAGCAAGGCTGTGATCCTCATCATAGACCGCATAGGGCACATCCTTGAGATCAAAGGTGGCTGCATAGCCGAAGATGATGAGCTGTACTATAGGCGGCCCGATGAGCGTGATTCTGGCCTTTTTATCCCGTAAAATAGCCAGAAATTCCTTGATGATAAGGGCGATAATACGTGTAAACATATTAGTCCAGTCTCTTACGGCTGTTCCTCACCACGAGCAATATAAAAAACACTGCAAGCAATGACATAAAGATTGCATTTACCAAAACAACGCCATAGACATCACCTGCCAGAAACAGGGTCTGAAGTATGGCCACAAAATAGCGAGCCGGAATGAGATGAGTCAGCCATTGAATCACAGTGGGCATGCTGTGAATGTCAAAGATGAAACCTGAGAGCATGAACGCCGGAAGATATGTGGTGATTATGGCCAACTGGCCTGCTATAAACTGGTTTCGAGCAAAGGATGAGATAAAGAGCCCCATAGACAAGGCTGCAAGCATATAAAGACAGGAAACCGCCAAAAGAAGCCAGTGGGAACCCACAAGAGGTACCTGAAACAGCCATCGAGCCACCATAACCGAAAACCCCATACCGGCCATGCCCAAAATAAAATATGGAATGACCTTGCCCATAATCACCTCGCCTATGGTCACAGGTGTGGAGAGCAGGGCCTCCATGGTACCGCGCTCCCACTCTCGAGCCACCACCATGGCGGTGAGCAGCGTGCCGGTCAGGGTCATGATCACGGCTATGATGCCAGGAAGCAGGTAGTTGCGGCTGCGCACCTCTGCATTGAACCAGATGCGAGGCCTTAAATCTAAACCAACAGCCCCACCGACAGAGTCGGTTTGTCTCACAAGCCACTGAGCCCAATGACCGATCAGATAACCCTGCACCAACCTTGCAGTATTGGCGTCCACACCATTTACAATGGCCTCTATTCTGCCATTATTGGCCGCAACCTGCCGCTCAAAATTCGACCGAAGCCAAAGAATTGCCATGACATCGCCTTTAATCATGGCCCGCTCTGCCTCTGCCATGGAACCATAGGTGCGTGGTTCGAAATACTGGGATTGATAAAGCCCTCTTAAAAACTCTCGAGCCTCAGGCCCGTTTGATTCCGTTACACATGCCACTGGAACATGGCTTGCATCCAATGATATGCCGTATCCAAATATGAACAATAAAAACAATGGCTGCACAATGGCAATGGCTATACTGGAAGGATCTCGAAGAATCTGCAAAAATTCCTTGTACACCAGAGAACGAATTCTGCGAAGAGAAAAACTCATAAACGGCCCTCCCTTTGCTCAAGAAGACTCACGAACATATCCTCAATGCTGGCCATACCATATTGATTTTTAAGGATTTCCGGCTCTCCCTGAACCAATACCTCTCCACGAGACATGATAAGCATACGATCGCAGTATTCAGCCTCTTCCATAAAATGCGTGGTGACCAGCACAGTCACACCGCGTTGAGCAAGCCTGTTAATCTCGCGCCAGAACTCACGTCTTGCCAGGGGATCCACACCCGAAGTAGGCTCATCCAAAAAGAGTATATCAGGTTCATGCATGAGGGCTGCTGCCAAGGCAAGCCTCTGTTTGTAACCTAACGAAAGTGCTGAGGATGTCAGATTCTGAAACGAATCAAGACCGAACTCCGATAATGCCCACTGAATGCGTTCATCTCTTTTTCTGCCTTTAAGCCCATAAGCTCCGGCAAAGAAATAAAGATTCTGTAGGACCGTCAAAGTGGCATAAAGAGAAAAGCGCTGAGCCATGTAACCGATGCGCATTCGTGCCTTGGCATGGGCCGTTAACAGGTTCTCGCCCACCACTTGAAGTACACCTCTTGTGGGTGGCAATAACCCGCAGAGCATGCGAAATGTTGTGGACTTTCCTGCGCCGTTTGCTCCCAAAAGTCCGAATATCTCACCTCGTTTTACAGTGAAACTGACCTTACTGACCGCGCAGAAGTCTCCAAACCATTTCTCCAGGTCCCTGACCACTATGACATCTTCCTCGCACCCTTTGTCATTTCGAGCGGCAAAGCCGCGAGAAATCTTTCTTGTCGTTGCACCATTTGTCATTTCGAACAACCTCCTGTCATTCCGAGCGAAGCGAGGAATCTTAAGATTTCTCAGTCGCTGTGCTCCTTCGAAATGACAGGTAGTCGCTGTGCTCCTTCGAAATGACAGGTAGTCGCTGTGCTCCTCTTTACTGTGTTCGGCAAAGGTATTTTCACGAGGAACCACCGAAGTAGCTGCAGACGGTTCCTTTGCAAGTAGTGTCACAAAGGCATCCTCAAAACACGGCGAAACCGGCTTCAAATGTATTCCGTCAGGGACTTTCGGCGTTTCGTTTTCAAAGATGACTCGTACCCCGTTAGACTGCAACACGGTATCCAGCACATAAGGCAGGCCATGAAGAAAAGCGGCAAGCTCCCTGCGGGAACGATTCGGAGCTGTCACAAAAAAGGTTCGGCCCTTAAGGGACTTTAGAAAATCAACTGGGTCGCCCTGGGCCACCACCTTGCCTTTATCGAGGAGAATGACTTGATCGCAGCGTTCCGCCTCGTCCAGATAGGCGGTGCTCACCAGAATGGTCACGCCTTCGTCTTTAACAGCGTTTTTAATGATATTCCAGAGCTCGCGCCTGGAAAGGGGATCCACGCCCACAGTTGGCTCATCGAGTATAAGCAGTCGTGGACTGCTAAGTAAGGTGCAGATCAACCCTAACTTCTGCTTCATACCACCTGAGAGCTTTCCGGAGATGCGGTCCGTAAAAGGCTCAAGCCCGGACATGCGAAACAACATTTTGTAACGCTGTGCCCTACCCTGTTTTGACAGGCCCTTAAGCTCGCCGTAAAGCTCCATATTTTCCATCACAGTCAAGTCTTCATAAAGGCCGAAGCGTTGAGGCATATAGCCGGACATATCCTGAACCTTTGCCGCTTCCTTTTGCACATTGTGTTCAAATACTGTGATCTCCCCTGAATCAGGCGACAGAAGACCCATGATGAGCCGCATTAAAGTGGTTTTGCCTGCACCATCAGGCCCAACGAGAGCGGTTACGGTCCCCTCTTCCACCGAAAGATCTATGCCGTTCAAGGCAGGGATGACTGTTTTCCCCACTCTAAACGACTTACTGAGATTCCCAATGCCGATGGCTGAAGACACGGCTTACTCGACAGTTTTCGAAAGTTCGATTCTTACAGTGACAGGCATTCCAAGCCGCAGTTCATTGTTGTCATTTTTCACAAAGACTCGCACCTGATAAACCAGCTTAGTACGAAGCTCCGTTGTCTCCACAGGCTTAGGCGTAAACTCGGCGGTGGGAGAGATATAACCTATCCAACCCTCGTAGGTCTTATGGGGAAAGCTGTCAGACAAAATACGGGCCTTCATACCACTATGTATTCTACCCAGATATGGTTCATCCACATAGCAACGCACCCATAACGGCTCTTGTATGGCCAAAATCAGAACCGGCGCATTGGGGCCTGCCATATCGCCGGGCTCCAGAATACGATTCTCCACTATGCCATCTGAAGGGGCATAGAGCATGCTGTCTTTCAATTCCTTTACGGCATATTCCAGCGCAGCTTCATAGGAGGCCAACGTGGCCTTAGCTGCCGCAATATCCTCTTTACGTGGGCCTTCAATAGCCAGTGACAGGGCCTCCTGAGCGACCTCCAGATCGTGCTGTGCGGTTCTGTATGCGGTTTCAGCATTATCAAAGGCCTGCCTTGATACGGCATTACTCTCCCAAAGGGCCTTGAGCCTCAAATACTCCCGTTCTGTATTCTGTAAAAACACCTCAGCCTTTTGAGCCACCGCCCTGGTCTCCTCTATTTGCTGCCTGCGCGTACCTGCCTGAAGGGCTGCAAGCACAGCCCTCTGCGCCTCCACCTGCGCCTTCAGGCGTTTTACATTGGCTTCGTAGCGCTCTCTGTCCAGGTCAGCCAGCAGTTGACCTGCCTTTACTTCGTCACCCTCCTGAACATAAATTTTTTCTATGCGGCCAATTGCATTAAAGGCAAGATTTACCTGTCGAATATCCACATGGCCATAAAGCACCAACTCATTAGTATTATTTTCATCTTTTTGTCGTAGATAGTAAAACAATGAGGCAAAGATAAGCACAACGACAATAACAGCCAATAGACGTTTCTGAATGGGGTTCATGCAAAAGACCTCTAAGCAAATGGTTATTTCCTGTTTATTTTAATGGAGTGGACAGGCAAGTCAAGGTATAAAGCCAACTTCCTAAATCCACTATCGAAAACAACGAAAAATCCAATAGGGGCAGACCGATATATCTGCTCTATCTCGGGGCAACCACGTCAATCCAGTGAATGACTTACCAGCTCGTCGAAGCAAAGTCATGTGGTAAAAATATTAGAGTATGGGCAAGCCAGGCCCTAAAACTTGCATTGCTTCGTCACTTCGCCCAAGGGGTGAAACGTTTATGTCATTTAGATAGCAGCTTAAAGTTGTATTTAGGTGTTGTTCCAATCGGTCAGCTCTAGAGCCACAGAAACATTTTTTTATGCTTTTTGACATCATTTTGTCATCTCTTTGGCCTACCTTTCCTGACATCATGTATATTTCAAGGAGAATGCCATGCTTGACCTTAACAAACTAAAACTAATCAATAAAATTTTTATAATCACCCTATCTTTAATCATTTTCTACACAATAATTATAACATGGACTGAAATAAAATATTCAAATCTACAAATTAATAATATAAAGCAAGAGATGCCGAATAAAATTACTAATACATGGAAACAGTTAGTACAAAATACAAGTATATTATATATGGGTTCGGCTACTGTTATAGCAGATATTCCATTGGTATCAAATGCATATTTAATGGAAAATAGAAAAATTCTTGAACAATTAACAGATAAAATTCAGCGGGATTTGTATAAACGTCAAGACTATCCAATACAAATACATTTTCATGAAACAAAAACAACGTCAAATCCAAAATCATTTCTCAAATTATGGGACAAAGAAAATTTTGGAGAAGATTTATCATATAGAAACATAATTTCATATGCCTATAATAGAATGACAAGTATTGGTGGAATAGATAAAGATAAAAAAACTCTAATTATTACTGGAATTAGCCCTATAAAATTTGGAGATAAATTAGTAGGAAGTGTTGAGATATTTTCTGATATACAATTCATAATAAATGAATTATCAAAAATCACAAATTCAAATATATTATTATACTTAAATGACAAATCAAAAGAATCACAACAAAATAATTTTGTCTTAACGGCTAAAAGTTTTAACCAAGAAACAAAGACTAAATTAGGAGAAGTGGAAGTCAATAAAGATACGGAAGATCAAATAATCAACGTTATAGACAAAAAACTTTTAATAACAGGAAGCGCCGAACAAATAACAAAAATTTATGACAATAATCTTTTAATATATACACCAATATCTGATTTTGACAATCAAAACATTGGTACATTAGTATCACAAATCGATATAACAAAAATAAATGAAACAGCAAATAAAAATATATTACAAGCAATATTGAAGGCAATTATAATAACGTCAATAATATGCATATTAATTTACTTTTTAATCCTAAAAAATATAAAACAACCATTAGATAATTTAACTAACAGGATGCAAGAACTCGGCACAAAGGAATTAGATTTAATAAAAACTATTGACATACCAACAGTTTATTGTTCCAAATTAACAAATTGCAACCAGAAAAACTGCATAGCCTATAATATTGGTGGACACTGTTGGACTATTTGTGGTTCTTTCTCCGACGATAAAAATTGTAATATAATGAATACCAAGGGAATTAATTGTATAAGTTGTGATATTTTTAAAAACTACTCAACAACTGAATTGGACAAGATTACATTATTTTTAAATATTTTTACCGCAAGAATTAAAAAAATCTTGAAGAAAGTAATTGAAGAAATTAGAAATTCAACGACTCACATATCAACTATATATAATATTTCAAACAACAACTTAAATATAAATAAAGATGACTTTATAGTCATTGAAAATAAATTAGATAACGTCAATGAAAAACTAAAATCACTAAGTAACAGCTTAGAAGAAATAAATAATCAATGGAATAAAATACAAGTCCAAAGCTCTTCAGATACTTCATTAATAAAGAATAAATGTAGCTTATCATTTAATTCAATTGATGCGACAATCACTAATATCTTATCAAATACTAATAATTTTATAATAATTGCAAATACATTTGAAGAATTACTGAATAAAATGCTGGAACAAAATAGACAGACAAATTCCAATGATAATAATCTTAAAACACAAATAACTCAAAACTTAACAAATATTAAAACATTAAGTGAATATATAAATAATGATATAAGAAAACATACAGCTTTAATAATAAAAAATAAAGAATTATTTAATCAAATATTAAAAAATCATCAAGATATGATAGACGAATTACAAAAAAATGTGGAGGCACTTAAAAATAGCATAAAAATATTAACTACAATTACAGATGACATAAATACAATAAAACTTCAAAATATACTCACAAAAAATACAATTCAAAAAATAGAAGATAATGTAAATAAAATCCATCACAACGCTATTAAATCACAAAAGGCAATAATGAACATCAAAAATGGTATCAATCTTTTTAAAATTGATACGTTATAAAAATAGATATAATTGCCAATAAGACAGACATCTCACACATCGTAACTGTAACAGAAAAGTCAAGCATAAAACCGAATTCAAATAAAACAACAAGGCGGTCTTCGCATGAAGACCGCCCTATGAAGAGATACGATGTTAGAGGGAGGTTTGAGAAAGTCTAATTTATTGATTTAGCGGCTGCTGCATGGGACAATTAGGGCACGACGTGCCTGATGCACAATTTGGGCAGCCAGCCTGGCCGGCCTTTCTCCAGAGAGGAAGACCAGTGGTTGTATCTCTGAGCTGCAGAGTCTTGCCGTTGGAAACGATGCTCATGGCCACGAGACGCTTGCTACCGTCCCAAAGGGTCACCTCACGGGTATCTATGGAGACTGCGTCACCCACCTGAAGGACAGGCATATTGTTGGCACTCCAGAACCATACCGGGCCTATGCCATACACTGTAACCTTCTGACCGTTTTGATCCACCTGTAGACCCTGACCATAGGGGCCAAGAAGCGCCACTGTGCCATTGACCGTTACAGGTGTCCCATTCAGTATGGCTGTGGGGCCCATGCCACCACCCATGGCGCCCATGCCGCCACCCATCATACCTCTACCTGGACCAGCCCAGACTGCTACTGTGGCCAAAAGACCTGCGACCAGAAACAACGTTGCGAAAAGATGTCTTTTCATTGTAATACTCCTTTCTGTGTTTTTGTTTTTGAATTTTGAAATTCGTCAATTCTTATTTCAAGAAGAATACCAAAAAATATTCCTAAAAATACAGTAAGTTATGCTCGATAACCATCATACTGTCTCGACAAACACACGTTATGCTCGACTATTTTGTCGAAATCTTTGAACCTTAGGCGCAGACAGCCTGGCCTAAGGGCCATTATGCGCCTTACAGAAACAGGGGTCTTAACTTGACATTTTATGTGGGAGCACCATTTACAGCAATGATAAGTCTGTCACTTAACTTTTTTCTATTGTTTTGACATAAGAAGAAATAAAATAGATAAAGAAAATACATAACTTCCCTATTTTCAAGTAAAAACATGCAATTACTAATCAACAAAGAGGGACTGCATAGATACCAAAAGTTGAGTTATCCGGTCCGTTTCGGCCGATATCACGAACTACAGTGGGAGGATTGCACCTATCATTTAGCCCTGGATGGTTTCCCTAAGTTTCTCCAAGGCCGGGGCGGAACCTGGCCACACCCGTTAGAATGGCTGAAATTGAGCCGAGCAGGCGACTGGGCATATTACTCGGCAATGGGCTATCACGATCTCCATGAACTCTGCGGAGAATACTATTACCCCTTTCTGGCTTACGGTTCAAACCCCATATTTGACGATAATCCCCTGAAAACACCTGTCGTCCAGAGTCTTCTCGGGAATCATGACCTACGTTGCAGCAAGGCAGGCCTTCTGGCACAAAGTGCCGTCGATTTGAGCAAGGAAGAAAGGGATGTTCTTTTTCTTTTCAGTCGTTGGAATAGCAGGATAATTGCCCGTTACGCCGCTAAGATGCACCGTATCATCAAGGTCAATGTTCCGGTCCTACCACCCGATTGCCGCCATGTAGACTATGACGTCATTCCGGTCTTGGTCAACGAGGGCTGCATGGCCAACTGCGGCTTTTGCCGCGTCAAGACCAGCAGCGATTTTCACCAGCGCAGCGCTGCCGAGGTCAGAGAACAGCTTGTCGAACTGAAAAAACATTTTGGCCATGAGCTGGCAAATTACTCCGATATTTTTCTCGGACAGCACGATGTCCTTGGCAGCGGCATCGAACCCTTACTGAACGCGATAGAAGAGACTATTAATATTCTGCAACCGGGCCAACTTATTACGCCGCCTATGTTTTTTCTATTTGCCTCAGTCCCCTCGTTCATGCAAATAAACGACTATGATATAATACGCCTAACCGCCTTCCCCGCTAAGATTTTTATTAATGTGGGCATAGAATCCTTTGATCAGAACACGTTACATATCTTACGAAAACCTGTAACCGCCGAAGAAAATCGAAAAGCCTTTGCAAGGATTCTAAAAATCAACCGAGTTCACGACAACCTGAACATCAGTGTCAATCTCATTGACGGAAACTCAGTCGGACATGATCATATTTCGGCCACTATTGATGTTCTCTCACACATCAATAGGTTCGACCCCTATACAACCATCTACCTTTCCCCTCTAATGAATGATTTTCACCGCAAAGGGTTTCTTGCCCATCTACAACGTCTAAAATCCATGGGTAAATTGGCGGTATTCCCATATCTTATTCAACGATTATAAGACTCGGAAGCCGTGGAAAATGATGCGCAACAGCTTGTCATTTTAAGATATGAGCCCCCCTCGCCTGTCATTACAAAGGATATTTCATGAGGCACTGTCATTCCGAGCGTAGCGAGGAATCTTAAGATTTCTCAGTCGCTGCGCTCCTTCGAAATGACAGGTTCAGGCCACCCATTTTTTTACTTTCATACTGCCTCCTTGACGTCGCTACGCTCCTTCGAAATGACAGATTCAGGACAGGCTCCGTAATCTCACACAACGCTTCAATCAGAAGTGATGATTTGTTCTTTAAATATGTTCTATCTCCTTGAATTTTCAGCATTAAAAGCTTAGTTGTTGCTTTTAGACAATGGATTTTTACCCCATTCAAAAAAGACAAATCAGCTATATGTTTTTCACGAAAATATCATTTAGCACATAAAAAAATAATAAAAATATACAGAAAAACCTTGACCCCATCACTTACTTTGTGTTACTTTTTTCAAAAAAATATATGAAGGCTATGAATATGACAAAAAAGATAACACTAACTGTTATTGCAGCATATATGCTTTTAAGCCAGCAGATCTATGCAAAAGAGACAGACCTCGGTGGGATTTATGTAGAAGGTGAGCCCATTCTCCTACCGGTAAAACCCATTGGAGATAGTATTTATACAGGGGACGGAGTCACTAAAAAGGGCATGGAACTTTTGGGTGAAAAAGGCAAGTCCAGCGTCTATGAAACCCTCAGCCTGATTCCAGGTGTCAGCGTAGAGACTGCTGATCCCTATGGCCTTTCAGCAGAACAAAAAAACATGCGAACAAGGGGTGTCAGAAGTTACCTGTCCAGCATGACCGTCTCAGGTGTGCCCAATTACGGAGGAAATCCCATGGGGCCCCGTGACTATATCTATGACATGGAAAACATGGAAATCGTATCCCTTTACAAGGGCTCCACGCCTGCTGATCTGGGCACAGGCGTAGGAAACAGAGGCGGCACTATAGAGCTTGAACCCCTGTGGGCGCAAAAAACACGCAGTATTGTCTTGAGCCAGTCCATGGGTTTGTTTGACTATCTGCGCAGCTTTGTTCGCCTGGATTCAGGGGGGCTTTCCACCGCCGACACCAGGCTTTCTGCTTCCTATTCTCGAAGCCAAATGGAGAAATGGAAGGGAAACGGAGACACCGGACCGCGAGAAAATGCAAACCTCACTCTGGTTCAACCCCTTGGAGACCGCTTTCAGCTCAAGATGTGGGCCAATTACAATGACATAGACCAAGACAACTATAGACCGCTCAAATATGCCGAGGTCCTTTCCTTGAACTGCAACAGGGGTCTGGACTATTCCGGCCGATTAACTGGTGACCCAAAACTCGACATCAACTATAGCGGTTACAACAAGGCATCCTTTACTAATAAAGATATCTTCTGGATTGCACAGTTCACGCCCACGGCCCACCTGACTGCCAGCCTCAAGCCATATCTCTCTCAGGAGAATGCTGTCATCTGGAGTGGTGTGTCAGGCCAGAAACCGTTGGTGCAGCACAGAATACGAGACATTGAACGCAGGGGCATGGTGGCCGACCTCACATACGATATCAAAACCTTTTCAACATCCGTGGGCTGGCTGGGTGAGTTGAGTAAATGGGACATAACATCTCAAAATTACAATCTCGTACAAAACGGACTTCAATACGCCGGCTATGGGGCGTTACTGCGCGGTGGAGACACCGACAACATAGAGGTGGAAAGCCCATATCTGAAGATAGCAGGCAAAATGGGGGCTTTCGATCTGCAGGCAGGACTCAAGTATTTTTATTATAAAGAACCCTATCAAACCGGCTACGTCTCCGACAAGACAAATCCATATAGACTGATTCGAGCCGCGGATCTGGATCGAAAATCCACAAATTACGATATCTGGCTTCCTACAATCGGAATAGCCTATAATTATTCCAAAGAGATACAATTCTCTGCCAGATACGGCAAAAACTTCATAAGACCATACGCATATATGCCTCTTGTGTCCCTTTACAACAGCAATAGAGCTGTCTTTCAAAAACAAGGCATTACTCTTGATAATCTTGTTAACGACTATGACATAGAGACATCAGACAACATCGACATAGGCATTAGATATATGAATGAACACATGGACATCTCGCCAACCATATTTTTCAGCAAGCACAAGAATCTGCTTACAACAGTATATGATTCACGCGTGAATCTCAACTATCAACAAAACATAGGAGAAGCCACCGGCTACGGTCTGGAATTTCCAGTTAATATCTACCCCATAGACAATATGACTTTATTCATCAATCCAACCCTTACATGGCTCACCTATGACGACGATATTACATATATGGGAAAGACTCTTCATGCAGAGGACAAACAGGTGGTGGATGTACCGCATTTCATGCTTAAAGCAGGTGCCATATACAAATACAATGATTTTCACTTCACACCGATACTTACCTATCTGGCCAAACGCTACGGGGATGTGGAACACAAAGAAAAGATCGCCTCATACTGGACTGCGGACATGAAGATTGACTACATTCGAAAGAAGGTCCTGTATGCAGATGAACTCAAGGTATCCTTTGAATTAAACAATATCTTCGACAAAAAATACATTAGTATTATCAATGCGATGGACGACAGCCGTCAAGGCTCTACATCTTATTATGTGGGAGCGCCATTTACAGCAATACTGAGTCTATCACTGGGTTTTAAGTAATTATTATGCAGCAAGTGGCAAAGCGAAATGAAATAAAAATGAAACCACCTGACCCTTTGGAGCACTCACGCCATCAGTAAGACAGGTTACGGTGTAATGATGATTTCTGACTAAAATACAAAAGGCGCACAGTAAGCGCCTTTTGTATTTATATAAAATCAACTTTTTATCATAAAACAAAATATTTCTTTTTAAGTTATAGTTATTTCACTTCCTCAAAGTCTGCATCCATGACATCGTCCTTGCCGCTGCCTGACTTTTTCTGGCCTTCCGCACCACCGCATGTCCCGCTTTGGCAGCCTGCACCTGCGGCTCCTGCACCTGCGGACTGGGAGGCCTTCTGATACATCATCTCAGCCAGCTTGTGGGATGCCTGCATCAAGGCGTCCTGAGCGGTTCGAATAGCCGCAGGGTCATCACCTTCCATGATCTTTTTCAAAGCATCTATCCTTTCCTGTATCTGCTTTTTGGTGTCCTCGTCCACCTTGTCTCCCAGGTCAGCCATGCTCTTTTCAGTGGAATAGATAAGGCTGTCGGCATGGTTGCGGGCATCGACCAGCTCCTTACGCTTTTTATCCTCTTCAGCGTGAAGCTCGGCCTCTTTAATCATCTTCTTGATCTCCTCCTCGCTCAAACCGCTGGAGGCCTGAATGCGAATGGACTGTTCCTTGCCGGTGGCCAAATCCTTGGCCGAGACATTCAATATTCCATTGGCGTCGATGTCAAATGTAACCTCTATCTGAGGCACACCCCTTGGTGCAGGCGGTATACCGACCAATTCAAAACGACCGATGGTCTTGTTGTATGAGGCCAGCTCGCGCTCACCCTGCAATACATGAATGGTGACGGCATTCTGATTGTCAGCCGCAGTTGTGAAGATCTGGCTCTTGCGAGTCGGAATAGTGGTGTTCTTCTCTATAAGTTTGGTCATGACGCCGCCCAATGTCTCGATACCGAGAGAGAGTGGCGTGACATCCAGCAAAAGCACGTCCTTGACTTCACCGGACAACACCGCACCTTGAATCGCAGCACCAATGGCCACTACCTCATCGGGATTTACACCCTTATGCGGCTCCTTGCCAAATATCTCCTTCACCTTCTGCTGAACACGAGGCATGCGAGTCATACCGCCCACAAGAATCACTTCATCTATATCAGCGGCGGTCAGACCGGCATCCTTGAGTGCAGTCATACATGGCGGTACCACACGCTCGATGAGGTCTTCCACCAGTGTCTCAAGTTTAGCACGTGTCAACTTGACCACCAGGTGCTTGGGCCCGGAGGCGTCGGCTGTGATGAACGGCAGGTTGATCTCTGTCTCAGTGGTGGTGGAAAGCTCACATTTGGCCTTTTCAGCGGCCTCCTTCAGCCGCTGCAACGCCATTCTGTCCTGGCGCAGATCGATACCGTTTTCCTTCTTGAACTCATCCGCCAGCCAGTCAACGATACGCAGATCGAAATCCTCACCACCCAGAAAGGTATCGCCGTTGGTGGCCTTTACCTCGAACACACCATCTCCCAGTTCAAGGATGGAGATATCGAAGGTGCCGCCTCCCAGGTCAAAAACAGCTATCTTCTCGTCCTTCTTTTTATCCAACCCATAGGCCAGGGATGCAGCTGTCGGCTCGTTTATGATGCGCAACACATTCAAACCGGCTATGCGACCCGCATCTTTGGTGGCCTGGCGCTGACTGTCGTTGAAGTATGCGGGGACAGTTATAACGGCATCCGTCACCTTTTCGCCCAGGTATTCCTCTGCGGTCTGCTTCATCTTGGTGAGAATCATGGCCGAGATCTCAGCAGAGCTGTATTGCTTGTCCCTCAGCTGCACATATGCGTCGCCGTTAGAACCTTCAACGATCTTATATGACACAATCCCTTTAGAACGCTGAACCTCTTTGTCTGTGAATTTACGACCGATCAGGCGTTTTACCGCAAAAACCGTATTTTCAGGGTTGGTAACGGCCTGTCTTCTGGCCAGCATACCGATAAGCCGTTCACCCTTATCCGTAAAGGCCACCACAGACGGAGTGGTACGCCCGCCTTCCGCATTTGTAAGAACCTTGGGATCCCCACCCTCCATGATGACAACACACGAGTTGGTTGTACCAAGGTCAATTCCTATAATCTTACCCATATTATTATCCTCCTGAAATCGTATTATAAATTTACAACTCTGCGCTTAACTTAAGCATCAGTTTTGATTTGTCCATATTCCCATCAACAATTTTTTTTGCAGACAGTGACTTTGGCTGGACGGATTACCTTGTCGTTCAGGACATAACCCTTCATCAGTTCCCTTACCACCACTCCTTCATCATGTTCTTCACTGTGCTCCACGCATACAGCCTCATGTATAGAAGGATCGAACGGAAGCCCCTGAGCCACAAGGTTTTTGAGGCCAAAGGCCTCCAATGTCTTAAAATAGCCACAAAGACTCAGCTCCAACCCCTCTACAAGTTTGTCAATGTCTTTTGTGTCCTTGGATGCGGCGATGGCACGCTCCAAATTGTCCAAAAACGGCAAAAGCTCCACCACAAAGGACTCCAGGGCATATTTGATATGCTCCGCCTTTTCTCGCTCCATGCGTTTCTTGAAGTTTTCAAACTCAGCGGCCAGGCGCAGTGTTTTATCCTGTGCCGCCTTCAACTCTTCCTCTTTTTTGGCCAGTTGATTTAGACAATCCATCAGCTCTGAAGGTTCAATCTGTTCGGCTTCATTCATTTGAGTTGATTCCTTTTTTTCTGTTTCAGTCATAAATTGCCTCACGCTCCGTTAAATAAAAAAATCCTTGCACCAGCGAAATGAAACAAACGGCTTTATTCACCGGCGTTCAACCCTTCACGATGGCGAAGGAAAGTTAATGTCACATACATACCATGTCAATGAGGCTGAATCTGTTTTTTCAACAATCTGCTCCACCAACCCTCATTTTGGAGATACCAGGACACGGTCCCTTTGATGGCCGTTGAAAAGTCGCGTTGAACACGAAAACCCAGATTCCGCTCTATTTTCGATACGTCTATGGCATAACGGCGGTCATGTCCGGGCCTATCCTTCACGAAGGCGATCAATGTCTCCGCCGGTTTTCCAAGGGCACATGGCGAAATAGGAAAACGTGTTTTCAGGCTTAAATCCTTTGCGAAAAACTCATCTATATACTCACATAAAAGTCGAATCAGATCGATATTGTGCCATTGATTGTCACCGCCTATGTTATAGACCTCGCCTGGCTCAGCCTTTTGCAGAATCAGGTCCAGACCCATGCAATGATCCTCCACATACAGCCAGTCCCGCACATTTTGACCATCTCCATACACTGGAATGGGCCTTCCGAACAGAATATTTATGATGGCCAGTGGAATGAGTTTTTCCGGAAACTGATACGGCCCGAAGTTGTTGGAACAGTTGCTTATGGTGTAATCAAGACCGTAAGTATGGCCGTAGGAGCGCACCAGGTGGTCGGAGGCGGCCTTTGAAGCTGAATATGGAGAATTTGGGGCATATGGCGTGCTTTCGCTGAAGGCAGGGTCGTCAGGCCCAAGAGAACCATAGACCTCGTCCGTGGAGATGTGATGAAAACGATGAGGCACGGTCTTGCTATTCAGCCAGACTGCTCGCGCCGCCTTCAGAAGACTGTGTGTGCCCAGCACATTGGTCTGCACAAAGGCATCCGGACCGGTTATGGAACGGTCCACGTGGGATTCTGCAGCAAAATGCACTATTGTATCGATTCGATATTCCCGCAACAGGTATTCCACGAGCTCGAAATTGCAGATGTCGCCTTTCACAAATTGAAAATTGCCCGAATCTTGAACCGGCGCAAGGTTTTCAATGTTACCTGCATAGGTGAGCTTGTCCAACACCAGCACGAAGTCCTGAGCATGGTGTTTTAACCAGTAGTGCACGAAATTGGCGCCTATGAATCCGGCACCTCCTGTGATGAGCAGTCTTCTCATGGCATATCCCCCTTAAATTCCATCAACATTCTGTGAAGGCCTTCGCACCAGTGTCTTGGAGTAACGCCCAGACAATCCCAGGTGTGAAAGCAGTTCAAAACACTATAAGCGGGGCGTTTGGCCTGAGTTGGATATGCCTCTGTGGGAATGGGATGAACAATGGGCCCACTGCATAAAAGCCCCACCGACATCGCCTCCTGAAACACGGCTACCGCTAGGTCATACCAGCTCGCTACGCCGGCATTACTGAAGTGATGAATGCCGAAAATCTCCTCTCTATACACTGCATTCCATACGGCTCGAGCCAGGTCACATGCCCATGTGGGTGAGCCCACCTGATCACACACCACTCGAATCTCATTTTGCGTGGTGGCAAGCCTCAGCATGGTCTTTACGAAATTGCGGCCATGGCTGGAGTAAAGCCACGATGTGCGTAGAATCAACAGTTTTTTATGGGGCATGGCCTTCTGCGCCAGTCTTTCGCCTTCGAGTTTACTTTTACCATAGATACTTAAAGGATTTTCTGTATCTTGTGGCAAATAAGGAGAGGATTTTGTACCATCAAATACAAAATCCGTGGAGATATGAATGAGTCTGGCGTTTACTACATCACAGACCCTCGCCAGATGCAGCACCCCTTGCGCATTTACAACAAAGGCCTTTTCCCCTTCGATTTCGGCCTTGTCCACCTGAGTATATGCAGCGGCGTTCACTATCACTTGCGGACCATAGACGGTAACGCATTGAAAGACATCCTGTTCGTTGGAGATGTCCATCTCATCAGAAGAGACACATTGAAACTCCACGCAATCCGGCGCTGTCCTCGCCAGTTCTTGAGCAAGCTGGCCATGTTTACCGATGATTAGAACACGTAACCTCATGGCAGCTCGGCCTCCGCAAATTTCGGGGCCCTAACGTCCTTATGAGACAGACAAGGAGGAGCGCCGTTTACAAGAGGCCATTGAATTCCAATGGTTACATCGTTCCAGATAATGGAGCGCTCGTATTCAGGTGCATAAAAGTCCGTACATTTATACACGAATTCCGCCACCTCGCTCGTAACATAAAAACCATGGGCAAAGCCTGGGGGTATCCAGAGCATTCGCTTGTTTTCAGCGGACAGGTAAAAGCCAACCCATTTCCCGAAGGTTGGAGAGCCCCTTCGAATATCCACGGCCACATCATATACCTCTCCGAGAATCACTCGGACCAGCTTGCCCTGTTGCCTCTTGACCTGATAGTGCAGCCCGCGCAACGTCCCCTGTATGGAACGACTGTGGTTATCCTGAACGAAATCCACATCTATTCCGCCTTTCAAAAACTTCTCCTTGTGCCATGTCTCCATGAAAAAACCGCGCTCATCTGCAAATACACGGGGTTCTATGAGAATTACGTCAGAAATCTCTGTGGGTATGAAATTCATGGCATTCGCTGTCCTTTTATGAACATTATAAAAAGATCCACTGGGCTGAGCCAGCCGGCATCACTTTCGAAGCAGGCTCAAAAGATACTCACCATAGGCACTTTTGGAAAGCGGTGCGGCCAGTTTTTGCAATCGAGCTACATCGATATAGCCCATCTTAAAGGCGATCTCTTCAGGGCAGCAGATCTTGAGCCCCTGCCGCTCCTCCACGATTCGCACAAAATTGGAGGCGTCCAGAAGCGAGGCATGAGTGCCTGTGTCCAACCAGGCCACCCCCCTGCCTAACAGCCCCACAGTCAGTGCGTTTTGTCTCAGATATGCCATGTTGACATCGGTGATCTCCAATTCCCCGCGGGCTGACGGCTTGATAGCCTTGGCGATCTCAATCACTTGATTATCGTAAAAATAAAGCCCTGTAACCGCATAATTGGACTTGGGATGTGAAGGTTTTTCCTCTATGTCCGTCACATTTCCCAATTCGTCAAAACTCACCACACCATAGCGCTGCGGGTCCTTGACATAATAACCAAAGACCATCGCACCCCTTTGAAGCATGGCGGCCCGAGTCAGGACATCTCCCAAGCCATGGCCATAAAAGATATTGTCTCCCAGAATCAGACACACGGTTTCGTCTTGAATGAAGTCCTCACCGATTATAAATGCCTGGGCCAGACCTTCAGGCCGAGGCTGCTCGGCGTATGAAATGGAAAGCCCCCACTGGCTTCCATCTTTCAGAAGCCTTTGAAAAAGCGGCATGTCGTTGGGCGTCGTGATGAGCAAAATGTCGCGAATGCCTGCAAGCATCAAGGTGGAGATGGGATAATAGATCATGGGTTTGTCGTAGATGGGCATGAGCTGCTTGCTGATGGAAAGCGTAAGGGGATAGAGCCTTGTGCCGGAACCTCCGGCCAGAATAATACCTTTCATTAAATAATCCCTTCGGTATTTTTTGCTGTTTCTTTTATTCCATGTCAACGCATTATGTCAACAACCGATTACCGTCCTTAGCTGCTGTTAAATTTCTATCGACAGGTTCTGAACAAAGGAATAAAAAAATATTCATTATTTTTCGTTTTATTTTTTCAAAAAATAGACTAAAAAATAATAAAAAGCATAAAGATCGAATCTTGCCATAGGAGGTAAGTTGTGTCTTTTTACAAAAAATACCACAATTTTTTTACACTCTGTTTTGTCTTCTCTCTGGCATCACTTGAACTTTTGACCTCATTTTCCTTTGCCAGGGCCGCTGAATGGACTTACATGGTATATATGGGTGCGGACAACAACCTCTCCGAAGAGGCCATCAAGGATATCAAGGAGATGCAGCAGGCCTCCTATGACCCTCGCATAAACATAGTGGTTCAAGTGGAATTGGGTTCTAAATATTCGTTTACTCCTCCTCAACAGCTCTCGGACTACAACACACATCGCCTGCGCATAGCAAACGGCCAAGTCGAGCATATAATGAACATAGGCAATGTGAATATGGCCGACTCAGCCACTCTGGCCGATTTTGTGCACTGGGCTGCTACAAACTATCCGGCCAAAAGATACAGCCTCACCATCTGGGACCACGGCCTGGGCTGGCGGGCGTATTCAAATGTCTTGAAAAAAGGCGCTGTTCAGGACGAGACATCCGGCAGCTTCATGAGCCTGGCGCAGCTGAAAAACGGCGTGGCTACATCAGGCGTGCACCTGACCATACTGGACTTCGACGCCTGCCTCATGGCCATGTATGAGGTGGCTTATGAATTTTCAGGGCTTACGGATTATATGGTATTTTCAGAAGAAACGGAGCCAGGCACAGGCAATCCATATAAAGATATCCTCATGGCCATTTCCGCAGATCCCTTTGCATCCTCCCACGATATAGCAAGGCTGATGGTACAAAAATTTGTGGCATCATATGAGGGGACACGTACGAACGCCACCAAATCCGCCATAGACATGGCCATGGTGCCAAGGCTTCATGCACATCTCACACAGCTGACCCAACTCCTGCTTTCAAACATGACCTTGTATACCCCGGTGCTGGAAAACGCCAGGGCCAATGCACAGGCCTACAGCGAAAACGGCTATATCGACCTGGTCTCCTTTCTTCGAGGCATGAGTAATCTGCAAGACAGTGCCGGGGCCAAGGCGCGTGAAATCATCTCATTCATAGAGCAACAACTCGTGATACTTGAGATGCACACCTCATCAGGCGCCTCCAGTGGTATTGTTGCCAGTGGTTCTGTGGAAGACTCCCACGGCATAGCTATATTCTTTCCATCTCCTCAAGATATCACACAAGACGACCTCGCCCTTTATAATCAACTCAGCATCAATACATTCTCTCCCAATTGGGCAGGGCTTATAACCACATTTTTACAGACAACATCCAATACACAAAACTACCAGATGACTCAAGGCGGCTTCGCCCTGGGAGTTGCTTGGCTCAATGATGCCGGATGGTTCGGTGATGCCGATGTGGACATCTTTGTATTTGAACCTGATAACAGCCTGAATGCGCCTTGGCTTGGACAGACCACTGCCAACGGCTTCTTTTCTCCGGATTCCGCTGATTCAAAAGACAGCTATGAGACATATGGCACACATCCACATATCATGAAGGGCGACTATCTACTCATAGTCAACTACTATAAAAACGGCAAACGCGACCACTATGCAAATGTGTACTCCCTTTACATGGATTCGTCTGCAGGAGTGCCGTTTTGGGTCTTTACGCCCGGCGACTATTACAAACGTATGAGCCTTCTGAACCCGGTGCCAGCGGACTGGGACGATGATGTGATCATGGGCATACTATTGGGTCTGTATTCGGACTGGTGGGTACCATACTACATAGTTCGTTCCTCTTATTCACAATCCTTCGATACCATGCGAACCGCCCTGCTACGAACAAAACAACTCTCAAACAGCAGGCATGGAAAGGCCATTAAAAGAAATCTCACCAGCCTTTATCAATTTTATCGAGAGAAAACAAAATGAAATTCTGCAAACATGCCAAGAATTACATATACATATTCCATAAACTAAGTGGTTTTATATCGAGTTGTGTCGTAATGGTTGCCTTTTTGTCATGTTCCTTTGGAAACAGTCTTGCACAAAATAAATTTGCTCACATATTAACCGTTCAGGATGTTTATGAAGTCTCTCATGGAACGATTGTCAGAGTGAACGGCATCTTCAAGGGTTGGAACCAATGCAGTGACAATACGATAATGAAGACTCGCAGCGACTGGACATTGACAAGTGATGGGCGCTGTATCTATGTCACGGGCAAAAGACCGAAACAAACCCAACAAGACAAAGTCATAACCATCAAGGCCAGGGTCATACTGGAGGACGACAAGGCGTATCTGCAATATCTCAAGGATTAAGACGCTGTGTGAGGAATTTTGGAACCGACTCTTGAAAAGCCCGTGAAAATCGAGTAAAAAGCCATGCGTGGAAGGCCGGCATAGCTCAGCTGGTAGAGCAGCTGATTCGTAATCAGCAGGTCATCGGTTCGAATCCGACTGCCGGCTCCACTTTCTATGCACCGTATCATCTGTGCCTATGTCTTCTCTTGAAACTTGCATCACAAAAGCAGACACCGCTCAACGGCTCCACTTCTATCAGTTGTGCCTCTTCGTGCCTGAGACTTACATGATACCCCTTGATGCAGTATTCCACAGGGTCCAAAAGTGGGGCATATTTTATGACCTTCACCTCGACTCCCTGTATAAAACCCATCTCCAGAAGGCGTTTTTTAAAGGGGCCTGCTGCATTCAGCCTTGTTATTCTTCCCCTTTCTCCTACTCCTAAATCATCCAGTGTCATATATGCCGCTCCAGGTTATCTATCTTTGCCCAAAAAACTGTGGTAATATAGCAAAAAAATACAGGGTTGACACCCCGCCTCAAAGGAGGTCTTCATGGCAAGGGTCGCTGTAGGTGGTTCAAGGAATGTGGACTCCATAGAATTAGTTGCAGAGGTTCTGGATCAAATCCTTATAGAAGACGACATCATTCTGTCAGGCAATGCACCCGGCGCTGATCGCATGGGTGAGGAATATGCCAAGCAGCGAGGCATGGAATGCAAGATAATTCCATCCGAATGGAATAAACACGGCCTGAAGGCCACCATGATGCGCAACGAAGTGATTCTGAAGGCGGCAGACTTCGTAATCTGCTTCTGGGACGGCCAGTCAGAGGGCACCAAACACATGATCGACATCGCCAAGAGGGCCAAGAAACTGCTGGCGGAAGTCAGGCCGGACGGATTTCTGAAGCTGTACATGAACCCCCGTAGGCTGTGAGGAGCCGTTCCATGAAACATGCCGCATGCAAACATGGTTTTGGGTGGTGGACTACAGGCAGGGACAAGGCCGCGGTGGACCTCTTTGTCCAAGTTAAAAGGGCCGTGGACCATGGGCTCATATCAGGCCGATTCAAACATGTCTTCTGTTCAAAGAACGCTGGCGAAGGACCGCATAGCGATGCGATTTTGCAACTGGCACAAGACGCTGGCATTCCTATCGTCTCCCTCTCGGCCATGCAGTTCATGCCGGAGCTTCGCAAGCAGGACAAAGACAAATGGCGGATTCTATATTACAAAGAGGTCTTGAGGCTGTTAAGCGGTTTGAAACCAGATTTTGTGGTGCTGGCGGGCTACATGTGGGTGGTAAGCCCCGAAGTATGCACGAGTATTCCCACTATAAATCTACACCCTGCTGAACCAGGCGGACCTGTGGGCACATGGCAGGAGGTGGTCTGGCAGCTCATATACGGGCACCATAAAACAGCGGGCGCCATGATGCACCTGGTAACACCGGAACTGGACAAGGGCCCGGCCATCACCTACTGTTCCTTCTCCCTGACAACTCAGGCATGGAAGGGGCTTTGGGAACACTTCGAGCAACAGCTTCAACAACTTGGCAAAGTCACTTTACAAGAAAGATTCAAAGAAAACCTTCCGCTTTTTGCCCAGATACGACAAGAAACAGTAAAAAGAGAGATTCCCCTCATCATTCACACCATAAAAGCCATATGTGAAGGCAAATTCCCCATACAAGACATTCACAAAGGCGCTGTTGTCTCAGCCATGGACCTCTCAAAAGAGATAGACAGCGAAATAGCTTAACAGCCTATTACAAAATGTAGGGGCGGCCCTGCCTGACCGCCCGCGATGGAGCAACACAACTGTTTGTTTCAATCAAGTTCTCTTGATGGGAAACGACAGAAACAGATTCCATTTTTTGTTTTGTCAAAATGAAAAAAGATTTCTCGCGGCTTCGCCGCTCGAAATGACAGCATTGCGTTTTTTATTATTTCGAGGAAACACAAACAACCACCTGTCATTTCGAGGAAGAGTAACGCCCAAGCTGCCCGTGTAAAACACCAGCAATGCTTGCACAAACAACCACCTGTCATTTCGAGCCTGCGGAGCAGCGAGAAATCTTTAAAGCTTACTTCGTCAGATTATTCAACTATTGCGCGAGGCAAAACACGCCCTCCAGCAGGCACAACAACTCCATCTGCAATAGCGGCCTTCATTCCTATGACCGCAAGCTCACTCCTTTCCCCTTGCTCAACACCGCCTACAGCGCAGTTTCTGCCGATTCGCACGCCGATATCCGTTATAGCACGATTCAAACGAACCCCGCTTTGCACATGTGTATCGAAAAATAGGATGGAATTCTTGACTTCCGCTCCCTTTTCTACGCGCACTCCAGGAAACAAGATAGTATTTTCGACCCTGCCCTCCACTTGCACTCCATTATAACACCTGACATTGCACAAGACGGCGGAAGGGCCAATTATCGCAGGAGGCCTATCCCTTATGGCTTCATGGTCCAGATTGGTACGCACACGCCACTGTTGAAGGTCAATGGCGGGATACGTCCCCAAAATGGCCATATTGGCACTCCAATATTCTTCCAGAGTGCGGCTGTATGCCCAATATCCATGGAATTTATAACCGAAAAAACGATAATTTTTCACCAGATTCGGAAGAATGTCCCTGCCAAATTCATGTGAGACAGCCGTTACATTGGCCTGAAGCAGCTCCTCCAAGACATGCGTCTTAAATACAAATATGGTCAGAGAGACCCAATTAGATATGGGAGTGGCGGGCTTTTCAACATATTCAAGTATTCTACCTCCACTTAGCCCATCGTCGGCTATTACGGCCTGTCCGAATCTGGATGTATCACCATACATGGAGGTAAAAACCGCTGTGCAATCGGCCTTCATCTCTTGATGAAAGGCTATGACCTTTCGATAATCCATGGAATAGACATGATCCCCTGAAAGAAGCACCACCAGATCAGGGGCATGTGAACGAATGAAATCCAGGTTCTGATACACTGCATCCGCTGTGCCCTTGTACCAATCCGAGGCATTCAGACCATGAAAAGGCGGAAGCAGACTCACGCCTCTATACCTTCCCACCATATCCCATGAGGCCCCCATGCCTATGTGTTTTATAAGAGACGCAGAGCGGTACTGGCTCAGAATACCCACACGCTCTATACCTGAATTCATGAGGTTGCTCAAAGGAAAATCTATGATGCGATAGAGTCCGCCGAACGGAACGGTAGATTTGGGCCGCTCATGTGTCAGGACATCCAGCTCACCAACTCGGCCGCCTGCAAGGATCATGGCGATGGTCTTGGGCATACTTAAATCTCCTTTTCTTTAAGTTATCTGTCCAGATGTTCGGTAACGAACCTGCGCAGCGTCGCGGTGGTAAAACGGCTGCTCAATTTTTCAGGCAGATTCTCCCATGGAATCTCTGCACGGGCGCGCTGCTTGTGACCACCAGCTGATCCAATGTCTTTAAAGAGTTTCTGCGCCAGCTTACCCGCATCCTTTTTGTAACCATCGCACCTGAGAATGACCACCAGTTTATCAGCACACCTACCTGAAACTATCACCCAACCAATTTCATGTACACAGGTAAGAAAATCGGCAATCACCACTAGCAGATCGGGATTGGGCAGCCTTTCTATGTGACAATATATGCGGTTTTCATGAACTACAAGATTGGCAAAGGCCGTCTTGAAATATTTCAGCTCGCTTTTTCGAATGGTGGAAGACTCGATCTTGTTCAACAACTGCTGATTGATGCGCTTAAACAGATTCTGAAAACACAGGACATCCGCAGCGATGGCCTTTTTGGTGAAGTTCAGAGTGTCAGTCTTGATGGCATAGAAAAGTGCGGTGGCCAGATGCACCGAGGGTTCAACCTTGGCGGCCTTGAGATATTCAGCAAGCATGGTGGCAGTAGCACCATATTCAGGCCGAATATCCACGAATGAGGCACTCCAGCCCTCTGTCACCGGATGATGGTCTATGACGACATGATATGAAAACTGGGCTAATTCGGGCAGGTGATTGGGCTGTGAGTCCAGCAGCACAAACTTGGTGTAGTGTTCTGTTTTGATGTTTTTAAGCCGCTCCAGAGGTATCTTGAGCAACTCCTTCATGGCGATATTGTTGACACGCTTCATCTCATTGGGATGAGCGATGGTTATAGCCTCCACACGCCTGCGCAACAGGCGCTGCAAGGCAAAGGCAGAGGCCATGGAATCCGGGTCTGAGACAATGATCACCAGCACCTTGTCATCTTTTTTAAATACCTGCAACAGGTTTTTAACTCTCTCTTTGCAGGAAAGGCGCTTCATCGACCGAACAGCCGATGCATTTTGCAAGGCGTCTTTTTCTTTTTTCAGTAAGGGTGGCACGAGTTCCTCATTTAACCATATTTAATAAAATATAACAGCTTTCTTGAAAAGTTACAGGATTTTTTTCGAGATATTTCAACTCAGACCTTGCAAGATTTCTCAGTCGCTGCGCTCCTTCGAAATGACAGGCTGTCGCTTCCCTGCCTAATGCATCCTTTCGAGCGGCAAAGCCATAACTGTCATTTCGAGTGGCGAAGCCGCGAGAAATCTTTTTTCCTTTCCACGGGCCATTGCCAAACAACTGTTAACTGCTATCATATTCACTAAATCCTTTTGGCAACCGGAGGAAACAATGCCCATATCGATTTTACCGTTTGCATTCAATTATTCAAAAAAGGCCTGCTTTTTGCCGTATCTGATCGCCCTTTTTCTTTTGCTTATGGCACAGGCGAGTCTTTGTCAGGAAAAGGCCTGCAATGACCTGCCGTCTCAGACAATGGTCCAAAAACTGGCCCAATCACAACAGGCCAATGATACAGAATCCGGACTGAACACCCTTATCGAGCGTCTTAATGCCTTTGAAACACAAAACAAGACCTGCTTGGAGACCACTGAAACCGAGCTTACCAGGCTCAACGCATCTATGGAGGCCATAGGGCCCGCAAACGATGCTGATACTCCGGAGATTGCCAGGCAGCGCAAGAACCTCCTGAAACAGAAGGCACAGCTGGAAAACCAGATGGCTGAGTCCAGGCTGCTGGCCCTGGCCATTCAAGACGGCCTTGCAGCCCTGCAAAAAAAACGGTCACATATAGCGTCCCAACAGCTCTTTTATCGAGAAAAGGGTCTCTACGACCTGCTTTTTGCTAGCTCAACCGATACAAGCCAGACAAAAGATGCAGCGATGACATTTCTGTCCACCATCAAGGAATATTTCAATACACTGCTACTGCCAAAAAACGGTCTCTCAGACCTGAATCCAGGGGAGTCACTGGGGTTCTTGCTGATGTTGGGGCTCGGGCTTTGGCTGGGCATATACACAAGCAGGACCGTGCAGGCCTTCAGCCGGCAACAGGATAAGATGCTCGGGATTTTTCTGAAATACATGAATATCTCCTATGCCCGCTATGCGCCCGGTATCGTTTCACTGGCCTTTGCCGGCATATACATAGGATTTGTGAAACACTCCTTTTTACCGGACAATCTGACTACCCTTGCCATCTACACCTTATTTTTCTATCTTTTTCAGCTCGCCACACTGGCACTACTCCTGAAGGCGAATATCCTGGAACTGGACTCCATGCAGAAAAAAACCATTCTGCGGCGCTGCGGCATAGCGCTTGCCTGCGTGCTTCCTTTTTTAATTGTCACTCAGGCATCGCTCTTTCAGGACGCCCCAGGGCCTGTAAAAGAAACAGTGCGGTTACTGGGCTTTGTATTGACAATTCTTGGGCTGTTCTGGGTATTGAACGCCATAAAATTACACAAGACCGCATTCAAATTTCTTCGAACATGTGAAATCGGTCTGGTATTCCTTCTCGCCATAAATTTCATAGGCTATCACAACCTGGCGGAATACCTACTGACAGGCGTTCTGCTGACCGCCCTTCTCATTGTGCTGACATCCTGGCTCACTCGGCTTCTGGTATCGGGATTTCGCAGGATATTGCATGGAAACGAGACAGCTCGGACTGTGCGGGAACTCCTGGGCATCAAGACAGGAAAACCATTCTATGCCATGTTATGGCTTCAAATGTCCCTTCAGCTTTTCATCTGGTCGGTCTCATGCCTTCTGTTCCTGAACGCATGGGATGTCAAAGGGACTGTCTCCGCACGCATTCAGGAATATCTTGTCAAAGGGATACAGATCGGCGAACTGAACTTTTCCCCTCTCAAGGCCTTTGCAGGTTTCTTGATATTTCTGATACTTTGGATATGCGCCCGAGTGATAAAACACACCATAAAACAGCGCTATAAAATGGACACAACTATGGACCCCGGCGCAGTGGATGCAGTAGTCACTATCTCCGGCTATATCGGATTCATAATAGCGGTACTTACCGGCGCATTGATAGCAGGCATAAATCTCTCCAATCTGGCGCTTATAGCAGGTGCCCTGTCCGTAGGCATAGGTTTCGGCCTGCAAAACATCATAAACAACTTTGTATCAGGCCTGATACTGCTCTTTGAACAGCCCATCAAAAAGGGCGATTGGATCGTAATAGGAGGCACTGAAGGTTTTGTAAAGCGTATCTCAGTACGCTCCACCGTGATTCAAAGCCTCGACAATGCAGACATCATCGTACCAAATTCCGATCTCATCTCCAAGGAGGTCATAAACTGGACACACGACGACCGAAGTGGAAGAATTCGAATCCCTGTGGGAGTGGCCTATGGAAGTGACATAGAGTTGGTGCGTTCCATACTACTAAAAACAGCCATGGCACATCCAAAGGTCTTGAAAGATGAAAAACACCCAGGGCCCAAGGTGCTCTTCCGTAACTTCGGAGACAGCTCCCTGGACCTTCTGCTGGTCTGTTATATACAAAACATTACGGAGCGATTCGATGTGGAGACTGACCTGCGCAGCCGAATAGACGTCGAATTCAAAACGGCCGGTATAACCATTCCATTCCCTCAAAGGGATATACATATCATTCCATCGAAATAGCGTTGAAACCTCATGGCTTTCATGATACTAACTTCTACATGATTTCTTCTTTTTTCAAATTATCTCAAATGCGATGCGATTCTGCAGCCCCAAGGGTCGTGGAGTGCATTTTATTTCTCTTTCTTTGCCAAATATTTTTTGTAAGCGAAGCGGCCTTAGCCGAGCCCATTGAACAAAATTCAAACACCCCATGGAATATCACGGCCAATCAGCTCACATTCTTTCACGACAGTCAGGTAGTAATAGCAGAGGGAGCAGTGCAGGTTCAACGACAAACCATGAAAATCACCGCAGACCGTATGCTTTTCAACAACCTTACTCAAAAGGCCATAGCCAAAGGAGCGGTGGTCATAGAAATGGACGGAGACGTACTGCGAGGAGAAGAAGGAGAATTTGACCTCAAAGTATCCACCGGCAACATCAAAAAAGGCAATCTATTTCTACACCGCAATAACGTACACATGACAGCCGACAATATCTGGAAGATCGGAACAGAGGAATATATAGCCGATAAGGCTGTCATCAGCACATGCCCTCTGCCCAATCAGGATTGGAGCTTTCACTGTACAGACCTGCACATTACAGAAGAAGGTCGAGCAATAAGTAAAAACGCCACCTTCAATGTACGGGACATTCCCATCTTTTACAGCCCATGGTTCGCAGCGCCGCTCAATAAATACCGCACATCGGGTTTTCTTCTGCCCTATTTTTCCTCTTCCAATCGGAATGGTCTTGAGATCAATGTACCGTATTACTGGGCCATCAACGACAGCATGGACGCCACGTTCTATCAGGACATTCTCTCACGCAGAGGTTGGATGGAAGGCATAGAATTTCGCTATGTGTTTACACCAGAAAGCAAAGGAATCCTTCGCTACAATATGCTGGTGGATCGACTGAACGACAATGACTTCAATCATGACGGCGTGACGCGCGCCACTGAAAAACGCTATTGGTTGCGAGGCAAATTCGATCAAGAGCTAATACTGGACATTCAACTCAAGGTAGATGTGGACTACGCCAGCGACAGAGACTATCTTCTGGAGTTCGACAACGGCCCCATGGGATTCAATGCCTCAAACAGGGGCTTCAAGGAGGTGTTCGACCGGTCTCTCGTGGAACGCACCGATCTGATCAGACCCACTACGGTGCAGGCCACACGACTCTTTGAAGACCAATTCCTCGGAGCGGCCATTCAATACAATCAAAATCTGGTGGCGGCCAACAAGCCCTACACGGTTCATACCCTGCCTTTGATCTTGAGTCAGGGGTACATTACGCCGTTAAATGCCCTTCTGCGTGAAATAATCAGCAGTCCGGCACAGAAACAGGCCTATCTTCCTGACCTCTATTACAACTGGAACGCCTCTTATGTAAACTACTGGAGGGATAGAGGAGACCGCTATCAACGTGTGGACATAGAACCTGGGCTGCTCACTCATCTGGCCTATAATTCATATGTGCAGTTTATGATCGGCGGTTTTCTGGACAATACCATATACAACACCACCGCCACACAAGACGAATACAAACGCGCCCATGACCTGAACAGGACATTAGGCAGGCTGGAGATAGAGGCCAGCTCCACTCTGGCCAGAAACTTTGTGGGAAATGGCGGAGAACTCTGGCGCAATACTATTCGCCCCAAACTCACATATACCTACCGGCCGGACAAAGAACAAAACAATATTCCTTTCATAGATGAAAAGGACCGGCTCGAACCCTTGAACCGTTTTACCTGGTCGGTTCTGTCCTTTCTGAGCAAAAAGACTCCAGTCACTGCTGAACGTACCACTTACACAGACCCCCTGCGCTTTTATCTGGAGCAGAGTTACGACGAAAACGGCATCTACGCAGGCCCGTCTGCAAATCAGGCTAAAAGTATCTTTGAACTCATAACCCCTTCACAAAAATATGGCAAAAAACACGACCTTTCAGACCTCTATGCGGAGATAGAATGGAAGCCCATGAGCTTCTGGTCCATTCGCTACGACAATACCTACAATTTCTATGGTTATGGCTTTACCACTCATGAGATCTGGTCAAATATCTTCGCGCCAACAGGTGACAAAGCAGGATTTGGATACCGCTACAATGAAATAGAGGACATCGACACCCTGGAGCTGAACCTGAACATAGGGCTTACGGAGAGATGGCGTGGCATCTACGAGACCTCGTGGAACATGGAAAATCACAAGGAGGTGCAGAGCACCTACGGCCTGCGCTATCAGGCCTCCTGCTGGGCGCTCACCACCAAATTCCGCAGAGACAACGACGAATATGTCTTTGGATTTGAAGTGGAGCTTTCAGGAATAAGCGGGCTTAAAGGATTTTAATCCTTAAAAATACCCTGCTGTTTTTGTCGCTGCTGTTGTAACATCTCGGTTATACGTTCTGCTGTCACAGGTGGGCTGAAGAAATAACCCTGTATCATATCAGCTCCTTGCTCCTTTAGAAAATTCACCGCATCCTGAGTTTCAGCGCCCTCTGCTACGGTCTTAAGCCCCATGGCCTTTGCCATACTGATAATCGCCTTAGTGATGGCGCAGGCTTCTTGATCAAAAGGCAATTCCTTTATAAAAACCCTATCGATCTTTAAGACATCGATGGGCAGTCTCTTGAGATAATAGAGGGAGGAATAGCCCCTGCCAAAGTCGTCCATGGCAATGCCTATACCAGCTTTTTTGAATTCCATTAAAAACGCTATGGCCTCTTCCTCGTTATCCAAAACTGCTCCCTCTGTAATCTCTATCTCCATAAATTCTGGAGCCATTCCAACCTGCTCTATCGTGCTCAAAACATCCTCAACGCACCCTTTTGCCCTGAACTGCACCGGTGAAAGATTGAAACCCACCGTAAGGTCATATCCTTGTTTTCTCCACTCAAGTGCCTGTGTAGCCGCCTTTTCTAAGATCAGTTTTTCCAACGAACCGATGAGCTTGGTAGCCTCGGCCAAAGGAATGAACTCTGCTGGAGACACAAAACCCAACTCCACTGAACTCCATCGCGCCAATGCCTCCACAGACACAATTCTTCCGCTTTTAAGCTCCACCTTGGGCTGAAAGACCAAGGTGATATCCTTTGCTTCTATGGCATGGCGCAGGAGTTTTTCCATACTCAGCAACCTCTCGATAGAGTCGGAAAACTCCTTTTTAAAGAAAACAGCCTGAGACTTGCCGGCCTTTTTGGCTGCATACATGGCGGTCTCGGCTCTTTTTATGAGCTCATTCGGCTCCCTACCATCCGTTGGAGCAAGACTTACTCCGATACTTGCAGTCAAGTATAGCTCATCCACTCCATAAGGCGCTTCAAATGCCTTATGGATTTTGGACAAAAGGGCCAGAACATCCCTTTCATCAAAACATGTTGCAAGCACACCGAACTCATCTCCACCCAACCGAGAAATTGTGAGATCAGAGGATAGGTTAGAAAACCGAGCAGCCACATCCTGAAGAACCATATCTCCATAAATATAATCCCTGAGCTCATTCACACGCTTGAAATCGTCTATATCCAACACAAGTACAGCCACACTGCTATTCTCCAACCTTTGAGCAATGGCTGTGCGTATGCGATCCTCAAAAAGCGTTTTGTTAGGAAGATCCGTCAGGGTATCATAGTTTTGACGATATTGCAGAAGTGCCTCGGTCTCCTTCTCTTTGGTAATATCGTGAAAGATGCTTATATGTCTTTGAGGAACACCGTTTTCATCTCGCATAACATAAATGGATATCCATTCAGGATAGGTATGGCCGTCCTTGTGTCGATTCCATATCTCTCCCTCCCAATGATTCGTTGTCTGAAGACTTTTCCACATTTTCTCATAGAAGCTCCTATCATGATATCCGGATTTCAGAATGTTCGGAGACTTTCCTATGACCTCTTCCGCTCTATAACCAGTAATGGCTGTAAACGCCCTATTCATCGATAGAATACGATTGTCCGAATCCGTAACCACCACAGCCTCATTGCTATTTTCCAAGATATTGGTCAGCAGTAACAATTGATTCTCCATGGCCATATTCAGCGTGACATCCTGCAAAATGCCATAAATGGAAAGATTATCTTTGCTCATGACAGTCAGCTTCAGATGTACGATCTGCTGAGTACCGCCATTAAAATGCAAGGCATGTCTCAAGTCCACAGATCTGCCTTCTCTCAGAAGCAGTCTAAGGGCCTGAGCCACACGTGGACGATCTGTCACACATACCCGTTTAAGATAATTTTTAAGAGAAGGGCTGTGAGTCTTTGCATTCAATTTCAAAATGTTATACACATTATCTGACCAACGCATGACTTTAGTGGAGAAATCGTATTTGATAATACCTAATTGAAGCATTTCAGCGGCCAACCTGAGTTCGGTCAGACGGTCATTGAGTCTTTGAGAGAGCCACTCTTCTTCAAACCCCATGGAAATAACATGGGCTACCACATCAAAAAAACGACAAAACCGTTCGTGTTCCTCATGCGGCGAAAACGTATAAAGGCTCAGGCAGCCCAAAAAAGTGTCTGTTATATCGGGCAAGTTGGATTTGGAATGAATGGGAATGATATAATGGTAGTGTTCCTGGTGAATTGGGCAGCGGTCGGTACTTATCTCTTTGTGGTTGGGAATATATTGTGTCTTTTCAAACTCCACCGCCCTACCACACAGACACTCCATGTAATGCAATCTTTCACAGGCAGTTCTATGCTCCTGCATAAAATTTATGGATACCATCAGGTGTAATTCTCTACGCTCAGGCACGGCCTCAAAAAAAGCAGCCTTGGTGTCAAGATGCAGCCATGGAATGGATATGAAAATTTGCAAAACCTCTTCCATCTTTTGGCGCCGAGACAGATCTGACCTATGCCACACAGACATAATGCGCATAAGCGCTTCCTGCTCTTGCGTCTTGTGTTCCAAGGATATAATCAATCTTTTATACGTTGTGATATCCTTGGCCAAGACAACTAGTGTCTGCCTCTTTCCGTTCTCGTCAAACAATGGGAGTTTGTATGTCTGAAAGAAGCGCTGGCTGCCGTCAGGAAGGGAAATGGTTTCTTCTGTAACAGTCAACTTTCTGTTTTGCCAAGCCTTCTCATCGGTCTGTTCACAGACTAAAAAGGCATCACGAAACACCGAATGCGCGAATTCCGTTAGATCAGAATCCTTCTTGCCCACATAATCCACTTCTTCTATACCAAAGAACTTCAAAATGGCCTTATTGGCCCAAAGCCACCGGCCTTCTCCATCCTTCAGACAAAATATATCAGGAAGTGCCTCAATGAAATAAAAAATGTTTTTACAGGGGGGGGGGAATCTTTTTGCATACACCATACCTTCACTCCCTATTTGATATTAGACAGCCCATAAACAAGATAGCCAACCCAATCGTCCATGCCTATGCCTGAAACTGTAGAAAGACTGATGCTCATCAGATTGGGGTTGATCCTTTTTGCATAATCATGAACATCTTTCAGAGAAAAATCAAAATATGGCAACAGATCCGTTTTGGTGATAAGAAATACCTGAGATGACAAAAAAATCTTTGGGTATTTCAAGGGTTTATCGTCACCTTCCGGCACTGAGAGCAATACAACCCGCACATGTTCTCCCAGATCAAATGCAGCAGGGCAGACCAGATTGCCCACATTTTCGATAAAGAGCAGATCCAAGCCCTTACCTTTCAGCTGCTCCTCCAGCCCGTCTAACCCCTTTGCCACCAGACCTGCATCCAGATGGCAGGCCCCGCCAGTAGTAATCTGAACCACAGGCACGCCCTTGGCTCGAATGCGCTGGGCATCCCGATCCGTCTCAATGTCGCCTTCTATTACGCCTATGCTGACTCGATTCTTCAGTAAGTCGATGGTCTTTTCCAAAAGTGTGGTCTTGCCTGAACCCGGACTGCTGATAAGATTTACAGCCACAGCCCCAAGTTTTTCTACTCGCCTGCGATTCAGCCGAGCCTGAGCATTATTATTTTCCAGAAGGCTTTTATAGACATCCACGACTACGGTATCGAAAGCTGCAGCGCATCCGCAGGTCTCACACATAATGCCCCTCTTTTTATTTTTCACCCTGTATCAACTGAGCCAGAGTCTCTCTACGCCTTACCACGCGAAAGGTGCCGTGCTCGATCATCACTTCTGCAGCCCTAGGCCTAGCATTGTAATTGGAAGACATAGTAAAGCCATATGCGCCGGTGCTCTTGACCAAGAGCAAATCACCGGACCTAAGACGAGGCAGTTCTCGATCCTTGGCCAAAAAATCCCCTGACTCACAGATGGGCCCTACCACATCCGCTGTCAAAAGCCGTGTTGTCTTGGGCTGTTTTACAGGTAATATTTCATGATAGGCCTGGTAAAGACTGGGCCGCAACAAGTCATTCATGGCCGCATTCACCACATAAAACCGTTTTTCATCGGTATCCTTCACATGAATCACTTGAGTGAGAAGTCCTCCTGCATTCCCGCAGATGGCCCTTCCAGGCTCAAGAATCACAGTTAACCCTGTATTCGCCAGTTTTTTACAGACAGCAGCGCCATATTCCTGCGGCGTGGGCGGTGTCTCGTCTTTATAACGAATGCCCAATCCTCCACCCACATCTATGTATTGAAGCTCGATACCCTTTTCCTTTAGGCGACGAACCATAGACAAGATACGATCTATGGCATCCAGGAACGGCTGAAGACGAGTAAGCTGCGAACCTATGTGACAATCTATACCTTTTATCTCCACCTCTGGCCAGTCATTGACCTCTTCATACAGGGCTATGGCCTTTTCCACAGAAAGCCCAAACTTGTTTTTCTTAAGACCTGTGGAGATGTAGGGATGAGTCTGAGGGTCCACATCGGGATTTACACGAATGGAGATGGCCGCTCGTTTTCCAAGACGCTTGGCCTCGGCTCGAATGAGACGCAATTCCGGTTCTGATTCCACATTGAACATGAGTATGCCGACCTTTAAGGCATAACGAATCTCTTCTTTGGTCTTGCCCACACCGGAATATACGATCTTGAATGCAGGAATACCCGCTTTCATGGCCTTGAATAACTCACCACCGGATACAACATCAGCGCCGGCTCCAAGCCCTGCCAAAAGCCTCAAAACCGAGAGATTTCCATTGGCCTTGACCGCAAAGCAGACCAGGTGTGACACTGCAGCCATGGCCTCATCAAATGCGCGAAAATTCTGATCAAGAACAGCAGCGCTATAGACATAGCAAGGCGTCTTTACCTTTTTGGCTATTTCTAAAATAGAAACGCCATCACAATACAGAACACCGTCTCGATATTCCAATAAATCCATAAATGAACTCCCATTTATTCATAGATTCGCACTATTGCAGAAGAAGACTGGGGCCCTTCTTTCCCTGCCCTGCTCACTGCCGTTACTCGATATTCATAAGTTCCAGCAGCCAATGGAGCAACATCTTCAAAACGCACAGCGGAAATGGGATGGTCGTTCAATCTCTGAAACTTATCGGTGGCCAATGCCCTTCTGTACACAAAATAACCTGCCACATCTGATTCAGATACATCCTGCCACAAAAGCTCCACGAAACCTTTGCCTGAATCAGATGTCTTTGTAACAGCCACAAGACCTGTTGGAGCATTGGGCGGCACAGGGCTTATAAATTCGACCTTCACTCTTGAAGATGGTGCACTCTCTATCAAAATGCCGTCATAATCGAAAACAGCAGTAACGCGATAAAACATGACCTGGCCCAACGGTGCCTTTGCATAGACAAACGTCGAAGCGAAAAGCCTGTCTTTAATGGGCTTCCATTCCTCATTTTCGCCTTTTTGGGCATAAATCCGATAAAAAACAGGGGCATTCAGGGCTGATCCATCGGCCCAGGTTACTGGTGGTGTCCATGTGAGTTCCAGCCCGTCGGCCTTGGAAACGGCCACAGGCTGTGAAGGAGCGGACGGTGGAGAATGCCATATAAAGATCACACGATTGGAGGGCTCACTTTTGTTCAAAAATGCCTTGACCGTGCGAATCTCAAAGGCATATCTATGATTTGGCTGCAATGTGCGGTCCTCATAGAACATCTTTTGCCCAGACTTAGATACGGTCTCCATAGGTAAAAATATGGGGGCATCAAAGGCAATGGGACAGCCGTTACAGGTTTTGTCACCTTGCAAAACGGCCTTATAGAGTTCAAAGCCCTTGAGGGCCAGAATCGGGCTTCCATCCACATTTCGAGTGGGAATGGTCCAGCTCAATTCAACGCCCTGAGGTGTTATGACATACTGCAGATCATTGATGGACCTGGGATGAATGGCGCCTATGGGCACAGGCATGTCCTTTTTCCCACATGACGCCAAAAATACACAGAGAACCAACAAAACGGCAAGGCCGATATGTCTCATTATCTGTCCACCTGATAATTCGGAGATTCCTTGGTGATGATGACATCATGCACATGACTTTCCCGCAGACCTGCCGGCGTTATGCGTATAAATCTGGCCTTTTGCCGAAGCTCTGCTATGGTACGGCAGCCGGTATAACCCATACCTGACCTCAACCCTCCAATGAGCTGATAAATGGTAGCCGAAACAGGACCCCTGTAAGGAACACGGCCCTCTATTCCTTCCGGCACCAGCTTAGATACTGTCTGCACATCAGTCTGAAAATACCTGTCCTTACTGCCCTCTTTCATGGCACCAAGGGAACCCATTCCCCTGTATGTCTTGTAGCTGCGGCCTTGATATAGTTCGAGATCCCCAGGACTTTCATCTGTACCTGCCAACAGACCGCCCAGCATAACACAGTGTGCACCTGCACCAATGGCCTTCACAATATCTCCTGAAAACTTTATCCCTCCGTCGGCTATGATGGTCTTACCATACTTGTTGGCCACAGAGGCGCAGTCGTGTATAGCCGTCATCTGAGGAACGCCCACACCCGCCACAATACGCGTGGTGCATATGGAGCCTGGCCCTACCCCAACCTTCACCACATCGGCTCCGGCATCAAAAAGGGCAGCAGCCCCCTCGGCAGTGGCCACATTACCTCCCACCACCTGTGCCTCAGGAAAATGGTTCTTTATGGAGCGAATGACATTTAGAATGTTTTGAGAATGTCCATGTGCCGAATCCACCACGATGAGATCCACGCCTGCCCTAACAATGGCCTCCACATGCTCCAGAAAATTTACGCCCACTCCAACGGCAGCCCCCACTCGAAGCCTACCCATTTTATCCTTGCAAGAATTGGGGTATTTTTTAATCTTCTCAATATCCTTGATGGTAATCAGACCTTTGAGATCACCCGCCTCATCCACCACCAGAAGCTTTTCAATACGATGTTTATGCAGCAAGGCCTTGGATTCCTCGAAGGAAATACCCACACGGGCAGTGACAAGATTGTCTTTAGTCATGACATCCTTGACTTGAAGCGCCATGTTGGTTTCAAAACGCAGGTCCCTGTTGGTCACAATACCTACCAACCTTTTCCCCTCCACCACAGGCACTCCAGAGATGCGATACTCCCGCATGAGGGTCTGCACCTCTCCAATACTTTTGTCAGGGGTTACGGTGATGGGGTCTATAATCATACCGCTTTCGGATTTCTTGACGCGTTCGATCTGTTTGACCTGTTCTGCTATAGACATATTTTTGTGTATTATGCCGATTCCACCCTCTCTGGCTACTGCAATGGCCATATCGGCCTCTGTCACTGTGTCCATGGCGGCGCTGATGATGGGAATATTCAAGGTAATTTCAGATGTCAGTTGTGTGCTGACATCCACCTCAGCAGGCAAAACAGCAGAATGAGCTGGAAGCAGCAGCAGGTCATCAAATGTATATGCCTGCGGTATTGGATGGTTCAACATGCAAATGCTCCTTTAAAATAACTTTTATAAACAGACCGAACAAGAGACCGCTGTCTGAAACGATAAACTCGTCAAGCTTGAGAATATTCAGAATGTGCGACAATATAAAAATTCCGGCAGACAATATGTCAAGCCTGTCCATTAGCATTTCCTTGAGTTTTTTCTGATGCAATGGATTTGAAAGCCGATTCCATATATTAGTTAACAAATCCAGCGTTATTTTGAAACCCCTTATTTTTATCGCATCATATCTGTCAAGTTCAAGGGCAAGAAATGCAATGGCAGCCGCCGCCCCTCCTGTCACATGTTGCCTGCCGTCGCCGTATATTTTAATGAATTCCACGCTGCCACCACCCAGATCTACGATGCAATCAAAAGGAAGAGACGGCAGACTGTATTTCACTCCCAGTGCAGTGAGCTCTGCCTCTTGCGCAGACGTAATGATGTGAATGTCAAAACCGATTCCATTCGCCTCAGAAATAAATCTCTGTGCATTTTGTACCTGACGCAGCGCCTGTGTGCCAACCGCCGCAACCGTAAGGCGAGTAATATGTTGAATAACGTCATAAAATTCTTGCAGAACCTCAAGGCCACGTTTCATGGCGTTTTCAGAGATGCAGCCCGTCTTGCTCAGGCCTTCACCCAAACGCACATGCCGCAGAATGGACAGCACCGGCGTAATGCAACGGACTATTCGCCTTGAAGAGACCTCCACCTGCAAAACGGCCATTCGAAAGGTTTGCGTGCCAAGATCCAGTACGGCTATGTTGTGTCCATTGGCCAGGTTTATGCCCATATTATAGCTGAAAGCGCGGGTCTCTCGGCCACACAAATGTTTGAAATATTCTTTATCGATTGAGTTCTGGCCCATTTCAGACCAAACATTAAAACAATTCTTTATAAATTAAAATACATTCAAAAAAGAAACCTTTTCTTTCTATTGATAAAAAATAGAAATAGAGATTTAACAAAACCCTTTACTTTGACTATTTTTTAATATTATATAAAGTTATTCAAGATACGAGTAGACTTGATTGAAAGAGAACTAATGGGAATCAAGTGGCTAACAGTCATCGAAGCTGATATCTGAAGATGAGTGAATCTCTGTATAAGCTGGCACAGAAAGGCACACCCCCCATCACAAGATAAACGGCGAGCCATTCGGCATAAGGCGTCCGGCAATTGGTTAAGCCATCTTTAGCGGAATCCATGAAGGAGTCTTATACGGTTAGAAACGAGAAATCCAGCATCTTCTGTGAGAGGAGGCAAATGATGGAACAGAAGCATGATTTTTCTATTTTAGATCATATCCTTGAAGGTTGTCATATAATAGACTTTGACTTTCGTTACGTATATGTCAATGAAGTTGCTGCCAAACACTGGCGCAAAACCAGGGAAGAATTACTTGGGCGCACGCTGATGGAAGTTTATCCAGGCATTGAGTCAACAGCTGTGTTTTCTGTGTTAAAAAAATGTCTTGCAGAATCTACCTTTGCAGAAATCGAAAATGAATTTCATTATCCTAATGGTAAAATAACATGGTTTTCCCTTAGAATAAGTCCTATGCCCGAAGGGATACTCATCCTTTCGATAGACATTACCAAACATAAACAGACCACACTGGAGCTGCAATCTCAACTGCGCCGCATGATGGCATTAAGAGAAATTGATCTGGCCATCCTGGGTACGATCGATTTGCCTGTAGCGCTAAAGACAATCCTTGAGAAAGTCTGCAGCGAGCTAAATGTGGATGCAGGCGATATTCTGTTGCTTAACCGTTACACCAATATGCTGGAGATTCTGGCAAAGCGTGGTTTTCATAGCGTAGAGCAAGAGCACCTACGATTTCGCCTTGGACAAGGATACGCAGGGCGGGCTGCATTGGAACAAGAGATGGTTTTTGTCCCAGATTTATTAAAAGCCGACCCGCCTTTTCTCCGCCAAGCCCTTCTGGCGGCGGAAGGATTTATTTCTTTCTGTGCCACTCCCCTGATTGCAAAAGGGAAACTGGTCGGAGTACTGGAAGTCTTTCACCGCACCCCATTGCAATCCAACCAGAGTTGGTTCAATTTTCTTAAGGCCGTTGCCGGGCAGGCCTCCATTGCTATCGAAAATGGAAGGCTTTTTCAAAAATTGCAACGTGCGAATCTCGACCTAACACTTGCTTACGACGCAACATTAGAAGGGTGGACTAAGGCTCTCGAATTACGCGACAGAGAGACTGAAGGTCATACTCAACGAGTAACAGAGATGACCGTTATGCTTGCAACAATGGCAAAAATTCCGGAAAATGAGCTGATACACATCAGACGCGGCGCTTTATTGCACGATATTGGAAAGTTGGGAGTTCCTGATTCCGTTCTCCTCAAACCAGACAAGTTAAACGATGATGAATGGATCATTATGCGAAAACATCCGGTTTTTGCTTACGAGTGGTTAAAGCCTATAGAATATCTTCGACCGTGCTTGGCGATACCCTATTCTCATCATGAGAAATGGGATGGAACAGGTTATCCACAAGGATCGAAGGGAGAACAGATTCCGCTTGCCGCCCGTATCTTTGCTGTTGTAGATGTATGGGATGCGCTCACATCTGATCGTCCCTATCGGCGGGCATGGTCTCAGAAAAAAACTTTAGAATATATTCAGCAACAAGTAGGGACGCATTTTGACCCCAAAGTTATCGAGTTCTTTTTACAAATGATTCATGAAACTAAAAATGGGAAAACAGATTAAAGAATATTTTATACCTACCCGCATAACACGTGGTATTGAAGAATCTGGCTATTCCCTCGTTGGTCATGCTTTTTCCGTCCATTCCTTGCAAAGAACTTCCGCTTGTTCCAAAACAAGCTCCGTCAGAGATCACCATTGCCGCACCCCCGCCTCTCCCAAGGGGAGAGGGCCGGAGTAATGAACGTCGGAGGGCTGGTTGTACGGGCTGGGGAGCCAGACCGTATTCGGAAATATCCCTTTACACTTATAGCCAAAACCGGCTATATTTATTACCGGATAAGAGCAAAACCGAAAATAACCATGGCCAGGAGTGACCCCATGATAGAGACGATCAAATCCATCATTCTGGATTTCCAGGAAACCCGGCTGGAGACCGGAGTGCCCCGGCGTTTGCGTATTGAGACGGTCCACGGCAAAGCCGCCGTCTGCATCGGAGTGCGCCGGAGCGACAAAGTGTGGCCGTGAAGGGTGGCCATCTCGGATTTTCGATTGATGATTGTCGATTGCAATACCGGGCTTTCAATCATCGTTCTTAAATCATCGATCATCAATTCATCGCTCCTTTTTGCAGATCATCCATGAGCCACAATATCAGTTGCGGCTCACAATATGCCACTATATGAGTCACAAAGATTGTTTCTGGCTCACACATGATCCAGATTCTCCATACTCATGATCCTCAATAGAGGCGTAAAAACCCATCGTGTCCCCTGTCGCCCCTTCGCCTCTATCAGCGGTCGCAACACATTTTCCTTTGCCAAGGCATCAACGATCGCTTGGCAGTGGGCAGAGGAATGGCAGTCTTTTTTGCGAAACCGGTTGTGGTAAAAATCGGTAGGTAGAATATGGCGTCAATGGTCTAAATGGCATACTGGGATCTGGTAATTGCGGGAATACGTCGCTTCATTTCCTCATAAAGGCTTAAGATGTCTCTGGCCTTTCGGGCGTTCTCCTTGGCCTGCTCTATGACGGCATAAAGAAAAACCGAATCCAGCCGTTCCAATCCCCGTTTTCGGATATGGCATTGAGCGCACGGTAATAGTCCGCGCGCCGCCGCTCGAAATAGGCGCTGATGTAAAATACGGGGGAAGATATGAGCTTTTTTTCGAAAAGAAAGAAAGGAACGAGCATTCTTCCAATCCGGCCGTTTTCGTCCAGAAACGGATGGATCAGTTTAAATTGGGCCTTGACGACAGCTAATTGAACGAGCCTGTCTTTTTCTTCGAAATGAAAATATTTCTCCCAGTTGTTCAGGGCTTCCATCATCATTTCCGGCGATGGGGGCACGAATGAGGCATCTTCTATAACGCAACCGACAGGTCCTATCCAATTCTGAACGCGGCGGAATTCGCCGCGGGCCTTGTTGGATCCGCATACGCTGTCTAAAAGAATACGATGCAGTTGGCAAATGATGTTGAGGCAAAGAGGTTTCTTTTCAAGCAGATTGACCGCCGATTGCATAGCCCGGCGATAGTTGATGATTTCTTGAATATCCTCCTTCTTGCGGGGTTCGATTTCTTTTTGATATTGCGCCTCGAATTCAAGAACCTCTTCCAGCGTGGCCTGTGTGCCCTCAATGCGTGATGACAATACCGCTTCCTGTGTGGTCATGGGGGAAAGAAGAATGTTCGGGTTGACCATAGTCTGAATCAGGCCGTCATATCGAGCCAATGCCGCGTTCGCTCTGCCAATGGCCGGAATATGGGATACCCAGTCTATACTCGAAAGGAGAAGCTTGTCAGGTTTATAGGGCTTACACATTTTCTATCTCCTTAAGCAGTTTCTCCAAACCTTCCACGATCTCGCGCTCAAATGTCCTTGCGAATGGATTCCTTGGGAAGCACACCGGCAAAGGGCGGATTGGAAAGGATCACCTTGTAGAGGAAGCCGCCGGTACCGCAAGCCGGGTCATAGATAGTATCCCCAAGGTTGGGGTTAACCATCTCGACCATCATCGTTCGAATCTGGCGGGGCGTCCGGAACTGGCCGTTCAAGGCGGACTGCCCCAGGTGGGTCAGCATGTATTCGAAAATGTCGCCCTTCACGTCGGTGCCGAGCTTGGCGAAGTCGATGCCGTCGATCTCATCCACCACCTGTTTGGGCACGTTGGGGTCAACAACCTCGAGAACGGCGTCGCGGAAATACTCGGCCATCTGCGGCTCCTCCTTCACCAGCGAAGCCATATAGGGGAAAACGTGGTCGCGCACGAAGTCGCGCAGGTCTAAACCGCTTTTGAAACGCCACTTGGACCAGCGGAAACGTTCGGCCTGTTTGGGATAGAGCAATTTTCCGTTGCCGTTGGTCTGTTTTCCCATGAGCCGCTCTTTGAGTTCGCGGCTGAATTCTTCCTCGTGAAGCAGCTTTAGGTAGATCAGAACGTTAGGGAACTCACGCGAGGACAAATCCACCTCGGTTACGACCTGTCTTCACCCACTCGTCCACTTCGTCTTTGCGGAATTTCCACAGGCGGCCCATCCGGTGCGCCGGCATTTGTTTTTCAGATATCCACTTGTAGACCGTATCCCGCTTGATGCCGAGATAGGCTGAAATCTCATCTACGGAGAGCCATTGATCTTCCATCACTGACTCCAGTCCCACAGGGTCTCGTCCCATTCCTGAACGGCCTCATACCTTCGGCTTAACGAATCGGCTCCGTCCTGAGTAACCCCATCGGCCTCCAATCCGTCCCATCAGACCAAATTGGTATATATATGAAAATCGGCGTACCTGTCAAACTGTTTTCCCGAGTTTCTCCGGATTTGACCGAGCGGAAGCTACCAGAGCCAGCAAGACTCACCGAGAAGTGTAAACCTCTTCGAGATCGGGTCATCCCCCACATAGAGCCAAGCCGGAAGCTCGGTCCCGTTGGCCTGCGCCGAAACCAGGACACGGCGGTAGAGGCAGGGACCGCCGCCTGCCACGCCAAGTTACCCGCCGACTTTGTCGCCAAGATGGCCATCGTCGAAGAGGAATATGATGAGTCCATCTACTGGATGGAACTGATCGTCGAAGCCGGATTGATGGATGAAAAGCGCCTGAACGAGCTGAAAAACGAAGCAAACGAAATCCTTTCCATGGTCGTCGCTTCAATAAAAACCGCACGATCCCGCAAGTAATCCACAATCCCCAATCCGAAATCCACAATCATCCCGCCCCCTTTCTCTCCTGAGCGACGAACTCGAACGGCTCCAACGAGTACCCGGACAGGTTCTCGCGCCGGAACACCACCAGGCTCATGGGCGGGACCGGAAGTTCCTACCGAATGGAAGTGCGAAACCTCGAAGCGGGTGTTCAAATGCAACCGGACTGTTAAACAAGGCGACTTGAAAAACTTCGGAACGGGAGATTCGAAGAGGACATTTTCGGTGAGCGCCCTCACTCTTCAGGGTTGCACCCGGTCCCCGGACTGCGGGCTTCGAAATGGAGAATCAGGGTAAATGTGCGGGCGCCAGCCTGTGCCGAGCACGGCAGACAGGTAACTCGGAGTGGGCACGCCTGAAACGACGAGCCCCCGTTGGCGTCCACTCACGGGGTCTTGATTAAATAAGAAAAGCCGCTGAAATCAGCGGCCCATGAAATAAAGTGACATAAATTTTGGCTCCCCGAGTGCAACCCTCTTCATAACCACTCTCCACTGCCAGGATATCACCTAACCCATTGATACACAATATCTTTTCAAAGAGCAGCACATCCCCGAGGGGGCGGAAACGGCCTTGATTCGGATTTCCTCCCGTCCGGCCTGAGCCGGATGTCGCAAGCCGTGTCGCAAGTTTGTCGCAAGCATGGGATGTCACAGCTCCGTGTCACAGCTTGTCACAGCTCCAACCGGGTCGCTACATCCTCGTAATCCGGGTCCTCGGCGTAGAGCTTCTCGATCTCGCTGCGTGCCCGCCGGCGCTGGCCGAGGTCCTCGTAGACCAGGGCCCGTTCGTACCTGAGCGCCCGGAGCAGCTCCTCGGAGCGGCCCTTCTTCCGGCGCAGGGCGCCGGTCAAGGTCTCCCGCGCTGCGTCCGGAAGTCCGAGCCCGCGCAGGGCCCTGGCCTTGTACAGCAGCAGCGCGGTGTGGACCGGGCTCTCGTTCTCGATGCCCTCGGTCAACCGCACGATCTTCCGGCAGACGTTCTTGTCGCCCGGGCGGGCGTCCAACAGCAGCTCCGCGAGGGACAGCTTCACCACCACGTCGTCGGGTTCGAGCCGCCGCAAGCGCTCCAGGCAGGCAATCGCATCCTCCCAGCGCTCCTGACGCTGATAGACCTCCACCAGGCCCAACAGCACGCCGCGGAGATCCGGGCCCACATGCGCGGACACCTCGTCTGTAATGGGGAGGCTCATGGTGGCGGAGATGCCGTACTTGGAGAAGTAGCGGCCCAGGCGGCTGTGTTTCTCGGCGGCCGTCGCCAGGTAGTTCGCAGCTTCTTCCAGCCGCTCCTTCTTGAGCGCCAGGAAACCGGCGAGGTACGCGCCGTCGGCCAGGTGAGTCGCCTGTTCAAGGTACTGAAGCGCCTTGTCCTCATTCCCCAGCACCAACTCCCGGCACCCGTCCACCAGGGCCTCCTCGTCGTCCGGCGTGATAAGCCGCTTGAAGAAGCCCAGGGTCAGGCGGTCTTCCGGGTGGACCGTTGGGAGGGCCGGAGCGGAGTAGGACGCGCTTCTCCTACCGCTGGATCTCCCACTCGGAACCGTGGTCGTGTAGAAAAGGCCTGTTCCCGGAATGCCCACCGTGGCCCGCTTGCCCCTCGGACCGATGGTGAACTTCGCCCCGCGCGGCCCGAACGAGAGTGACCCGCCTGACTTGCTCAGGTTCAGGGTCACGCCCGGTGCGATCCTGATTCGTCTCCAGAAGCGGAAGCTCATCCGAAACGTCCCTGTTACCCTTTGGGCGGATGCGGATCCTTGCCGTATGTGTGTTCCGTCTGGATCGTACCGTCCTGCTTGTGAATGATCACCTGTCCAAGCGCCTGCTTCTTCGCCAATTCCTTGGCACGGGCTATGGCCTCGGCCTTGGTGTCGTGGCTGCTGGACGCCCTTGACGCATTTTCCTCTTTCACGTTCCAGCCGCCGTCGGTCCGAGGAGTCACATGGTAAGTCTTACGTCTTGGCATCGTCTCCATCCTCCTTTTGGGTATTTCATGGTCTTCGCGCACTAAGGTTCGGTGACAGTCTGCCTACCAATGACTCCAATCCGTTTCCTCACCGGACACCGCGCGGGCCGAAGAACTCAATGCGTACCGTACTTGGTTGTCGTCCGACACGCGCATCGACTATATCCTCTCGCGGGCGTTCGAGAGGAGAACGAAGCCGTCCAAGCGGTGTGAAATCTGGCTGCAATACCCATCCACCACCTTGTGGATCGGTAGTGGTCTCCACGATGACGTGAGATCCTGGTTCAGGTGGTGAGGCCGGGTCGAGCCAATCTACGTCTACCGTCTGCCTGGATCGACTCCATCGAACTCGATTACCTTGCCTGATCGTTTCGATGAAACGGAGCCAGGTGGAGCGTCCTTCAGGCGTCGGCCAGTCTTCCTCTCTACTTCGGGTTTGGACTTCGTCGGATTCCAGCCAGCCCAGCATCCCCGTCCTATCTACGAAGTTGGCACCGGTCGACTCGACGGCCGCCTTGGCCACGTCCCTCGAGTTCAGCCCCGAACGAAGCAACGTTATCACCGACGGGTTGGCACTCCCTGCTTCAACGGCCATTGCAGCGAGCCCACGAATGTTATCTGCACCGTCATGTCCTATCGTGGTAGCGTGTACGCGCACGGCCTCCATTGCCCAGGCGAGTCGGTACATCACCGCGTCCTGAAGAAAGTCGATACCTTCCTCACCTCCAATGTCGACGACTTCTGCAGCCGGTCTTCCGGAAATCCAGGCATGGAGCGCATCCCGCCAAGCATCTGGCATCTTGGTGGGTCGAAACGGAACCGTTTGGAACACCAGACCAGCGAATTGTACGATGGCGTCCGCTGCACTCGTCTCGTCGCTGCCATCGATCATAGTCTCTGCTGCAAGGAGTGCTCCAACCAGCTCTTCCATGTGCTCGTCCAAAAAACGACCACCTCGTAGACCGAGACCCGCAACCTGGTAGCCCCTCCGTTGTGCCGTTGTCGTGCGCGACCAGATCAACCTGGCCCTCGCTGCGAGGAATCGACGGATGAGATCCTGGATGCGGGCTTCCTGTCTTGCGATCTGCCGAGTAAAGAGAGAGCCGTCGAGCACGACATCGAGCTGTCGCTCGATTTCATCAATGGCTGTCTCGACATCGAGGAGACCCAATATTGCCGCATCCAGCGACGCGGCATCACGTTCCCATTCGGACTCGGAGACTTCGGTGCGCTCACCCACGAGTTCCGTGTAATCCCACGCTTCTCCGTGGCCAGTTACGTATTCGATGACCTCCTCAATCGAGACATCTGCAGCTCTTGCGATTCGCTCGAAAAGCAAAGCTGTAAGACGGAGTAACCCGCTTTCGATCTCGGAAGCCCTCGCCTGTGCTACGAGTTCTTCCCATTGTTGGATCACCCACCTTCTCTTCCTTTGATTCCTCTCCCATACGACATGAAGCACCAATCCTTCCAAGTCCACGAACGCCCGTCCCGCACGGCCGGCCACGTTTGCGAACTCCACTGGTGAGATCTTCTCTCCCTGGGTACGCCATATCGATGGAACGAGAAGCACGCTTACAGACAGATTGAGTCCTTGAGCAAGGGTCGGTGATGCGATGGTCACACGACAATCTCCCGACCGTAGCAGCCGTTCGACCTCCGAGAGGAACTGACGAGGCAAACCTCCGTGGTGGAGTGCGACACCGTATTCCAAGCACCGAACTGCCGGATGATTCGGCCCAAGCCACTCTTTTCCAGTGGCCATCACCTCACGGATACGCGGCGTGACATCCCCGAGCCGCGAAAGCACTCCTTGACGTCCACACTTGAGAATGAGTTTTCCGAGAGACTCCACCGAGTCTCTGCGAGCACAATAGATCATGACGTCCTTACCATGGCCAGCAAACTGCCATGCCGTCGCAAGTGTCAATTCGTTCTTGTTCTGGGGAAAGGTATTCCTCCTCCTCGAACCTGACGGGGGAGGTTTGGCTTCAACGAATCGCGGGACATACGACTCCTCTTCCTCGACTCGGACCTGAAGCCGCGCAGCGCGACCCTCCCATTGGATCCATCCGAATCGCTGTCGGGTCGGTCGCCATTCGGAATGTACGGGTTCTCCGGGCCTATCACGTCGAATCCATGCCACCAAGTCGGTCATCTTCTCCGTCTCTGGGAACAATGCCGACAGGCACACGATACGTCGATCACCTGCGTCATCTCGCCGGAGGAGACGCTGCACCAGGGCCTCGTACCGCACCTCCCGCTCCCCGGGCCCGAGCATGTGCCCTTCGTCGAGGACGATCAAACCGACGTCGTCGATGATCGTCGGGTCGTTTCGAAGAGCGAAGTCCAGTTTCTCGGGTGTCGATACGACGATCTCCTTCGTACGTAGCGTGTCTGCGTCAGCGGCTTCGACCCCGGCCGATCCGTACAAGGAAGATACGGGGAACCCCAGAGGAACGAAGGTATCGGAGAGGTCCCGTTCGACTTGAGCGGACAGCGCTCGCAATGGAGTCACGTACACGACACGTTTGCCAGCCGCCAGAGCCCTGAGGATACAGAGCTCCGCAATTCGCGTCTTCCCAGCGCTGGTCGGCAAGGCGATGATCAGGTCGTCTGCGGGATCAATGGCGCGCTCGGCTGCCGTGATCTGTGATGGCCAGAGTTCGATTGCAGCTCGGCTGTTTCTGCGGAGGCGATGAATGTAGTCTCTCCGCAGTCCGTTCCAGCGTTCATCCGGATGATCAGGAGGCAGCTTCGGGAGACGTTCATGGAGGCTGTGATCCCAGAGCTCGTCGATGAGATGGGCAGCAAGGGTGAGGATCCACCAGTGAGGGACCACATGGAGGTCGGCGGCGGCCGCCGCCCCCGTCAGTAGTAATTGCTTGGCTCGATTTGCAGATGCCGTGGTTCCGGTACGCAATGCGTGATCGAACAACGCGAGGCCACGCATGAGTGACGTCGTCAGGATGTCGTCGATCGCATCGTACTCATCGTAGTCGTCGTCGGTCTGCAGACGTTCTGCTACCGCAGCATCACGATGTACCTCGTCCAGCAACCATGTCGAGAGCTGTTCGTGGAGCTCGTCCAGCGAGCGCCGCAGCAATCGCGCGAGAGCCAGCTCGGAGAATGATGTGTTTGTTTCGATGGTACCATCCGGCAGAATCGAATAGGCGCGAGCCGCATATCGAGCAAGGTGAAAGGCCACTGCGGCGGTCACCCGATGAAAGCCGGAATCAGTCCGTCCTGGCTCCCCTTGGTGAACGGCACTCTCAATGGCTTCGCCTGCGCATAGGAAAGCTCGTTTGAGATGGGGACTGTCCGGGGAAACACCTCGCAGCCGGAGCGCCATCGCAAGGACGGTGTGTCCGAAATCGAGCAGGTCTTCCGTCAGTGTCCTGGGGAAGCGAGGGGACCCTGGAGGAAGAGCACCATCACGCCAGATGAGCCCGCGAGCCAATCCCTTGTCCAAGAGCCGATCGCGGAAACCTGGGGCGATCGCTCGCTGGATTCGGGATTCGAGTATTGCAACCGGCTCTGGCATCTACAGACCCTCGTAGATCGCTTGGATGAAATCACAGTGGTCATCGATTCGCAGACCCACTGCGTAACGCCGTCTTCCGCTTCGGAGCGCCTCGAGGTGGTTGGACAAGTGGGCATCAGGCGAATTGCCGGAGAACGTGAACAGAAGGTGCTCGACTTCACAACTACTGAAGCTGTTCAAAACGGCGTTCTCGAGTAGAACGGCCATTTCGTCCGCACCCTGTTCTCGAAGCCTCTCCGCGACGAAAAGGACGGAGTGACGACCCGGTCGTCCATGGTCCTGGTCGAGCGCGTTTGCAGCCTGTTGGACGATATCGGGAGTCAGCCTCGCGCGGCTCTTGGCTTCCCCTTTGAGAAAAGAGAGTCTATCGTCCTCATCCCTGCGGAAGGCAACCACGTCATCCCCCCGCAGCGCCATCTCTCTGCCGTCCTTCCACCGGAGCCGTAGGATGGGCACTTCGTAGGCGAGCTTTCGAGTGACGAATTCCGTTGCAAGGATCTCACCGAGGTCCCCGGAACGGGAGCCCTTCTTGGTGGGAAGATGTTCCCGAAGCAGCTCAGCCGTTTTGTCTGCGCCCAGTTGCTCGATCCTTGCTGCCATCGTCTCAGGGGAGACGTAATGACTTCGTACTACATTTCGCAAGTCATCGAGGATCGCATCCCTTGCTCCATCCTTCTCGCGAAGCAGGATCTTCCGGTGACGCCGAATGGTCCAGTCGCGGACCTCAAGCCACTCGTCGAAGAAATCTCCCGAGGAAGATGTCTCGGTGGCCCGACCTTCCATATGTGGCTTCATACCATTCATTCGCCCCGATCCACTTCAGGCCTGTGCTATCTCTTTCGTCATGATCCGCCGCCCTTCGCCGCTGGCAGGCTTTCCTCGCGGAGCATGATCAAGTCCTGGTCAAGGCCGTGTCGCAGCACATCGAGCCGCCCGGAGACCGCGACCAGATGAGCCGCGGAAACAGGGCTCAGGCGGAACGGGAACAGGCTCGTGGAATCGAGGACCGTTCTCAAAGCCACCGAAGCGTTGGGATGAGCGTGCAAGAAGGCCTCGGCCAACCAGGCGATAACCTCCACCTGAGCTATGGCGAGTGAAAGCCCAGCGGTATAGATGCCTTTTTCCGATGTTTCCTTCAGGACCTCCCAATCGACGAAGCTCCGCAGCACCCGTCGTGCCGCTCTGGATACCGTGCCGCGTTCCCCATATTGCTCCCGCACGCGGCGCTGTACCTGGCTGGCTGCGGCCGTTCCCTGGAGCCTGAGCAGTCGCCCCACATGGGCCGCTACGGCCCCCCAGAACGGATAAACCGCCATGGCCATGCCCCAGTGGACCGCGATATGGTCCTCACGCGGCAGGTGTGAGAGAAGCTTGAGGCCTTCCCGCTGAAGGGGATGGAGGTCGCGCGGGGGGCGGACCCAGATCTTCATCAGGATGGTGATCACCTTCTCCCGATTGCCGCGTTTGGCATTCCCGCCGACAGACAGCTTGTCTTCGAAAAGCTCTTGGAGGGCGTTGTAGATGGACGCCTCGTCGTTTCCGGCAAGCACCAGGTTGGCCGTTCTCTCCAGCCATTCAAGACGGACCCGCTGGCTGAAACCGATCTGGGTCAGGCGACTGTTCATCGGTCCCTCCTATCGATCTGGACAAGAGGGACGAGCAGTTCCTCGACACTAATGCCACCATGACCGACGAGGGTTTCAGCCGCCCGCACGAAAGCAGCCCGGTTCGGAGCGATGAGGGCGAGGTAGTCCTCTGGGAGGCCCACCGAGGGCCACTCCAGGGACTCCGGGAATCGCTCCTTGATTTGAGCCCTGAGCCTGGGATCGGAGTAGACACGCACGCGCTCGCCGCGCAGGTCCGCGACCGCCCCTTCGGCAGGCCGTCCCACGCCTTTCGCCTCGATGTTGCCGTGGTCCGAGGCAAGGTAGACCTGGAAACCGCGGTCATGAAGCAGGCCGAGAAGGTCCCGCATGAATCCCTGTCTGGCCCATTGTCGAACCTGGTTGTGCATGCCCGCCGCACCCAGCTCCATGCCGTGCATGATCCGGTCGACCTTGTCGATGATCAGTCCGACGACACGTAGCCTGGGCCGGCTCAGTAGCTCGGAGACCTCGTCCAGGTCCCCGTCGCCTAGCCCCTTGGCGTAAGCCACCTCATGCTGCGTCAGCCCCTGATCGACCCAGAACTGCGTCCAAAGGCCCGGCTCCTTGTCTGTGGTATGGATACTCGCCGGGAAGTAGATCGGCGGCTTGCCGGCAAAGGCGGCCTGCCGGGAAACAGAGGTGATGGTGGGAATCCAGGCGAAAACAGCGTTCTCACGGAACCGCAGCTTTGAATCCAGCTCTCCGAGCACATCGCGCAAGGCGATCCATTGGTCCAGGGCGAGGCCGTCCACCAGCAGAAAAGCGATCTTCGTGCGCCGGTCGTCTCCGAGGCTTCGGGCGAGGAACCGCGGGATGTGATGCAGCATCACCGGCGGCGCGGGCGGAAGGTTGATCAGGCTCGCGTAGCGCTTCACCACCCAATCGGTGAGCGCAGAATCGATCCGGGATCTCAATGCCTCCAGGCGCTCCCGGTATTCTTCCGGCAGGGTGGTGTCTGGCTCCAGCTCCAAGGCGACGAGCTCCGCCCAACGGTAGGCGAAATGGAGCCACTCCCCATGACGCGCCTCCACCGTGGGGATCGTCTTCTCGATTGCTACCAGCAGCCCCTCCATGCGGCGGCGACGGTTCTCCACGGGGGAGACTTTGATGCCGTAAGCCACCCAGGTCTTGGCGAGCGCTTGCGATTGCTCGTGAGGAACCGGCTGGAGCAAGCCCTCGAGGAAAAGGTTGTCGATGTAAATGCGGACATCGTGGTGGTCGAAAGGCAAGAGCGTCGGTCCTGGGAACTCGAAGCCGTAGTCCGCCGCGTCCTCGTGGACGGCATCGTCCTTCGGCTTTGCGAGCGAATCCAGGAACACCGGCCAGCGCTCCTGCAGGAACGCAAAGAATGCTTGCGCGTCGGGAATGATGGCTTCCAGAGGCCAATCCTCGAACAGGCCGTTTTGACGAAGCACCTGGATAAAGCGCTCATCGAGGATGGCCGGGATTCTCATGCCCCGGTAATGGCGGCGCAGCAAGACCCTGAGCAGGTCCGATGGCTGCTTGATGAGTTCCGGCGCGATCTCGAACACATGACGAAGGACGAACTCCTTCGTAGCGTTGTCGCCGAGCTGCCCCGGCGCGTGCTTCGCCTGCGCATCGAACAAGGCGTCGAGATCAGCCCGGTCGAGCGCTGCGACCACGGGGTAGCTGAGATTCGGGAAGAGATCGCCCAGGTTGAATGAGAGCTTGCGGCCAGCCTGCAGCAGGGCGTAGGGCAAGGCATCGAGATCGCTCGAAGGCGATCTCAGCACCACCACCAGATCGGTTTTCTCGCCACGGTCCCAGCGGGAGCGAAACTTGGATTCGTAGGCATAGCGAAAGGCGACATGATCCTCGAACGGGATCAGCTCAAAGCCCCGTTCCCGGATCCCTTCGAGGACACCTTCTTCAAGGAGCAGGCCATCCGGATCCGCGACCAGGGTAAGCCGGGCGACCTGGGGTGTGAACTCACTCAGGATTTGGTCACGCCAACTACCCATGGACGCCTCCCTCCACGCGGACTAAAGCCAAGGGCGCCATTTCCGGCAAGATCTGGGCCCTGCGCTCGAGTTGTTCCCTGAAGCGTTCTTCCTCCTGTTCCAAGAGACTCAGGCGATGGTTACGGACCTGTGGCAGTCCGATGCGCTCGATGGCTCTGCGTCGCGCAGCGAAGGCGTACTCGCCCTTCTCACGCTCCCGAGCAAGACGCTCCCGGTGAGCGGCTACCTGCTCGTCGTAGATCGTCTTCCCCTGTCGTTCCGCCGCCTCCCGGAGTTGCTCGAAGGCTTGATGAGAGGTCTCGATGTCCAAATGCCAGAGGATCGTGGGCGGAGTGGTCAGCAGTTGATCCCAGATGTGCCGGGCAGTCGGCGTAAACACCCGACCGTCGTCGGCCAGGAACAAGGGCATGATCCGGCGACGATTCCAGTCGGCAGTCGAGATCGAGATTCGCCAGAGCGACCAGAAACCCATGATCTCTGGGGCAAGGCCAGGAAGCGTGATGACCGGGACCGGTTGTCCCGGGGTAAAGGGAGGTAGGCGCATGGCCAGCCCACGCACCTTGGGATCTTCCAGCGTCAAGTGGCGGCTCAAAGGCTTCTCTTCAGCCTCCTTGCTGGTGAAGACGACATTGGTCAGTCGCTCGCCGTTGGGCCAGGTGAGATCCCAGGCGCCGTTCTTCCTCTCAGCCTTGCCGCCGTGAGCCTGCAGGTAGCTTACCGTCATGCGCTCCACCCAATGCGGGAGCGGGTGGGCCAGCAGCCGCTGGGCCTCGCGAGGGTCCAGGTCCTCGGTCGAGCCGAGCACGGAAGCGCTCTGCCGGGACTCCCGGGCCTGCTCCTGGATGCTTTTCAGGACCTCGTCGACCTTCGTCTCCACCACATCGGGATTGAGGATGGCCTCCACATACAGATCATCGAAGATCTGGCCCGCCTGGGCAGAGTCGAGCACGTCACCGGTCTTGTCGATGCCGAACTCTTCGAAGATGACCGCCAATTTCTCCTCCAGGACCTCGCGGACACGGTGCTCGACCGAATCCTCGAACACGAAGTTGATGGCGCGCACCGTATGGGTCTGGCCGATGCGGTCCACCCGGCCGATGCGCTGCTCCAGACGCATCGGGTTCCAGGGGATGTCGTAGTTGATGACCACATGACAGAACTGGAGGTTGAGCCCCTCACCGCCGGCGTCCGTCGAGATGAGGATGCGGGCATCCTTGGCAAAAGCGTCCTGGACCCGCTTGCGCTCCTCCAGGTCCATGGAGCCGTTGAGGCACACCACCTCGAAGCCACGCTCGGTCAGGAACTCGTACAGCATCTCCTGGGTCGGCACGAACTCGGTGAACACCAGCACTTTGAGATCCGGGTCGCCTTCCTCCGCCTGGAGGCGGTAGATCCAGTCCAGGAGCGCTTCAGCCTTGGCGTCCGGGCCCTGGCTTTCGCAGCGCTTGGCCGCCTCCAGGAGCAGCTTCACCTCGGCCCGTTCATTCTTCAGGGCCTTGAGACGTGTTTTGAGCAGGGTGTCCATCTGCTCCTGGCCGTCCAGGTCGGCCCAGTCCTCCTCGGAGACCATGGGGAAGAGTGTGAGCTGTTCTTGGGGCGCCTCGAGCGCTTCGAGGCGCCGCTCCAGGGTGGTTCGGATAGCGCGGGTGCTGGAGACCACCAGGCGCTGCATCAGGATCATGAGGAATCCGATGTAGCTGCGCTTCTCAGTGATGGCCTGGTTGTAGCCTTCTCGCACGTATTCGGTGACCGCCTCGTAGAGCAGCCGTTGATCCCGGTGGCGCTCCTTCCAGGAGACCGGTGCCAGCTCCGTACGCCGGGGTTTGAAAAGCGGCTTGCCTTCCGCATCGATGGCGCGGCGCTTCTCCGTGCGGATGACATAGGGCTGTACCCGGTCCTTAGTGATGCTCGCTTCGTCGGGAAACGCCTCCGCATCAAGGAGTGACATCAACCGCCGGTAATGGTCGGTCTTGCCCTGATGCGGCGTGGCGGAGAGCAGGAGCAGGTAGGGCGCTGCCTCGGCCAGCCCCTGGCCGAGCTTGTAGCGGGCCACCTGGTCCGTGCTCCCACCCAGGCGATGGGCCTCGTCCACGATCACCAGGTCCCAGCCGGCGGAGATCAGGTCCTCGAAGCGCTCCCGGTTGTACTCGGCCACCTGTTCCCTCGACCAGCCGCGCCGGCCGTCCATGGGCTTCACCGAGTCCATGGGGCAGACCACCTGTGGATGGCTTTGCCAGAGGTTGTCTTCCTGGGCGATGCGGCGGTAGGTGGAGAAGTCACTCGGGATGAGCAGGCGGAACTCCTCCCCGAAGTGGGTGCGCATCTCCGCTACCCATTGGGTCACCAGGCCCTTCGGGGCGATCACCAGCGTCCGCCTTACCAGGCCCCGGAGCTTGAGCTCCCGCATGATGAGACCCGCCTCGATGGTCTTGCCGAGGCCCACCTCGTCCGCCAGGAGATAGCGCACGCGGTCATTGGAAATGGCCCTGGAGAGAGCCCGAATCTGATGCGGCAACGGGATGACGGACGATTCGATGGGCGCAAGCAGGACGTCCTGGGTCAGCGCATCGGCGACCCGCGCCGCGGCGGCGAGATAAGCAATCCCGTCCACGGTGCCGACACTTGCTTCATGCACGGGCCGGAGGCGCGTGGCGGGCAACCGCACGACGGTATCCTTGCCCGGCAGCCAGACACGGCAGACGGTCTCGCCCCAGAGCGTCTGGGTCTCGATGACCCGGCAGAGCTCCCCGTGCTCGGGGCTGTAGTACCAGTTGTCATTTTTCACCGACAGGGTCATCGTTGTTCGACTTCTCCCATCAACGAAAGGCTCTCAATGTCCGCCTTTCAAAAGCCATATTTCCTTCTCCGCATCTCGAAAGCGTCCTTTCCTCCTTCAAGGACCTCTTCAACAAGCTCCCGCACCAGCAGGGTATCGATGGAACCCATATGCTCGCTGGGCAGCTTGGCCTTTCCTTGGCCTGCCTCGCCAGAGGCGGTTAGACCTACGATCAACTCAGCATCTCCGAGTACGGGGATGTTCGCGTTGTGAGTGGCGAATATGAATTGGCGACGCCGCTTTTCTTCCTTCATCCTGGGAACGACGCCATCGGTAATGAACCGGTTGTCAAGATCGTCCTCGGGCTGGTCGACTACCAACGGCGCATTGGCTTCCAGCAGCAAGAGCAGCAGTACCGCCGTCGCCTTCTGGCCGGTCGACAACTCTTCGAGAGTCTGCCATTGGGCATCCTCGCCCTCCGGGGCCACATTCAGTTCAACTGTCGTTGTTGAAGGGAGGTCCAGTTCCTCAATCTTCATAACCAAGTCTGGATCGGCTTGCGCAAGCCGCTCAGCTTGCGACGGGGAAAGGCCATACTTCTTACAGAGGGCATCCTTCCCCTCTCGGAATGTGCTGGCCAGATCGACGAGTGATAGATCCTCACGCTGACTCAGCACATCCAGTGCTTCGGAAAGGCGGCCCCCCACTTCATCGCGAAGCAGCTGGCACAACGGTTCTCGATTGCCGGCAAAGGTAACCGTCACCTTGACGCGGTTCCTTAATTTGCGATTAACCTTCTTGGCTGCGCGTTCCAGTTCTCGGAATTCTTCCGTCTTTACGTCCTCCCATTGCGCGAGCAGGTTTCGGCGCTGACGTAGGTATTCGTTCGCGTTCCGGGCCAGCTCAGCTTGCCGCTCTCGAAGTGGGCGAAGTTCCTCAATTTGCCGACGCAGTTGAATGAACTCCTCGCCGTCAATCTTCGACTTCTGCAACTCCCGGAGGATCTTCTCGTACTGTGCCTTGACGGCCTTCTCTCGTTCCTCCCATTTGCGCTTAACCGATTCGAGTCCCTCCTCGGCGTCCTGAATGGCATTTGCTACCTGAGCCCTGATAGTATTTAGGGCCTCGTTGAAGCGCTCGAGAATCTGCTCCGCTTCAACCAATACTTCCTTGCCCGGCAACTTCTTCAAGGCTTCAGCTGACAGGAAGCTGCGATCTACGGGGAGATGGCGGTCTATCTGATCAAGTAAGTTGCGGAATGGTTCAAGACGTTCAAAAGCAGTTTCAAGAACCTTTTCCTCTTGCACCAGCAGGCTTTGTTCCTTCAGGCGCTCCTCCACTCCTGCTTCCTTGAAGCGCCGAAGGGTCTCCTCGAGAGCCGGAAGGGTCGCAAGGCGATCCTCGATTTCCTTCTGTTCCTTCCACACCTCGATGATCCTGGCCCGTATGCGCTCGAGCTTTCCCTTCAAGTCGTTCTTGCGCTGTGCCAGGGTTGCGTCACGGTCGATGAATCGTTCCAACAGGCGCGTGAGCTTTTCACGGCTCTTCGTCAGCTCGGAAATCTCATGCTGACCATATACCTCAACCTGTGGAATGATGTCGGTGGGCGATACCTCCAGGACATTACCCGATTCATCGCGCACTATCGGCGGATTTGGGATCGTCCTCTCGATCAGATAGTCCCGTTTTGCGGGCCGATGAGCGCGCACCAGGAGAGAAATCTTGGTGCCATTACGCAGGACATGGCGGACAATGCCTTCGTGTGCCTTGCGGGCGTCCTCTCCAAGAGGCTCGAGGCCCAACACGTAACGGAGGCTTTCGATGACGGTAGATTTGCCGGTTCCTCGGCCACCGATCAGAACATTGAGATTCTCGTTGAAATGAATCGCGGCGCCGTCGAGAAAGCCACCCTGCCACGTTAGTGCCAGGAATTCTTCGTGCTCCTCCGGGACTGGGTCACTGGCCAACCTGATCCGTGAGGAAGGATCGAGAAAGGCCTGCCGTAACCCTTCGACGGAGACCGCGGACATCTTTATCCAGCAGGACGCGCCAGGTTTCTCGAAGTCCTCTGGGCTTGATACGTCTTGGGCGTTGATAACGGCGACCGGTCGATCCCGGCGGTAGTCCGCGTTCTTGTTCTCCAGAATCTGGCGGATGCCATTCGGAGCATCGGTAACAGGCCCGGGAAGTGCACACGCGAGAAGGTCTGGCCAAGTCCATGCGTTTATGGCTGGCTGACCAGTGAGCCTGTTGAGCAGCCCACCATCCGATGCAACGTGGGCTGCTACACAAACCGCTCCCCATGAATGGGTAGCTGTCTTGAGAAACTCTATGACATCATATTTCCCTGTGGGCGACGCGGCTTCATCCCGATGGATTCCGCAGTCGCCGAGTATGCGTTCCAGCTCTCGAGTGGTCCTGCCTGGTTCAAACAAGCACAGAATGTGAACGCCATCTTTGGTAACGGCCTCGAAGCCGGGAAATACATGAATACCAGCGTCACGCGCTGCCTTGGCTAAGCCGTCGGCTGTGTGAACCCGGTAGTGGTCCGTGATAGCAATAACCTCAATACCGTGATCGAGACACGCTTGCACGATGGCGGTATTGTATGATGCCTCATCCTCAAATGCCGTTTCCTTGTTATGGCGCTTGACGTAGTCGAATGGATTAACCTGAAGTGCGCAGCGGTAGAACCGAGCGCCGTTGGGCAGCTTCAGCGCCTCCGTCATAGGGCCTGTATCGCTCATGACCGTCCTCCCATGAGTCATAGCGTTATCGATCCTCCCCAGATCGGGTAAGCGCCTGGTCGTACCACATGAGGAGCTTGGGGTCCTCCTGGAGGACGTTCTCGGGGATCTTGCGCGCCACGGCGATGATGGTGGCGTAGTCCCGCTCGGCCCATGCCTTCTTGAAGCCGGCGCGGACGGCCTCGAGGCGGAAGACCTTCAGGCGCTTCTGCTTGGATTCGCGGTACTCCTCGAACTCGCGCAGCAGGGCCCGCTCGCGGAGCTTCTCCAGGTCGCCGGCCTTGTTCGGGTCCGGGACGTACCAGCGCGCTTTCGCGCGGGTTATGAGTTCCTGGTTCCTGGTTTCTAGTTGGCCGTTCTCTTCCGTCGCGCCGCCAGCTGCGAGTTCTTCTTGGATGATCTTGCGGAGGTTTTCGCTTTGCTTCATCCACGCGACGATCTGCGCCGGGATGGGGCCTTTGCCGTCATACATCAGGAAGTTCTGTTCCAGCAGCTCGGAGAGCTCAAGCGTCTTCTCGTGCTTCTGCCAGCCGCCGCTCTCCTTGAGGAACTGCGGGTGGAGCTCCTGGAAGGTCTGCGGCTTCCTGGTGAGCTGCTGCTTGAGCCACTGGATGGCGGAGGTCTCGTCGGTGACGAAGAGCTGGAGTTGCAGGACCTCCTTCACCTTCATGCGCTTCTTGTCGTACTCCGCCACCTGCTCGGGCAGGAAGTACATGCCGTCGCGCTCCGGGAAGCGCTGGGCGAGACCGGCGTAGAACTCCGCCGCGGAGAGCGGCACCGTCACGCCACGCTGAACGTGGAAGGCCACCATGCGGTCGAAGAGGAGATAGTTTTGCCTTTCGGCAACTATCTCCAGTCGCGAGTCCTGAGTCCCGAGTCCCGAGTCATCCTGACCCGCAACCCGTGACCCGCGACCCGAGACCACGGCAACGGGCAGTTGCCGCAAGTGCGTGCGGACGAAGTCCCAGACGCCTTCCTCGGTGCCGGCGGTCAGCTTGAACCGTTCCTCAAGGCCGCCGTTGGGTTTGTAGGCGGAGATAATCAAGTCTTGTTTTACAGCCGCAGCAGATGTTACCTGCTTGAAGGAGCCTAATTGCTTATCCAGCGTTCGCACGTCGGCGATGACAAAACCGGCCGTTTGGAGAGCTTCTTGGATTGAATTCCAAACGCTGTTCTTGGAATTGTGAAACTCGACAGTCATCCATCGTCCAGGCTTAAGGACACGGTAATATTCCTTGAAACATTCAGTCATTAGCTGCTGGTATTCCGGCAAGCTCTTACCCTGAATCCTGTTTGTGACAGCTTCAGGCTTATTATTTGTGAATACCTTGATCCACGCCTCCCAGAGGGTGTTTAGTTCAGAATACATAAGATTTCCGCCAAAGGGCGGATCAGTAAATATGTAGTCTACGGAGTGATTTTCCCAGATAAGGACAGAGGTTGAATGAGTGGCGACGATATTGCCCAGTCCTTTCGCCTCAAGTAATGCGCGTGCCTGTTTTTTGCGTTTCGTCTCATAGAAATAAAGAGGATTGTTTTCCCTTGAAAGTGCAGGAACGTACAATGTTCCAGAGAGTACACTCATTGGAAAAGACCAGTTACCATGCTTGACGCGTTTCCCTAGTCCGTGTTCAAGAGAATTAAGCCAGTAATGCAGTGCGAGGATCTTTGTCTGGTTGGCGCGATTCCGTAGTCCAGCGAGTAGCCACAAATTCCGCTTCGTGTAGAAATGGTGCACGTGGGTGAGGCCGTGTGAGACTTTCGGTTGCTCCGTGTTGTAGCCCTCCGGCATCCGGTCGGTCGGGAACCAGAAGGGAATGTCCAGCGCCTCGATCTTCTCGATCAATGCCAGATCGAAGGCGTCGGGTATCTTTTCATACCGCTTGCTACCGACGCTGTAGTTGATCAGCACCGGCACTTGCTTGGCCTGGCGGACGGTCTGGCCAATCGCTTTGTCGTATTTGGTCACCCAGGCACGGTCCATCGTGCGCTTGGTGAGGCGCGCGCCGCAGTGGGGGCAGGGAAATTCATCGCGCACCCTGCCCGCTTCCTTATCCACCGCCGCTTGCCAGAAGATCACCTCCCGCGTGCACTCCGGGCACACGAAAACATCTGACCAGACGGTATAGTTGATCCGGCCCCAGGTGGGGCCAATGCTGAGGACTGAGGTCTGCGGACTGAGTAAGGCGCGGATTTCTTCAGCCGTTCTGCAGGCCCTCAGTTTCTCCGCCCATTCTTCAACAAGCTCATCCTCCTGACTCTTGACCCGTGACCCATGACCCGCGACACCACGCGCCAGCGTGGCATACATCCAGCCGCATTCTTCTTCCACCTCCTTCAGTATCCGGTTGGCTTCGCGCTCGAAGGCGCGCACGTCCACCGGTGTGTTGTAGTTGTAGGCGATAAAGGTCGCCGCCGGCGAGAGGTCATTGAGGACGGCGCGCCGCGCGCCGAGCTTCGAGAACGGCTTCCAGACCGTTTTGCCGTTTTCGTCCTGTTCCGGCTGGTAGATGGTGCCTGCATCATCCACCTTGTAGCCCAGCGACTCCACGGTTGCGCGGTCGCCGCAGAGTTGCGCCGCCACGCCGGTCATCCCCGTGCCGCAAAAGCCGTCAAACACCACATCGCCCGGTTCGGTGTAATGGAGGATGTACCGCATGATGGCCTTGTGCGGCACCTTGGTGTGGTAGGAGTGCGCGTTGTAGATGGGGTCGTTCTTGCCTTCGCTCACGTCCGCCGCGAACGGCTCCTTACTGTACGGCACGTTCGGGTCGTAGGGCTTGCCGTAGTGCTTGATGGAGTCCGCGATGAAGGGGTTCGGACACGCCGTGTAATACGGTGGATCGGAGAGGTTCAGGATGTCTTCGATCTCACCGTGCGGGAAGCCGACCTCGTCCTTGTAGAGGGTCAGAAGGTCGCGGGTAGCGGGTCGCGAGTCATTTGACTCGTGACCCGAGACTCGTGACGCGTGACTCATTTTCTCCGCGAGTTCACGAATACGATCGTCATCTCCAACCGGCCAATGCTGAAGAGACTTGAGACGCTGAATCGCGGCTTCCACCGTGGTGAAGGGCACACCGCCAAGCTTGGCGTGGAGTTCCTCCAGCCCTTCGCGCAAGAGGCCGAGGAAATACTCCCGCCGCGCCTCGTCGTTCTCAAAGGTCATCCCTAAACAGGTCACGGGTCCCGAGTCGCGGGTCGCGGGTCTTTCGGAATCGAACATGGTTTGCTGATACTGCGATTGCTGTTTCTTTCTCATCTGCCAACTCCGTTGGGGTCTCGCGTCGCGGGTCGCGGGTCCCGGGTCGCATGGTTCTTAGGACCTGACTCGCGACTCGTGACTCCTGACCCTCGACTCAAATATCTCATGAATCCACCAATCAGGTTGCCGGTTTCGGTTGCAAGACGGTAGAGGTCGTCGAATTGCGCTTGGTCGATCAAACCCGCATCCAAAGCCACATAAAGCTGGGCTTTCACTTCACCGGCGGAGCCTTTCGCGATGGCCAGAAACCGACGAAACTCAACATCGCCACCACGTTCAAACCCTTCGGCAATATTGGACATTACCGATACTGCCGCCCGGCGGATCTGGTCACGCAGGCCGAAGTCGCGCGAGAATGCGCCCTCGGCCGAGAGGACATAGATCGCCTTGGCCAGTTCCCTGGCCTTCTTCCATGCATCTATGTCTTCAAATCGCTCAATCCGCGCCACCTTTTACCTCCGACTCGTGACTCGCGACCCATGACCCGCGACTATTCCAAAACAATGCGCACCTTCCCTTGTTCATGCCCTTTCGTGAGTTCATCGAGGTATTCCTCAAAGCGTTTCTTCATCTCCGCCGGCGTCGCGGGTGAGCCGCCCTTGAGAAGGGCTGCGCGCAGATCCTCAGGTGTAACCGCGACCTTGACCAGCCCGGAGAGCACCTCCTGTAGGGCGTGAATGAAATCCTGGCCCAGCTCGTCGGGCAGCTTCCGTCGTTCAAGGAAGGCGTCCACCAGCGACCTCGCCTCGGGCTTGAGCAGGTCGAGGTTACCGCGGGTGGTCGGGTCCTCCAGGTTGGCCAGCAGCGTGCTCGTCCAGTCCTCGAGGAGCTTGTCCAGCTCCGTGTCCAGATGCTCGAGCACGGTCGCGGCAGGTGCGGCGGGCGCCTCCGTTCCGGGCCGGAAGGAGCAATGCGGGCAGACCGGCGATGCGTCGAGGTCCTGCTCGGTGAGCGCGAAGCAGCTCTTCAGGCCGGCCAGACGGTTCTGGAAATCGGTCAGGTGCTGGCGCGGCATCAGGTCGATGGTGGAGAGCCTCGAGAGGGTCTTGAGCCGTTCGTCGCCCATCAGCGCGCTCTTGCGCTTGTCCTCGTTCACGCCCAGTCGGGCCCGGGTGTGCATGGCGAGATAGGCTTGCACGTAGGACTTCTTGAGGTCACCGAGTTTGCGTTGCAACTCGGGTCGCGGGTCGCGAGTCGCGTGTCCCGAGTCTTTTTGACCCGAGACCCGAGACCCGTAACTTGTGACCGCGGTGAGGACTTCAGTCCGAACCGCCTTCATCCGCTCCACCCATTCGTGGTCCGTGGGCAGTACCGCCTCGGCGGTGGAGAGATAGGAGGCCACCGGGCCCAGGTCGCTCACCAGCTCCTGCAGGGACTCGATCTCCGAGAGGGCCTTCAGGCCGTCTTCGTGACGTTTCACCTCCTGGGCGTCATAGCGGAAGTTCTTGAGCTTGCCGGGCGAGGAGTAGGCCTGGAGGGATTCAAGAAAAGACTTCGTCTTTTCCAGTCGCGAGTCCAGGGTCCCGAGTCCCGAGTCCTGACCCGCGACCCGCGACCCGTGACCCGCCGACAGCAGATCCTGCCCCCAGAACACAATGCCTTCCCGGACAACCTGCTGCGCCCGGACGAGGCGGTCGACATATTCGGAGATGGCTTTCTGGAGCTGCTGGACCGGCTCTTCCTTGCCCTGGGTGACGAGCTGCGCCATGCCCGGCGTGAGCCCGAGCAGCTCGAAGAGTGCCTTGAGGGCGGGCAGGTTCCAGTCTTTGGGCCGCTCGATGTGCTTGAAGTGGGCCAGCTCGTCAATGGTCGTCGCAGCCAGTTGCGGCAGCCCGGTGGCGTCGAACTTCTTGCCGGGAATCGAAAGCACCAGGTCACCGGAGTAGACCAGCGCGGCCAGGACCACGACAGCCCATTCGGGCTCCAGGCGGTAGCCCTTGTCCGGTGCGAAGTACTCGACGCCGTAGACCTCCTGGATCAGCTCCGAGCGGTTGACCACCTGGCCGTGCCCCTTCTTCTTGAGGATGTTCAGGATGTGCTTCGCGTACCTGGAGCGGTACGGATCGAGCCGCTCGCCATCAAGGAGTTCCAGGGCATCGAGCACGGCGGTCGCCTGCTTGGTGCGATTCTGTCCGGCGATGGCGCGCAGGGCGTCCTGTGCCGCCTGCTCGCGGTTTTGGCCCGTGATGAGCACCGAGAAGTAGGGATACTCGGGCGCCTGGTCCTGAAAGTGTGCGGACAGGACGATACCGGCGATGGTATTCACCAGGTCGCGGAAGTTGATCCGCTCGTGGGAGGCGATCCCGGACAGTTCGCGGATGGACTTGCCCTTGGCCCATTCGACCAGCGACTTGGTGCGTCCCTGGTAGGTCACTTCGAAGGCGTCGGTCATGTGCTTCTGCAGCCAGCCCGCCAGGTCCCGCAGGAATCCGGTGGCCTTGGACTCGTAGGTGGCTTTGGCGTGGCCGCTCGAGGTGGACGCGAGGTCCAGCGCCGCGGCGTAGTTCGTCAGCGCGGTCCGAAACTCTTCGTCCGTGTTGGTCAGGCGAAGGAACACTTCATCCGCCTTTTTCTCGTCCTTGAAGTGCGGTGGATCGAAGGGCTGGATGAAGTAGAGGTAGAAATCACGGGGCGGCACGGCCGTCGAGCGCTCGTTGGGAGCGCCGAAGAAGAGATATCCTTGTCTTGCCGCCTTGTGCTCCAGCCATGTGAGCTCGTGCTGCCAGATCTTGTAGCCGGTGACGTAGGTCTGATCGGTGCACTCCATGACCCTTTTCAGGGCCTCGTAGTAGTAGCGGTCGAGCTGGGAGGCATCGAGGCTCTCGGCGCGCTTTTCGATGAGCGCGTCGAAGTCGTCGGTCTTCTTGAGATCCAGATAGAACTGCCGGTTGTCCGGGTTGGAGGAGATGAACTGGCCGCTGACCGTCTTGTGGATCTCGCGCAAGACCGTTTCCACCTGGGAAAGGAGGTCGTCGGCCGGGTCTCCGCCCAGGTCCTCGATGCCGGGCTGGTAGAGACAGAGCGCGTCGCGCAGCTCCTCGGCCGTGGCGCCCAGGGGTGCGTAGATGTCTCCGGTCGTCAGCCGGTGGACCGAGAGCGCGTGGATGATGCGGAGCGCCATGGGCTTGTACGCCGGCCGGGTGAAGGCCTGCTCGATCCGGGACTCCAGCACCTGGCTGCAATCGATCACCGCCTTGATGTCTGGGACGGCGCGGAAGGAGGGATTCTCGCGCAGGTTCGTCCAGTAGCTGTCGTAGGCGATGAGACCGGGCCGGTCCTCCGGCACCTCCTGGTCGAGCAGCTTCTTCATGGCCAGAGAGATGGTCTTGAGCACCTCGCGCTTCTCCACCGCCGTGACGCGCTCGAAGGTGTCGATGTAGTCGGGATGAACCGGAAAGAGGCGGACGAACTCGTCCATCCGCTCGTTCATATGGCCGTAGAACTTGGCGAACGGTGTGAGATACTCGCGGATCTTGGCCTGCTGCTCGCCGGTCTTCTTGAGGAGGCGCTCGGCGACGACGAACTTCACGTCCTTGCGAGCGATGAGGATTTGTTCGAAGCGGTCCTTGACCCGGCGGATGCTGTCGGCCACGAAGGCGAAACGGGGGCTGTCGAAGATGGCCTCCTGCACACCCGCCATGAAACGGAAGCGCAGGTCCTTGCAGACCTCGCCCACCTCACGGAGGAAGTTGAGGTCGAGGATTAATTCCTGATCTTTGCGGGTGCGGAGATAGTCCAGCAGCTCATCCACGACCAGGAGCAGGCCATGGTCCGGATACTCCTGGTGGAACGCAGCCATCATCTCCTCGAAGGCCCGCTTGTTGTTGGGGACCTGGCTGGCATCCGGGAAGGTGTAGGTCACGCCCATGGCGGCCAGGTGCTCCTCCAGCTCGCCGACGAGGATGTCCCGCAGCGACATGGTGGTGGCCCCGATCTCGGTGCGGACCACCTTGAACTTGCCGGCGATCCGCTCCGCGGCTTGTGCCACCTGTGCGTTTCCCAGGGCGGAAAGCAGGTCCGCGTGCTCGGCGATGCTGGAGATCACCGACATCAGGTGTGACTTACCGGTGCCGTAGTTGCCCACGACAAGCAGCCCCTTGTTATCGACGGGCTGGTCGAACTGAAGCTGGGGGATCACAAGGCCGGTCAGCTTCTCGGCCATCTCGTCGGAGATGACATAGGTGCTGACCAGCTGTCTGGCGCTTGCGGCCTCATCGGCATCCCGTAGCTGGACTACGGACTCGATGGGCTCGAACTGGATCAGGTCTCCATATCTCATTGCACATGCCCCCTTGCAGCTTCGCTTCTTGTTTCCTTCATGTCGTCACCTCCGGACTGGCCACCAGAAAATCGCGAATCGGGTAGCGGCGGTATTCGGGGTGGTCCGGGACGGCGTAGGTCATGTGACCATCCACGATGGATCCGTTCCAGGCGGCCACGACCGTCTTGTTCCGGGACAATCCCTGAAGCAGACGCAAAGGATCCTGCTTCAGGTGGACATCGAAAAGGATCTCGATGTTGTCGAGCAAAACCAGCTCGCCTGTGGCTTCACCCACGATTTCGCCCAAGAGCCGCGGTAGCTGCAGAGCCCGTTGGCGTTCGGTCAGGTCCAGCATCCGGCGAGACAGCTCGAGATTGACGTTGACGAGCGGTGCGCCTGCCTGTGCGTGTCCGCACGCAGACAGGGAGGTCGAGGCCGACACCTCCTGCAACGCGGACGTCTTCCCGCTTCCCGCCGGGCCCACCATCAGGATCAGGCGGTGATAGAGCTCGCGAGCCTCGCCGATCTTTCGCAGGACCTGATCCGCCAAGGGCTCTGCCATTACTCGTTTCCTCCGTCTTTCGTATCGCCGTGCGTCTCTTCCAACCAGCGGTCAATGGCTTCCTTCCGGAAGCGCCAATGGCGGCCAATCTTCTGGCACGGGACTTTGCCTTCCCGAACGAGCTTGTAGAGCGTCGATTTCGGTATCTTCAGGTAGGCAGACAACTCTTCGATGGTCAGGACGTCGCCTGGTTTTTCATCCATCGGAAGCACCTCTCTGGCCGCAAGGCAGATTTCGTGTCATTGTACCTCATCCAACTGACATAGTTTACAGTTAGTGACAGTTGGTGTCAAGAGATTTCCGGAAGACGCCTTCCCTAGGCTCGCCAGACACCATCCGCCAGCCGACGGCCAGGAGGGCGCCTGCTGGCGCCCTCCACGTAAAGCCAGACCAGGACGCGTTGTCCTCGTGTACTTGCCGGCACCAGCACACGCCTGTAGAGGCTGGGTCCGCCGGGCAGGAAGCCCTCGAGGTGGTCGATGGCCGGGAGGCGGGTCTCGGGATCGTCGAAGGTCAGGAGCTCGCCGTACACGGGGCCCCAGCGGCCGCCCGGGGCGCCGTTCTTCCCGGGGTCGGGGTGTTGTGCGGCGCGTGCGGCGAACTCCGCAGCGAGGCGCGCCTGTGTGGCCACGTCGGCGAGCGGGTCGGCGGTGCCGTAGGCCAGGACGTCCGCCTCGGGCACCTCCAGGACCGGGATGCCGGAGGGCAGCTCGTACAGGCGGCCCCGGACGACCGCCTCCTCCACGGAAAGGACGCCCCGGCAGAACCGCTCGTGGTTCCAGTAGCCTTGCTTGAGGGTCCCGTAGACGAAGAGTCGTAGGCTTGCGCCTGGTGTCTTGGTGTCTGGTTGGCTGGTTTCTAGTTGATCGTTCATACCTTGTCCTTGAACGAGGAACCAGGAACTGAGTAACCAGGAACCGGTGCGCCCGGAGGGCGCGCCCGTTTTCCCTGGGCGATGAAGGTGAACGACTCCCTGGAGAACTCCATGAGACTCTCGTGCCTGAACACGAGCATGGTCATGGGCTCCAGCGGGAGCGGCCGCCACCCGCGCTCGTCGGCCAGCACGGCGTCGAGGAAGGCCGGATCCGAGGCGTAGAGCGCCGCCCGGTGGCGGCGATGGATGCGCAGTTCGAGCGGCTTGTTCCCCTTGAGCACCAGGACCGTCCCGGGCTGGCGGCGGGAGGCCAGCACGGCGGTGATCTGCCCCCGGCACAGGGCCAGGTCGCGCTTGAAGCGCTTGAGGTCCGGCGTCTCGTCCCGGAAGGCACGGTCCGCCAGGCGGAAGAGGAGCTCGCTGTCCACCTCGGCGAAGCGCCTCAGCCGGAGCCTCCGGAACAGGTGGTCGGCGTTGTAGATGGTGCCGTTGTGGGTGCCGATGACGTCCCCCGCGCGGATGGGGTGGTTGTTTCGGTTGATGCGCTCGTCGCCGCGGGTGCGCCAGCGGGTGTGGCCCACGAGGAGGGTGGCCCGGTTGTCCATCCCGGCCAGGACCTCCTGGAACGCCTTGTCGGTGACGAACTGCCCGGCCGGTACGGGTCGCTTGAAGAGCCGGTGCTCGCCGTCGCGGTTGAGCCAGGCGACGCCGGTGGCGTGCGGGCCCCGGCTCTCGCTCAGGACTAGGAGCCGGGTGAAGAGCCACGCCAGGTGGTCTCGTTCCTCGGCGCGCCGCCGCTTCTTTCCGAAGATGACGCCCGCCAGCCCGCACATCAGCGCCCACCTCCTTCTTCGGCCTCGAAGCCCCGGAACACGCCCTCGGCGTAGTCCCTGGGGTGGGTCTCGATCCAGCGGGCGGCATCGGGGAAGCCGAGCTTCTCCGCCAGGTCCGCCACCACCGGCCGGTCCAGCATGTTGGTGAGGCCGCAGCGGCGCACCGCCAGGATGCCCTCCAGCACCGCCGCCGGAACGCGCACCCCGGGCACGTGCCGGCGCGCCGTGTCTCCCTCCTTTGCGGTGTCGTCCGGGAACTCGGCCAGGCCGCCGGCCACGAGGGCGTCGAGGAAGGACGCGGCCTTCTCCTCGATGGTTTCCCCTTTGACTGCCAGCTCGACACCGGCCAGCATCTTGGCGTTGCGCAGGACCATGTCGATGTAATCCTCGAGGTCTCGCTGGTCGGCAAAGAGCGTGGCTCCTTTCATGGCCAGGACCACGTCGGTCACCGTCGCCCCGGTGAAGATTTCGCCGTCGCCTTCCAGCGGCTGCCCATTGAGGGCGGTGTTTCGAATCAGCACTCTCATGACGCGCCTCCTTGCGTCCCGCCGGTCTCGTACCCCGAAAAAGCCGGAGGCCGGGATTCGATTGCGGATTGCGGATTTTGGATTGCGGATTGGATGTCGTCTTGTTTTCCATGTCTCAATTCTTCTTCACAATCCGCAATCCGAAATCGCCAATCCAAAATCCTTAAGCCCCAGGTGGAGCAGGAAGACTCGGAAGTCGTAGCGGGCGCTCTGCGGGTCGAACGACCGCTTGCGGCTCGATGCCGCCCGGCCGTTCAGCGCCTTGGCCGCCACGGCCAGGACCAGTTGGACGTAGGCTTTCACCTTCCCCGCGTGGAGAGTTCCCTCGAACCAGCGGAACTCGACGGTGCCCCGGTACCAGACGTTGTGCAGGTTCACCCCGTGGTAGCGGGTGCTGTCATAGTGCTGGGGCTGCCGGTTGTGGTAGCCGTACCAGATGTGGTTGAGCTGGTCCCTGGTTCTGGGACGGCGACGCTCGATCTGTGCGATGAGATCGTCGCTCACCGGTTTGCTGTAGCTCCGGCGGCGGGTCTCGTTCACGCCCAGGGCGGTGAGAATGAGCGCTTCCTGTTTGTAGACGATCTTGGCGAGGTTCGCGAGGGTCCGGCCGTCAAAGGCCGTGGCGTCGACGTGGACGTGGATGCCGCAACGGTCGTCCACCTTGGCTCCGCAGGCCCGCAGCGCCCGGACGACCTCCTGGAGGACGGGGATGTCCTCGTAGGACAGGACGGGGCTCACCACCTC
>CAYRSX010000033.1:0-3919 GCA_964427245.1 uncultured Desulfobulbaceae bacterium | reverse complement strand
AGCTGGGAGAATGCCTGTTACAGGCTTTTGGCATTTATATCGTTAAAGATGGAGTTGAGCTGGCGCTCAAATCCGATAGGAAAAGTGCGGCCCAATTTGCCCCTTTATCAAATTTACACAAAATAGTTGACAGTACCTTGCCGATGCCTTGTTATTTACAGTGGAAGTATGCCTTATTAACAAAGAGATAGACATGGCTTTTATTGTATTAATTTACAGGCATACTCCACAAATCCATATTGCCGCTTCTGGAGGATTCAAACAGTATCTTTTGGCCGTCAGGACTCCACTGTGGATACATGTCCATGCCAAATGATGTAAGCTGATAAAGGCTGTTCGTCTCCAGATTATAAAGCCACAAAGTAGCCCTAAATGACGAATCCCATGCCCAAAAAACGACCTTTGTGCTATCAGGAGAGAATACTGGACCACGATCTCCAAGAGTGATGCCCTTTGAGACAACCTTTGTGTTGAAGGTAACTACATTCTGTCCTTGAGTCGTGACATCAGAGACAACCGCCATATAGGTTATTCTATCTATTCCAACAGCCTGATTGATGCCCTCTACCGTATAAGCTATCTTTTTGCCATCAGGGCTCCACGCGTTCATCTGAACTGATTCCGGCCCATTCCATTTATAGACTTCAGGGTTTGCGAGTCCATTGACAAGACTCAAAAAATTTTCCTCTGTAAGATTATAATCTCCCAACGGTGCCACCTTATAAGAGATGAAATTTCCATTGGGATGCCACAGAGGATTAGATTCCATTTGAGGGTCTGTAGTCAACCTATAGCTATTTGTGATCGCGCCTGCATTGTCCACAGTGATTGCCCACACATCCCAATTTCCGTTCTGAACAGCAGTATATGCTATATGTCTGCCATCTGGACTCCATTGAGGCCTATCAAGGTGTTCTGAGGATTCCACCAGGGTTTTTATGCCTATTCCATCAGCAGAGATAAGCTTGATGGCATGCTTTCCATTTACAGAATCATAAGACCAAAATACAAGTCTTGAGCCATCTGGACTCCATTGAGGCCAGCCGTTTAAGCCATTATTGGTCAGCTGCTGCTTTCCTGTCCCATCGCTGTTCATGACCCATATCTGATATGCGCCAGGCCTACCAGACACCCATGCAATCTTTTTGCTGTCAGGACTCCACACTCCACCAAGGTCATCGGCTGCATCAAATGTCAATCTCGTAAGCACTGTTTTTTCTTTTTCAGTCATACTTGATGCTGAAAATTCAACAGGGGTCTTTATGATAGGCTCTTGCGCAGGAACAGGACCATACAACCTGTGACAGGTATAACAGGATGGAATGTTTGCATTGGGAACGATTACCCTTGTGGGCACAGTAAGTCTGGAAGGAAATGGAAAGTAATAGCCCTGTATGCCAAGAGAATAGGTGCTTTTGTGAATTAGACCATCCCTTGAGACCTCATAAAATCTGCCGTCAGGTCCAGCCATTCCACTTCCCAAAACAGCATACTCAAATGCGCTGCCCATGATAGGAGAAGACATGTCAAATGCCCAGTCTGAAAACACAAAAGGCTGACCTGTATAGTTAGAAGGCTTTTTTACACCTGTCAACTCATTCTGCGGTACCTCATCATAGACATTGCTTGTAGGCTTGATATTGGCATCCCTACCCTTGTCAAAACTCTGTTCTGCTACGATTACTCTGTATGCCTTGTTCAACTTTAATGCCCTTGATTCAGATGGATTAAGAAGAACAGTGATGTCATCATGCAATTTTATAAGCATGTCAGCCTTGATTGAGCCATCTTTGTTAAAAAACTTCTCTATAACCTCATCATTGTCTCTAAACTCATTCCCAGCATTATTATACATGAGATAATAAGAATACTCATACTGAACACCAGATCCTTCTATCTCTACTTTTGGTTCGACTGTACCCTTCAGATCCCTCTGACTCCAATGATACCAGCCGTTTCGATAGGTTTTTTCAGCAGAGAACTTTCTTGGAAAAGAAAATATTCCATCAGTAGTTGCTCCAATACCGCTATGACAACCTATACAGAAAACCGTTTCTTCATAGCTCTGAGGCCTTAAGTGCCCGTTTGCATCCTCAATAAAACCTTGATAAATCCAGCCCTGGTCATTTGAAAGGCCATACTCCATGTTACCGACTATCTGGCGCAGCCTATCCGGAAAATCATGCTTCTCTTTTACTTCATCTAAGGCTAACTCTTGCAAAGCAGCATAAGACATCCACCAAGCCTTTCTGGCATAGCGTAGCTCCTTCATACGCCTTGCCATACCTGTTGAACCATCTGGCTTTACATCGACATAGCGCACACTATGTAAAAACTCCGTACCTTCAGGGAAAAGACCCGCTGCCAAATGCACCTTATCTTGTATCTGCTTAATTCTTGCCATACCCACATAACTCATGTTTCTTGATTCAAGGGGTGCCCAGTCATATTTTATTTTAAGTGCAGTGCCAAGTTTGCCGTCTTTATCCAAATCCACCTGATACAATTTTTCATCTACCGAATTATCAAGCTTGACGTCCTCCCTTTTGATGAGGGCCTCGACAATTGCAAGGTTTATACGATAAACCTCCAGATCAAATACGTTATGTTCATTTTTTCTAAAATCCTCAGAAAGCCTGATGATCACATCATCTATTGAGCCGTTAGTGGGCCAAAATGTCCCAAGAAATGGATAATATGCAAAGGCCCGCCAGCCTGTATAATCTCCTGTGGGAGAGCGGTCAAATCCCTGAGAATCAAAGTTGAAATAACAGTCAGGGACATAACCACTCCACTTGCCATCTCCATCATGATCCCATGAATCAGGCAGCATTTGCAACCGTTTGGCAAGCAGAATCTGGCCATCAGGGCCAAGATAGTTGTCATTTCTTACATAAGCCAGTATGTCGTCATCACTGATAGTGGTAACCGCACCGGATTTATCCCAAAAAAGATTTGTCCAAGGATTTTTTCGTGAGTATTCACTGAAATCATAAGAAAGCTGAAAGTCTTCGTCATTAGTATAATTTGGGATACGACCTTTCTGATGGCATGAATAACAAGGATTATAAACATTACCGTTTCCCGTCTTTGTTTTTGTGTAACATTGAGATGTAATATAGGCTGATAGATTCTTAATAGAAGACTCCTTAATATTTATGGAACGGGACAAAGGGGCAAATGGTGTTATGCTGATTCTAACCGGGATTTTGTTGTATATAATGGTATCAGAATTGTATAGCTTATAACCAGCATAAAACTCTAAATTACCAACATGGCCTGAATAATTATTAAGCACATTTATTTGTACAGTCTCAGGCAAGGCTTCATAGCTCATATATGGCATAAGCATTTCGTTAAAAGTTATCCATTTATTTGTTCTATCCTTTTGCATAACAGTATTATCAAAAATGCCCAACAAATAAACCTCTCCTCTGGCACCCCTGTGCTCAGAAGCCACATGAATTGTAAAAGAAAGATTGACTAAATCAGATGTATGATATGGCGCGTTTGTACCTGAGGCTGAAGTAGCCGAAATATCCATGAATGCAGAAACAAATACATCTGGATTTGATGATAAAACCATCCGCTGAAAGGCAAAGACTGGAGACACTAAAACCAATAGAAACGAAAGGATTAACACATTGATTGTATTCATAAGAATGTCTCCTAATTATTAAAAGGAATGGTGCTTATAAAATGATACACAAAAATACATGCAGAGGCATAAATGCCCCTGCATGTTATATCTATATAATTATCATCATATTACTTAAGTGCAGGAAATGGTCCTATATAGCCTGTATATCCTCTTTTGTCAGACGGAGTTAAAAACTTATCCTCATCTGATTCACCATAAGGGTGCTGCACCACAGACATAAGATATCCATAGCCATTTATATTAGAATACCAATAAGGA
>CAYRSX010000032.1:0-13579 GCA_964427245.1 uncultured Desulfobulbaceae bacterium | reverse complement strand
GTTCAACCACAAATGAAGCGCAGGTACGGGCACGGCATGCCGTACCCCAACAAATCTTAAGATTCCTCGCTACGCTCGGAATGACAGCGTATTGCTCGGAATGATAACAGCACCCACAAGTAGGACAGGCGTCTCGCCTATTGCAAACGTCTCGCCTGTCGCACAACTACGCTTGGCATGACAGGTAAAGCGGGGTCGCTCCGCAACTGTCATTGCGAGCCGAAGGCGAAGCAATCTATTTATTTTCCTTTAGATGTCTCAAGATATGGATTGAAGTATCCGAAACCCAGGTTGGGAAAGCGTTTTTTGAGGATTTTTATCATGTTTTTTACACCGAGGCGGTGCCCTGTGGATGTGTATTGAATTTCTTTTAGATACCAGTCCGGATCTATGTTATGATTTCTGAGTTGTATGAAATCCAGCCCTGTTTCTGCTATTACCGTCTCCAGCCTTTCCAACTCCTTCAGTTCGTCCGTCAGCCCTGGAAATATGAAGTAATTCAGGGATACGAAGCCGCCTGCCTCCTTCATGACCTTCCATGAGGCGATTACATCCTGTTGTGAGTAATGCGACGGTCGATAGTAGGCATGATAATAATTTTCCCTTATGCTGTTCAGGCTGATGCGCATACTGTCCAGCCCTGCTTCCCTAAGTAACTCTACTGCATGGGGTCTGCTTGCATTGGTATTCAGGTTTATGGTGCCTCTGGCAGTGGTTTGGCGCATGAGCTGAATGGATTTTTGCAGAGTCTCCGCTTGTAGCAGTGGTTCTCCTTCGCAGCCTTGACCAAAGCTGACTATAGCCCTGGGAGCGTGTTGAAGGTGAGGAATCGCTATCTCAGCTATTTCCTGTGGTGTTGGAACGAAACAAATGCGTTCCTGTGTTGCCGGGGGGCCATCTGGGGGTTGAAGAGAGATACAGCCCACACACCTGGCGTTGCAGGAAGGAGATGTGGGAAGAGGTGCTTCATATCGGTTGAAAAACAGATTTTTTGCAGCAGGACAGCCATAGGTCAGACTGCACCTGCCTAAATGCTGGATGAGACGGTTATACGCCGCTTCTTTCATTCTTCGCGTGGTGTTTCTGCGAATGGTATGAATGTCGAAATGTCTGGCATCCTGTCGAATATCGGCATCGCTTCTAAATGCCGGGACCCAGAATCTGTCTCCATACCAGCCCACAGCGGTGTATGCAAAGAGCGGCAGGGGAGGCAGGTCGTCTTTTTCTCTTTGAAATGCGGCTATTGCAAGTTGTGTGTGGGCAGGGGCTATAAAGGCTGCGACCGCTTGAATGCCGCCGGATTGCCCGGGAATGCTGTCCACTACTACCATTTCGTCCTTTTCATCATCCCAACCCACAGGCAGACGATTGGGGAGTAAGAATAACTCACTACCTTCTGGTAGAGGGATCAGGTCGGAAGGCTGAATGGGATGAAAGATATTACCGCTGCGTCCTGCCATGCGAAGGCCGGGGAGATCGAATATCTGACCCTTTTCATTTGCATATACGAGATAGGGTATTTGGTTTGTTTTTTTCATGTGGTATTTTGTGAGATATTGAATTTTATTGGATACTATCAGAGTTTGTCTATATGGAAAAGATAGTTGTTACAGGGGCCAATGGTTTTATCGGCAGTATTCTGTGCGAAACGCTTGTTCAAGACGGCATAAAGACGGCCGGGGTGATTCGCAGTGGTGCCCATGTGCCATTTAACGCTACCCATATTACTTGGATGCACAGGGATGATTCAGCATGGGATGTGCTGAACGGATTGTCCGGCATAGATATTGTGGTGCATCTTTCCGGTGTCACCTCAGGCGTTGACGAGGCCCTGCTGCACCATATCAATGTGACTGAGACTCAAAAACTGTTTGAGAAAGTGTGCCGGCTCGGTGCCAGACGCTTCGTGTTTCTGAGCACGGTCAAGGTGCATGGAGAGCAGACCCGTGAACTCCTGACCGAGAGAAGCCCCTTTAACCCCATGACACCCTATGCCAGGTCCAAATTTTTGGCCGAACAGGTGCTTTTGGAGGCGAATCAAAGGAATGATATCGAGCTCGTTATACTGAGACCTCCTGCGGTCTATGGTCCTGGAATGAAAGGTAATCTTTTGAAGGTGCTGTGGCTTTTAAAAAGGAATCTTCCAGTGATTGTGCCTGAAACGAGCGGGTTGCGCAGTCTGGTATATGTCCACAATCTGGTGAATGCCCTTTTGCATGTGATACGGGCGCAATCCCCTCTGCGTTCGGCATTTTTTGTGTCAGACGGCCATGATCTCGATTTTACGGAGTTGGTTTCATATCTCATTTCCTGCATGCAAAGCCGCAGCCGAATAATAAGACTTCCAGCCCTTTTCTGGCACATGGCTGAACATATCCCTTTTGGGAGTGAATATGTCTTGCGTACCACTGCCTGTCTTCAGGTGAACAGCGAAAAGATTCGGCAAGAGCTTCATTGGCGGCCTATTTTCGATGTGCAGGACGCCTTGAAACAGACTGCTCACTGGTTTTTGCAAAAAGAATGAGATGACCTGTCTTCCGGCCATTGCCCTTGCCTTTTTTCTGCCACTCATTGCAGGTTGTTTACTGCTTTTAGGACCGGTTGCGTCACGATTGCCCAGGGCCCTGCTGGATATACCCTGCGACCGTTCCCTTCATGATAGGCCGGTGCTGCGTATCGGGGGGTTGTGTATCTGGCTGGGGGTTCTGATCTCCTGGTCCTTCATTCCCATGCACGAGCAAGATTTTTCGTTTGCGGTCTATTTTTGTGTCGTAGTCTTGATTTTTATCTCCTTTATGGATGATTTTTTTCGTATTTCTCCGGTGGTTCGGTTAGTTACGCATCTTTTTGTATCTTTTTTCTGGGTGTATACATTTTTTGCAGGGGAATCCTTTTGGTTTCTTGTGCTTGTCATGGCCCTGTCCCTCACATGGATGACCAACCTCTTCAATTTTATGGATGGTTCGGATGGCCTGGCTGGATGTATGGCGTGTGTTGGATTTGGTTTTTATGGGCTCGCTGCTTTTCTTGCAGGCGATATGCAATTCGCATGTCTGAATTGGGTGGTCAGCCTCGCCTCTCTTGCCTTTTTGTTTTATAATGTCCCGCCAGCCCGCATGTTTATGGGCGATGCCGGGTCCATTCCATTGGGTTTTCTGGCAGGGGCATTGGGCATGACCGGCTGGAGAATCGGTCTTTGGCCATGGTTTTTCCCTGTGCTGGTCTTTTCTTTTTTCGTAATGGACGCCACTGTTATATTGTTTAAACGTCTTCTCAGGGCAGAAAGAATATGGCACGCCCATTGCGGTCATTATTACCAGCGTCTTGCCAAGCTCGAAGCTGGTGTCAGAGGCCACAGACATGTGCTGCAAATAGGCTGCATTACCATGCTTTTAAGTGGTATTTCCGGCATGTTGAGTATATATTATTCAAATCTGCGAATATGGCTGCCGGGATGGGCGCTTTGGTACTTGTATTTTTTTATAAAAATAGATAAAAAGTATAAGGCGGCAGGATTGGAATAAAAAATAGAGACAGGTGTGGAGGGTGTTGCATGAGGCAGATTTTTAAGCGGTTACGTTTTTTCCTATTGAACCGCAGATGGCTCTGGGTCAGAACGGTCATATTTTTTTATGATATAATGGCTGTTATGATTGCATGGCTTGGAGCAACTTATCTTTTTTACAATTTCAGCGTGCCCGGTGTTCAACTCAAAAACGCTTATGTGGCCTTGCCTCTTCTGATGTTCTGTCAGATAAGCGCCGTTTTTCCTTTCAGGCTCGATCGAATAGTGGCCCGCTTCATAGCTCCTGCCGACCTGATTCGTATCATAGAAGCGGCTTTTTCGGCTGTGGTGGTCTCATTTGTGGTCATGTTTTATTATTTCAGCATACCTGTTTCCGTATTTGTGATAGATTTTTTGCTACTGGTATCCATTATGATTGGAGGCAGGCTCCTCTATCGGTTTTATACCGAGGGATTTTCGACTCCGGAGCGTGGTATGAGGACGATCATAGTCGGTGCCGGCAGGGCTGGAGAGCTGCTTCTGAGGGATCTGCTGCATAAGGAGCAGGATATCTATAAGCCCATTGGTTTTGTGGATGACGATCGTTTGAAGCTTGGTAAGGAGATACTTGGCGTCAAGGTCCTTGGCCGCACAAGGGAGCTGCCTGTCATCGCCAGGAGATTGGATGTGGAGATGGTGCTTTTGGCGATTCCATCCGCATCTCAGCGTACAGTCAAGCGCATAGCCGCAATATGTAAATTAATAGATGTGCCATGTCGTATGATGCCATCCTTCGAGACCATCATGACAGGGAATATGCGGCTTAAAAATGCCGACCATGTTCAGATAGAACCCGTGCAGATCGCTGAAGATGTCCTGGGCAGAAAGCCTGTACATATAGATGATCCCCTTGTAAGACAGGAACTGGAGGGGAAAACCGTTCTGGTAAGCGGGGCAGGCGGCTCCATCGGCGGAGAACTCTGCCGTCAGATAGCCGAGCTTTCTCCCAACAAATTGATTCTGCTGGAGGCCAGCGAGTTTGCGCTCTATCAGATAGAGATGCAGCTCAAGGAGCGTCTTTCATATCTGCCCATTCGAGCTGTGTTGGGTAATGTCTGCGAGTCGGATGGAATGCATGCACTCTTTGAAGAGGAGAGGCCGAATATAGTTTTCCATGCGGCTGCCTATAAGCATGTTCCAATAGTGGAGTTGAATGCAAAGGCAGGAGTCGAGACCAATGTATTCGGCACTAAGATGATTGCGGATGTCTCGCATGAATTCGGTGTGGAAAAGTTTGTCCTTATCTCTACCGATAAGGCGGTAAAACCAACCAATGTCATGGGCGCCACCAAGCGAGTAGCCGAGATATACTGTCAGAACCTCAATGACCGCTCCGATACCGCCTTCATTATCACGCGGTTCGGCAATGTATTGGAATCTTCGGGTTCTGTCGTACCTCTTTTCAGAAGCCAGATACAGAAAGGCGGTCCTGTAACCGTCACTCACCCGGAGATACGGCGTTTCTTCATGACCACTCACGAGGCCTGTCAGTTGGTGTTGCAGGCCGCCTCTCTCGGCAATGGAGGCGAGATATTCGTACTGGATATGGGAGAGCCGGTGAAGATTGTCGATCTGGCGGAACAGGTGATTCGTTTATATGGATTGGTACCGGATGTGGATGTTCCGATAAAGTTTACAGGGCTCAGACCTGGTGAAAAGTTATATGAGGAACTCTTTTATCCTGCAGAATCCCTGACTCCTACAGCCCATCCAAAGGTGTTGCTGGCTATGGGAGATGGACAGCGTGACTGGATTTGGTTTAACGCACAGCTCAAAAGACTCAAGGCCGCCAAAAGCGATGAAGATATTCGCAAGGCATTAAAATCCATAGTGACCGAATATAAGGTCAAAAAGCCTGCGTCAGGAATATATGTGCAGTTGGAGTCAGGCCGCGAGAGGTGATCGTCATGTGGAATAGACCATTTTATGGCTTTGTAGCATGTTTTCTGGCGTTTGTTGTGCTGTCGATCAGCGGTGTTTCGGCCTTTTCAGACAGTTCCGGTCCGTTTCTGCCCTATCAGGAACGTTATGATGGGGGCTGGATTGACTGGGATGCAGGCCTGATCTATGGAATCGGCAGGGCCTATCTCAATGAAAACAACGGGTCTCGTCCCATGACCATCGGAGCCGCTCGTGTAACCGCTTCTTCCAATATCGTAAGGCTTGCAGCCGGCATTCATGTGGATGATCGCGAAACCCTCAAGACTCTGGGCCGCGGAAATTTTCTGATGAAGGTAAAGGCATTTTTGCGCTATCGCAACAAGGAAGAACGCTGGGTGACATCGAGCGGTAATCCATATTATGAGGTAATTCAATATACTCCAATCAATGGTGTGGAGGGTCTTACGGTTCATGTCTTGAACACTGTTTCAGGGCAGTCGCAAGGGCTGTCGAGCGAGACAGCGCATACATCAGTTGCTTCCATAGATGATTCGTCTGGCGAGGATGCTACCTGGCTGGTGCTGAATGCCAGGGGATTGCAGCAGAGAAATGCAGTGACACCCGCCCTGTTTCCAAAGGTGATCAGCCGTAGCGGTGAGGTGCTTTATTCAAGGGATACTGTGGACAGAAATGCCTTAGTAGAGCGTGGTATGGTGAGATATGTGGTCACCAATCGTTCAGCCATGGATATCATGTCTGCCATAGACCCCGATAGATTGCCGTTTTTCAGTTTTTTTGATGTGGGGCCGGGCCTTGCCTGGGCAGAGGAGAGGGTCCAGCGAGTTAAACGACAGAACTATATCGTAAAGAATGTGGAGCAGTCCAGCGGGTTGTACCGTACAAACCTTGTAATAAACGACAAAGATGCCTCAGATATAAAGACGGCGGACAGGGAACATCATGTGCTTCATAAATGCAGAGTCGTGGTCATTGTATCCTCACCCATCGGAGGTGTAAGTAGCCAGGTTCCGTTTTGGTTGTCTGAACGGCTTAACGAATATTGGGAACCTGCCTATTCTTTGAGTAACGGCTTGCTTCAGACTGCCATGGCTGCGAGTATTGTCCTGCCATGAAATGCATACTGTAAAAGACCTTAAAAGACTTCAAATCAGGTTTTCGGTGTTTGTGGCCGTTTTGTTGGCCATGGTTATGGTCTTCGTGTATTTACTTGGCGTCTTTAAACCTATGGACCACCTGCTTTACGACCTGAATTTCCGTTTGCGAGGTGAGCGGCCTGTTTCGGGTAAGGTAGTACTGGTGCTCATGGATGAAAAGAGCGCTGTAGGACTTCACAGAATGCGACATTGGTCCAGGATGCATCTGGCTCAGGCCATTACCCGTCTCAGAGACGCAGGTGCTGAGATTATCGCCCTGGACATATTGCTCTCTGCGCCTGACCCTGATTCTATGGAAGATGTCGCTCTGGCCGAAGCCATCACAACTGCCGGTAATGTGGTGCTGGCCCGCGTGGCTACAGCGCCAGGGGTGGGAGAGATTGCCTCTCTGCCCCTTTTCCAGGAAGGCATGATAGGTGACGGTTTCATAGACCTTACACCTGACATGGACGATGTGCTCAGGAGGGTTCATTTTTTTCATGCCAGACCCCTGGAAGATGGTTCCCTTCAGTTGGTGCCGGCCTTTTCTCTGGAGGTGATTCGAGCATATTATAACCTTCAGTATCAGCTGGATTTTTCGCAACTCAATGGTTTTAGTATGGGTGTTCCTCCGGCGGCCATCGAGCTGCCTTATCCAGAGCTGGCCATAAATTTTCGAGGTACATATAAGGCGTTTCCCACCATTTCTTATATGAATGTGGTAATGGGTGATTTCGATGCATCTCAAGTCAGGGGCGCAATTGTTCTGATTGGAAGCAGTCTGACGGCAGACAAGGACTTTTTCAATACGCCCATTACACGCATGCCTTCCAGTAGAGATATGGTGTTGCCTGCCGGCCTGTCTTTGAATGTGCAGGGTATATACACACCACGGGACCTGGGTGTTGCATGTCATGCAAACGCCATCGAGACCATGCTTCAGAGGGATTTCATTCGACCCATGGAAAGAGGTTATGTGGCGGCGGGAATCTTTTTGATGTCAGTGATTGCCAGTCTATTTTTTATGCAGGGCTTGGCCGTCTGGCAGGAAACAGGATTGTTTTTTCTTTTGCTTGTCTGTATTTATGCCATGTCATTTTTTGTATTTTCTAAATGGTCTTTTACCATAGATACGGCCGCCATGTCCTTTGGGGTGTTGAGCCAGTTTCTTGCGAGCCTGTTTATCAAAAAGATATTCGAGCGCAGGACCGTTCACCTCGTTGGAGACATGTTCGGTAAATATGTCGCGCCGGCCTTTGTGTCAAAACTGGTGAACGGCCAAGTGGAGCCCTCTCTTGAATGCGTAAAGAAAGAACTCACGATTTTGTTTACAGACATTCGAGGATTTACTACGATTTCTGAGCGATTGGGACCGCAAAAGACAGCGGCGTTTTTGAATTACTATTTCGGTAAAATGATTCCGGTGGTATTTAAATATGGCGGTACGCTGGATAAACTCATGGGGGACGCCATCATGGCCTTTTTCGGTGCACCCATAGAGTATGAAGACCATGCGCAAAGGGCTGTTGAGGCAGGCGTGGAGATGCTGCACGTGCTTAACGAGATTCGTTCTTCAGGTATCGAAGGTACGGAACATCTGGACATAGGCATAGGAATAGCCACAGGTGATGTGACCTTGGGCAATCTGGGCAGCGAGGAATTTTTAAATTATACTGTTATAGGCGACACCGTGAACTTGGCCTCCAGATTGGAAGGGCTGAATAAGACTTACGGCACGCACATACTGGTTTCCAGTCATACAGCTTCAAAGCTGATGGGCTTTACTGTGCGAGAGGTAGGCGAGGTCCTGGTGAAAGGTAAGACCACTCCGGTCAAGGTATATGAACTGATGGGAAAAGGAGAAAAGAATGCACATTGAACGGCTCGGGTTTATAGGCGCAGGCCAAATGGCCGATGCCCTCATAAAAGGGATTTTGGCCAAGGGTCTTTTGACTTCATCTGATATTGTTGCATCAGAGCCCTCGGAGCAAAGGCGAAAGGACCTGCAGGCGCGGCTGGGCATAGGGCTTTTTGAGGAAAACAGGGTTGTGGTGAGTATGGCGAATGTATTGATTCTGGCTGTAAAACCTCAAGTGATGATGAATGTGCTCACTGATATAGGGCCATCTCTGACTTCCAAACACCTGCTCATATCCATTGCCGCTGGCGTTACCACGCAGTTTATAGAATCCTTGTTGCCGGACGGAACACGAGTGGTGCGCGTCATGCCCAACACACCCGCCTTGGTGCAGGCCGGTGCATCCGCCCTTTGCGCCGGCAGACATGCCTCATCCCAAGACCTGGACACGGCCAAATCCATCTTTGATGCCATCGGCAAGGCGGTTGTGCTGTCCGAGGAGCTTTTGAATGCTGTGACCGGCCTGAGTGGAAGCGGCCCTGCCTATGTATTCACCTTTATACAGGGTTTGATAGATGCAGGTGTACGGGAAGGGCTCTCAAGGGATGTGGCAACTATGCTTTCTGTGCAGACCGTGTTAGGCTCCGCTCTTATGTGTCTTGAAACCGGCAGGTCGCCCGCTGAGCTTACGGCCATGGTGACCAGCCCAGGCGGTACCACCATAGAAGGATTGTATGCTCTGGAAAACAGGGGATTTCGTGCAGGGGTCATGGATGCAGTGCGCGCTGCCACAGAGCGTTCACGCAGTTTATCCAAGGCATGAAAAAATACCGTCAAGAATGCCGAAGGGTTGAGAACAATGGGCTGTTAAATGCAAGCGGATGAGAAATCTTGTCTTCTAAAATTTTTGAGGATTGATATATGGTCAGAGCAGCCTCGAGCCGTTTGACGCAGTCGGTCATAGTATTGCACGACAATACCCTTGCCCCGCAGGTTTGTGGTGAACATGGCGTGCACCTCAAGTCCATAGAAAAGGCATTTGAGGTGAATATTACCACAAGGGGCAACGAGCTCACCATAGTGGGCGCACCTGTGGATGTGCAGCTTTCGGACAAGACTATACGCGGGCTGTACGAGTTGGTGGAGGATGGCCGTATTCTGGCCAAAAGTGATGTGGAACATGCCATTCAGTTGGTTAAGGAGGACAAAAACGCGAATTTGCGCAAGACCTTCAACGAAAAGGCCTTAGTTGTTTCAGGCAAGCGGTTTATAGCGCCTAAAACCCTGAATCAGACGCAATACATAGAGGCCATTCATGAAAACGACATCGTCTTTGGCATAGGTCCTGCCGGTACAGGCAAGACCTATCTGGCCATGGCTATGGCGGTCTCAGCCCTTTTGAAGGATCGCGTAAAGCGTATTATCCTTACTCGGCCTGCTGTGGAGGCCGGTGAAAAATTGGGTTTTTTGCCTGGTGATCTGGCAGAAAAGGTGAATCCCTACCTGCGGCCTCTTTATGATGCCCTTTATGACATGTTGCCTTTTGAACGTGTCCTGAGCCTGATAGAAAAGCGTGTGATAGAAGTTGCGCCGCTGGCCTTCATGAGGGGTCGTACCCTGAATGACGCATTTATTATTTTAGACGAGGCCCAAAACACCACTACAGAGCAGATGAAAATGTTTCTGACCCGTCTGGGTTACAACTCCAAGGCAGTGATAACAGGCGATGTCACTCAGATAGACCTGCCGGAGCGTCAGGCCTCGGGCCTGGTGGAGGCCAGGGCTATACTTCAGGCCATTGAGGGTATCGCATTCATCTTTTTTTCCAAACAAGATGTGGTGCGGCACAAGCTGGTAAGCCGCATCATTCAGGCCTATGAAGAGGCGGATAGTAACCGCAAGACAGATAGGCCTGCCCCACCTTGTCATTTCGAGCGTAGCGAGAAATCTTGTGGTGAGCAAAGGGATTGATTTCCATGCCTGTTTTCATCACAGACGAGGCATTTGGAGCGCAGAATTTCAATAGGTTGGCCTTTGAAAGGGCGGCACAAATGCTTGTGGCCTGCATTCCTGTTTTTTTACAAAGACCTGATAACCGGTTTGTTTTAGGAGCCATCGGACACGAGCATCAGCTCAGCATATTGCTCACCACAGATGAGGGCATAAGGGCCATAAATGAGCGGTGGTTTAACAGGCCATGGCCCACTAATGTCATCTCCTTTGCCCAGGCAAACGATGTCTTTGCATCTCTTCAGGCCGGAGTTTTGGGTGATATCGTCATTTCAGTGGAAACTGCGGCAAAGGAGGCGGCACAAAGCGGCCTTTCCCTGAATGAGCGTATGGAGGAGTTGCTTATACACGGTCTTGCACATATTTTAGGTGAAGACCATGAGGATGAAACATCGGCTGTAAAAATGCGGCAGACGGAATTCAAGCTCAAAAAGATATTGAACGGAGGACACAAAATGGCAGACCTGTGTATAAATGTGGATCACGTTGCAACAATTCGACAGGCCAGAGGAGGACACGAGCCTGATCCTGTGACAGCGGCCTCTCTGGTGGAGTTGGCGGGTGCGGACGGCATCGTGGTACATCTGAGAGAGGATCGTCGCCATATACAGGATCGGGATGTGAATATTCTGCGTCAGACTGTAAAGACTCGCCTGAATCTGGAGATGGCGGCCACAGAGGAGATGGTGTCCATTGCATGTGAAATTAAACCCGATGTAGTGACGCTTGTTCCGGAAAAACGCCAGGAGCTCACCACAGAGGGCGGTTTGAACGTGACGGCCCATCAGGACATGGTTCAGAGGGCTGTTTTACGCCTGCATGAGGCTGGAATTCCAGTGAGCCTCTTTATAAATCCGGAGGAGGAGCAGATTCGGGCCGCCGCAGCTGTGCAGGCCGATTGCGTGGAGATACATACAGGCCGATATGCGGATGCCTCGAGCGCCCAGGTACAAAATGAGGAATTTGACCGTATTCTCGATGCAGCTCGGCTTGCGGCTGAAACAGGGTTGCGCGTACATGCTGGTCATGGCCTGAACTATCGCAATGTGATGCGCATTGCGGCCATAAGTTTCATAGACGAGTTAAGCATCGGCCACGCTGTGATAGCCAGGGCTGTTTTGGTAGGGCTGGAACGGGCGGTGCGGGAGATGCTCTCCCTTGTGAAGAGCGGCGTTCCTCTGTGACAAATACCGTACTGTTGGGGCACGGCATGCCGTGCCCGTACCTCCGCTTCTTCGAATTGTTTGAAAAATGATCAGTGATTGAAGGCATCGGTGTTGATATAGTCTCTATTTCTCGCATCGAACGAGTGATCGAATGCTGGGGAACTCGTTTTCTGCGCCGTATTTTCTTGTCGAATGAGCTGAATTATGCCATGGCCAAAAGTCGGCCTTATGCCTCGTTGGCTGGGATTTTTGCTGCAAAGGAGGCCTGTGCCAAGGCATTGGGTTGGGGAATAGGCTCCATCTCCTGGCAGGATATAAATGTTCAGAGGGATGAAAAGGGCAGGCCGTTTCTGATCCTTTCTGATAGCGCTATAAAGCAAGTGAAGAATGCGTCGAATATGCGATGGCACTTGAGCATCAGTCATGATTGCGATAAAGCCATAGCAGTGGTGGTATTGGAGGCCTTTAAAGAAGTAGATTGCTTCGCCTTCGATTCGCAATGACAGCTGATGAGCGTCCCCCTCTACCTGTCATTCCGAGCGAAGCGAGGAATCTAATGATGTGGCTTGACATGCCGATTTTTAATGAATAGGTTAATTATTAAAGGAGTAGATACCATGTCCCTTACATATGAACAGGTGCTTGAACTATTTTGAGAAACCAGAGAGGATTTTCGAGAGCTTGGGAGAAGATTTCAAGAAACTGACCGTAAGATGCAGGAAACGGACCGTCAGATGAAGGAAACCGATTAAAAGCTTGAGAAGGGCTTTCAAGAGTTACGACAGCAGATAGGCCGTCTTGGAAATCGTTTGGGTGAATTTGTGGAAGAGATGGTAAAGCCCGTTGCTGTCCGATTGTTTCAGGCAAAAGGCCTGCCAGTTCATAGGGTTATTCGAGATGTGACGGCATATGATGATCAGGGCAATTTTGTGTTTGAAATAGATTTGCTGGTAATCAATAAGGATGTAGCAGTGGCTATAGAGTGTAAGAGTCATGCCGGTATAGATGATGTAAAAGAGCATATGGACCGTCTGGCGATTTTCAAAATTTATTATCCAGAATATGCAAAATTTAAGCTATATGGTGCCATGGCTGCCATGGTAATACCAGAAGAGGTAGTTTGTTTTTCATATAGACATGGTATGTGGGTACTTGCACAATCGGGTGACCAAATTCTCATCAAAAATGATTTCAACTTCAAACCCAAGGAGTGGTAATACAAAATTATGCTGGAAAATATCAGGCTGTTACAGCCAGTTGCATTTTGCCCGAATGTTACGTATAGCTATAGGACCAACTCCGTTTCTTTTCTTATCCTGATGTTATTGTGTCTGGTGCTTATATCCTGTGCCGGCACGCCCAGACATCATCTGGCCATAGACGCCTCTCTTATAGAGCCCGGTCAGAGCCAGGAGGATGTGTTGCGCATGATGGGGCCGCCCAATGCTACACGCACCAATCATCTGGGTCAGGAGGAGTGGCATTATTACGAGGTGCACAAAAGATTTTGGCATGGTCTGCCATTTGCCGGTCGTTTCAGTCAGCCGGAAGTCGATGCACTCATGGTGGTGTTGGAGAATGGTAGAGTGCGCAGCGCTCAGTACTATGTGCCAGTGCCCGACCGCTGATAATGTGCTTAAACACGGTATATTGGTAATTGTCTGCCCGTTCTCATTTTTTTTCGTGCCATTGCGAGCGTAGCGTTGTTATGCCAAGCGTAGCGCTTTTACCTGTCATTGCGCGCGCTTGTAGGGGCGGGTTCCGAACCCACCACTACCTTTCATTCCGAGCGCAGCGCTTTTACCTGTCATTCCGAGCCCAGCGAGGAACCTTAAGATTTGTTGGGGCACTGCATGCCGTGCCCGTACCTAGGGTTCTTCGCAATGACCAGCAGTCGCTACGCTGCTGCGGAATGCTACTGTTTGTTGTTGTGTGCCATGGCGGG
>CAYRSX010000031.1:0-5404 GCA_964427245.1 uncultured Desulfobulbaceae bacterium | reverse complement strand
AAGGCGAAGAGCCCACTGGCGAGGCCATTCAGCAGCTTATTGCAAAGGATTATGCAGCCAAATACAGAAACGGCAAAAATGAAATCGTGCAGATCGGCATAGAGTTTTCTCGAACCAAACGCCAGGTGGTGGGCTGGAATGTGCTTTCTATCGGTGCAGACAAGGTTATTTTGAGTGAAGCGAAGGGCAATCCTTAAGGCAATAAGTAGATTGCTTTGTAGCTTTGCTTCTTTGTAAAAAATTTATTATTTTATTTTTATTGTTACATAGTTGTTGTGCTTGTGCTTTCAGAACGTGTAAGTTATTTTTGATGTTATGGATTAGGAGGCACTTATGTTGAATACCTTTAAGATATACCAAGAACTGATAGCCAGAATGGACCAGGGTGCTGCCGAGATACTCACCAATATTCTTGGCCGAATGTATGAAGATTTGAAAAATACTGTAACTCAGCAGGATTTCGCTCAACTTAAAGATGTGGTAGCCGAGCTTGCGGAGGCCCAGAAGCGCACGGAGGCCCGTGTAGAGGAGCTTGCGGAGGCCCAAAAACGTACGGAAGAGGCTTTACAGAAGTTGATTGGAGAGGTAGAATGATATCAAGGTGCAACTGGGTGGCCTTTCCATGGCCGTGGGTTATGGCATAGAAGATAAGCTCATGCCGTTTATGAAGCGTTTTGTGCCAAGGGTTTATGGAGCGATTCCAAAGGTAGTGGAGCGTAAAAATATACGCTACTCCACCGGTAGATTTGATGAGGTGAATATCTATATGGAGGCTGTCAAGGACGGTCGGCAGATTTTGATAGTGGGAGAATGCAAGGCTCAGCCCGGCAAAAAGGACATCAAGCAGTTTGATGCGCTTTTGTCCAGGTTACAGAAACATTTTCAAGTGTCTGTGCAGGGATTTATAGTGGGTTACACCTTTTCTCCTGAGATGGAAGACCTGTTGGCTCAAAGCTATTCGCACATAAAGGCCTTCAAGACCTATGAAGTGGAGCAAATAGCCACAGGAGATGGCCTGTAAAAATATGCTTTCCTTACGCATGTTGCAGGATGTCTGGGCGTTTCGCGATTTCATATTTGCAAACGTAAAAAGGGACTTTCACGCCCGTTACAGAAATACGCAGTTCGGCTTTGCCTGGACCATTCTTCATCCCCTGGCCATGATTCTCATCTATACTGTAATCTTTGCGGAGCTCATGAAGCCAGCTTTACCAGGTCATGACTCCAAGTTCGCCTATAGCATCTATCTGTGTTCCGGTGTACTGACCTGGGATTTTTTCAGTGAGCTTCTGAGTCGTTCTGTAGGGATATTTGTGCAAAACGCCAATCTTATAAAAAAGATCAGTTTTCCTCGGCTCTGCCTGCCCATCATTGTCATTATTTCAAGTTTCATTCATTTTGCCATAGTGATGGGGCTTTTTGTGGCCTTTTTGATTGTGAGTGGTAATTTTCCGGACATGGCAATACTGGCTTTTTTCCCTTTATTGGTGATACTTGTGGGGTTTTCAGTGGGATTGGGAATACTTTTGGGCATCATTAATGTCTTTTATCGAGATGTAGAGCAGATCATGGGTATAGTGCTTCAGTTCTGGTTCTGGCTGACTCCCATTGTATATGTCACAAAGACCTTGCCTGATTTCGTGGCAGCCATTATGGAGTGGAACCCCATGTGGCCCATCATTCGAGCTATGCACTCCATCTTTCTCGATGGTCGATTCCCGGCCTGGCAAAATCTCATATACCCTGCTGTTCTTGCCTCCATTTTGCTTTATATGGGTATGTTTGCCTTTTGGAAATTAAGCGGTGAGATAGTGGATGAACTGTAAAGCGGGTTGATCGATATAGCTGAGTGTTTTACTTTCGTATAAAGATAAAATTACAAATTAAAAGGGATTCATGATGAAAACAGCATTGATAACAGGTATTCGTGGTCAGGACGGGGCGTATCTTGCCAAACTTCTTCTGGAAAAGGGTTATGAGGTCTATGGAGCCGACAGGCGAAGCGGCGATTCCAGTAATTGGCGTTTGAAAGAGTTGGGGATCGAAAACGATGTCAAAATCGTCTATATGGATCTGTTGGAGCTCACCAACATTCTGCGCACCATTGAGAAGATCAAACCTTATGAGGTTTATAACCTGGCTGCTCAGAGTTTTGTTAAGGTCTCTTTTGATCAGCCCATTCTTGCCGCAGACATAGATGCCTTGGGGGTTTTGCGGCTTTTGGAGGCCCTTCGCACCTACAATCCCACGGTTCGCTTCTATCAGGCATCCACCTCTGAGATGTTCGGAAAGGTGCGAGAGACACCTCAGACGGAATTGACGCCCTTTCATCCAAGAAGCCCTTATGGTGTAGCCAAGCTCTTTGGCCACTGGATTACGGTCAATTACAGAGAATCCTATGGGATGTTTGCATGCTCGGGCATACTTTTCAATCATGAATCCCCCCTTCGCGGGTTTGAGTTTGTAACCCGTAAACTCACTCATGCCATTGCCTGTATCAAAAAAGGCATTCAAGACAAGGTGGTCGTGGGCAATCTGGACTCCAGGCGGGATTGGGGCTATGCCCCGGAATATGTGGATGCCATGTGGCGTATGCTGCAGCAGCAGGAGCCAGACGATTATGTGATCGCCACAGGTGAAACGCATACAGTGCGGGAATGGATTCAGTGCGCATTTGCCGCTGCTGGAATGGAGATCCTTTGGAAGGGCACTGGACTCGATGAGAAAGGTATAGACAAAAAGACCGGAAGAGTGCTTGTAGAGGTCTCCAAGGAGTTTTTCAGGCCATGTGAGGTGGAGCTTTTGATGGGAAATCCTCAAAAGGCCAAAGAAAGGCTTGGCTGGCGGCCTGAAACCACCTTTCAGAGGTTGCTGGAGCTCATGGTTGAGGCGGATTTGAAGAGGGTTTAATGAATAGAATAGCCGCTCATGGGTTATCTCCGCATAAAAAATATCAGCAAGGCCTATAAACGTTATTTTCGAAAATCCGGTCGGTTTTTGGAGTGGCTTGGCCTTGGCAGGCATCACGAGCTGGTCTGGGTGCTCAAAGACATCAGCTTTGAGGTCGCTTCGGGCCAGGCCGTGGGCATCATCGGTGTAAACGGCGCCGGAAAATCCACGCTTTTAAAGATCATCGCAGGTACGGTAATGCCCACCACAGGCACAATGGAGGTGGGCGGCCGAGTCTCGGCCCTTTTGGAGCTGGGAATGGGTTTTCATTCGGATTTCACTGGTCGTGAAAATGTCTATATGGCGGCTCAGCTTAAGGGCATTTCTAAAAATGAGGTCACGCGGCTGATGCCTGAAATAGAGGCATTTGCCGCGATAGGCGACTATATAGACCAGCCGGTGCGCACCTATTCCAGTGGAATGCAGGTGAGACTGGCATTTTCTGTGGCCACTTGTGTGCGGCCGGATATTTTGATCGTGGACGAGGCGTTAAGTGTGGGGGATTCTGCTTTTCAGCGCAAGTGCTTTCAGCGTATCGAAGGTTTTCGTGCCGCGGGTACCACCCTTCTCTTTGTAAGCCATGACCTGGAAACAGTAAAAAAACTGTGTAATTACGCCCTGTTTATTAAAGAAGGTCAAATAGGCCAATGGGGGCCGGCCAAACAGGTCTGTGATGAATATGAACGTTATTTGTTTGGTGATCGTAAAAATCCTCACATACCTTCAGTTGCGCAGAGTACATCTGCTGTTACAAAATCAGCATTATTTGATTCCTCACTTGTGCCCACTTGTGAGATAACTTATGGCAATGGCAAGGCTGATATTGAGTCCTGTTGGCTTGAGGACCTAAATGGCCAACGAATTAATATCGTAGAGTCTGGTACGCAGTTTTGCTGGTGCTATCGCGTTCGTTTTCATCAGGAGGTGGATAGGCCCATATTTGCCATGATGCTCAAGACTCGAGAAGGTGTGGCTATATATGGTGTTGACTCCAGACAACTGCAGTTCAATACAAGGCTTTTCAAAATAGGTGAAGTGGTAGCAGTGAAATTTACCTTGAAAAATTCCTTGGCACCCGGCGTGTATTTTTTGAACTGTGGAGTGCGGCTGGACCACAGGAATGGAACTGAGTTTCTGAGTCGTAGAGTGGATTCCGCCATATTGCGAGTGACCAGTTGCCCGATGTCATCGGTGGCATGTGGTCTGGTGGAGATGCAGGCCCATCTAAATGTTAACCTATTGTGATTAAAAGACCTTGAAAATGCAGAAGCCCCCCATCTTTATTCATTCGTTGTTTCGTGCAGGCAGCACCTATTTGTTTATGGTGTTTAGACGTTCAGAGGCCGGTTATTGGTGCTATCAGGAGCCATTACATGAATTAGCATTTTTCTTTCGCGATAATCCGGCAGGTTTGCAGCAGGACCATGGCGAAGAAAAGGCACTTCTATTAAGACATCCCCATCTGACTGAAGTGTATTTTAAGGAGCTGATAGAGGTTTGGCCTGTTTGGAAGGATGTAATCAGTGAACGAATCATCTACGATACTTACTTTCCTTCCGTAAACGAAGACTTTGGCATATCCTATTGGAAAATACTTGCTGAGGCTGCAAAGGGTCGGCCTGTTTTTCAGGAGTGTCGCACAGCTGGAAGAATTGGTGCCATAAAGGCTCAAATGGGTGGATATCATATCTATCTTTGGCGCAATCCCTGGGATCAGTGGTGGTCTTATAAAGTGGCACCGTATTTTGATGTGGCCAATCAACTCATCATACATGCACCTCATGCCCCTCAGCCTGTTCAGCTTTTTTTGAAGGCCCTGAATCTGCCGGTTTATGAATCAAACGACATTTCTGGTGCATTTGCCTTTTATGGCAAAAGACCACTTACCAGTGAGCAAAGCTATCTGGCCTTTTATCTATTATGGTGTCTTGGCATAAAAGAAGGTATGATGCATGCCGACCTGATGTTGAGTATAGATCGCCTAAGTGATTTAGCCTCCTATCAGTCTGAAATAATAATGCAATTAAAGGATGCAGGCATAGAGGGTATTGACTTTTCTGATTGTGATGTTCTAAGTGGCCAATATGCTGAAAAAGAACGCAGGTTTTTTGATGCCATGGAAACACAGGTGCACTCCTGGTTAATAAAAGGAGGTTGGTCACAACAGGAGATCGAGAGCATTCAGGACCTGCGTCGTCTGTATCAGCCCATTTTCTGTAATGAGCCAGTCACAGATAGTTACCATGCTGAGCTGGTAGAACATGCCAGCCGAGCGCGAATGCTGGTATGCCGTTTTGAAACAAGCTATGCAGGCGCGGAGGCGCGGGCTGTCCAGGCAGAGCAGGCGGCCCGGCGAGCGGAGGAGTCGGCTGTACAGGCATGGAAACTCTATCACGAGGTCATGAACAGCAGGTCCTGGAAAATCACAAAACCCCTTAGATATGCCAGCAGGTTC
>CAYRSX010000030.1:0-35628 GCA_964427245.1 uncultured Desulfobulbaceae bacterium | reverse complement strand
CCGATGGGAAGTTTTCTGCGTTTCATGGCTGCACCTCGTATGAAGGGAGTAAGGGTTTTGACTCTGACTTGTTTTGGTGCTGAAGGCTGCACTCCAGTATGCTTTCATTATACACGAATCATTACAAAAAATAATGGGCAGAAGGCCTGTTCTTCAGGATAATCTATTTACACACTCCACATCTTTTGCAATTGGGCATACAAGACAGGCTGTTTTTTGCCTCTTTGGCCCTTTTCCACTCTTGAATCAAAAATTCTTTTTTGATGGAGTGTTGCACGGTTTCCCAGGGCATGGATTCGTAGATGTCCCTTTCGCGCAAAAAGGATTCGGCTGTGGGGGCCATGGGATTGGCGATCTTGTTGTCTTTGAATGCCTTACGCCATGGAGTGGCATTTAATGCGATCTTTTGCAAAATAGGCGCAAGGCTTCGGTCTCCTCTGCTCAAGATGGCCTGAATACTTGCGGCACGCCAGGAATCCAGCCGCAATTTTACATTTGGTATGACAGAAAGGCCTTTTATGAGGATATTTCTGTGAGTTGTGTGAGTCTTTTCATTTACAAAACTTGCCCATTGAAACGGAGTCCATGCCTTTGGTACAAAGGTGCCGGCTGATACAGTGATATTCCCCAGGTGTTTTTGTCTTTTTCCAATGGGAGTTATGATTTCCTTTACGTGTTTTATGAGATTGACCAAGGCCTCCATATCTTCAGGTGTTTCAAAGGGCAGACCGTACATGAAATACAGTTTGAAATTGAGAATGCCGGCTGCGGCCAGTCGTTCGATGCCGGAGAGAATGACCTCTTCCGTCAGATTTTTGTTTATGATGGCTCGCATGCGTTCCGAGCCAGCCTCCGGCGCTACAGTGGCTGTGGCTATGTGAGATTTTACAAGTACCTCTATGAAGGCGTCGGTGAGGCTGTCTATGCGCATGGAGGAGAAGGCAAGGCGCATTCCTCGATTTAACAGGGTTTCGCAGATAGAATGCATGTCTTTCCTTCGCAGAAACTCCAGCCCCACTAGTCCGATTCTGTCGGTTCCTTGCAGACGATTCAAAGCGGAAAGCAGCGCTTCCTGAGGCCATGGCCGGACAGGCCGGTATATGAATCCGGCTGCGCAGAAACGGCACCCCCTGCCGCACCCTCTGGCCAATTCCACTAAAAACATGTTGGGGAAGGCCGCATTCTTGGAGAGAATCTGTGTGTGAGGCGCTGTTTCAAGGGGTTGTAGCAGCCGAGCCGGTGGTACTGCCTGCGGAAAACGGCTGGGAATATAGACACAATTACAGTGTCGGGCCAGCAGACCAAGCCGAGTCTTTCTGGTGGTCTGTATTTGTGAGAGTTCTTGTAGAATTGGTAGAAAATCAGGGGCTATTGCCTCGAATTCTCCCAGCAGGAATGCATCTATGAATGGCGCAATGGGTTCTGGATTGATGAAGGTGGCTACTCCGCCAGCCAACACAAGGGGGCCCTTTTCATTTTCTCTCTCGGTAGCCATAGGAGAAAGACCGCAGGCCCCTATGGCGCGAATGATGTTTAGATAATCGGCCTCGAAACTAACGGAAAACAGAAGAATCTTAAATTCCTTGAGGGAAGTGCCGCTTTCTTCTGATTTCCAGTTTCTATCCTCATTGTAAAAAAATCTTTCAGCTACGATGTTTGGTTGAGCGTTCAAAATGCCATAAAGGGTTTGAAAACCAAGATTTGACATTCCTACTGCATAGGTATTGGGAAAGATAAGGGCTATGGAGGTGATATCTTTGTGTTTTTGAGTATGTCTCCATGTCTTAAAGATGGCGTCTGTCTCTGAGTGAGGATGAAAACGAGCTGTAAGGGCGGGTTTAGAACCCGCCTTTACAAGGTTTCTAAGATTTCTTTTCATTTCTTAATTCCAAAAAAGAACTGCCTGTCATTTCGAAGGAGCGCAGCGACTGAGAAATCTTAAGATTCTTCGCTTTGCTCGGAATGACAGGTAAAGTGTTACGCTCGGAATGTTCATTCATTGTTTTGTTATTTGTCAGAGGATTCCTCCTGTTCCATTTTTGCAAGGTCTTCAAATCGAATGTCTATGCCCAATATACCTATGATCTCATCAGAATCATTTATAATGGGTGCAGACACGGTTATGCACAGGGCGCCTGTGACCTTTGATGTATAAAAAGGTGAGACGTGACACTTGCCGTCCTGCATAGGTTCTATGAACCACGAACGATCGGAGAAATCCTCATTTAGAAGGTGGGTTGCATATTGTGCCTTGTACTTGAGGTGAGTGATGTTTCGAGTAATCTTTTTCCCTTCTGTATTTACCACATACAAGAACTGAATGAAGGGATTTTCTTCCAGAGTCTTTGTGAGTATTGGTTCGATTTGAGCAGGATCCATGGAGCGAATAACAGATTGCTCCACAAGGTCCTCTGCCAGGTGCAGAGCCAGTTCTTTGGCCTTGCTCTCCAGTTTGGCAAAGCCAGATGGAAAGAATTCGGGCAGGTATTTTCTGGCCAACAGCTCTATTTCGTCGTCAGACATGGAGGTTATGCGGCCGTTTTCATATTCCTGCATGACCTTTTTATAGATCTTGCCGATTCCTGGGTGTTTTTTGTCGATTGCCTTTTCGCCTTTTAGTTTTAGTTTGGTATTTACCCAGTGAGCGATGCCGGCGGTTCCGGATTTATCGGATACGATGACGGCAATGGGGCGTCCGAGTATGTGATCTGTGTCGAAGACGTTGTAAATCTCTTCATTTTTGAGCAGTCCGTCTGCGTGAATACCAGCGGAGGTAGCAGTGGAGTCAGCTCCTATTATGGGGTAGTTGCGTGGAATGTGTACGTGCAGTTCCCTTTCGAAGTATTCGGCCATTTCCGTGATGGCTCGAGTGTCGATGCCTTCCTGTGCACCTCTTAACGATATGCGTTCAATGAGCAATGCCTCTATAGGTGTATTGCCTGTGCGTTCTCCAAAGCCCAGCAGTGTGCCGTTTACGGCCCCACAACCATAAAGCCAGGCGGTGGAGGCATTGATCAAGGCCTTGTGAAAATCGTTGTGACCGTGCCATTCCAGTAGATGACTCGGCACTCCGGCATCATGTATCATTGTATGCACTATTCTGCCAACACTTCTGGGAGGGGCGGCACCAGGATATGGGACGCCATAGCCCAGCGTATCGCAGAGTCGAATCTTGATGTCGATGTCGCTTTCCTCTCGTAATTTCATGAGCTCTATGGCAAATGGCACGCAGAAGCCGTAAATGTCGGCTCTGGTGATATCCTCGAAGTGACAACGGGGCGTGATGTCCTCTTCCAGGCATGCCTTTACAATGGTGAGATAGTCCTCCAGGGCCTTTGCCCGAGTCTTTTTGAGCTTCAGAAAGATGTGATAATCGGATATAGAGGTGAGAATACCTGTTTCCCGCAGCCCCATCTCCTTTACCAGTTGAAGATCGGCCTTATTGGCTCGAATCCAGCCGGTTATTTCCGGGAATTTATAGCCTTTTTCCCTGCACACCCAGATCGCTTCCTTGTCCTTTTGTGTATAAAGAAAGAATTCCGTCTGACGGATTATGCCCTTGGGACCGCTCAGACGGTGTAGAAAATCAAAGATGGTGCTGATCTGCTGTACCGTGTAAGGAGGCCGGGCCTGCTGGCCGTCGCGAAATGTAGTGTCTGTGATGAGCATCTCATCACATGGTTCAGGCATGATGTGTACGTGGTCGAAGGGTGTTTTGCAGACCTCGGTGTATGGAAAGATCTCTCGCAGAAGATCGGGTTCCTGTGGGTCATGCAGTTTGTATATCTGACGATTGGGTGTGGCATCCAATAGTTTTTTGTGAGGGTTCCACTGAGCCATATCTTTCTCCTTTTTATATCCAGCCCGGCTTGATATACAGCTCGGCCAGTTGCGTGTGGCTGACTTGAGATGGCGCATTTGTGAGCAGGCACTGGGCCTTTTGTGTCTTTGGAAAGGCTATGACATCTCGAATGGTGCTGCTGCCTGACATAAGCATCACCAGCCTGTCTAGGCCGAAGGCTATTCCGCCGTGAGGAGGGGCGCCGAATTCTAGGGCATCGATGAGAAAACCGAATTTTTCTTGGGCCTCTTCTGGTGAAATGGCCAGAAGCTCAAAGAGCCGCTTTTGCAGCTGAGGTAGGTGAATACGAATGCTGCCTCCGCCCACCTCTATGCCATTCAATACCAGGTCGTATGCCCTTGCCCTTACCCGAGCAGGGTCTGTGTCCAAAAGCGGTATGTCCTCTTCCTTGGGCGAGGTGAAGGGGTGATGCACGGCTACATATCTGCCTGCTTCAGTATCGAATTCCAGCAGAGGAAAGTCCGTCACCCACAGAAATTTGAGGTCGTCTTGGGCAAAGAGGTTTCTTCGTTTGGCCAGTTCTAACCGCAGTTCGCCGAGCACCTTGTGCACCACGGCGGTTTGATCCGCTCCAAAAAATAGTATGTCGTTGGGTTGTGCATTTAATATTTGATTGATGGCGCTTATCTCTGCCTGTGTGAAGAACTTGGCTATGGGCGACTGCCATGAGCCACCTTCCTTCATTTTAACCCAGGCCAGACCTTTTGCGCCCAAAGACACTGCAAATTCCGTAAGCTCGTCGATCTCTTTGCGACTCAGATCCGCCATGGTATTGGCGTTTATGGCCTTGACCCGGCCACCAGATGTGGCTGCGGTCTTGAACACGCTGAAGTTGCAATTGGTGGCAATTTCGGTGAGGTCGCACAGTTCCATGCCGAAACGCATGTCTGGCCTGTCCGTGCCGAAGCGTTCCATGGCCTCCTGATATGTAAGCCTTGGAAACGGCGTTGAGACGGTCTTGTCAAGTTCATTTTGAAAGATATGGCTAATCAGCCCTTCGATGAGCTCGATTACATCCTCTTCTTCTACAAAGGACATCTCCATATCCAGTTGTGTGAACTCGGGCTGTCTGTCCGCCCGCAGGTCTTCATCACGAAAACACCTGACGATCTGATAATAGCGTTCCATGCCGGAGATCATAAGTATTTGCTTGTAAAGCTGGGGAGATTGAGGAAGTGCATAGAAGCAGCCTGGGTTTACACGACTTGGTACCAGATAATCCCTGGCGCCCTCGGGCGTGCTGCGAGTGAGCATGGGGGTTTCAATCTCCAGAAAATCCCGTGCATTCAGATATGCCCGTATGGCCTGGCAGACCTTGTGTCGCAAAGTGAGATTGGCCACCATCTGGGGTCTTCTGAGGTCCAGATAACGGTAACGCAGTCTGTTGGTCTCGGCCACGTCTATCTCTTCATCGAGAGGAAAGACCGGAGTGCGGGATGTGTTGAGAATGCGCAGATCAGTGCACAGGACCTCTATCATACCGGTCTTGAGTTTTGGATTTTCCATGCCTTCCGGTCTTCTGCGCACCTCGCCTCGTACGGCTATGACATACTCGCTTCTCAAAGCATGGGCTTTTTTATGCACATTCGGCGCGGTCTCGGGTTCGAAGACCAGTTGGGTTATGCCATATCTGTCTCGCAGGTCTATGAAGATGAGTCCTCCGTGGTCTCGTCTTCTCAGCACCCATCCCATGAGCACCACTTTCTGGCCGATGGTCTCGGCCGTAAGGCTCGCACAATTGTGTTTCCGTTTCATTCCTTTTATGGTTTCCATGCGTTATTGAAGGTCCTTTTTTGAATTTTTCAGCGTATTCAAGATGTCGGGCAAAAGCGTTTCAAAGGCGATTTCCGTCTGTGTGTGAGAGCGAAGGTCCTTGAGCACGGCCTTGCGATTTTGAAGCTCATTTTCCCCCAAAATCAGGACATATGCTGCATTGTGTCGGTCGGCGGTCTTCAAAAGCGCCTTCAACCTCTTGGATTCATAGGGCATGAGCACGCTTACGCCGTTTTTTCTGAGCTCCTTTATCCAGGGCAGGGTTGTCTGTATGGCTTTTTCTCCCATGGCCGCCACAAAGATATCTGTGGTATATACAGGATGCTGATCTGACCACTGCTCGGCCAACAAGAGCAGCCTTTCACAGCCGATGGCCATGCCCACACCAGGCAGGTGAGGTCCTGCCATCTGCTCTGCAAGGCCGTCATACCGGCCTCCTGCAGCAACAGTGCCCTGAGCCCCCAGTTCGTTTGATATGAGCTCGAAGGTGGTGCGGTTATAGTAGTCCAGCCCCCTTACAAGCATGGGATTGATTACAAACGGAATGTTTACCGCATGTAAGGAATCCTGAACCAGTTTTAGGTGTTCCACACAGTCAGGGCAGATATAATTGCGTAAAAGTGGAGCGCCCTTCAGGGCGTTTTTGCACTGTTCGAGCTTGCAGTCAAAGACCCGTAACGGATTTGACAGGCTTCTGCGCTGACAGTCAGGGCAGAGTTGTTCTCGCCTGTTCTCCAGAAAAATGAGCAGGTCTTCCCTGTGGAGGGGTCTGCATGAAGGGCAGCCCAGGGAGTTGATCTCCAGGCGGAGATTTGGTTCCATCCCAGATGGGGATATCTTTGCGTAAAAGCCGGAGACGATATACCAGGCCAGCCAGATGACCTCGAAGTCTGCAAGGGGAGAGGTGGAACCCAGTAGTTCCACATCGATCTGATGAAACTGCCTCAGCCTGCCCTTTTGCGGCCTTTCATGCCGGAACATAGGGCCTATTGTGAAGATGCGAATCTGCCCCATCTCCTTGTGCAGATTGTGTTCCAGTACGGCCCTTAGAATGCCCGCGGTTGCCTCTGGACGCAGACTCAGGGAGTCTCCGTTTCGATCAGCAAAGGTGTACATCTCCTTTTCGACTATATCTGTGTGTTCTCCGATACCACGAGTGAAGACCTCGGTCTTTTCAAGGACAGGAGTGCGCATCTCCTGAAAACCGAAGGAGCGAAATGTCAGCCGTGCAAATGTCTCGATTGCAGCCCACAACAGGCTGTTTTGTGGTAGTATGTCTTTGAATCCACGGATTGCAGTCAACAAGTGATATTCTCCTGAGCTGTAAGCATAAAAAAAGAGTCGATCTTGCGAATAGACCCTTATGATTAAAAACGTTTGTCTATGTTACAAACAACCGACAGGTGAGATTCTCTTTTTGAAAGGAAACGACCTGATCTGCTGATATTATTCTTCGGTCTTGTTCAAGAAGACTAAAAGTCGAAATACAATTGTTAAAACATAAACACAATTGAAGGACAGCCTCAAAAACTTGAAATTTTAATTCCAACTCAATCGCAGGAAAGGTGTTCATCCACTACACGGCCGTTTTCAAAGGTTTTGACCAATACACAGCGATTGCCGTTTCGGCCGTATTGGGGTTGCGGTTGGGCCTCTATGCGCTGCCATCCGCCGCCTTCCATTTGTCTTTCATAATAAACAGGACGATTGGATGACCTTGCTTCGTAGGAAGCGCGCTTGGAGATCTCTGCAAGAGAACCGCCTGCAACAGCGCCTAACGCCCCGCCTACCACTGCCCCGCGCCAGGGATTTCTTTTGTCCAGAAGAGCACCTGCAACAGCGCCGACACCTGCTCCTACAGTCGCTCCTTCATAGTTGGACTGTGTGGGTTGTGCGCATGACCATACGGAACACGAAATGGTGCAGAGTGTGAAAAATGATATAACTTTAGTGAATATTTTCGTTTTCATGCTGAATGACCTCCAATTATAGCATGTTGAAATTATTAAACCTGGAATGCGATAAAGTCAAGGAGGATTTGCTTTGAGGCATTTAGATGAAGAAATCCCTTGACATTTTTTGTGATGATTCGATAAAACATCTTTTAATATAAGGTTCAAGGAGGCGAGATGGAAGGTATAGGAATAAGTGTCATGGAGCATCTTTTGTTGAGTCAGCGAGAGTCACCGGCTGCGACCGGCCAGTTCACGAGACTGCTGACGGAATTGATATTTTCAGCGAAGATTATTGCTCGAGAGGTCAAGAAGGCAGGCCTTGTGGATATTTTGGGTTTGACCGGCGATATCAATGTGCAGGGTGAGCAGGTGAGAAAGCTGGATGACTTCGCCAATCGTGTGCTCATATACCGTATGCAGCGGTGTGGTGTCCTGTGTGCTATGGCCTCAGAGGAAAATGCGGATATCATCGAGGTGCCGGAGGAGATGCCGCGAGGCAATTATTTGCTGGTCTTTGACCCCTTGGATGGATCGGCCAATATAGATGTGAATGTGAATATCGGCACTATCTTTTCCATCTATCGCAAGGTCAGTGACGGCGATACTGTGGGGCTTTCCGATTTTCTGAGAGTCGGCCTGGAGCAGGTGGCTGCGGGTTATTTTCTCTATGGCCCCAGCACCATGCTGGTCTATTCCACAGGCAATGGGGTTTTCGGGTTTACGCTGGATCCTTCGGTGGGAGAGTTCTTGCTGTCTCATCCTAACATAGTCATGCCTGAAAGAGGCAAGACCTATTCAGTCAACGAGGCCAATGAGATGTATTGGGACGACAGAACAAAAAAAACAGTGGCTCTGTTCAAGTCAAATCAGAACGAAAGGGGTAAACCCTATCGAGCCCGCTATATCGGCGCCCTGGTGGCTGATTTTCACAGGAACCTCCTGGAAGGCGGCATCTTCATGTATCCTGCCGATAAAAAAGACCCGGCAAAGCCTCGGGGTAAGCTTCGAATCCTGTGTGAGGCCTTTCCATTGGCATTTCTTGCAGAGCAGGCCGGAGGCGCTGCAACGGACGGCAACATGCGAATCCTTGAGATTCAGGCCAAGACCCTGCATGAACGAGTGCCTTTGTTCATCGGCAGCAAGTCGGATGTGGAGACGGCCACCAGAATGATGCAGAATGGTTGATTTTGAGGTCAGGTCAGTTCTTGAAGTGTTCGAGGAGCCCTAGGTTGAGACGTATATTCACTTGCAATCCTATAAAAAATACACATAATTTGAACGCTGAGATTTTGTAGTGTCCTTGTCTTTCAAAATAGTGCATAAGAGGTGAATTATGCTCAATACCATTAAAACCACTTTTTTACTCACTGCCATGACAGTCTTGTTTCTGATAGTGGGGCAGGCCGTTGGAGGCAGAAGCGGTATGACCATAGCGCTGGTGATGGCAGGTGTTATGAATCTGGCCGCCTATTGGTTCAGCGACAAGATCGCCCTGGCCATGAGCGGCGCTCAGCCTGTTTCAGAGGCAGAGGCCCCTGAGCTCCATGCCATTGTGAATAGCCTTGCGCTGAGGGCCGGTCTTCCCAAGCCTCGAGTTTACATCATACCCGAAGAGACACCAAATGCCTTTGCCACAGGCAGAAATCCGGCACACGCCGCCGTGGCGGTGACAGCCGGGATCATGCGGCTGCTTTCTCGTGAGGAGCTGGAAGGAGTCATAGCCCATGAGCTGGGACACATCAAAAATCGGGATATCCTCATCAGCTCCGTAGCTGCTATGATAGCAGGCGCCATCAGCTACCTTGCGAATATGGCGCAGTGGGCCATGATGTTCGGCGGTCTTGGCCGTTCCTCGGATGACGATGACAGCGGTGGAATAGGCGGTATGATAGGGGCAGTGGTGATGATGATAGTTGCGCCCATCGCTGCCATGCTCATTCAGATGGCTATCTCTCGAAGCAGGGAGTTTCTGGCCGACGAGACAGGCGCCCATATCTGTGGAAGGCCCTTGGCCTTAGCTGGAGCACTTCAGAGACTGGAGTCCTGGAACAGACAGCTTCCTATGGATGTGAACCCTGCTACAGCCCAGATGTATATAGTCAATCCACTGAGTGGTGGGGGTATAGCCGGGTTGTTCAGCACCCATCCACCCATTGCAGAACGAGTGCAGAGGCTCAAGGAGCTGGCCGAAACGGCCTAAAATTACATGGGGATATGGCGATTATGCCGCCCTGTTTCCTGTTACAGCGGCATTGGGGAATTGTTGCGGCATATTCACAAATACCGCTGTTTGTGTTCTCAGGATGTCGTATGTGTGTATTCGAGCAGAAGAGAGTCGGCTGATATGTCTTTTATGCAGGCGTTCCAAAATGGTCCAGACCTCTGCCCACAATGCCTGCGAGAGTACGAGCCGGTGTATTTCACATGGTTCTCTTTCCTGAAGATATTGAATGGCCTTTACCGCACCTGCACTTGCCTCGCAGATATCAGCGGAACCAGTATAACATGCCGGGCACAGGATCCCTTGTTCAGAGACATGCACGGGGCGACCGCCTTTCAAGCGGCTGTTACAGACTTTGCATCGGTTCCATTCCAGGGCATAGCCGGCAAACTGTAACAGTTTGATCTGAAAAAAGGTCATGGCTGTTTGGGCTGAGGCCGCGTGTTGTTCTATGCGGTTTGTATGGTTATGCAGGTTATGTAACAGCCAAAGCAGCAGATGAAATATTCTTGGGCACTGGTCGCCTTCTTTTGTCCATTTATCTGTCAGTTCACAGGCAAGGGTCGCGAACATGAAGTGGTGAGTGTTGAATCTGATGGCATTGAAACTGTGCCGGACATCGACGCTTTCTATGCGGGCAAGGCCTTTGTTTCGGTTCGGGGCAAGTTGAAGTGAAAGGTGAGTGAAGGGTTCTAGTGCGTTCAGAAATCGTTTTTGACTCCGTTTGGCACCTTTGGCCACTGCCCGTTCCTTACCATGTTCTCGCGTGTAATAAGTAATGATCTTGTCGCTTTCGCCTAGGTCTGCGGAGGCAAGGATGATGGCGGACAGTTCTATTGAATCGGCCATGGGTTTTATTTCAGCATCCAGAGATAGTATGCGCCCAGTATGAGCAGTACGGCCATCAGAACGGTTGTTATAGGTCTTATTTGAAACACAGATGGCCGTGTAAACCATTTGGTGCCATATCCAAATGTATTTCGAAGGAGGAAACTGTTTTTGATTTGTTCAAGATAGATAAGGTGTGCTTCGTTATAGTCGAGTCCCACGAATTCCGTATATTTTTTGAGGTAATTTTTCAGGAATATCTCCGAAGGAAACTCCTGCCAGGAGTCGTTTTCCATGGCCTCCAGCATTTTTTTTGAGATATTGGTATGAAGAGATACCGCTTCAATGGTCAGTTCCATCTTTTCACGGCCTAGGCGTAAATATTTACCGAGAGAAAGTTCGTCCATTAAACTGTTTTCCTATAAAAGTATTCGAATAGTAGCCTTGGACCGTAGTTCACGCATCCAGTCTTCAAACCGTTTATTGAGCTTTTGGCGAAACAGCACTTCCTTGATCTGTTCTTTTGGAATGTCAGCCGAGTCGGCCTCGACTTTTTCAGTAGATTTTATGGGTTTGATGCGGAATATCTGAAATCCTGCCGGGGTATCGGTTACTTTACTGTATTCCCCTGGCTTTAATTCAGAAACGGCGGCTTTGATAAAGGGTGCCAGGTCTTTTTCTGTAAATGCCCCCAGATTGCCGCCGTCTGTTTTGGATGGCACCATTGACCAGACTTTGGCGACCTCTTCAAATGGTTTGCCCTTTTTGAGTTCATTCCATGCCGTTTCTGCATCGATTCTGGCTTCTTGTTTGGTTTCCGGTGTGTAAGGTATGCAGATGTGTTGCAGGTAAATGGAGGCGCCTTGAGCGGCCGATGCGTTGGGATTGTTTTCTTTCCAATACGTCAGCACTTCTTCATCTGTTATGACGATCTTGGAGCGTACCTGAGAATTGACCAATTTATGCCTTTCTATCTGTTTGCGCATCTCGGCGCGATAGAGTTTTTCGTCGAGGCCCTCTGCTGTCATGCGTTTTTTGAGCGCAGACACGGACAGATTGTTCATCTGAGCGAACCGTTCGATGTAATCATCGACTTCCTGGTCCGAAACCTCAATGTGGAGTTTTTTGATCTCTTCCTGCGCCAGGTGTTCGTCTATGAGCTGGGGCAGCACCTGGGCCAGCAGTTCGTTTTTCTGAGTGGCGAGCCCAGCGGCATTGGCCTGTTCTCGAGACAGTTGTTTCAATATTTGGGCAGCCCTTTCCTCCAGTTCGCTGAGCGTGATGATGTCATCGTTGACTATCGCCACGACCCTGTCGATGACCTCGCCGTGTGTGACGGCCGCCGAGATATGCAAAAGGACGAACAGAATTAGAATAAAAGGATATTTTTTCAATGGTTATAAACCCCTGTAGGGCCGCATTTCAGAAGCCCCATATTAGGACACGCAACAATGTGTTTCTGTAATTTTTAGTAGGCCGAAAGGCAAATTGCATATTGTTTAACTGTTTTTAAGAAAAACACAAGAGAAAAAAATAGGCTGTTTTACCAATAATGCAGAAAGCCCCTTACCTCTTCAATGGAAAGTTGGCCTGAAGCCGTTTCCTGGCCTGATTCAAGGGCAGCATAGGTGAATCCTGCGCCAAGGGTCATGGCGCAAAGCCGGCTCATACGTCCCCTTTCTCCCATGCAGAAGGCTATAAGGTGATTTTGAGTGGCTCTCTCAGTTTCGACAGGCACTTTGGTCTTATTGGACCACCACTTATACAACGAGAGAAGTCGTCTCACATCATCTGCATTCAGAGCGGTGGTTACCAGTTTGAGTATGTCCGCGGCTGTCATATCCATCTCTGCGAGCAGCTTGTGAAGGACGTTCAGATTCGGCGTACAGGTGAAGTCATGATGGGATATTATGTACGTGCAGCCATGCTCCCTTGCTTTTTTCTGCACCAGTCGGCGCAGGTTCTGTTCTGTGGCGAGTTCCACATCTATACCAGCGGCGCCGGCCTCAATAGCACTCACCAGAAGGGCTATTCGTTCTTCTTCGTTGCCGCGAAAACGACCTCCTTCGAAGGAGGCCCTGTTGGTGAACAGGAGTGGCAGAGGGGCGTTACTACATAAAGCCTTTAGATCGATTCGGTGGGGTTCGGCAAGATAATCCATGCGAATCTCCGCAAGACCTGCCTTTTGTTCAACAGCCTTTTGTAACAGGCTGTAAAGGGAGGTCTCGGTATCACATGCCAATGAAACACATACAAAAGGCTTTTTCCCCAAATAAATCATAATAATAAAAAGGCCAAGAGGTTCTTTGGGGAACCTTTCAAAGGCCTTCCTGATGTTGGAATCAATGTCTCTCAGGCAAATTCTGCCTGGCTGGAGGTGTCGATGGTGGCAAGATATGCCGTTATGGCCTTGTCGTAAGCGGCGGTTGTGGCAAAAACCTTTCGGGCCAGATTGAATCGAGTTGCCATAGTGGTGGCGCCGTTATTGGTCTTCATCTCCTGCAGCAACAGGCTGTAATCGCCTGGGTCCACCACTACGGTTACATAGCGGAAGTTTTTGGCAGAGGAGCGTAACAGCGTGGGGCCTCCGATGTCTATGTTTTCGATGGCATTCGAAAGGCTAACGTCTGGCTTTGCAACAGTTTTTTCAAAGGCATAGAGATTTACCACCACCAGGTCGATGGGTGATATGCCGTTTGCCTTCATCTGCTCCATGTGTGCTGGATTTTCTCTTACAGCCAGTATTCCGCCGTGTACCTTTGGATGCAGGGTTTTGACTCGGCCGTCCATCATCTCTGGAAAACCAGTGAGTTCGGATATGTCCTTGACCGCTACCCCGGCAGCTCGAATGGCCTTGGCCGTGCCGTCTGTGGAGACTATTTCAACTTCCATTTTTGAGAGTTCTTTTGCCAGTATGTCTATGCCGTTTTTATCCGTTACGCTGATCAAAGCCCTTTTTATGGGAATGAGCATAGGATTACTCCTTAGAAAAGGTGAAAAAATGGTCGGGACGAGAGGATTCGAACCTCCGACCCCAGCGTCCCGAACGCTGTGCTCTACCAGACTGAGCCACGTCCCGACTTGGAAACTTTATATAAGAGAGAGTGGGGCTTGTCAATGAGGCAGTGCGGCTTTTTGTAACATGATGCCCCGGCAGGCTTCATAATGGCACAGGCTTTGCTGAGATAAGCATGACTATCCATTCATGGAGGCAGAGATATGATGAATGCGTTACCTATTTTTACGGATGGGCCGTCTTTGGCAGGCCATGGGGTTATGTCTGATTCCTATGGTTCTTCAGGGGAAGCCAGTCTGTCCAGCGGAAGCGATGGGTTCAAGGATGTCATGGCCAAAGCCAATGCCGTCTTAAAGGTCGAGCCTCCTTCAAAACAATCAGATATGGATTCGGTGAAGACAGGCCATGTGTTTGCTCAGAAGGATGCCCCAATAATAAACGGCATAGCTGCTGAATCAGGTCATGAAAAGTTGAAGCAGATGCCTGATGAAAGACAGCTACAGCAGCTTACTGTTTGGGTGCAACAGTTGCCTCAGAATGTGCAGCAGATGTTGGCGCAGGCAGTTAATCAGGGTGATTTGCAGCAGTTACAGTTGATTCTACAGCGGGTTCAAATAAGCAAGGCCCTTTTAAATGGTATGGTGAAGGAGGCTGCATCTGCTGCGGAGATGCAGCCCGCCGACGCAACTGATGCTCAGACAGGCTCGATGGACATGCAGGAGGCCCAAAAGCTTGCCCTGGCCATTTGGCTTATGTCCTTTGCCGGGTCGTTGACACAAGGCGATAGTTCCCACATGGTGCCGGTTTCTGGGCTGCATACAGTGAATATGGTCGCCTCTGTAAACGGGCGTCAGACAGTCGTTCAAGACAATTCATTGGGTCTAAAGGCCCTTGCGATTACAGGTCTGGACGCTGCTGCTCAGCCATCCATTGTGGTTTCTGGCATGGTTTCTGGTGATTCCAGTGGTGAGACGAGTGTGGCAGATGTAGGTGAATCGGTTGCATCACCGTTGGAATCCTCATCTTCTTTGAGTGCGCCGCAGGGTTTATTTCCTTTTGGTTTATTGGAGGATTTTCGTGCTGCGGGCCTGAGGGGTGATTCAAAGGAGTTGCGTTCGGTTCTGGAGCGTATGATGCAGGTAAATGTTGATGCAGGCACGAGTGCGCCGGGTTCGGCGACCGCCGGTGAATCCGGTGCGCCGCAGGATTTATTTCCTTTTGGTTTATTGGAGGATTTTCGTGCTGCTGGCCTGAGGGGTGACTCAAAGGAGTTGCGTTCGGTTCTGGAGTGCATGATGCAGGTAAAGGTTGATGCAGGGATAACCCCTGGGACGAACGCCTTTGTTGATTTCGGTCAAATAAAAACAACCGGTTCGTTGGATCTGCCGGTAAATCAAGACACCGTCGGTGCAGCGAATACACTTGACGTGAATGACAGCGATGCCATTTTGCAGAGTGATTTGCAGGCCATACCTGTTGCAGGTGCCAACCAGGAAAAATCTGCCCACAGAGCGACAAAACAGGTTGTTTTTGCAGACTTGAAAGAATCACTCAAGGATTTTTCTCATGGTTTCATAGAAAATAAGGATGTTCCAGAGGGTCAGGTTGAGCCGCTTTCCTCCTTGCAGATTGGAGTAATCGAAAATGAGATAGCACGGCCTTCTGAACAGAACATGGAGAATACGCCTTTGAATAATTCCCCAGAGTTGCAGCAGATTACCGGGGATTCGAGAATGGAGTCCAGGGAAACATTAGTGATACGAAGAAATGTGTCGGTGCATGCCGTTACCAGAGAGATGGAAGATATCATTACAAAGGGTATGGAACAGGGTCAGACACTGCCCAGACGTGTGGTGTTGTATCTGGACCCTCCGGATTTGGGTCGTGTAAGAGTGAATATCTTGTTGGATTCCGGGAATCAGCTTTCCGTGAATTTCGTGGCTGAACATGCGAATGTGCGCACCGTGTTGGAAGGCCATATGGAGCAGTTACGAGGTCAGTTGGTTCAAAAAGGTATGGAGGTATCGCAGTTAAGGGTGGAAGCCGGCGGATTTGCTGATTTTGCCTCGCCAAATCAGGAGTTTCATCAGAATACTCATCAGGAGCGTTGGGAAGCCTTCAATGGAGACTGGCATGGCATGGTTTCTGCAAAAAATATAACTGAAGAGGAAACGAGGCAGGCTGTGCCCATATTCCGTTCCAATACAAACGGCAGGCTGCATCTGATAATATGAAGATGTTCCAAAGGAGAGACATCATGGTTACTTCCAATATAACCAATGTGATAGGTGGTACAACCAGTTCCGACACACAACCCAAGTATGTGGATCCCAAGGAGCGGGGGTCTCTGAGCCGAGACGATTTCATGAAATTGTTTTTGACACAGCTTCAATTTCAGGATCCCACCAAGCCCATGGAGAGCGCCGAGATGGCCACGCAGATGTCGCAGTTCAATATGGTGGACCTGCTTCAGAAGAACAATGAAGCCATGGAGAAGTTGGTTTCCGCTGATCAAGAAAGAAACAAGTTGAGCGCGCTTTCATATATCGGACACGAGGTGCGTTACAAGGGCGGTCTCCTGAATTTGAGGGGTGGTGTATATCGTCAATTCCAGATGGATGCTTCGGCGGATGCCGCAGATGCCGTGGCTGTAATAAAAGATGCAAAGGGGAATGTGGTGCGCACACTGGAGATGGGGGTATTGACCAAAGGCACACACGATTTCCAGTGGGACGGTCTGACAGATACAGGAGAGCAGGCGCCTGACGGTGTGTATTCAGTGAGTATAAAGGCCGTAAACGAGAACAAAGAAAATGTGGATGTCACCACCTGGACCACGGGCACTGTGGCGAATCTCATCTATGCCAAGGATGGCCTACCTACCCTTGGGCTTCAAGAAGGGCTTATGCTGGCGCTTGCGGATGTGGACAGTATTTGGTGAAAACAATAAATTCAAATAGATAATAGGAGGATATTATGGGACTTACAAGTTCACTTTATTCAGGAGTAACGGGTCTGGTCAATCTCGGCAATGCCATGCAGGTCATGGGTGACAATATAGCCAATATCAATACCACTGGTTTCAAAGGGGCTAGAACCACCTTTCAGGACATCATGTCACAGACCATCAATACGGCACGAGGCAGTTCTCAGATAGGGCGAGGTTCGGCCATGTCCGATGTGTCGTCTATTTTCAGTCAGGGATCCTTTGAGAGTACTGCTTCTCCTACTGATCTGGCCATCGCAGGCAATGGTTTTTTTGAGGTAACTGATCCAAAGATAGAAAACAGCAAGTATTTCACACGGGCAGGTCAGTTTACGGTGGATCAGAAGGGATATTTAGTGAATCCGGCTGGCTTACGTGTGCAGGGTTGGCAGATGGAGACACAGCCGGATGGCAGTGAGGAGGTGGTGGGTTCCATACAGAGTATTCAGATAGACAATTCATCCCCGCCGGTTGCCACCAATCTGGGCACCATTGCGGTTAATCTGGACAGCCGTGTGTCAACGCCCATTAGCGCCGCCACTCTGGAGGATGACTGGATATCCACTTCAGGTAAGGCAGCAGGCACCCTTACGCCGAACATACATTATGAGTACAAGACCACGCTTACCGTTTATGACAGCCTGGGGAATACCCATGACCTCACGGTTTATTTTGACCGAACAGCCAATGAGAGGGAGTGGGAGTTTCTTGTGACCATCAACCCACAGGACGACAGGAGTGCGGCTGCCGGTACAGTGCAGGCAGGTATGTTGATGAAGGGCTGCATGTCCTTTACTCCTCAGGGGCAGATCGACGCTATATACGGCACACCTGGTGACAAAACGACCCTGGTGCAGCGCTATAATAACGGAACATGGGAAAATGCCACATACGGCAATCATAATTATCCGCAATTAGTGGCATTTTTCATGCCTCCTACCGGCACTATCGATCCAACCACCAATCAAGATGTTTCGGCTCAGATAATGGAATTGAATTTCGGTGCCAATGCAACGCTGGACAGGACCACCACGCCGCCGACCATTACCAAATGGAACACCGAGGCCATTACCACAACACAATACGCAAACAGGTCCAATACCACATTCTATGATCAGAACGGTTTCGGACCTGGGTTTCTGGAGTCATTGAGCGTCAACACAGAGGGTATTATATCGGGTCATTACTCCAATGGCCGCATCATCTCTCTGGCCCAGCTTGTTCTGGCAAGATTCAACAGTCCTACGGATCTGGGCAAGGCGGGCGGAAATCTGTTTGTGGAAACGACTTCTTCCGGAGCGCCTATAACCGGCCAGCCCCGCACAAACGGTCTGGGTTCCATCGCTGCAAACGCCCTGGAGCAGTCTACTGTGGACTTGAGTACCGAGTTCGTCAGGCTTATCACCACACAGAGGGCATTCCAGGCTAATTCTCGAGTAATAACCACTACAGACGATATGCTAAATGAACTTATTGCTATGAAGAGATAAAAGAGTGTCTCATGCGCCTGATTTTGTGTATTATACGCAATCGGGCGTATGATTCATCATTCTGTTGAAGGCACGCTGTCATTCCGAGCGAAGCGAAGCACCAACGTCCTGTCATTCCGAGCGAAGCGAAGCACCAACGTCCTGTCATTCCGAGCGAAGCGAGGAATCTTAAGATTTCTCAGTCGCTACGCTCCTTCGGGCACCCCTCCACCGGAGGGGAATTTATTACTTCTTCGAAATGACATGCAGTTGCTGCGCTCCTTTTGTTAAAAATTTTTGCTGCCATTCCGATTATCTATTGTTGAAGGAGAGGTGGAATATGTTGCGATTCGGCACTGTGCTGTCAGGCTTTATTCTGGCGCTTCTCTTGTGTTTTGTGCAGGAGGCAGAGGCGAGAACGGATCTTTTCTTTCTTGCCCCAACCGCTGCTGCCACAGGGGACGAGGCTGGCATACCCATCATAATAAAGGGTGAGAGGCTTCAGGCCGGTTCCTTCGATGTGCTGGTGGACACTCGTTATATAGAGCCTGTCCTGGAGACCGCCAATCGCGTAAAGCTCTCCAGAGGCCCGCTTGCCAATGCAATGCCCACTTTTTTTTACATGGCGTCTGTTATAGATGCCCTTTATGACCAGGACAGGCCGTATCTCAGGACTGTCAGAATGGCCTTTGCCTTTCAGCAGCCCATAAATACTCATGGAGCGGAGGAACTGGGGCGCATATTTTTCAAATGGAAGTTAAGGCCGCCCTCCGGCATTGTGCAGCTTCCTGTCATAGCTGACAACAGGAGCGCTGCCGACCTCGCCCTTTATCGAACCGGCGGCGGTCTGGCGGTGTTCGCTGACGCTCCTGTTTCCATTGCCGTTACCTCCCTTGAACGGAACAAGCGATACAATACAAGCCCTGTACAACTCTCCGCCACAGCATCATCGAGTGCCAGCGTCACATGGCTGGACCCATTTTCTATTGTGGAGCCATCACCAGCGAATCCGGTGCTTGCTACCGGTCCCGCTGCCTCCCTGCCTTTTTCTGACGGCATCCATGCCCTTTTTGCAGTTGCTCTGAATGGGGTACTTGCCGGCGCTGCGGACTGGACGGTTTTTGGTGTGAACGAGGATGTGCTTGTAAGTGTGCTCGGGGCTATTCGAGTGCAGGTGTTGGAGAGCCTTACGTTTATGCCTGTAGCCGGCGCTGCTGTGACTTATGGTCAGGCAGGGCATATCCTCGGGTCCTGTTTTACTGGTGATGACGGTGTCTGTGTGTTTGATGGCGTTGATGAGGGTACCTATGACCTCACTGCCTCCAAGGAGACCTATGACCCTGCACAGGAGCGAGTGACTATACCGAAGGATCAGACAGTAACTGTCACTATGCGTATTTTGGCCTTGGTTGCGCCCAGTACGGATGTCTATGAATACGGTAAGTTAAAGCTATGTGTGCGTGAGGGGTCCAGCAGCGGAACGGCTGTGGCGAATGCACGAGTCATGGAGCTGCGAGGCACATATGTCTGCCAGACAGATATTACCGGCTGTTGCAACGTGGACCGAGTCAGAAAGGGCATCAAATTCTATTGGGTGGCTTATACAGACTCACTGTTTTCGGAGATCGATCAGTTTTCTCTGTCACAGGACAAGACAACCCTGAACCTGGTGGTTAATCCACTGATGAAGACGGGTCTGCGCCTGGAGGTCAGGGATGCCCTGGCCCTCATTCCTGCTTCCGATCTGGAGGTCAGCGTCTTGTCTTTAGATACAGTGGCTGTTTCTCAAGTGACGGATGGGCTTGGAAAGGCCATGCTTTCGCCGTTGTCTGATGGCAGGGCATATACACTGCGAGTGGCCACTCCAAGTCAGCCAGGGCCTGATGGAGGAACATGGCAGGCATGGCAGGACATCGACATTTCTTATAATCAGATTGTACAGGGCAAGGTTTTGCCGGTGCTTCTCTCGTTTTTGGGAAAATATGCCCAGATATCCAGCCTGAACAGCTCTTCTTCCACCACTTCGAGCTCTACTGCCGGATTGAGTATCTCTATTTCCGACAATTCGGCAAAGGCGTTTTCTGGCGCTATGGTCAAACTTTACAAAGCGGAATCGGTTGTAGGGGATTTTGTAAGTAATTCCTTCGGCAAGGTGGAAATAAGCGGCCTGTATCCAGGGCAGTACACAGTGTCCATCGCAAAGGCAGGTTACGAGGGCGTCACATTTGATTTGACTCTGGCGGCAGGCCAGCAGGTGGTGCGTTATGTCCAGTTGCCTCAGATTTTGAATCCGCTGGTTACGGAAGAGCTGCTTTCTGTAAACGGTGGCAGCATCCCTCAGACCTGTCCGGGTCTTGCCATAAATGTTTTGAATCCATACACAGGTCAGCCCGTCTCAGGAGTCGCTGTGGAGATATACATGCTCACCAATGGCGCCGTAGTGCAATCAGGAGTGACAGATACATCGGGACGATATCAGGGCATGGGGCTTGCTGCATCCACTGCATACGGTATTCGTCTTTCTACAACAGTGCCTGCCTCTGCGGTTACGGGCAATCTGACCTGGCAGGAGGTCAGGGAGTTTCTGCCCATAACTATTCCCAGCGACAATGTGGCCAGTTATAGTCTTTATTTCGCCCAAAATACCACGCGTGTGGTGCTGCAGGACGGCACTGGCAACAATTCGGCCTTGGTGAGTGCTGGTATTGTGCTTCATGACGGCACAGGTATGCCCATCGCCAACACCAAGTTCAAAGTGGAAAGCCTTGGAGACGGCTATGTGTTCGATTTAGTGACAGACGGGCTTGGCAAGGTCTCTTTCAGCCATGACATACCAGGTAAATACAGAATCAAGGCCCTGCCTTCCGGCTATCAGGGTATGATTCTGGACATTACTTTGGGTTTGGGGCAGAAGCCGGTCTATACATTGACATTGCCTGTCGTGCCTACGGTGCTGCGGCCTTCTTATGTTTCGTGTTCTTCAGGGGGTGGCGGGGTTGATCTTCAGAGCGGTATCAAGGTGCAGGTTTTAAATGGTTTTACAGGTCTTCCTGTCTCCAATGTGACTGTGCGTATCTTGAATACGCAGAATCGAGTCATATTCCAAGAGGTTACGGATGTCAACGGTGTCTTGGCCCAAGAAGGCCTGTCACCCCAGACAGTGTCGGTGGAGATCTCGTGGCAGATTGCCGGCGGCTGGCGTGAGACGCAGGTAGTGTCAGGTTTGTCGTTCAAGGCCGGTTACAGAGAGGTAGTTACCTTCTATGCAGCCCCAAACGCCACTCTGGTTTCCTCGATTGCACCTGGAGGCGGTGTGAATACCTCTGCCAGCATACTGTTGGCTGTTGTGGACCTGCAAAAGCGGCCTCTTACAAACGTGCAGGTAGATCTCCTGAATGCAGCGGGCCGCATAGTTAAAAGCGCCTACACCGATACTCAGGGCAGTGTCTCTTTTGAACGCCTTGAAACTGGAAATTACGCCCTGCAGATTCATGCCGCAAATCGTCTGAAGGTCGCTATGAAGGACCTGATGATTTGGGGAGGGAATCACTTCGCGTGGCAGGTGGTGCTGCCAGATCTTTTCAAACCGAGTCTTGGGGCCCTGGAGCAATTCGGCGGCTCCAGCCAGCTCAAGGCCGTTGTGGTGAATGGACAGACCTTCGAGCCCTTGACTGGTGTTCCCATAGCTATCAAGGATTCCAAGGGACAGGCTGTAACGAGCAGGTCGTTTACTTCCGATACGGGTTTTTTCACGCTGGAGGACATGGACAGTCTTGGGCCTGTCTATTTTGATCTCAAGGTCGCTAACTATTTGCCTCAGACACACGGACCGCTGCATCTCACCGCTGCGCAAGTGAAATATGCCCTGTATGCCATGACTCCAAGTGCGGCTGTCACTGCTATCGCCAATCCGGATGGAATACAGCCTGGTGTGGTCAAGTGTATGCCCGGCGGCCAGTGTATAGTGCAGTCCAGGGATTTGTTGACGGTATTTTCATATGATCCCATTAGACTGGAGTTACGCAGACAGGCGCAGGCCAAGCTCGCTTCAGATACATCGAGGCTTTTAGAATTTGGACTGGCGCCCTTGGGGGTTACTCAGAGGCAGGTCATGTCGCAGATACCATATCTGGCTGTGGTCCAGAGGACCCAGAGTACGTTGGATATCTATCAATATCAGGCCGTATCCGGTGCATCAGTGGGTTTGGTCTCCACATTGACCGTTGCGGGCGAGATAACCGATGCGGTTTTGCTCTATAATGGTCTGGCTGTTTCCTCCACCGCCGGTATCTTTTTCTATCGTCTGGCTGGAAGTGATGCCAAAATAGCCCCGGTCATGGTGAGTTATGTAAATAAGCCTGCCAGGGCACTGATGAAGGTGGGGCCAGGTCTTTATGGAGTAAGTGATGCGGGTCAAGTGATTGGCATGGATATCAGTTCACTGGAACTGCCGGTAGTGACAGGTACAGGCGAGCTGGGCTATGCCCCACGCAATGCCTCTGCAATCTCTTCGGCAGGCATTATCACAGACACCAACTACATGTTGCATCCCATACGTTTTTCGGGCATGAGGACATTGGGACAGGCATCCGGTGCCCCGCTTACCTCGCCTGACACCTTGTCGTCCGGAATGTCTCTGAAACTGAATGGACAGATAAGCAGATTGAGCACTTTGGCGATAGGTAAAAAGACCTTTGGGTTTGGCGTGGCCGAAGACAGGCTTTTCACCGTGGAGATCACGGATAATGTGCCCATTCAGACCTCCTCTATGCAGTTGCCCGGTGAAATATTTGACATGCTGCCCATAAGGCAGCGCGTGAACAACAGATGGTCTGCGGGGTTGATGCTTGCAACTGCAAATGGTTTTTATGTCCTGCCGTTTCCGGAGCAGGGTCAGGAACTCGTAACTCTGTCTGTAGATTTTGCCAGGCTGTTACCAAACACTCAACAGAATTATCGCCTCTGGACCGCTCAGGGCTTCACTGATGTCCTCAACGCAGGTGTGGATGCTGCCGGCAGCAGCCAGTTGGTTCTGAACACAGCCCTGCCTTCAGGCGTATATGACCTCGCTGTGGTTGGAGAGGACGGTATTGCAAGATTCGTATATTACGGTACATCTTTGTTCACTGATGCCAGCGGCTCTCTTAACGATATGCAGCCTGTTCTGGTGTTGGCTAAGGCCAATCGCGACAGGGCCGCCGCCTTCAATCCAGGGGATGACATCTGGTTGAATCTCAATCTGGATGTGCTGAAACAGGTGCTCTGCGACGTGCATATTCTGGTGGATTATCGTCTCACAGGTGATACAGCCACGTCTCACTTCTATACAACTGCAAGTGGTGGTATCCTTGGATTTAACCCATGGGGTGGAAGCGTGAACTCCCCTGCACCACAGCCCTTGATTGCAGAGTGGCCGAGTTTCAACATTAAAAACCTGTATCTGCCTCTGATTTCTCTGCCTAAGTCAGGTGGCTATGGTGGAGCCGGTATGGTATCGGTGGTTTTTACGAAACCAGGCGGTCATCCCCTGGTTACAGGGGATGTCATAGGGGTGTCGGTAGCGGGTTTCAGCATTCGAAATTGAGGGGTACTTCCATGACTTTTTCACAATTGAGCAGTCTTTTGTCTCGTATAGCCATTCGCATGCGGGATGTAAATGGGGTTTTGAAGACCGTTCGAACAGGAAATCCTGAGTCTCTGGTCAGGCGGCTTTTCAACAAAACATTGTTTCGAGAGGTTTTTTTGAAGATTTTATGGAAAAAGTAGGAAATGGCGGGGCCGACGAGGCTCGAACTCGCGACTTCTGGCGTGACAGGCCAGCGTTCTAACCGGCTGAACTACGACCCCGCACTTTACTAATAATGACTATAATTACGACAACAAACAACGATTTGGTAGGCGGAACAGGGATTGAACCTGTGACCCTCGGCTTGTAAGGCCGATGCTCTCCCGCTGAGCTACCCGCCCGCGCTTGAGTGAATTAACTTTATAAGGTATTCACTGAAAAATGTCAAGTGAAAGGGTCAGCCCAACATCCACCGTTTTTATCTTATTTCCCAAATGGGAAAGAGGTCGGTCCTGAGGATGGAAATGGGTTGTTTTTTCTGGAGCCTTTTTCCTGTGTATTGCCGGAATCTCTGGATGTTGCGGTTTCCTGCCGCACTGTCTTGGGGTAATAGGCCGAGAAACTGAAACGGCCTGCCTCCTGTGGGGCCTTCAGAATGATGTCTGCGGCCATGAGGTCATTCACTTTGATCTCCCTTTCTCCCATGCCTGGCACCGTATCACGTACTGTGATTTCATTCAGAGGGATTATTTCATAAGACCAGTTTGAATGTGTGTCCAGCGAGCCACTGCTGTTCTTCCATTCGTCAGGAGAGGATAGCTGTAAAATCAATTGGTTGGCGATGGTTCCGGCCTCTTCCGCCAGAATGCCTCGAAAAAATTCCTTGTGCCCCTGGCTGATGATAGAGATGATCACGCCGAGGGCTATGCCTGTTATGGCGGTGGCTATGAGCACCTCCATGAGGGTAAAGCCATTTTCATGTTTAAGTGATTGCCGCGACGTGGTTATCATGCCTGTGTCTCCACATCCATTGTACCGAGCAGTTTGTTGACGCGAATTCGTTTGACGGCATTGTTATACTTGAGATCCAATTCTGCACCGGTTGAACTTCCGTCAGGAAAGAAGATGATGGCATAGCCCCCTGCGAGCTCTATGATGTTGCTGCCTTCGATCTGCATTGTTTCCGGAATGGCGGTGGGCTTGCCTCCTTCCATGGATATACGCCGGTTTTCTGCGTCTATGATGAATTTGACGGCCTTTCCCCTGCCTATGGCAGCACTCCTTGTATGTTTGAGGGTGTTTAAAAAGTTGGCCTCGAAACGGCTCTCTTGGGATTTCAGCATTCCGCTGCCCACGGCTACAAAGACAAGGGAACTCATGAGGCCTACTATGACCATGACCACCAGCAGCTCTATGAGGGTAAAACCCTTTTGAGAATGGGGCACGTTGCAATGTGCCCCTACCGTATTACAGAGACACATCGTTTATTCCAAAGATGGCCAGAAGCATGGATAGGATGATACCCCCTATCAGAAGACCCATGATCACAATGGTGACAGGTTCTACCATGGAGAGGTAAAGTTTCGTATCGTGCTGAATCTTTTCCTCCAGGTCGTCCGCCACCTTCAGCAGCATTCTGCCCATGTCTCCCGTTTCTTCTCCGATGGCGACGAGGTGCACTACCAGAGGAGGAAACAGGCTGGATTGTTTCATGATCTGACTCAATGCCCTGCCCTGCCTAACGCCCTTGTACATCACCTCCATCTGCGCTCGAATCTGGCTGTTTTCCAGTACATCGGAAGCAAGAGAAATGGAGGAAAGAATGGGTACGCCGCTTTCCAGCAGGGTTCCAAGAGTGCGTGTGAGTTTGGCCAGTTCCATACGCAGAATCATGCCGCCTGCCAATGGAAGGCGCAGCAGCGTCTTATCCCACCAGATTCTGCTGTTTGGATTGTGAAACGAGGTATATAATCCACTTATGGCGAGAGTGAAAAAACCTGCGATCAGCCACCACCAGTCCTTTATGAAGGAGCTGGTATTGACTATGAGTTCTGTTGCAAGGGGCATCGGCTGGTTCAGATCCTTGAATATTTGGCCGAATTTAGGCACTACAAATGTAACGAGAATGGTGATGGATGCGATGCCGACCAGGAGCAGCATTCCTGGATAAATGGAAGAGGTCAGAATGAATCTGCGAATCTGACGGGAGCGTTCCAGGAATGTGGCGAGTCTGCGCAGAACCTCCGGCAGAACACCACCCATTTCACCCACCGTCACCATATTGACATATAATTTGTCAAATAGGGCAGGATGGTTCGATAATGCCCCTGAAAGCCCTTTGCCGCCCTGAATATCCCTGCGGATGGTGGTTACCAGCTCCTTTATCGCTGGTTTGTCCGTTGAATCAGCGATGACCGTCATGGAGCGTTCCAGGGGTACGCCGGCCTCCAGCAGGTCAGCCAGTTCGCGCGTAAAAAACAGCAGGTCGTCCTGTGTCAGCTTCGGCCCTGTTCGCAGACGCAGCAGGCCCTCAAGGGTGTGTTGTTTCTTGATCTTTATTGGTTGCAGGCCAAGTGCAAGTAGTTTGTTTATGAGGGCATGTTCGTTTGCGGCTTCTTCTGTGCCGTTTACTCGTGTACCGGCCGCGTTTATCGCCTCATAGAAAAATTTTGTTTGTCCGGGGATTTTGTGGCTGTCTGATTTGCTGGTTGTGCCGAAAGCAGCCGCGGAATTTGCTGATGTGAGAAGGCGTGAAAGGGGGTTGAGGAAAGGCATATCAGTTGTTTGTGACGCGAATGACCTCTTCAAGCGTGGTCATTCCATTTAATACATGTAGTATTCCGTCTTCCCGTAATGTGCGCATGCCCCCTTGCCTGGCCTCGGACATGATGGTGGAGCTATCGGCACCCTGCATAATGAGCCTGTGTATGGCGAGAGAGATCTCCATGAATTCATAGATGCCGATTCGTCCGGAATAGCCTGTGCCCGCGCAGTGACTGCAACCCGTGCCCTTCCAAATGGTCTCAGGCTGTTCTAAAGCAATATTTCCGCCCAGATGGCGTATCTCGTTCCACAGGGTGTCGTTTACAGGTATCTCTGTCTTGCAATGGGGGCAGATACGCCGAACCAGACGCTGAGCCACCACTGCCAGCAGGCATGATGAGAGCAGATAGGACTCTACGCCCATTTCCTGAAGCCTCGTGATGGCGCTGGGTGCATCGTTTGTATGAAGTGTGGAAAAGACTAGATGGCCGGTCAGTGCGGACTGTATGGCTATCTCTGCGGTTTCTCCGTCTCGAATCTCGCCCACCAGAATCACATCTGGATCCTGTCGCAGAATGGTGCGCAGAGCTGAGGCGAAGGTCAGACCGATATTGGTCTTGACGTGTATCTGATTGATGCCATCCAGCTGGTATTCTACAGGATCTTCTACTGTCACGATCTTTTTGTCGGGTGAGTTGATGCGGTTCATGACAGCATAGAGGGTGGTGGTTTTTCCGCTTCCGGTGGGACCTGTGACCAGAATCATGCCGTATGGTCTTGTAATGACCCTGTCGAATTTATTTCGCATCTCTTCCGATAGCCCCAGACTTTCCAGATCCAGCTTCACCTCGTCCCTGTTCAAGAGGCGCAGTACCAAGCTTTCACCAAAAAGGGTAGGCAGGGATGAGACACGAATGTCTATCTCCCGAGAGCGCTCCTTGACCTTTATGCGGCCGTCTTGAGGAAGTCGCATTTCCGCAATGTTCATCTTGGACATGAGTTTTACTCGAGAGGTGATGGCTGGCTGCAGGCGTTTGGTTATGGTCTCCATCTCGTGTAGCACGCCATCTATGCGGTAACGCACCTTCATGTGGTCTCGAAACGGTTCAAAATGTATGTCAGATGCCCCGACCTCTATGGCCTGGCTGATGAGGTGATTCACCAGACGAATGACAGGGGCCTCCGAGGCCATGTCTTTGAGCTGCTCAGGGTCATCCCAAAGGCCTTCCTCACTGCGTTCTTCCTGGTCCGTATCGCTGGCAGCCAGGTCCATATCTGCCTCATACCACCGGTAGATGGCTGCCAGTATGTCGTCTTCGTTGGCCTTTACCGGTATTACGCGCGCACCATAGAGCATTTCCAGGGCCTCTATGGCATAGAGGTCGTTGGGGTTTGCCATGGCCACTCGTAGAAAGTCGGGTGTTGCTTCAAGTGGGGTGAGGCGCCATTGCTTCATAAGACGTGAGGACAGGCCGTCGATGTTGATGGCAGGGGGTTTTTCTGGAAAATCCGCGGCGGATATTTGGCCTTGCCTTTCAGTAGTTTTTTCCACAGATTCGATTTTGTCCTGTTCATTCAGCTCCTGTGCCTGCCTGGCAGGAGCGAGGGCCGTCAGTGTATGCGTATCTGTCTGTAATCCACTGGAAGGCATGGTGTTTGGGGCTGCAATGTCGTTCATGACAGAAGATTACTCCCAGCTGTTGATGTCTGTATTTTCGCCTTCACCGCCGGGCTGGCCGTCAAGTCCATAGCTTGTAATGTCGTATTCTCCGTGTTCACCAGGGCACTTATAGACATAATCGCGGCCCCAGGGGTCTTTGGGAATGGCCTTTGGAAGATAGGGTCCCTGCCACTTCTCCGCTGAGGAAGGTTTTTCGTGCAGGGCATTGAGCCCTTCTTCTGTTGTGGGATAGCGTCCCACATCCAGTCTGAACGAATCCAGCGCCGAACCAAAGAGTTCTATCTGGGCCTTGGCCGTTTTCTGCTTGCTTGCTCCAAGCTTTCCAAAGAACTTGGGGGCGACCAGGGACGCCAGCAGACCTATGATGATGACCACGACCAGAAGCTCTATGAGGGTGAAGCCTTTCTCCTCAGTCAGCATGAGTGTCTTGTTTGCATCGTATTTCAATTTGTTGAATATCATGAGAACCTCCATTAATTTAATGAATTATAAAGACAACCCGTTATTTTGCAATCAAAAAGGCATTTGAATTGACGCGCTGCTCTATTTGTTTTTCCAGTCTTTGGGCCTCGTCATAGTCATTGGATACAAATATCTGAACGCGATAGAAGGTTTGTGCCCCGACATTTCCTTCCTCTACCTCGATGGTCTTGTAATCCTTGCTCAAGCTGTTTTTAAAGGCATAGGCCCGGTCTTTTTCCAAGAATGCGCCCACCTGGACATAGAATCTGCCGTGCCTGATATCGGGCCGGTTGATGTATGTGATGCGATTGCCTGTCATGGAGCCCTCGCTCAGGGCCTCAACTCGCACACGGGCCAGACCTTTGCCGGCTATGCCCAGCTGCTGGGCTGCTCCGTAACTCAGGTCCAGAATGCGATCTTTTACAAAAGGCCCCCTGTCGTTTATTCGGCAGAGAATCTCCTTGCCGTTTTCCAGATTCGTGACGCGCACCATGGTGTTTATGGGCAGAATCTTGTGAGCTGCGCTGATGCCGTACATATCAAACCTCTCGCCGTTAGCCGTGGTTTTGTTGTGAAAATCCCTTCCGTACCAGGATGCATAGCCCTCTTCCACAAAACCTTCCGCTGATGGTAGGGGGTAGTATGTCCTGCCGTTTACAGTGTAGGGCCGTTGAGTGGCCGGGACCTTGTAGGGTGGAGGGGCATAGCCTCTTGGAGGCATAGGCGCCTTGGCTTTAGCACATGCAAAAAGGCTGCCGGTTATGTAACAGGCGCTCAATGTCCAGATGATGCCTTTGGAATAGTAGTTCAAGACTATATCCTGAGAATGTTTTTTAGAGGGAATCCACTGTAACACCGGAAATTCGATTAGTTAGCAGTTCATGAATTCCATGGTTCTGATCAACACAAATATATTATGTATGGTAATATACACTGTCAGCAAGGTCAATTCCATTGATAGCCCCTGTCAGTAGTTATGAAATCGTCCTGTGTGGTGGAATTGTCCGGTCATTCTGCTAAATTTTAAGATTCCTCGCTTCGCTCGGAATGACATGGTTACGTTCGAAATAACAGCACTTACTAAGGAAGTGCCTGCAAAAATGGAGTTTTTGACGGGCTGTTAATATCTTGAGACTTTATGGCCATTTTTTTGCAACTATCGGAGGTTTTCATGAATCCCATCTATCTGGATTATAACGCCACCACACCCTCACATTTGCGAGTCATAGAGACCATAACTCACGTTCTTGAAGAAAATTGGGGAAATCCCAGCAGTTCCCATGAAATCGGTCGAAGGGCCCAGGCCGTTTTTGTTCAGGCCAGGGCCCACATAGCGAGTTTATTAAATGCGGCAGCCCATGAAATCGTTTTGACGAGCGGCGGAACCGAGGCCAACAACACGGTGTTGACCAGCATTGTGGAGGCATTGTCTCACAGGGGCAGGCATGTCATCGTAAGCGAGATAGAACATCCGTCCGTGTTGAATCCGGTGATTCGGCTGATGGAACGGGGTTTTCCCGTGGATTTTGCCAAGGCTACGCAGAATTGCCTTGTGACCCCTCAAGAGATAGCCGGATTGCTTCGGCCCGATACGATTCTGGTTTCCGTTATGTTGGCTAATAATGAAACAGGCGTGATACAGCCCATTGAAGAGATAGCCGAAATCACTCGGCCGCGAGGCATACTGCTGCATACGGATGCAGCCCAAGCCGTGGGTAAGATACCTGTAGATGTGCGGTCGCTGAGCGTGGATTATCTGACCGTGGCAGGTCATAAATTGTATGCTCCAAAGGGTGTAGGCGCCCTTTTTGTGCGAAATGGAGCACCTTTTTCCCCGTTTTTGCTGGGAGGAGGGCAGGAGCAAGGTATGCGGTCCGGAACAGAGGCTGTGGCCCTTGTGGCAGGTCTGGCCTGTGCATGTGAGCTGGCCATGAAGGATATGAGACAAGAGATTCAAAGGCAAGAACAGCTGCGGGAAAGGCTGTGGCACGGGCTTAAATCCATTTGGCCTCATTTGGTTCGGCATGGAGCCGGTGAGTCAGTGCTTCCCAATACTCTGAGTGTGTCTTTTGTGGGTCTGGACGCCTCCAGTCTGCTGGCGGCTTGCCCTGAACTCTGTGCATCCACTGGTGCGGCCTGTCATAACCTGCAAGACAGTGTGTCGGTGCGGATTTCCCATGTACTGGCCGCCATGAAGGTCACTCAGGAGGTGGCTCGAGGGACCGTGCGTTTTTCCATCGGCCGTATGACGACTGTGCAACAGATAGATGCCGCCATTCAATTTTTGTCAGCCGGAATAAAAAGGTGTGAGCAAGGAGGATAAGTCAGTGAATGGGCTTTCCGATGCGGTCAAGTCGGGGCCTGAAGTGTTCACTGTCCCATGACCAGTAGATAAAGAGCGCCTTGCCCTTTACGTCCTGAATGGGCACAAAGCCCCAGAACCTGCTGTCATAGCTGTGGTCCCGATTATCTCCCATGACAAACAGTGAGTCCTTGGGCACTGTAACAGGGCCGAAGTTGTCTCGAGGTTGTATTCCAGCGGGCAGTATGCGCGAGTCCGTCCATTGAGCTGTGGGTGGGTCAGGAAAGGATTTGCCGTTTACAAAGACCTTTTTGTCGCGAATCTCCACTGTATCTCCGGGCACTGCTATGACGCGTTTTATGAAGTCCTTTGAGGGGTCCACGGGATAGATGAAGACAATGATGTCGCCTGGTTTCGGATTATCTCCTGGTATCCAGACCGTTTTTGTAAGTGGATTACGAATGCCATATGCCATTTTGTTTACAAACAGATGGTCGCCGATGAGTAGGGTATTCAGCATGGAGCCGGATGGGATCTTGAATGCCTGCACCACAAAGGTGCGAATGAGCATGGCCAGCAGCAGGGCGATGACAATGGATTGGGCATATTCCCAGAATATCTGTTGCTTGGTCTTGACCATGGGTCTATTTTGTAAATGTTGAGACATAATTTAGCGATAGTAGTCAGATTGTGATTAAAATGCAAGACGTAACAGACAAGAATGTATTCATGGCCGTAGGGGCACGTTGCCCATGCCCCTGGCCAAGGGCTGTGTCACCACGCAAGCGGAGTCTGCCATGCAGTTTTCAGTTCATGAATGGATGCCTTGGAGATGACCTGATTATGCATGGATAGAGTCAGATATGGCTCTTTTGTGGTCTTTCCTACACAGGCCGCGGGCAGGCCTTGAATCAGCGCCTCAAATGCCTGACGGTGGTGTTCAGGAATGGTCAAAACAAACCTGCCCTGGCTTTCACTGAACAATAGGCTATCTATTCGAGCCACTTCATGCGCAGGTATGGCCGAGAGTGTTATCTCCATGCCTAGGTCTCCGGAAAAGGCTGTTTCAGCCAGGGCTACAGCCAGCCCCCCATCCGAGCAATCATGGCACGAGGCCACGAGACCTTGTCGAATGGCGGACTGAACAGCTCGAAATATTGTGATATTTTCTTTTGGTTGCACACGAGGCACGGAGTTTCCTATGAGACCCTTGAGCCTGTAGTATTCGGAACCACCTAGTTCAGCGCGAGTCATGCCCAGCACATAGACCAGGTCGTCTGCATTTTTGGCATCCATGGAGACGCAGAGTCGAATGTCAGGTACGCGACTGATCACTGAAAACAGCAGAGTGGGGGGAATGGAGATCTTGACTCCTCCTATGATGGCGTCGTTTTTCATGCTGTCCTTACCAGATATGCAGGGCACGCCATAGCTGGTGCAGATATCGAACAGGGCCTTGTTCGCCCGCACGAGTTGGGCCAGCTTGTAGTGCCCGTTAGGTGTCTTTTCAGATTGAACCGGGTCGCACCAGCAGAAGTTGTCCAGACCTGCCATGAGTTCCAGGTCACCACCCACGCACAGGGCGTTTCGCACAGCCTCGTCCACAGCGCATGCCGCCATCCAGTATGTGTCAATGTCGCTGTATTTGGGGCAGATGCCATGGGCCACCACCAGGCCGTCAAAGGCAGTCAGGTCTATACGGATTACCGCCGCATCACTTGGGCCGTCACATTTGACGCCCATTAAGGGTTTTATAACGCTTCCGGCCTGTACCTCGTGATCGTACTGTCTCACCACATATTCCTTGCTGGCCACGTTATAACTGCTTAAGATGGCCTTCAGTTCAGCGGTCATGTCCTGGGGTTCAGGAAAGTCCACTTCATTGTAATCGCATGGCTGCCAGACTGCCTTGAGCTGCATACGTGGGCTTCCGAAATGCATAAAATCCATATTCAGAAAGGCCACGGTCTTGCCTTCATAGACACAGTGGAATCTGCCGGAGGTGGTAAATTGGCCCAACACCGTGGATTCCACATCCATTTTTTCGCTTAACTCAAGGAATGTTTTAAGTTTTTCCTTCGGGACAGCCACGGTCATACGTTCCTGTGCCTCTGAAAGCAGTATCTCCCAGGGCTGAAGGCCGTGATATTTCAAGGGCGCCTTGTCCAGGTGCATTATGAATCCACCTGTTTCACTGGCCATCTCGCCAACGGATGAGGAGAGCCCGCCGGCTCCGTTGTCTGTGATGGAGTTGTAAAGGCACATATCCCTGGCCCTTAAGAGAAAATCGGTCATTTTCTTTTGTGTGATGGCATCTCCAATCTGTACAGCAGTGGCCGGAGAGCCTTCGTGCAGCTCCTCTGAAGAAAATGTCGCTCCGTGTATGCCGTCCTTTCCGATACGGCCTCCACACATTACTATATAGTCGTCGGGTTGCGCTTTTTTCTCGAAACTTGCGTGATTGCAGACCTTTTTGGGTAGAATGCCGCCGGTTCCGCAGAAGACCAGTGGTTTTCCCACATATCGTTCATCAAACACGATGGATCCGTTTACTGTTGGAATGCCGCTTTGATTGCCGCCGTGCTCAACGCCCTCCCGCACTCCTTCGAAGATGCGTTTGGGGTGCAGAAGTCCCTTGGGCAGGGTCTTTTTATAGTCAGGAGGCCCGAAGCAAAAGACATTCGTGTTGAAGATGAGTCTTGCGCCCATGCCTGTTCCAAAGGGGTCGCGATTGACGCCCACTATGCCGGTGAGGGCTCCGCCGTAGGGGTCCAGTGCCGAGGGACTGTTGTGTGTTTCCACCTTGAAGGCTATGTTTGAGCGGTCGTTGAAAGAGATGACCCCGGCATTGTCCTTGAACACGGAGAGACAGAAATCTTTCTTTCCTTTATTTTTGCGAATGATCTCTGTGCCTTTCTTGATGCAGGTATCAAATAGGCTGTCTATGACCTCGTGTTGGCCTGCTTCTTCGTATTCGATCAGGGCATTGAATATCTTGTGTTTGCAGTGCTCTGACCATGTCTGGGCCAAGGCCTCCAGTTCCACATCGGTGGGATTAGGCCCAAGCCCAACCTTCTTGCGTTCATTCTGCACATCAGGACGCTCATAGTAGGCGCAAATGGCCTTCATTTCCTGTAACGAAAGGGCCAGAAGCCGTTCTTTTGATATGCGCATCAGTTCATCGTCCGACAGGCCTGTAAGCCTGATGGTCTGCACTTGGGCAACTTCCTGTGACGTGACTTGTGGAATGGCATAGAATATAGGCCGGTGCGCCTCTTGGTTTTGCAGTAATTCGGCCTTAGAGCGCACTATGACTCGTTGAATCAGGTCGTTGGCAAGCAGGTTGTGGGCGATGGCCTCTGCATTGTCCCTGTTCAAATTGCCCTTTAGACAGTACTGAATGGCGGTATAGACCCCCTCGTCTTCTTTCAGGGGTCTGTGCAAGGAAAGCGACAGGGCACGAGCGGCCACTCGGCCTTCGTTGTCCGTGACTCCGGGTCGAAAACCCACCTCAATGAGCCAGTCCCAATCGAAGGGGAAGTCATCTGACTTAAATGACAGGAAGGCGTCTATGGAGAGACGATGTAGCACGGGGTCTGACAAGGCGCTTTCTGAATATTCCAGAAGCTGTCGTTCGTTTATGTCTGCATGAATCAGATAGACCTTAATAGCCCTCACTATAATGCCTTTGATGCTCAGGTCGTTTTCAATGCGCCTGGCTGTCTTGTCGCCAAGACTGTCTTTGAGGTTTGGGCTGATGCCTGCTTCTATGCGATGTATGGTGTATGCCAAAAAAGACCTCCTTAAAAATAGAGCGAGTTCGTTCAATAACTCGCTAAGCCTTGAAAATTAACGCATTGCAAAGATACTAATTTTTGCTTACCGCAATTGTCATTGCGATAGTGACAGGCGAGACGCCTGTACCGGTGGTGCGGTTGTCATTGCGAGTAACACACTGTCATTTCGAACGAAACGCTGTCATTCCGAGCGTTTGTAGGGGTGGATTCCGAACCCACCCCTACCTGTCATTTCGAGCGAAGCGAGGAATCTTAAGATTTTTCAGTCGCTACGCTCCTTCGAAATGACACTCGTTGTCGTTGTGTGACAGGCGATATACGTCTGTCCTATTTCGAAATGACAGGCTCAGGGCAGGTTTACCGCAATTGTCATTGCGAGCCGAAGGCGAAGCAATCTCCCGATTCATCAGACTTCGCCTGCCATTCGTTCCATCAATAAACAGGGATTTTATTCTATGGTCAATAGACCGAAAATTCAATAAAAAAGGCATACCCAAATCCCGATTTAGAAATTGTATATACCCATCTCCGTAGGGACAATTAATGAATTGCCCCTATACCACATTCCAGCCCACCACCTGGCGCTTGGTTCGAGAAAACTCGATGCCTATCTGCACGACCTCGCTCTTTCCGTCCCTGTATTTGGCCGCATAGTCTTTGGAAAGAAGCTGCTGAATGGCCTCGCCTGTGGGTCCTTCACCGTCTATCACCTTAAATTCAAAGAGATACACACAATTTCCAAATCTGACTGTGAGATCGCATTGCTCAAGGTGAGACACGTCCTCTGCCATTATGTCCAGACCCATGGCCGCCAGATGGCTGTAAAACACACTGGCATAATAGCCTTCATACTGGGCGATTGTGTTGTTGCGATACCAGTCATGGGGAATGGAGGCAAACAGGCGCTGAAAATGAGTGCGAACAGTATTTAACTCCCCTTGCATAAA
>CAYRSX010000029.1:0-20797 GCA_964427245.1 uncultured Desulfobulbaceae bacterium | reverse complement strand
TAAATATTAACAGGGGAGATCGTCGGCAGCGTCAGATGGTTAATAGAGACAAGTTAAGACTGCATTGAAACAGGCATTTGTTTCTGTGGGGCTCCCTTATCATGCACCTTTGAATGAGGCAAGTTTATATTTGTTTGGCTATTTAACGGCAAAGGGTAATAAATCCCTGCGCACCCACTTTCAACGGCTGTTTGCCTCCAATCCCCATGACTGGTATCGCAACAACACAATCGCCCAGTATGAAGGCTATTATGCCAGTGTGTTTTACAGCCATCTGGCGGCCCTGGGGCTGAATATCATAGCTGAGGATGTGTCTCATCTTGGGCAATGCGATCTTACAATTTTCTTAGAAAATCGTGTGTATCTGTTTGAATCCAAGGTGATAAAAGGCGTAGAGCCCACTTGCGAGGCCATTCAGCAGCTTATTGCAAAGGATTATGCAGCCAAATACAGAAACGGCAAAAATGAAATCGTGCAGATCGGCATAGAGTTTTCTCGAACCAAACGCCGAGTGGTGGGCTGGAATATGGTATAGAGTCAAATACAATGCCTGATTATATGGAATTTCTTCTCACTGCATTGAAGATGTAGCGGATAGAGCCCTCAACGATTATGCTTTCCATTCAAAATGTTACACTGCAATACGGAGGTAAACACCTCTTTCAGGACGTCTGCTGCCGCATAGGAGACCAGGATCGCATCGGTCTGGTGGGCGTAAATGGCGCAGGCAAATCCACATTGCTCAGAATTATGAGTGGTGCTGACGAATCCGTCGAAGGAGTTGTCACCAAGGCGAGGCATGTCACCATCGGCTATCTGCCTCAGGAAATTACACCGGCTGTTACAGGACGCACTCTATATCAGGAGGCCGAGACGGCCTTTTCAGAAGTGATCGCCCTGCAAAATGAACTCGAAGCCGTTGCCCAAGAAATGAGCAGCCTCGATCACAATAGCAACGAGTTCACGGAACTTCTAAAACGTCACGGCGAGATTCAGCACAAACTTGAACAATTCGACATATTTCAAATGCGTTCCAACATTGAAAGAGTGCTGACTGGTCTTGGGTTCAAAAAGACCGATTTCGAAAAAGACTGCCTCTCTTTCAGCGGAGGCTGGCTGATGCGGCTGATGCTTGCCAAGCTCTTACTCCTGAAGCCATCCCTGTTGTTGCTGGACGAACCCACCAACCACCTGGACCTGGAGATCCTCACATGGCTTGAAGGGTTTCTGCAAGCCTACAAAGGCGCCCTGGTAATAATCTCGCACGACAGGGCCTTTCTAGACAATGTCACCAACCTTACATGGGAACTGTCCAGAGGCGGGCTCACTGTCTATAAAGGCAATTATTCCAAATACATAGTTGAAAAAGAAAAACACATCGAGATTCAAAGAGCAGCATACGAAAATCAACAGGCAAACATTCAACAGACTATACGTTTTGTGGAACGCTTTCGATCCAAATCCACCAAGGCCAGCCAGGTCCAAAGCCGGCTTCGGCAGCTGGAAAAAATGGAAAGGATAGAGCTGGAGGAATTGGAACGAAACATATCCTTCTCATTTTCGCCGGCCCTGCCCAGCGGCAAACTGGCCGTGTCTGTACGCAATCTCACCAAAAGCTATGAAAAAAAGCCGGTGTTCAACGGACTATCTTTTGATTTGATGCGCGAAGACAAGATGGCTGTGGTGGGTGTAAACGGCGCAGGTAAATCCACGCTGCTCAGGCTGATTGCCGGCATGGAGCGCCCTGATTCAGGAGACATACAATTGGGGCACAACGTAAAGCCGTCCTATTTCGGCCAGCATCAGACACAAGAACTGAATTCAGAACGTACGGGGCTTGAGACGCTGATGGAGACAGCAAGGCCTGAAATAACCATTACACACATTCGCTCACTGCTGGGGGGGGTTTTTGTTTCGTGAAGACGATGTGGACAAAAAGGGCAAGGTCTTGTCGGGCGGTGAAAAGAGCAGGCTGGCACTTACTCGAATGATCGCAACCCCTGCAAACCTGCCACTTATGGACGAACCCACGAACCACCTGGACATGATCTCTCAGGAGCTCCTTCAGGAGGCCCTGCGGCAGTATGACGGCTCCATCATAGTTGTATCGCACAACCGCTATTTTCTGGACGGCTTCACTAAAAAGACTCTCGATATCAGAAACGGCCTTGGCTCCGTATTTTCCGGAAACATCAGCGAATATCTGGAAATCATACACAATGCCAGGCCTGACACCGATTCAACCGGACAGCGGACCTTTTTACGGGGCAAAGAAGACATCACAGCGAAAAAAAACGAAAAGAGCAAGGGGAATGAGGCCAGACAGGCCCAGGCCCGTCTGATACAGGAAAGAAACCGTGTGCTCAAACCCCTCAAAATACAAAACAGCGCAATCGAAGAGGCGATAGCAACAATGGAGACTCGCAAGACAGAGCTGGAACAGAGCATGGCGGATTCAAATCTCTATACAAATACGAATGCATTCCTGCAACTAAACAACGAGTACAAAGCGCTTCAGACCGATCTGAAAAGATATTACGATGAATGGGAGCAGATACAGGCCGCAATAGAGGCCATCGAATCTGATTACAAACAAAAAGGCCTATAAGGCCTCATACAACCTCAAATATCGCGACACGAGCTCTTTCTCATCGAACCTCGAGACAGCGACCTCCCTTGCCTGTCTTGCCAATTTCATCCTCAACCCCTCGTTTTTCGCCAACAGCCTGCACGCCTGCACAAAACCATTTACATCGTCTATATCGCACAGAATACCCGTTTTTTCGTGCTCCACCACCTCTGGAATGGCCGAACTGCGGGCAGCTATAACCGGAATACCACAGGCCATGGCCTCCAACGCAGCATATCCAAAGCCCTCAAATCGCGATGGAAACAGCAAGGCATGCGCCGCTTGCAGCTCATTAACCACGCCTTCATGGGAAAGTCTGCCGACACATACCATGTTTGCTGGCATATCCTTGGAATTTTTCACACCCCTTCCAGCGGTATAACGCAACATAAATTGCGGCCCAAGCCTTCTCATAACCTCTGGCAGCAGGTCAAAACCCTTTCTTTTTATGGGATTTCCCAAAAAAAACAGGCGAAACGGCTCATTCGCACGACTGTTAAGCCCTTGTAAAGGCAAAAACATCCCTGTATTCACCCAGAGATGAATCACCTCGCTTTGCCTCTTAAAAACCTCCTGAATACAGGCCTCTGTAAAACTGCTGATGGCTATCACACGGCTTGCCCGCCTTATACTGTATTCTTCCCACAGTTTCACCCACATACGGTGATACAGCCGCTGAAACGGCGTTGCAAAGCCCAAATAGTGCCGGGAGTGCACCACATGATGGCATGTCACCACAAGGGGTATGTCCTTGCGATAAAAGGCAGGGCCATGCCAACTGTTTACATGAATAATATCCGTGCATGAAGGTGGGCTCACAGGCCGTAGAAGCCACGGAGCCAGCTCAAACGCATGAGGAAACCAACTCACTACCGCATCTATGCCACGTTTTTGAAGGGCCGTGGCCAAACGCCTTACATACACATCAGAGCCGCTGTGTGTCTCTATGCATGGAAACCAGATGCGCATCTCAAATCCAGTCCAAAGGCAATTCACACACAGAAGGCACACGATTCCCTCGATATTCCACAAAGAGCCTGTGCCAGATGGCAAACTGCATCAATGACCACAGAGTGCGGGAATCCTTTTGGGGAGTTGCGCGCAAAAAAAAGGTCTTCAGCGCCGGTATATCAAACCATTCTTGAATACCCGCATTCATTAACAACCTCGCCTTCAGACCAGTTACAAGCCCTTGTGTAAAGATCGCCTCAATGGGCACATGAAACCCGCGTTTTTTGCGAAACAGATAGTCTTTTGGAATTCTGCGTGCACCATAAAGTTTGAGCAGCCATTTGGCGTGACTTGATTGAACCTTCAGATTATCAGGAAGGGAAAGTCCGAACTCCACCACTCGATGGTCCAAAAACGGCACTCTGCCCTCAAGGCCAAAGGCCATCAAAGTGCGGTCCACCTTGACCAGCAGATTGTCAGAAAGAGCGGTGGCAATGTCCACATACTGCGCCCGCTGCATCCAGCTCCAATCCTTGGGTGCTCGTCCCCATGCCTGAATGAACGGCATTCTCGACTCCCTTTGAAGCCGTTGAAGCTCATGGTTCAGAATTCCGGCATTTAACCACTGACTCCGAGTGCGAAAACCACCTGAACCTCCATGCAGCATGAGCTTCAGCCAACGCACCAGCAGAGGCAGCCTGTATCGGTGATATCCGGCAAAGACCTCATCCCCTCCCTCACCCGTAAAGACCACTCGCAGATCACGAACAGCGGTCTCGGCCAGAAAGGATGTGGGCAGCATTGCATAGTCCCGCATGAGCTCATCCGCTATCCAGACCGTGTGTGGAATGCGCTTTATGAGCATATCGCCTGTAAGGACTATAGATTGATGTTCAGTGCCAAATCGTCGAGCCATGGCCTCCGCACTTGAGAGTTCATCTTTATTCGCATGCCCTTTGAAACCGATGGAAAAGGACTGAATTCGGTTCTGTTGCAATTCCTGAAGCATTGAGCAGATCACGGCGGAATCCACACCACTGGACAGAAACAGACCGTAAGGCACATCCGAACGCATGTGTTCCAGCATGACACGGCCAAACAGGTCCTCAAACTCCTCCAGGGCCTGAGTCTCAGTCAGGTGTCTTGAAGTTACGGAGAGTGGACTCCAATAAATATCTTGAATCACTGAGAGGTCCTGTGTGTCAATCACCAGATATTCTCCGGGCAGCACTCGCTCGATGCCCTGAAGAATGGTGTTGCGGCCTGTGTTGAACTGATTGTTCAGATATTCAGAAAATGCAGAAGGGTTTACTTGAACCGATGGCAAAAACGGCACTATGGCCTTTAATTCGGAGGCGAATATAATGCAATTCGGCAATACCGCATAAAACAATGGTTTGATGCCCAGACGGTCCCTGGCCAAAATGAGCCGCCTTTTTTTTCTGTCCAACAAAGCAAAGGCGAACATGCCGTTTAGGTGCTCAAAACACTGAAGTCCATGCTGCAAATATGCATGCAAAATGGTCTCGGAGTCAGAATGTGTCAGGAACTCGGCACCTTGGCCTTGAAGTTCGGCCGTCAGCTCCACATAGTTATAAATCTCGCCGTTGGCCACCAGAACACAGCGTTTAGCCCTGTCAAAAAGCGGCTGTCTGCCACCCTCCAGGTCGATGATGGAAAGCCGTGTGTGCACCAGCCCTACATTTTCGAAACACTCCACACCAGAGCCATTGGGGCCTCTATGGCCGAGCATCTCTTTCAACCTATTCAAATCCTTTGATAAGGGCTGCTCGTCTCTTCTTACAATGCCGGCTATGCCGCACATAACGGCTCTCCTTTGATCTCAAATAAATTCAATATGTTTTTCATTTTAAAAAAACCATTCTTTCTTTTCAATGAAAAACAGATTAACTTTCAATAATTATGTCAAATAACACACTCCGCATCGCCATTCTCGCCTCCTTTTCCGGCGAAGGAGGCGTAGAACGCATGATTCTCAACCTGGCCGAAGGGCTTTTATGCCTTGGCTGCCAAGTGGAACTCCTTTGCATTCGGCAGGACAGCCCCCACCATCTCAAAGAGCTTCATTCAGACATCAAAATCATTCCTCTGGGCGTGCGGCATGCCCTACAGACGATTCTCCCTCTGGCAAATTATCTGCGAAAAAACAGACCGCATGGCATCATTGCAGCCAAGGATCGAGCAGGTCAGGCGGCTGTGCTGGCAAGGCTTCTCTCCGGTGTTCAAACCAGGCTCGCCATTCGCATAGGGACAACGATCTCTGCTGCCATTAAAGGCAAATCCATGCTTAACAGATGGGCATGGCATCTACCCATGCGCATGTTTTATCCTCGTGCAGACCGCATCATAGCCGTATCTCAGGGAGTGGCGCACGACATTCGCAGCATCACGGGGCTTTCGGACCAAAAGGTAATAGCTGTGCCCAATCCTGTCATTCATGCCCGTATGTATAAACTCTCTCAAGAAAAGACAGGTCATGCCTGGCTGGACAGTCCGGACCTGCCGGTGATACTTGCTATGGGAAGACTTACACGGCAAAAGGACTTTCACACCTTGATTCGTAGCTTTGCACTGCTTCAAGAGCAGCTTTCATCTCGTTTGATAATAGTAGGAAGAGGAAGAGATGAGGCATCTCTAAAAAGACTGGCTCAAGATTTGAATGTGAAAGAACGAATCTCTTTTGCGGGCTGGACCAGCAATCCATACGCCTTTATGAGCAAGGCAAGTCTTTTTGTGCTGTCCTCCAGATGGGAGGGCTCGCCCAATGTGCTCACAGAGGCCATGGCGCTGGGCACGCCGTGCGTGGCCACAGACTGCCCAAGCGGACCTTCAGAGCTGCTTACCGGCGACTTAATGCGACATTTAGTGCCGGTTGAAGACCATGAGGCCATGGCAAAGGCCATGCTCCACACTCTACAAACTCCACCCAATGCCCAACGACTGAAAGAAGCGGTCAGACCCTATGAGATTCAAAACAGCGCCAAACAATATCTGAATGCCTTGTTTTTATAAAAATTTTAACTAAAATACCGCCATGTTCATCTCATACCGCTATAAATTTCTCTTCGTGCACATAGCCAAGACCGGCGGCACCAGTATTCGCTCAGCCCTAAACACTCTGCGCTGGAAAGATACTTACGCCGTTCCTATGGCCATATTAAACCGCATCAGCTCTCTCTTCGGCCATAGATTGGCCTGCAAGTTTCCTCGACATGCCAAGGCCATAGCGGCATACGAAATGCTTCCAAGAGAGTTTTACAACTCCCTCTTAAAGTTTGCATTTGTAAGAAATCCATGGGACCTCCAGGTGAGCTCCTATCACCATTTGCGCAGAGAGAGGCCCCACCTCATTGCCCATTGCAAAGATTTTGAAGAGGTATTGCGCTGGAAATTCGATGTCAATCGTTCATATCAATTTCACATCGACACATCCATCGAACTGCAATCAGACTATCTTATAGACCTTCATGGCAACATAATTGTGGATTTTATCGGCAGATATGAAAGACTGACACAAGACTTTGAAGAGGTATGCAGACGCATAGGCATTCCTCCTCTGCCCCTGCCCCACAAACGTAAGGCAACCGATAGAAAGGACTATCGTTACTATTACACTGAAGAAACCGCCGAACTTGTAGCTCAGCGGTTCAAACAAGACATAGAGATGTTTGAATATCGATTTGATGAACCCACGTATTTGAAATAAAATTCTTTACTTGGCATTCTGTAAGGTTGCAGTCAGTTTTTTTTCACACCAAGTTATATTACAAAAGGCACATTTATCTGGAAGTTCGATGGATTGGCCAGCCAATTTCCGATCACATTCATAAATTATATCGAATTCTTCACCATCCAATGTCTCTTGTATAAGCAAAATCTCGGCAACTTTTGTAAGTAATGAACGTTCTTTTGAAAGGATATTGCGAACCTCTTTATAGGCTGAACCAATGAGTTGCTGTACCTCAGATTCAGCCTGAGCAGCAATCTCTTCACTCAAAAAAGACGGCTTCTGCATAACACCCAAAAAAGAGCCTGATCCCATGGAATAAGCCATTGGACCAAAACGATCACTCATGCCATATTGGCACACCATGAGTGTAGCTATTTCCGTGGCCTTTAACAAATCATCCTTCGCAGCCGTAGTTTGTCTGCCAAAGACAAGCTCCTCAGATGCCCGCCCTCCGAGCAATATTTTGATCCGATTCAAAAGATATTCCTTGGTATAAGCATGATATTCATCTCCAGGCATCTGTTGAGTAACGCCCATTGATCTTCCACGAGGAATAATCGTAATTTTATGAATGGGATCAGAAAATGGAAGTAACTTTGCCAAGATGGCATGTCCAACCTCATGATAGGCAATCGTACGTCGATCTTCTGTGCTCAACACCAACCCCTTACGCTCAACTCCCAGAAGGATTTTATCCTTGGCCTCTTCAAAATCAACTGGATCAATCAATTGATTACCCTTGCGAGCAGCGATCAAAGCGGCTTCGTTTACAAGATTTCTTATGTCAGCCCCGGTAAAACCAGGAATACTCCTTGCTATAGTTTCTAATTCTACATCCGGAGAAATGGCTATGTTCTTTGAATGCACCCTTAAGATAGCCAATCGACCCTTCATATCAGGTGGTGGAATATAAATGCGCCTGTCAAAACGACCTGGTCTTAAAAGGGCTGGGTCAAGCACCTCCGGCCGATTGGTAGCAGCCAGAACTACTACATTATCACCAGACTCAAATCCGTCCATCTCAACCAACAAGGCATTGAGGGTCTGCTGCCGTTCCTCCTGTCCCCCAAAGGCATCCCCTATTCCACGATTTTTGCCCACTGCATCTATCTCATCTATAAATATAATACAGGGCGCATTCTTTTTGGCCTCACCAAATAATTCCCTCACCCTTGATGCTCCCACCCCCACAAACATCTCTACAAAATCAGAACCGCTGATGCTGAAAAATGGAACACCGGCCTCTCCAGCAATGGCCTTTGCAAGCAGAGTTTTGCCTGTGCCGGGCGGCCCCATCAAGAGAACACCACGAGGGATACGCCCCCCTAACCTACTCACGGTAGCGGGAGCACACAAAAAGTCCACAATCTCTCGAACCTCTTCTTTGGCTTCATCAACACCTGCGACATCGTCAAAGGTAATCGTCTTGACGCGTTCTGCTAAATTTATAACTTTATTTTTGACAAATTCACTTTCCTCTTTTTTCTTAAGGTGTTTATTGAACAACCAAGAAACAAATAATAAAACAACACATAAAAAAATAATACCCAATAAAATATAAAAAATAATACCTGGTTTCTTAAGCTGAGTATGTATTATAATAGAGTGTTTTAATAATAATGGAATGAGATTATTGATATCAGGACTAAAAGTATAACCAACATCTCCACTCGAATAATAAATTTTTATAGAATTACCTTCTAAAATAACCTCTTTGACGTCATCACTCTGCACTGAAGCTATAAAAGTACTATATGGCACAATGGGGTTCTGCGCTTCAAAATACCATGGCACATAGATGGCAATACCTATACAGCTTAGGCAAATAATTACCAAAAGACTCCTAACTAAATAACGCAAAAGCCCTCCTAACATCCAATGCCGAATTCAAATTGTAAGCACAACTTGATTGGTGAAGTATAAGAGGCGAGTTGTGGTAGTTTGAATGCTCGTTCAACCTGACCGTCAACGGAGCATCTATGAGACGATACACACAACTTACCTAAAAATAACGTTATCACATTTACACATTGAAGGGAACAGAACATTTTATACAATCAGAGATAGCCGAGATGTTAGGCATCCACAAATTACGTTACACATCCACACCACGCATGAGAGCGGACTTCCCTAAAACTTTAAAACCATAACCGAAGAACAAATAATTTTCGTCATGGACCGACTAAACAACCGACCGAGAAAAAGGCTTGAATTTCTGACACCAAAGTATTCTACAAACGCAAACCAGTTGCATTTATAACTTGAATCCGCGACAAAACATATTTATACAATCCACAAAAAAGGGCGGGGGAACCGCCCTGTTCTAAAACATAATATCATGAGCGAGAAGGAGTTATCCTCCCATAACGGCAGACAACCAAGCGCCAATTAAAGCGAACGGTCCACCTGCCTGAACAAGTCCTGATGCAAGGCATGCCAATCCCCACAAGCCCATCATAACAGCTATTGCTCCACCAGCCACCAAAGGTAATTTTAATACATCTCTCTCGAAGCCAACACTGCCTATGCCAACGCCAAGCCCCTGTTCTTCTCTTGTCTTTACCTTTACCATAGAATTTTCCATAATAATACCTCCTAGTTATAAATTAGGGCTGAAAACCCAACACAGCCCCGAACCAATGCCATAATAAGCCCACAGGCCCTTGAGACGAACACAGCCCGGCAACAAGACATGTCAGGCTCCATGCGCCTACTAACCCTGCCAAACTAGCGATTATGCCCAGTCCCATTCCATCAATTTCTTGTTCAAACTCCACACTGTTAACTCTACAATTTGCTACATGCTTGCTAATGTTAGCAATCAATATATTCTTTCTCATGGATTATCCTCCATTATATAGTCTTATAGGGTCTGATTTTGTAAAAAAGTTCCCATGCTATAAAGGCTGCTATAATTACAAAAATAGCTCCAATAAACAACATAATCTCATGCAATGATGGTGTATATGTCCAATATTCTGGAAAATCAAGAAAGTTATATTGGCTAAATACCGGGACTAATTGACCAATAATGACAAGATCGTAAATCCAATAAAAAATACCAACTAAACTTGCAAGAGATGCGGTAGCAATTAAAGCAAGATTACTTGCACGACTCATTATTAATAGCATTAATGGAAGAATAAATCCCAATAAGAATTCACCCAACCAAAAATTAAAAGCATAATCTCCTTTCATTAATAAAATCATAGCCTTTTGGTTTTCTGAAATATCAGAATAAAATCCTGCATAAATTTTCATTACCATAAAAATACTAGATAAGAGCAAAAGAAAAGCTAAAATTTTAGAAAGCAATCTCAAACTCGATTTAAAAACATCATCAGCAATACGAATATCAAGTTTAATAGCAATCCAATTAAATAATATTATAGCAGAACAGCCTAACGTGACAGATTGAATAATAAAATAAATAGGCATATAATTATCACGCCAAAATAAACGAGAACCTATAACAGACATATCAGCTTTCATATTAAGATTTGCCAACAAGCAAGCGACAAGAGCAACTAAACCAATTTTAACAGCAGTTTTATGGCGATTTAATTGAAGCATAATCAAATTTACAACCAAAAGAGCAAAATAAATACTATAAATAGTACTTTTCCACCAAATATTAGAATGTGGATTAGCAGAAATAATACCATAAATAGGAACACGCCATGGATTTTCTAACTCTAAAGATATGCTCATTAAACCTGCGGCTATAGTAATAATCGCTAAGAACAAAACTCTTTCTAATAAAGGTTTAAACATAGAAATATTGAAAGTTTGAGCTATCGCAAAAATAATACAAATGCCAGTTGACATTGAAGCGAAAAACACATAAGAGGCAATCAATAAACCCCAAGGAACATAACGAGTCGTATTAAAAGTAGATTCATGCCCAACAATTAATGAATGTAGCCCAAATGACAAACCAATAACTGCCAGTATAGCAAAAACTGTTAGTGCGATCAAATTAGACATTGATACGGCAGCTTCGCCAAACCTGCCATGAGCAATAAAAGCATCAGATTTCGACATAATTTCCTCCTTACGAATTGATTTATGTTACAATTGTATTAATTATAAATGTAACAAAAAAAATGCAAAAGAAAAGAGAGGAATTTTGATAATTACAACGCATCGCAAGAAAAGCTGATTAACAAATTATAAAAAAAATAGCACTATTAAAAGCCATAATCTTATAAATTATAATATTTAAAATTAAGAAACTTCCAGAATAGCATAAAAATTGGTTGAAGCACAAAAAAGGAGGGTACCCCCTCCTTTCTCTAAAAAACTATTTTATCTCTATGATAAAGTTATATAGAAGTTATAACGTTATCAAAAATTTCAGAATGCAATTCTTCTTTTCTTACCTTTAATATACGTATTTTCTTATTTTGTTCGCTAAAATCAACATTATCACTCACCCTACTCATAGCTTTAATATACACATCACATTCTTGGCATTTATATCTTTCTTTAGCACATACATTACTTGCTCGTTCCCAGCATGGAACTATTTTATCTCTATATGCGCTACATTGATTCCTACGATCAGGGGGACATTTCTTAATCTCCCAACACGGCGTCAAATCCAATAAGCGTTTTATTCCAGGAATACTGATACCCTCTTCATGTATTAAATGACGCAAGCAATTGATCCATTCTATGTTATTTTGAGAATAATACCGTTTACTGCCCTGTCGAAATGGTTTTATCAATCCCTCCTCTTCATATAATCTAATAGTACGTGGATGAACACCTAGTAATCTGGCAGCTACACTGATGGGATAAATCGGTTTATCTTTATCAATACCCATATATCACTCCTTCCTAATCAGTATAAAGAAAAAACATAATCAATATAATTAAGTTTAAATAAGTGGAATAAATTATATGACAAAATCTTTATAATTATTTCTTATAACATTCTGACGACAAATTTTCAACAAAATATTATTTTTTCATTTTTTTAGCCTTATTGCTATTTATGATTTTATTGTAAAAAATAATAGTCATATTAACTTAAAATTAAAATTTACATGATTTTATTAAAAATGAAATTTCCTATTTTTAAAAAATCTCCTACCATCAACCCGATGGCATCACAAGACCTTTTATCAGCCATAACCCTGAATATAATACCCATTTTCTCTAAAGAGTTGCAAAATCTCTATTCTCAAATCATCAGGAAGGCCTTTATAAAAGTCATGAAATGCCCGCTGATCGGCAATCGGGCCACATACAAGTTGTTCAAATCTCATTTGCTCCCCTGGAGCCATACTACTTGAGGACAAAATACGATGAAGGTCCCCGCCACATAGATTTTTTAGCACTACGCTCTTTTCATCGTGTTTACCAAGAAAGGTATAACCCTGATATGTCCCCGTGTCATAATCACCTTGTCTAACAATAATAGAAGGATTGGCGCAGGCGCTCATAAGAGCTGTCATCAAACCCAGCAACAAAACCATCAGCACATTAACATTGCGCATAATCTTTCTCCTTAATTTATATGTTACAAACCTAACATCATGATTGACATTAATATTACCATAATAAATGTCAAGTAAAATATAAAACAATATCAACGAGACAAAAAATAGTGACCAAAAGTGTAAAAATACACGTTCTCTTTTGTAATTGAATATCTCATTGAAAGCGATTAAATTAATTGTGTTTTGAGATCGCATGATACTGACACTGACAACAAAATAGATACCCAAAATCTAATACTATGAAAAAAATACCACAAAACGCAAATCTTATCTGGCACCACGCCACCATAAAGCGTGAACACCGTCAACAACAGAATGGACATGCCGGCGTGGTATTGTGGTTTACCGGTCTCTCAGGCTCCGGCAAATCCACTATCGCTCACGCTGTGGAGGAAAAACTCTATAAAATGGGCTGTCGCACCTATGTATTAGATGGCGACAACGTAAGGCATGGACTTTGCGGAGACCTGGGTTTTTCCATAGATGACCGGCGTGAAAATATTCGCCGAATCGGCGAGATCGCAAAACTTTTCGTTGATGCCGGGCTCATCGTGCTGACCGCCTTCATATCGCCATTTCGAGCCGATCGCAAAAGGGTAAGGGGCATACTAATGCCTGGTGATTTTCTAGAGATTTACTGTAACTGTCCCTTGGAGGTCTGTGAAACACGGGATGTCAAACAACTCTACAAACGCGCCCGTGCAGGCGAGGTGCCTGAATTTACAGGCATATCCTCTCCATACGAAGAACCACTGGCGCCAGAACTCACACTCAATACAGCGCAACTCTCCCTGGAACAATCTGTAAGTGCAGTGATAGAGCTTTTACGAGAACGAGGAGTCATCACCTCTTGATACGAAACCGCAGCTTCAATCCGGTTGCCCTTCGCTTGACTGCTCCTCGTCCACTATGTCCGTGAAAGGCAACAAGGCCTCTGCCTCGTGCACCGGTAATTCCTGAACATCCTTTAGCTTTCTGCTCACCGCCCTTGAACGGATTTTGGCCTTATCTATGGTATCTGAGGCCTGATGCAGCTTCTTCTGAACCGCATCCAGTATCTCTCCATACTTGCTGAACTCGGTTTTGACCGCTGCAAGCAGGTTCCAAACCTCACCAGAGCGTTTCTGAATGGCAAGGGTGCGAAAACCCATCTGTAAACTGTTTAAGATAGACCAGAGCGTAGTGGGACCTGCTATCACCACTCGATACTCACGCTGAATGGTCTCCACCAGCCCTATTCTGCGAATAACCTCGGCAAAGAGCCCCTCAATGGGCAGAAATAGAATGCCAAAATCAGTGGTTTTGGGAGGATTCAAATATTTTTTACTGATATCCGCAGCACAAGCCTTTACACGAGCTTCCAACTGTTTCCCTGCCGATTCAACACCGACGGCATCGGATGCCTCCTGCGCTTCAAGCAGTCTCTGATAATCTTCCACAGGGAATTTAGCGTCTATAGGCAGCCAGACTATTTCATTTCTGTCCGTGCCCTGGCCAGGAAGTCTGATGGCAAACTCCACACGCTCACCGGCGTCTTTGGTGGCCACATTGACGGCAAACTGCTCAGGGCTTAAGACCTGCTCCAGCAATGCCCTAAGCTGCACCTCACCCCAGATTCCGCGAGTTTTGACGTTTGTGAGTACCTTTTTCAGATCACCTACGCCGATGGCAAGGGTCTGCATCTCGCCAAGCCCCTTGTGCACCAGCTCCAGGCGTTCACTGACCTGTCTGAAAGATTCACCCAGACGTTTTTCCAGAGTCCCCTGTAGCTTCTCATCCACAGTCTGACGCATCTGCTCCAGCTGTCTTGCGTTATCGGCTTGCAGATTCTGAAGCCTGTTTTCCACGGTCACTCTTACAGCTTCCAGTCTTTTCTCATTTGAATTCGAAAGATTGGAAATGACATTGGACATGGCCTCCAACTGATTCTTCTGGGCAATGGCCAACTCGCCCATTGTTTTGGTATTGGATTCCGAGATCCCCTTCAAGCCCGCGAGGACTTCCTCCCTCAGATACTTGGCCTGAGTGGCAAATTCAGCACGAATACCGTCGAGTCTTTCTGCACTGATGCGGGCAAAGGTGTTGAGGTGTTCAGCGAGTTCCTGTCGCTGTTCCCTGACCGCCCTGCTGAGTTCATCTCTGCTGCGCGCCGCCTCCTCTCTGACAGCACGTTCCATTCTCTCCTGCATGTTTTCAAACAGCTCCATACGGGAAACAACGACGGCATTGCCTTGTGTTATTCGCCTGAGCAGCAGAAGCAGAAGCGCTGTCACTAGCACGAGCATCACAATAACGGCAATCATGAAAATGTCCGTCATGGCCCACCTCGACTATTCTGCTGACAACATATAATATGGGAAACGATGAAACCCTTATTCACTACCGGCCATATTGCACAACAATTGTGAACCGGTTTCCACCCCTATCTCCGAAAGCATCTTCGCCACCAGCGCCTTTTGATTGTCATTCAGAAAGGTTATCCCCATGCCTCTTTTTTTTGCTTTTTCCGGTCTGGTACGAATCCATCGTACCTCACCAGTAAGCGCTATGGGAATATTTTTCCCAACAGGATATAAAAACAACTCGATATGTGCAGTTATTGGTAAAGGAGACGGTGTGGCTATAAAAAGACCATCGGGCGATATGTTATCCACCAGAGCAATATAGGTTCGTCCTTTATATCTATATTCGACCTTCATGATACTTTCATACCGCTGAGGTCGTTCACCATTTTTTTGCTGCAAAGACATTCCATCCCTCCATTTTCAGAAAGCAGTTGCGAAAAACACTTGCAAACGTCTCTTAATTGGGCTATAAAATAGCTCTCTTAAATATATACTTTTTATTATCAAATGAATACTAATTTTTTTATGCGAAATCAATAGAATTTTGCACAAAAAATAAGGAGTGTAACACTATGTCCATAAGATGTGAAATATGCGGAAAATGCCCTTCTACCGGCTGTAATGTGAGCCATGCCAACAATCACACTAAAAGACGTTGGCTGCCCAACCTGCAACGCGTGCGTGCATTGATAAACGGCCAAAGCCGTCGTATAAGGGTCTGCACCAATTGCATTCGTTCTGGGCGTGTTACCAAATCATAAAGACCATAATGAATTCCATAGGCAATAACGCTTTCTCCTGTGTAAATTGAGCCTGACCATTCTCGTTATCTGCCTTGACAATCATTCTAAAGTCATTTATAAAGTTGCAAATTATGCCGAGGTAGCTCAGTTGGTAGAGCAGTGGACTGAAAATCCACGTGTCGGCGGTTCAATTCCGTCCCTCGGCACCATATTTTCCCGTCGTACATAAGCCTTCAATTTATAGATTAGTGCCTTGAAGATTTCCATTGTAATCCCCGCATATAACGAAGCGCGCTCCATTGCTCAAACTGTTTCCACGTTACGTTCTATGTACCAGGATATGGAAATTCTTGTGGTAAATGACGGCAGCACCGACAACACCTCCGAAGAAGCAAGGCGTGCAGGCGCTTTCGTAGTAAATCACCCTTACAATATCGGAAACGGCGCCGCGGTCAAGACGGGCATTCGAAAGGCCTCAGGAGATCTCGTAATCCTCATGGACGGAGACGGCCAGCACGATCCTCGCGATATTGCAGAGCTCTTACAATACGCTTCTTCCTACGATTTAGTGGTGGGTGCACGGAATAAACACGGTCAGGCATCTGTAGCAAGACGCATGGCCAACTGGTGTTTCAATAAGCTGGCAAGTTATGTGGCCAAGTTCGAAATTCAAGACCTCACCTCCGGCTTTCGCATATTCCATCGAAAAGATGTATTAAAATACCTCTATCTGTTTCCAAACACCTTCTCATACCCAACCACCAGCACATTGGCCTATATTCGAAGTGGTTTGACCATCAAATATGTGCCAATTCAAGTAAAAAAACGCACTGGAGATAAAAGCAAGATACGCATAATAGAGGATGGATTTCGATTCGTAATAATCATTCTACGCATTGCAACCATCTGTTCTCCTCTACGCATATTTCTGCCCATGAGCCTCGTCTTTTGGCTGTTAGGAGCAGGATATTATCTCTACACATATCTCGCCTTTCATCGCTTCACTACCATGTCCATGCTGCTTTTCAGCGTATCTGTCATGATCTTTCTGATGGGCCTCATATCAGACCAGATTGCCCAAATGCGCTTTGACCGACTAGAAAATAGTATAATCAGCAAAACGCCTTGAATTTCTGACAGCAAAAGAAGTATTCTATTTATCTCAAATCGATTGCATCTATAAACTTGAATCCGCTAAGGATTGGAGACTGTATAGTGAAAGAATTCCCCAGAGCCATTGCCTTTGTAGGCTGGCACAATGCAGGCAAAACCACTTTGATACGTCAGGTATTAAGGGAATTGATGCAGCGAGGCTATCGAGTGGGCGTGATGAAATCCACTAAGGAGGAGACTGCATGTCCAGACATCCCTGGCACTGATAGCTTCCTGCACAGGGCGGACGGCGCAGTGGCTGTGGCCCTGATCGGCCCCAAAGAGGTCTTTTTTCGCGAGGATAGTCTAAACGAACCCTTTGAAGAACTCAAAAACCGCCTTTTCCCCGATGTGAGTTTAGTGCTGGCTGAGGGCTTCAAACACGTTAATCACTTGCCCAAGATAGAAGTAACCAGGGCAGCTGTCTCAAAAGAGCCGCTGCGTGAGCACACCGCCAATGTGATAGCGGTGGTAGCTGATTATGACGTGGAGTTTCCTGTGAGATTTAGTTTTGACCAGACACAAGCATTGGCGGATTTTATTCAACAATTTCTGAAGATTCCCCGGTTATCAAATCCAGTTATCAAATAAATTTGAAGCCAATTTTCGAGGCAAACTCAAAAAACAACGCCAGCAAATATTCGCGATAGTTACACATAAATCAACAAACACTACTTCAATCGCTCACAACAGATGTACAGACTTCATGGCCTCCAACAGACGGGGTTCATGGCCTGCAAAGTCCTTAAGCGCTTGAAGAAAGCCTCGCTCCCGCTCCTCCAGCTCTCTAAGCCTGCGCCTTTCCGCCGCCAGATCCTCCTCCAGCTCATTTGTCTTGCGAACAGCTGGGGCAAGGGCTGATCGCCTATCCCAAATCACAAAACCCACTAACGCTATCATACCGCTTGCAATCACTCCAAAACCACCAAGCATAATGGCCTGAAGCATATCCAAACGCTTATCCATGCTGTCTAATCGCTTATCAGTATCTGCAAAACGCTGATCAATACGCCGATCCATGTCCGTAAAACGCTGGTCAATACGCTGCTCCATCGCCTTTTGGCCGGCCTTCAGCTCTGCCAACGACTCGATTATCTCTCTATCACTTATGCGCTCAGCTACCTCTACAGCAAAAACCACACAGGGAACAGTGACACAAAGCGCTAAAATGAAAATCACAGTAAAAATAACATGTCTTTTCATTAAACACTCCATTTGACTGAATTACTCAAAAACAATTATTACAACTACAGATAGTTATTTTCCCTAGTTTATAATAATTAACAATAACTCTTCAGACAATCAGATGCAACAACTAGAGCTAAGGAAAATCATCAAAAACGAATGCGTTTTCTACAGCCAATAAATAAAAAAACCGAGGGGAATAAACCCTCGGCAGCACGGCATATCAACTATTAAACAGGTAGGCCGATTATGATTTAGGCATGAGCCGCACGGCTATGTGTTTCAAGACATCACAGACCACAGTTGTCTCTATAGAATCCATTTCATATCCATCTTTGACACTATTGATACTGGCAGTTCCTGTTTTAACGCCTGTAAAACGAGCTATACCGTCTTCATCGGTAGCAACGTTCTGCCCTCTTAAAAAGACAGCTACATTAGGTAATGGCTCGCCTGTAATTACAGATGCCACCTGCACACGAATAGTATTGTTACACTGGGCCCCAAGCACCTCTTTGATTTTGAAATTATATGCCAGTGGATCCCACTGGAGCAACACATCCACACTGGGCAGTGACTGGGCTTGATGAGTGTCTGGGTCTGCCCACATGGCCTTTATCCCCTGGCACTGCAACATATCAGGGGATATAATTTTACAAATAGTATTGATCATATCTACATCTATTTTTAATGGCTCAGCGGCAAAGGCAATGGCACCCGCAACAAAATAGACCACCATAGCAGCTATCAAAGAGAGTTTTTTATTCATTCGTTGTATAGGTTTCATAGTCTATCTCCTTGGCTCATGGTTTTACGCAAAAACCATTGCTATTACATTTCAAGCCCGTTACACACTCACTATCTTTGTGGCATACACTCTGTCCCTTAGCACATGGACCACACACGGCACAATATGTAAGAGTGCCTTCAGACAACTGGCAACCCCCTCCAGACGAACTGGTAGTAGTGCCGCTGCTTGTAGATGAAGTTGAACTGCTTAATAATGTACCGAGAGGGTTAGTTCCGCTGGAAGTGGAAGAGGTTACTCCTCCGCCAAAGCTTCCGGAGCTGGAGGATGTGGAGGTTGAAGAAGAAGTGGAGGAACTACTCGAACTACTCGTAGCAGAAACACACACATCCACACCCTTATCAAAGCCATATTGTGGGCCGACGTCTTTAATGCATTTTAAGCCGGTTTTACATTCATCATCAGAATCACAATCCCCCTGGCCGGCACTGCATGGGTTTTGTTTGGAGCAGAAATCCCAATCACCCACAGATAATGCAGACACATGCACAGCCGAGAACAAAAAACCTACTGAAAGCATATAGTTCAAAATATTTTTTATGTGCATAATAAACCTCCCTAAAAAGGGAATAGCTAAAAGAAAATAAAGAGAAAAAGGCTGCAAATCTTAACATAAAAGGAAAAGATGTGTGCACGGACCAATTTCCGTGCACACAAAAGGAGATTTAACCTCAAATACACTAAAAATGAGATCAACAAATGTTAGGGCTTCTTATTAGGCGCCAACTGATATGTGCAATTATCCACTAAAACCCCACCAACCGTCACAGCACTGCAATCAAATGTGGCAGGTACCCAAGTCAGGTCATATGCGGCCTGCAGATAGGACGGTATTACGGCAGAACCGGCATAAGACACTGCTGTAGTAGTATCCGCAGCCGAGCCGCTTTGCTGAACAGCGGCATCTGTAAGCTTCACACGCACCCAACCCTCTGCAAAAGGCGGCGTAAGCTGACCGATATAAACCTCTTTCTCAATCTTAGCACCTGGAGGTGCAGGAGAGTAAATGGTTGTAGTTGTGGTGGTATTTTCCTGCAGGTCATAGATATTCTGAGCAATACTTGTGCCATAGGCCTTGCTATCATCACAAACATCACCTGAAGTCAACACACCATCACAATTAGAGCCACCGCTCAAACAGCAACTCAACTTAACAGGGAAATTAAAGACTGCAAAGGTGGAATTGCCGACATCATGCCTGTATGGAATATGAACGGCGCTCTTGGCAAGGGCGGCACGCACCTCAACTGCGCTATTGTAACCATAATTATCCCAACGAGTCTCTTCAAATACGGAAACCCTCTGAATATTGCAGTTGTTTGCAAGGGCAGTGGCAACCATGGGCATTACAAGATTCATGGTTGGATCCTTGATTTCTTCCACGCCAGCCAGGGTATTCTGGCTTGGATAATACTTCATGGTATATGTTTTATCGGAATAAGTAACACTCATGGTGGCGCTATTTACACAAGTTGCATTACTACCTATCGGGTCAGACAAAAACACTCGACCAGTTGTATTAGCATACAACGTATCATACGCCTTTTTAATAAGACCCTTACTGATAGGGCCAGTCAAAGCCGCATTATTGCTGTCGGTAAACGTCATGGCAGCCACACCATACACCTCCACATAACCCACGGCTGCGCTGTAACCATTACAGGTAGTAGCCATACCAACACTCAAAGGCACTTCAGGGGAACTGTCGTCATTGCTTGTAATGGTG
>CAYRSX010000028.1:0-40090 GCA_964427245.1 uncultured Desulfobulbaceae bacterium | reverse complement strand
TCTGACCACAAGGCAATCTCGAGCTTCAACATATCAGGGCTTGCCACAAAAGGTCTGTCCTTTTTTATTGATGACACTTTACCTGTCATTCCGAGCGAAGCGAAGCACCAACGTCCTGTCATTCCGAGCGAAGCGAAGCACCAACGTCCTGTCATTCCGAGCGAAGCGAGGAATCTTAAGATTTCTCAGTCGCTACGCTTCATTCGAAATGACAGGCAGTCGTTGTTTTTCATTCAAAATGACAGGCTCGAGGCTCGCTCCGCAATCTGAAAAACTGTTTTTAATTCCACGTTTAATGGACACCTGACCAAAAGTCAGTTCAGACGTTCCAATGGCACAAAGCTATGAATGAGCCACCAGAGTGCGTTTTCTGATCTTATGGCGGGCAGCCTTGCCGCGCAATGCACGAAGATAATAGAGTTTGGATCTGTTATGCCTCCCCTGTTCAACCAGCTCTATCTTTTCTATACGGGGTGAATGAACCGGAAAGATACGCTCCACTCCCACACCGAAGGAATCCTTTCTCACAATGAAGGTCTCACCCAGCCCGCCTCCGCGCCTTGCGATAACAACACCTTCAAATACCTGTATGCGTTCCTTTTCCTCGGTCTCCTGAATCTTGACATGCACACGGACCACATCCCCGGGCCTGAAAGCCGGAATATCTCTACGCATTTCCTCAAGCTCAAGTCTTCTGATTAAATCCATAAAAACAATCTCCTTTGATTCATATAAATAATAACTCAATAACATCCAAACAATCTATCCAATGCCACAGAAACAGCGCTACGCACAGACAGATGGTTGTAATCCCCTACGCCACATATGGGCTCCAGGACACCATTCACAGACGCCAGCAGTTCCATAGCCAACCCCGAAGCGGTCCCGAACAACAGGCAGACGGGAACAGCCTGCATATGGATACGATCTCTCAAATGCCTCCATGAAATGGCATTAGAGCGCCTGCAGGCAGTGGTCGCATAGACCTCTGGGGCCAGCCCATGTCTGTTTTCAATGGCAGACAACGCCTCCTCCACAGAAGAAACCACTCTGACCGTTTCCATAGCCTTTTTTCTATCAGAATTCAACGTTCCACCCATACCTGTCAACCAGTGTTCCATAATCTCTCGAGTCAGGGCCATTTGACGTTCCAGTGGAGTGATAACAAAAAAATTCGTTACACCATAAGTAGCGGCTGCACGGGCGATATCGTGTATATCCAGATTGGTAACAGCGGAAACGATCAACTCCCCAGCCCGATTCAAAACAGGATAGTGCACCAAGCCTATATATCGCATGACCAACCCATTTTTTCAAGAAATTCCCTGTCCGTTTCGCTCAATTCAATCCTCTTCAGCAAATCAGGTCTGCGCTGCAACGTAACCAACAAGGACTGTTCCCTTCTCCAACGAGAGATGCGCGCATGATCCCCTGAAAGCAGCACTTCAGGCACCTGTTGCCCCAAAAAATCAGGAGGACGCGTATAACATGGGCTTTCCAGCAAACCGTCGGAAAAGGAATCCCTCTGATATGAGGTCTCACAACCCAATACACCTGGAATCAGTCGCGCTACCGCCTCGAGAATCACCAATGCCGCGGCCTCTCCGCCAAAAAGCACATAATCACCGATGGATACCTCTGCATCCACAAAACCGGCCACCCGTTCATCTATCCCTTCATATCTGCCGCATACAATCAGCAGCCGCTTCAAGGCAGCCCACTCATGGGCCATTTGCTGATGAAACAATCGGCCCCTTGGACTTAAAAGCACCACATACGGGGCAGGAGGTTCAGGCTTGAGGGTTTCCAGGGCTTCATAGATAGGCTCTGGTTTCATCACCATGCCCTCTCCTCCGCCATAAGGACGATCATCCACTGTATTATGCCTGTCGTGCGTAAAATCCCTAAGGTTTATGGGCCTAACTTGAATCAGGTCTTTCTGAATGGCCTTGGACAACAAACCATCCTGTAACGGCGAAGAGAAAAAACCGGGGAATATGGTCAAAATATCAAAGAGCATCTATGTCCAACAGACCTTCGGGCGGATTCACAATCATAACCCCGCGCCGCACATCTATTTTTGTCACTATCTCTTCCACAGCCGGGAAAAAATATTCCCTTTTGTCAGCTGAATGCACCACATAAATATCGTGAGCCCCTGTTCGCAGAATATCCACCACTCTGCCCAACTCAACACCCGCTGCCACCGCTCTAAGACCTATCACCTCATGCCAGTAAAACTCACCGTCAGACAACTGCGGCAAACTGGCCGCAGAAACATACACGGTCAATCCACTCAATGCCTCGGCCTCGGAACGATTCACCACACCCTTCAGGCGCACGAGAAAACTGCTCGATGTCTTTCGCAGTGACAATATCTCAAACTGCCTTTCACCGATCTCAAGCCGAAGGGACGGCCGCAGTACATCTTCATACACGGAAGACAGGACCAATTCACCCCTTATGCCATGGGGCTTACACACTCGACCTATGGCTATAACTTCCGGGTTTTGCACAATCAATTCATCGATAGAGCAACCTTGTCCATTCACGCACCAACTTGCTATTCCAAACACAGACTTGTCATTTGCGAGGTGCTGTCATTGCGAACACCATCCTGCCACTATCCTGTCATTTCGAGCGAAGCGAGAAATCTTAACTCATAACACAAAGCAAGGATTTCTCGGTCGCTTACAAATGACTCGCGATGACAAAAAACTACTCCAGTATCTCCAGCATGGTACGCTTTTTGAGCTTGTTGGATGCAGCAGATACAATGGTTCGCAATGCCTTGGCTGTGCGGCCCTGACGGCCTATGATCTTGCCGATATCCTCCTGAGCCACACGCACCTCCACAACCGTAGTCTGCTCGCCCTCGACCTCTGTGACTCGTACTGCATCCACATTGTCAACAAGTGACTTGACCAAATATTCCACCAGTTCTTTCATGCAAGGTCCTCACATCATTTTAAAACGATCAATTCACAAATTTCTTAATGAGGCTGCTGACCGTCTCGGTAGGAGTAGCGCCCTGTCCAAGCCAGTATTTTACGCGCTCAACGTCCATCTTACACTCAACCGGATCCTTTAAAGGGTCATAAGTGCCCAAAATCTCTAGGAAACGGCCATCACGCTTGGCCTCTGAATTGGCTGCCACCACTCTGTAAAACGGCTTCTTCTTTCTTCCCATGCGAGTCAATCTCAATCTTACTGCCATAGTTCCTCCTTGCTTTAATAAATAATAATCAAAAAACATCAACCAAAAGGATTAAATCCCCTGGCGAATCCCTTCAAACCTGTCTTCTTTATCTTCTTCAACATCTTGGACATCTCGGCATAATTCTTGATGAGCTTGTTGACATCCTGCACGGTTGTGCCGCTCCCCTTGGCGATACGCCTTCTGCGGCTGGCATTGATGATGGTCCAATCCGCCCGCTCCTTTCGCGTCATGGAGTCTATTATCGCTATTATTCGCGAAAGCTCCTTTTCCTCCGGCATCATGCCCTGCACCTGCTTGAGCTTGTTGATACCAGGGATCATTGAAACCACCTGGGCCAATCCACCCATCTTTCTGACCTGCAACAACTGATCCTTAAAATCATCGAGGGTAAAGGAATCTTTTTTGATCTTTTCCTGAAGCTCCAATGTCTTTTGCTGATCAACATTCTGCTGTACCTTTTCAATCAGACTCAAGACATCGCCCATGCCCAGAATACGATTGGCCAGCCGGTCAGGATAAAACGGCTCCAAGCCATCTATTTTTTCGCTCATACCCACAAACTTGATGGGCTTGCCCGTAATGGATTGAATGGAAAGGGCTGCTCCGCCCCTGGCATCTCCATCCATCTTGGTGAGCACCACGCCGGTTATCTCTATGGCGTCATTGAAACTTTTAGCCATATTGACGGCATCTTGGCCGGTCATTGCGTCCACCACCAAGAGGATTTCCTGGGGTGACATCAGGGCCTTTATGTCCTTGAGTTCCTGCATCAGGGCTTCATCTATATGTAAACGGCCTGCAGTGTCTATGATGAGCGTATCCCTGTTGAGCCTGACGGCCTCGGCCTTGGCCTGTCTTACGATGTCAACAGGTTTATTCAAGGGCTGAGATGGAAAAACATCCACTTGAATCTGTTTGGCCAATGCCATCAGCTGGTCGATGGCAGCAGGCCTGTAAACATCGGCAGGCACGAGATATGGCCTACGACCCTTAGAGCGCAGCCACAAAGCAAGCTTGGCGGCGGAGGTGGTCTTGCCCGAACCCTGAAGCCCTGCGAGCAGAATCACCGCAGGCTGGCTCCCAGCCAGATTTAGACGCTGATTTGCTCCGCCCAAAAGAGTAACCAGTTCATCGTAAACGATCTTTACAAGCTGCTGCCCAGGAGTAAAGCTCTCCATCACCTCCTGACCTATAGCCCGAGCCTTTATGCGTTCGATGAAGTCCTTGACCACCTTGAAATGCACATCCGCCTCCAAAAGGGCAAGTCGCACCTCTCGCAGCCCCTCCTGAATATTCTCTTCGGAGAGCCGACCATATCCGCGCATGCGCTTAAAAATGCCTTCAAGGCGTTCTGTCAGGGTTGTAAACATATCGCTCAAATCTTTTATAAAAAATTATTAAAAATTGCCTTTTGGACTCTTTCAGACGATAAATAATCTAAAACAAGCTATAAATGATACAGAGAGAACGCCACAATGTCAATTAAAAGCTGTTACCCAAAAACAGATTTAGAATTATAAGAATTATAAAAAACCTCTTGGTTAAAAGGTTTTGGTAAAGTAGAAAAAGAGGGACCTGGGCAATAAAAAACCCTACTTGCTGCCTTTGCTGAACTTTTGCCGAAGTTGTTGGCTGATTTTTTTTCAAAAAGTACTTGTCGGTTTCGGCGAATATGCGATGGCACTGAAGAAAAAGCCTTTTGCATGCGGGCACTGCGGCAATGATGAAGATTTCATATGGAAGACGAGGCATGGTAAGGAGACGAAAATTCACGTATTTTACCGATGGATTAGATTACAGCAGTTACAGGTATGCTGTAAGCGCTGCGGGAGCAAGATGTATATAAACAAGAAGCTGCTTAGGATAGAGGCAAACAAAAGGATAGCTGTTGAAGTTTACCACAAGCTGGGGCTTCTCGGCTCTCTGACGACCTACCGTGCAGCTGAGAAGATAGGCAGCATGTTTGGATGGGCTGTGGACAAGATGACTATATGGAGAGCTGTTCAGAAGACTGCATCTGAAATAGACTTCAAGCTGGACGACGAGGAACTATCTATAGGAGAAGCCGATGGGACTGGTATCGGCATTAAGGGGATTGCAAAACGAGGGAAAGAGTTGAAGGTATTTGTGCAGTATAAGAAGGGAGGCGGGGTAAGAGTGGAATGACGCCGGAGGTCTTAATGTCACAAAAGTTCGACTGGCCTATTACTATAACGGCTTTAACGCATGAAAGGTATGGAATGGAGGGCTTTTGCCAGGTCTCCACTTGACAACGCTACCAAAATCTTAGTTAAATTACCTTTTCAAGACGCTCCGCTACCCAGACTTTGATTATGGATTGTCGGGGCACACCTAAACGCCTTGCTTCTTTATCCAATAATTGAATCATCCACAAAGGGAAATCCACATTTACCCTTTTCTGTCCCTGTGCGGGTCTTCTTGCTTTTGATAAATCAAGATATTTAGAAATATCCTCACCATCATCAAATTTTATGTCAATTTCTTTAGCCTTGATAGCCTTCATATATATCAACCTCCTCTTTTCTCGAACGGCGCATCGAAATAATTCTTGTCTTGTTGCTCCTGTAAGTTATAATCCCAGACCAATGTTTTCCTGAAATCTTTCCAACTACCAAAAATCTTGGCTCATCGCTGGTTTTTAAAGGAATTTCAATCAAATCAGGGTCAGCCCAAAGAGCTTGTGCCTCATAGAAATCAATCCCATGCTTTGACTTATTGATATCGCTCTTCTTTGGGTCAAATTCTATGTATAAATATTATACATTAGATATACCTATGTCAACAAGATTTTTTCTGATTCAAAGGTGTTTCAATATATTCGCAAGAGGGAATTAAATCAGTTCAAATGTGAACAGTGTATGGCTTTCAAAGCTATGTTGTCTCCAAATCGGCTCTTAACGAGAAAAACGCTCCTTATTATGTGCGGTGGGTTTCTTCCTGCTATGCCTTTGTCAACCAATCGCTTTCTGAGGTTTTAACTAACGGACAGAAACAAGACTTCCTCAAACATTTTTCAAAAAATCATGAAGACTGGCAGGTAAAACAAGCTAAAACCGCGATCAGGTTGTATGATTATTATCTTTCAGGGTTGCAGAAGTCTGCAAAAGAGGAGTCTTCAGAGAGCAAAGAAAAGTGGGGCGTTGTTGAGGCAAATATGCAGAATGCCATGAGGCTAAGGCATATGTCGTACCGCACTGAAAAAACTTATCTGATGTGGCTGCGCTCATTTTGCAGATTCATTTTATTTCCAGCAAAAGTCCTGATGATTTGATGGCCGAGGATATGTAGCGATTCTTGAGTTATCTTGCCGTAGAACGTAAGGTCTCCACCTCTACTCAGAACCAGGCTCTCAATGCACTTGTCTTCATTTACCGCCATATCCTTGATAAGCATCTCGGAGATGATGAATTGAATATAGAGTTGGATCCATCTCAGATCTCGTTGCCTTTGGCGTTGCTCCAACAGTGATGATGTATAAATAGGCCATCATGCCCTTTGGGATATCGGATGGGCAGCAACATTCCTTTTCGTTGCCTGCAGCGCCTTAAGGCTTGCACGATTCAACATTCAGATAGGAGTACCAGAACCAAAGGCATTCAAGGGGATACCGATACCAGTCGCTGCTACTGTTTTAGCGTCAATCGTCATATTCTATCACGAGTTCCGGGCAGACCTGCCATGGAAAAACATCTTTTTCCTGATCATCACAATCCTTCTTTCACTGTTGATGGTCAGCACTCTCCGTTATCACGGGCTTAAAGAGATCGATTTCAGGGAAAGAAAGCCCTTCTGGTTTTTGATCATATTTGTCCTCATCCTCTTTGTCTTGTTTATACATCCTTCAACAGCGATGTTCATTTTTGCAATGGCATACCTCTTACACAACCTCAGCCTTTCAGTAACATAATGAACAATTATCTCTTTTGTAACACCCCTTTCTTGTCAAGAGTGTAGACTTGACCTCTAAACTATTATTGAGCCAGTGGCACCACACGCAGCCCTTCTCTTTGAGAAGGAATAAAGGTGATCTCCACTCGGCGGTTGCGCGCCATGTGTTCAGGGGTATCATTTAAAAATTTCGGGCGGCTGGAGCCATAGCCAACAGCATAGGCCTTTGAATGGGGAATGACACTCTTGTCCAACAGAAAATCCAGCACCACAGCGGCCCTGGCTGCAGAAATGACCCAATCCGACGGCCACTGTGCATCAGGGACAAAGGAACTGTCCGTATGGCCGTAAGTCACGACCTCTCCTGGAAGCCTTTCCAGCACACTTCGAATTTCGGAAAGAACGGGCCGAGCTTCATCTTTCAACCGTATGCTGCGGCCGTCAAACAATATATCATCCCGAATACGAATCGTTACCCTGTCAGAACCTTCCTCCAACTCCAATCCATTTTTAGAGACAATGGGCTGAACAGCCATTTTGAATGTAGTTATGAGCTCACTTACATTTGCCGGAATGGCCTGAGGCAGGCTGTCCTTATCGGCATCAGACAAGATTACAGCCCTCGATATACCGAAGGCATCCTTCAAAGACTCTGAAACGGCCTTGAATTTGGCCTGATCCATGCTCGAAAACCCGTAAAGCAGCACAAAAAAAGCCAACAGCAATGAGACCATGTCGGCATAGGTGATGAGCCAGCACCAACGACCAGCAGTGTCTTCCCGTTCTCGTATGTTGCCACGCATTTAATTGTCCCTTGGCACCGCCAGCATACGCTCCACTGCATTCAGGGCACGCAGTCGTATTCCCTCAGACACCGTAACTTCGTGTTTTTCGTCCCTCAAGGCCTCAAAAACCTGCTGAAGACCGGTTTTTTTCATTTCTTCGCAGATCATTCGAGAAGATGCCGCATAAAAACGCTTGTGTGAATATCGCCTTTGAAGCGGATACAACAACCCCACCTCGGTGGCTATGATGAACTCCTCTGCATCAGATGTTGCAGGAAATTCCAACATACCGCTGGTGCTTCTGACCACATCCGCCATATCCAGAATATTTGGCGGGCATTCTGGATGGGCTATAATTACTGCATTTGGGTGTTGAGCCTTGACTTCTTGAAGCGTTTCTACTCTAAGTGCATCGTGTATAGGACAGAACCCCTCCCAAATATGTATCTTTTGAGACGTGTGGCGTTGAGTCCAAAGAGCCAGATTTTTATCCGGGATCATGATCACCTCAGGGCAACGCAAGGACTTCACCACCTGCACAGCATTGGCTGATGTGCAGCAGATGTAGCTTTCGGCCTTGACCTCTGCGCTGGAATTTACATATGTAACCACCGGCGCCCCCAAGTGAACCGCCTTGAACCCTCTCAGCTCCTCGGCCGTCACCATGTCAGCCATAGCGCAGCCTGCATTTATAACTGGAAGCAAAACCTTCTTTTGGGGACATAAGATGGCGGCGGTCTCTGCCATGAAGTGTACGCCGCAGAAAACGATAATGTCAGCACTGGTGTTTGCCGCCTGTATGCTCAAGGCCAGAGAATCGCCCGTCAGATCGGCTACATCCTGCACCTCTGGAAGCTGATAATTGTGAGCCAGTATGATGGCGTTTTTCTCTTTTGCGAGCCGTCTAATCTCCTGCTTCAAATCCTTTTCCATGTGATTACCCCTTATTGCACTTTATGTTACATGGCACTATGTAGCCGCCCTAAAGAGAAAAGATACATAGGTCTTGCCCTACTGCCTGAAGACCTCTGCTCCAGGAGGTATCTCGAACCGAAACAGGTCATCGGGCAGCTTGCTGTTCAAGCGCATGTCCTGAAATGAGATATTGATTTTGGTTCCGGCCTGGTCTTCTATGCGAATAGAAGAAATGAGGTGTGTATTTTCATTCAAAGTCAGCCACAAGGCCTTGATGCGACTTATACCTTGGGCCTGAGCGGTCTTGTCGAGTATAGGGACCAGCTTCAGTGTCCAGGGGGAATTCACCATGCCACGGCCCGGACTATCTATATAAAAATAGCGCGTCAATTCACCGTCTCCTCCCAAAAAAGCTCGAGTGATCTCTGCCGACAGAAACTGCTCGCGATTTATCACCATCACCTGATTGATATCCTTTTCATACACATAAACCGCCTTGTCGTTAACCACCACCACCTGAGGATCTGGTTTCACATAGTCCCAGCGCATGGAATCAGGCCGTTTCATATAAACATGGCCTTCCGCCCGCACAGGGTTTGCATTGCCGGGAGCAATGGTCTCCTGATAGAAATAAGCGGCTATATCCTGCACGTTTTTATGCGCCAGTTGCATGAGATGAACCAATTCACGAGGCCCCAAGGTAACAGCGGTCTGACTCACCTCTTTTGACACACCAGCGGAAGGTATAGACTCCAATGACAATTGAGTCTCTTGAGCCTGTAAAACAGAAATGGCAAACAGACAACACAGTATCGATACAATACATATAATTTTCATATAATTCACTCAACAGTAACACTTTTTGCCAGATTTCTGGGCTGATCCACATCACATCCCTTAAAGACAGCCGTCTCATAGGCCAAAAGCTGAAGAGGCACCACACAGATAAAGGGATTTATGCTGACATCTGTAACACTTGGTATTTCAATAAAATACTGAGCCATGGCCCGTAAATCTTCATTCTCTTCCCCAAGTATCACCATACGGCCTCGGCGGCTTTTCACCTCCTGAACATTGCTGATCATCTTTTCCATCACATGATCCCGAGGGATTATGGCCACTACCGGCATGTCCTTGTCTATGATGGCAATAGGGCCGTGTTTCATCTCTCCAGCCGCATACCCCTCGGCATGTATGTAGGATATTTCCTTCAACTTCAAGGCACCCTCCAGGGCAATGGGGAAATTTATATGTCTGCCCAGATACAAGACATCTTTGTGCTGTGTCATATCCTCGGCAATGATACCAGCGGTCTCCTGCCATGATTTTAACCAGGATTCCAAAAGCCTGGGGACCTCAAGTATTGCATTTATCTTTTGAGCGATCACATCGGCTGCCATGGTATTTCTTTTTTGAGCCAGATAAAGCCCTATGAGATAGAGTACCGCAAGCTGAGAGGTGAATGCCTTGGTGGAGGCCACGCCGATCTCAGGACCCGCATGAGTGTATATGGCGTTTCCTGACTCACGGGCGATGGTGCTTCCCAGGACATTACAGATGGAGAGCATGCGAGCACCTGCACTGCGAGCCTTTCTCAGGCCAGCCAGGGTGTCAGCTGTCTCTCCTGACTGAGAGATTGGAATCACCAGAGTATTCGCCGTGACGGGCATGGAGCGATAGCGGAATTCCGAGGCCAGTTCCACACGAGAGGGAATGCCCAGCCACTCCTCGAACCAATAAGTGGCGGTAAGGCCTGCATGCCACGAGGTCCCACAGGCCAGAAACAGAATATTTTGAATGGATTCCAGGTCTTTTGAAGAAAAGGTGAGTTCAACAAGCCTGACCTCTCCTGCTTCGGAGTCGATTCTGCCAGCCAGAGTGTTCAAAATGGCCTGTGGCTGTTCAAAGATCTCCTTCAGCATGAAATGCCTATATCCAGCCTTCTCCGCCATGGAGATGTCCCACGTAATGGTCTGCACCTGGCGTTGTTCTTTCTGCCCGGTAACAATGGACTGAATCTCTATTCCATCGGCAGACAATACCGCTATGTCTCCATCCTCCAAAAACACTACCTGTCTCGTATATGGCAGAAGGGCTGGAATGTCCGAGGCCAGAAATATCTCTCGATCTCCCATGCCCAATACCAGAGGACTCTGTTTTCGTACGGCAATCAGCCTCCCCGGCCATGCTCGACAGAGCACCACCAAGGCATAAGAGCCAATCAATTGAGCCACCGCCTTTCGAACAGCGGATAGCAGGTCATCTTTCATATATTTTTCCACCAGATGGGCGATGACCTCCGTATCGGTATCTGACCGAAAAATATGGCCTTCTTTTTTCAATTCCTGGCGCAGGGAACGATAATTTTCTATGATGCCATTGTGCACAACCACTATGCTGCCAGTGCAATCCAAGTGGGGGTGCGCATTTTGCTCTGTGGGTTCACCATGAGTGGCCCAGCGGGTATGGCCTATGCCCGTACACCAACCATCTACCGAAAAGGAGACCTCTCCTTCGCGCGCCACCAGTTCCACGAGATTGGACAGCTTCCCCGATGCCCTGCGCCGCTGAATACCGGCTGCTGTGAGCCAGGCTATGCCAGCTGAGTCATAACCCCGATATTCCAGCTTGCTCAGGCCGTCCAACAACACGGCTGTGACCGGTCTTTTGCCTATATAACCAACTATTCCACACATATTTGCCATCCGTCAGATGCTGTTGAGATATGCCTCCCACTCCATGGGAAGAAGATACTTCTTTTTGTTGTTACATTCCTTGCAGGCAGGGACCAGGTTGTTCTTGGTGCTTTTACCCCCTCGAATAAGGGGCACCACGTGGTCCATTGTGAGATTTTTTCGGCCTACCTTTCTTCCACAATAGTGACAGATGCCATCGGCACACTTCTGTTGCCACCAGCGAGTCCTGCGCAGTTCCTTGGCCTTGAGTTTTTCTCTCGCGAGTTCCTGTTCGTTTAAGGCCGACAAAAAAAACGAATTTGCGTCAATCATGGCAAAAATATACAACAAAAAAGGGCAGACACAAGGAACTGCCCTTGGAAATCCATGAAAACAGTGAACTCAACTAAAACAAAGTACCGTTTTTAAGGGAGATGATAATACCCAAACCCGCCACCACCAAAAACCACACCACCGGCAGGGCTGTAGCCAATTTACCCAGACCTTCATTATTGGCCTCATTGCCGTTTTTGGCCACCTGAACAGCTACCAAAATGGGATAGGCCATGACGATGAGACCCATTACAAAGGTCCCCAAAAACAAGACCGTGCTACCCCAATCCAGCGAGAGCTTGTAATCAAAGATGCTATAACCGGCCTTCCCTGTATAAACCATGCGCAGGGCCTCGCGAGCATAAGACATGAAAAAGATGGTTAAAAAGGCAATTAAAGCGGTACTCGGTGCATTTTTTATGGGGTTTGCTCGAGCCGTGAGCAAAAACAGAAAAAATGCGGTACCGATGCCTGCACTAATCAGGAAGAATGGATTTTTATAGAAGGCAAACTCCATGGGCACTGAAAACAGCCACCACAGGCCGATGATAATCTGAGCTGCCGTGGCATATACGGCCAGATTGGCGCCCAAGCTTGCTGTCTCCTGCAAATATGTCTTGTCATAGTCCTTGCGACCCTGAAAGAACCAGGCATAGAGCATGAGATATATACCAATCATAATGAAGGATGGCACCATAAAGTGCAGAAAACGGTGCCACTCAAAGGCATATAAAGACTTACCCGAGGCGTTCACCTCCGGGCCGGAGATGAGCCACCCCTTCCACATCTGAGGCAACAACTGCTCCACAGACAGGGCATGTATCACCGCACCTGCCGCCAAAAGGGCCAAAAGCGCCAGCACCGCCCAGCCAGATGCACCAGGTGCCTTATCGCTTCCAGAGAGATAAAATATATAAGATGCTGTAAAAGCCACTGCCAAAATCAACAAAAAGGCCATGGCCCAGTAGGCGGACATGGAGTTGGCCGTGTACCAGAATGGGTCATAGATCACCTGCACAAAGAGCAAAGGCGCCACCCCCAGAACCATGGCCAAGGAGGCATTGATGGTGGAGGCACGGGCCAGGACCTTGCTCAGGCGCAGGCTGTTGGGCGTGGCCTTAATACGTGCCCAGATGGAGACCGCCACACCGCCCAGAAGAAAATTCACGAACATGATATGGAGTGCAAAGGTCAGAACCAAAAAGAATTGAAACACCACCGGATAAAAAGGCACTCCACTAACATCCCTCATGGTATTCAGATAGGTACTTAATTCCATAGCTCGCTCCTTTCGCTATTTCTGCATCTTTGAAGCCAAAAAGGCCGCAACTGCCTGTTTTTCTTCCTCAAAGCCCAAAAACGGCGGCATGTAGGCATAACCCTCCATGGCATCCATCCAGGCTGCGATGTCGTCCTTGGAGGTCATACCCAGCTTTATAAAGAGGCCGGGCAGGGCACGCATTCTGCCACCTGCATCAAAGGTATGACAGTTACCACACTGATGCCTGGCGATGATGTGACCCACTGCCTTTTCGTTTTCAGGCGTGATGGTGCGCAGGTTATCGGGCACGAAATACAAATTGGCAAGAAAACCTTCCTTGAATCGTTCCTTCTCGGACGCTATGGCCTTGGAAGGTACATTTGCAGCGATGATCTGATTTCCATACATGAACTGACTGATGATGTATGGTCTTCTCACACCCTCTCTGAAGCCCTCACCGGCCCCTATTCCCAAAAACAATACCATGAGCATGAGAATCCCCAGAGTCTTTCCGGCCAGCTGAGGCCTCAAAAACCCTACGATCAACATATAGAGAAACACCAGGCCGTAGCAGACCACGGCTCCATAGAGCATGTTCTTGAGATATGGCAGACCGCCCGACAAGCTGAGGGATTTCGCGGCTTCAGGCATCTTGTATAGGAACCATGCGCTGAAGATACCGCCCAAAACCATGCCTGCCATACCCCAGAGAGAGGCCGAACGAATCACTTCATTTCTGTCCTTTTCGTTTTGCATACCACTGGCAGAGATAGTGGCATACAGACCTGCTATGCCCAACATCAAGGCAGTACGGGCAAAGAGTTGCGGCCAGTAGGTGGAATTGAAAAAGCCGTCAAAAAAGCCGCCGGTGCGAATCCATGAATCGGAAGAGAGCATAAAGGCCAAAATGCCGGTGATGATCACCATGCTGATCCAGGCGCTCCACGCATATATCCAGCCGATGCGCATATGGGTCTTTGGGCTTACTTTATCTAATGTGTAGTAATAGACGTAAATGGTCACAATCTCCAGAATAAAGAAGACCCACTCTGTGGCCCAACCCCAGACATAGTTGTGTATCAGGGCAGAGATGGAGCGAGGACTGGCCACTGTGGCGGCGAACCAAATGCCCACACCGGTAAGAGAACCATACACAAAACAGAAGACTAGAATCATCAGCGTATAACGCCGAATGAAATCCATAAGTCCAGGCCTGTTTTCGTTCAACGCCTTGCGTTCTATAAATACATTGAACCAGAAGGCACCAGTGGCAAGGTGGCAAGGCAGGATGTGAAAGGTGGCGATGAGGGCAATGAAGATACCCGATGTCCAAAAAGGCACTTCCCAAAATGGATACATAATGACCTCCTTTTGTTAAAATAGACAGCAACTATCAAAAAAATATATAAAAATCAGTTAGATAACGGCTCCAATAATATCTTGTGATGCTCCAGATCGATTTTAACCACACGTGCAGCCAACTTCTTGGCGGGCGCAAAAAATCCCTTTATGGTTATACCGTCCTCATGCACATTCAAATGCAAGACATCCCTCATGAACTCCTCCTCCTTGCCGTCCTTCAATAGATAGGCATGTGTCTGACACATTCTGTCCTCCTTTCGCATATAACTGGCCGCAGGCGGCCGATATATCCTGCCCCTTGCTCTTTCGAATAATGGCTGTAAAGCCGGCATTTATCAAAATAGCCTGAAACTCCAGGACTCGCTGCAAGGCAGGGGCATCAAACGGAATTCCTTCACTGGCATTAAAGGGAATCAGATTGATCTTGCTCGGAATATTTGCAAGCAGCCTGACCAGACGCCGAGCATCATCAGGCGAATCGTTCACATCCGCCAGCAGCAGATACTCAAATGTGATACGTCTTCTCTTGGCCAAGGGGTATGCCTTGCAAGCGGCAAGCAAGGTATCGAGCGGGTATCTTCTGTTGACAGGCATAAGACGGTTCCGCACTTCATCTGTGGTAGCGTGCAGAGAAACGGCCAGTCCAGCCGCAGTCTTTAAGCCAAATTCCAACATCTCCGGCACCAGACCACAGGTGGAGACCATAATGCGGCGACTGGAAAAATTCAGGCCCAGGTCATCGAATAGTATGTTCAGACTGGTGAGCAGGTGTTTTAAATTGACAAGGGGCTCGCCCATACCCATAAACACCAGATTGCGTGGCCATTTATGCCCCTCCACGAGGCCCTGCACCGCCAAGACCTGGCCTGCTATCTCAGAGGGCAGCAAATTGCGCTTAAAACCCATGCGGGCGGTGTGGCAAAAGGCGCAACCCATGGCACAACCCACCTGAGTGGACAGACACAGGGTATAATGGTCTTCCTCCGGAATCAGAACAGACTCCACTGCCAGACCATCAAAGAGTCTGAAGCCGAATTTCTCCGTGCCGTCCTGAGATGTCTGCCTTCTGTGTAGCGCAAGGCTATAAATACGGCCCCTTTCTGCAAAGAACCGCCTTGTATCCCGAGAAAGGTCAGTGGCCTGTTCCATGTTTACAAACCCAGACCGCCAGAGCCAGCGAAAGAGCTGTCTGCCGCGAAAGGCCGAAAGCCCCAGAGAAACCGCCAAAAACTCCAATTCCTGTCTGGTCATGGAGCGATAGTCCCATGGAATTATGCTGTCAGTCATACTATTTCAGTATTCCAAAAAATACTTCTAAAAGCTATAGATTTTTTAGGCTGGACTGGCCTGTGGCCTCCAGCACGCTCAGCCAAAAGCGGCTACTGGTATTCACCTGTTTGCGCCTTTTAATAGCCTCCTCTATGGGCACATGGACATATCTATCGTTCCAGCGGCTCACCATCATACCTGTCTTGCCCGCCATGGCCGCATGTACAGCATTTTGACCTAGATTTGCGCAATAGAGCCGGTCATAGACGTTGGCAGGTACGCTTCTCACCAGATAACTGGGGTCTATGTAACGAATGACCATCTCCATGCCGATCTTCTGAAAATATTCTTTAAAGGCATCCCTGAGAAACAGGCCGATGTCCCCCAGTTTTATATTGCCGGATGCGTCTCTGACGATCTTGTCGCCTGTCACATATTTCTGGCCTGCGCCTTCCGCCACAAGAATGACGGCATGGGAACGCTGGCGTAACCTACGCTCCACTGCCTTCAGAAGGCCATTTTCACCATCGAGATCAAAATCGCTCTCAGGAATTAGACAGAAATTCACGTCCCGCAGGGCATGAGTGGCGGCAGCGGCAATAAAACCGGAGTGTCTGCCCATGACCTTTACAAGACCGATGCAATTGGGCGCTCCTCTGGCCTCTGTATGAGCGCATCGAATGGCCTCACAGGCCACCTCTACAGCTGTTTCAAACCCAAATGTCTTGGAAACCAAATAGATGTCGTTGTCGATGGTTTTGGGAATGGTCACTACAGCGATCTTGAGCCCCCGCCTCTCAATCTCCTTCTGAATACTCACAGCAGCACGAAATGTACCGTCTCCGCCTATCATGAAGAGGATGTTGATATTCATGCGCACAAGGGCGTCCACTATCTCTTCCACTGACTGATTACCTCGCGATGAACCAAGAATAGTGCCACCGTATTCATGAATGCGGTCCACAGCGGCAGGATTCAATTCTATCAAAGGTAGTTCATATTTCGGTATAAAACCTCGAAGGCCATACTGAATGCCAACGGCCGATGGAATGCCGTAGCCATAATTCAAAGTCAGGACTATGGAACGAATGACATCGTTTATACCGGGACACAGCCCACCGCATGTCACTATGGCACAGCGAGTCTTGGTTGGGTCAAAATACAGAAGGTGCCTGGGGCCTGCCAACTCAAAGGACTTGACATTTCCAGTCTTTTGCCAATGTTCTACAGCGGCGTGGGATGCGCGAAGCAGAACCCTGTTTGAATCCGCAACAAAACAGGTCATGGCCCGGCGCATCATGGGCGACTCGATTCTGGCCTCACCCAAGGTTTTTATGGAGGTATCTATCTCGTCTTCATCGGCAATCTCGTCTATCATGTCCGACACGGCCCAAGGCATAGGGCATAAAGGGTATTCCTCCGGCATAAAATCCTCCTTGAGAATGTGAATGACCTGATGTAAAAGGCTTGTATATATAATAACATGCAAGCCGTTAAATCACTATACACCGATTGCTGAAAAAGAAAGAAATTCCAAGCGGCATTCTCACGCACAGGCATTTATATGCCTTATGAACCCTTTTTGAACATGAAAAACAACGACAATACAACTCAGCAAAAAACAAATGAAACACCACCGGCCGTAATCGGCATATTCGATTCAGGCGTAGGCGGGTTGACGGTTATAAGGGAAATCCGCAGGATCATGCCTCATCAGCCCATAATATACTTCGGAGATACCGCACGCACGCCCTATGGCACCAAGGGGCCAGAAACCATCACGCGATACGCCGAAGAGGATTGCAAATTCCTTTTGCAACATGGAGCCAATATATTGGTAATCGCATGCCATAGCGCCGCCAGCGTGGCTACTGAACACCTGAAAAACGCCTTTGTTCTGCCCCTGTTCGAGGTGATCACGCCTTCCATTGAACAGGCATTGGCCTTTACAAAAAATAAAAAAATCGGGCTGATAGGCACTCGCGCCACCATAGGAAGCAAGGTCTATGAGACCAAAATAGCAAGCCTGAACCCTGAGATAGAGATTATAGGGCAGGCCTGCCCTCTGCTGGTTCCTCTGGTGGAGGAAGGCTGGTTAAAACGCCGAGAGACGCGCATGATCGTCAAAAAGTATCTGCGGCCATTGAAAGAACGGCATGTGGATACCTTGATACTGGGCTGCACGCACTACCCCTTGTTAAAGCCCGTCATTCAGGAAAAGATCGGAAAACGAGTCAAACTCATAGACCCATCCCATGAAGTGGCACGTTCTGTGCATTTATATCTGGAGCAAACAGGTGGGCTGGCCCATGAACCCACAGGTGTCGCCAATTACTATTTTCTGTCCGATCTGCACCAGACCAATCAGAAAATAGTACAGACATTTTTGGGCGAACGAATAAAAATCGAAAAGGCTGGACCCTGAGCCAACCAATATCAGCTCATCTTCAAAAGTAGGAGGAGACATGAAAACACCCCATAAAATGACGGCAATCTCTCTGGCTGGTCTCATGGCATTGAGCGGAGGGCTGGCCGGCTGTTCCACCTATGAAAGCCGTGTGGCGCCCATTCCACTTCCATCGACTCAACTGCATCATGTGGAGATAGACGGCGTAAGCCTGTCAGCCAAGGCATATCTGGACGAAAAATCGACCAAGGATGCACTTGGCTTCGATGCCCGTGGAGCCGGCCTGCTGCCGGTGCAACTGGTGCTGGACAACCGTTCCGGCCAGGAAGTTACTGTGGTGCCGGAACAGACCTTTCTTTTAGACCTGTCAGGACAGGCATGGCCTTTACTCAAATCAGAACAGCTCCATGACAGGGCAGGCAAGCACGTGGATATGGCCGAGACAGGTAAGGGCACTCTCAAACCCGCCATTCTGGCAGGTGCAGCAGGCGCCCTGGCCGGAATGGCCATCGGCATAGTATCCGGAAGAAATGTGGGCAATGCCGCAGGAACAGGGGCTGTAATCGGTGCCACAGCAGGCGCCCTGGCGGGCGGGGCCACCAGCAGAGCGGATCTGGACGACAGACTGCGTCAAGACCTATCCCAAAAGACTCTGAAAAACAAACCGGTCCGCCAGGGTGACCTGGCCTATGGCATATTGTTTTTCCCTGGCTTTCCTGAGGAGGTCAAAAGCGTCACAAGTCTGAGAGTATCGTTACGCATCGGGCCTCATGACCGCATAGTGGAAGTGCCGCTTTACTGATACAACTCCCATAGATCATCAGTGATAGAATATATTACAGCTGCCCTGATATTCGGCGCATCAGGCGGATTGAGCCCTGGCCCCCTCAGCGTCGTAGTCATTCACGAGACATTATCCCGCGGGTTCAGGGCCGGCGTAATGGTTGCGCTGTCTCCGCTTTTTACGGACGTGCCCATCATGGCTGCGGCATTCCTGCTCTTTTCACGCACACAGGACACCGCCTGGCTGCAGATAGTTCTGGGCGTTATAGGCGGCCTTTATCTGCTGCGCTTGGGCTATAAAAGCCTTGCGGTGACGCGTGTACCCATGCCTGAAGCACCCGACCTGAGATTAGGCCCTCTGCTGACCGGCATCAAAATGAACTTTCTAAATCCCAACCCATATCTGTTTTGGTTTACAGTGGCCTGGCCATATCTAATTTCAGGACATCTCTCGACAACTCTTGCCTTTCTTGCGACATTTTTGTCCGTGCTCATCAGCCTGAAAGTCTCAATTGCCTTTGGTGTCTCGCGTTTTCAAAGTTTTCTGCACGGCAAAACCTACGACCTGATCATGAAGGCCTTGGCCCTGTGTCTTCTCGGCTACGGCGCAGCCTTTTTATTCAAGGCAGGTAGGCTCATAATACAATACCTTAATTTTCCTTGACATAATGAATGCAATACACCATACTTTTACGATAATTTTTCGCAAGCGAGGATGAAATGCGTCAACGGGTTTTAAGTGGAATGAGGCCGTCAGGGAAACTACATCTGGGTCATCTGCATGGAGTTTTACATAATTGGCGGAAGATGCAGCAGGATTATGACTGTTTCTTCTTTGTAGCCGACTGGCATGCCCTAACCACCAACTATGAAAACCCCTGGTCAATCTCCGGAAACATAGAGGAAATGGTCATGGATTGGATAGCATGCGGTATCGACCCTGAAAAAAGCACACTGTTTGTGCAATCAGATATCAAGGAACATGCCGAACTGCACCTGTTGCTCTCCATGATTACGCCGGTCTCATGGCTGGAACGCAATCCCACATATAAGGAACAGCAGCAGCAGCTCAAGGAACTGGACCTGGCCACCTATGGTTTTTTGGGTTATCCCGTGCTTCAGTCCGCTGATATCATCATGTACAAGGCCAACAAGGTGCCTGTGGGCGTGGATCAATTGCCTCACGTTGAGCTGACAAGAGAGATCACTCGGCGTTTTAATTACCTATATGGCGAGGTCTTTCCTATGCCCGAGGCCCTGCTTGCAGAAACCCCCAAACTACCCGGCCTAGATGGCAGAAAGATGAGCAAGAGCTACGGCAACTCCATCTTCCTGTCGGATTCAGATGAAGACATTCGCAATAAGATCGCCACGATGGTCACCGATATGGAAAGACCCCGCAGATCAGACCCAGGTGATCCCGAAACACGCTGTGTTGCATTTCAGCTTCACAAACTCTATTTGTCTTCTGAAAGGCTCAAAGGAATCGAAGAGGACTGCAAGGCGGCCAAACTCGGCTGTGTGGCCTGCAAAAAAGAGCTGGCAGAGGCCATAGTCCAAGGCCTGGCTGAAGTGCATGAAAGACGCCAAGCCATCTCCTCAAATCCGCAAAAGATTCGTGAAATCCTGCTGACAGGCGCTGAAAAGGCCAGAAAGGTGGCTGAATCAACCATCTCTCAGGTGAGGAATGCAATTTGGAACCAACGTGCCACATAACCCTTGAGGCATTTGACGGGCCGTTAGACCTGCTGCTGCACCTCATTCACAAAAATCAGCTGAACATCACGGACATTCCCATGTCCTTGGTTACAACCCAATACCTGCAATATCTCGAACTGATGCGGGAATTGAATATAGCCATAGCCGGAGAGTATCTGGCCATGGCCGCCACTTTGATACACATCAAATCCCGTATGCTGCTGCCCAAGCCCGAACCCCCCATGGATATGGAAGACCCGCGTGAAGAACTGGTAAAGCCACTTCAGGACCTGACCCGTTTCAAAACAGCCGCCGTTGCCCTGGAATCCCGCAATCTGTTGAATCGGGACGTATTCGTGCGGGAAGGCGTATTTAGGGAATTGCTGGTGGAAATGGGCGAGGATTTCGCTGTGGGCGTCAAGGAAATCGGTGTATTTGAGCTTTTTACAGCCTTCAAAAACGCCTTGGCAAAACAAAACAACGATCGTGTACTAGAGCTCTCCCACGAGGACACAAACCTGGCGTCGCACATGACCCTTCTGGAAGAAATACTGGCGCAACGCAGACAGGAATTTTTTTTAAAGCTTGTTATGGGCCAGGGCCGCAGGCTTATCATCTTGACCTTTTTGGCCATTTTAGAGCTGACCAAAACAGGAAAACTGCTGCTGTTACAAAAAGAGGGAGAAGAGGATATTCTGATCTTCTGGACGTCTGAGAAAAGTACATATGAAATTGCAAACTCCGAATATCACCATGAGAGAAGGTCCGCCTTTGCCAAACTGAATGAAATAACGAAGGAAGTATGGCAATAATCCATGACTGATAATTCAATAATGTCAGCCTGTAACGAACTAATCACCATTGTAAACGATAAAAATGAGGTCGTAGGAGCGCTTTCAAGGGCCGAGATGCGCAAAAAACGGCTGCCTCATCGAGCGGTCTATATTCTGATTTTCAATCAAAAACACGAGCTGTTCGTGCAGAAACGCACGGATACCAAGGACATCTATCCAGGCTATTACGACATTGCGGCGGGCGGTGTAGTGTTGAGCGGTGAATCCTGGAAACAGGCCGCTAAAAGAGAACTCCTGGAAGAACTGGGCATTCGAGCCCATCTCACGTCCTTATTTGACTTTCACCATAAAACAGAGGATAATGATGTGTGGGGAATGGCCTATATGTGCCTTCATGAAGGCCCGTTCGTCCTACAGCCCGAAGAGATTGCCGGTGGCGAGTTCATGAAGTTGAATGATATACTAAATCTGTCGCAGAGGCTCCCCTTTACGCCTGACGGCATCGCCCTGCTAAGGCGTTTCATACAGTTTCACAAAGACCAACACGTCGATTTTACAATAATTCAATAGGTAAATACATATGGAATGGCTCTTGAATCCTGAAACATGGATATCTCTCGTCACATTGACAGTACTGGAGATCGTGCTCGGTATCGACAACATCATCTTTCTTTCCATTATTGTATCCAAGATACCGTCCCACCAGCAACCATCAGCGCGTATCATCGGCCTTGGAGCCGCCATGCTCATGCGCATTTTGCTGCTGCTGTCGTTGACATGGGCAATGCGCCTCACAGAACCCCTGTTTCACCTGTTTGACAGAAGCTTTTCCGGCAAGGACCTGATACTCATTCTGGGAGGCCTGTTTCTCATTGCAAAGAGCTCCATCGAGATACACGAGAAGATGGAGGAGGCTCGCACCGGCGGGCCGAATATTCAAATCAAGACAACGGCCTTCTGGGGCGTTATAGTGCAGATCATGCTGCTCGATATCATATTTTCCCTGGATTCAGTGATCACCGCAGTGGGAATGGCGCGAGAGATATGGATCATGATAGCAGCAATCGTCATCGCCGTAGGCATCATGATGTTTGCGGCAGGACCCATCGGAGATTTCGTTGACCAAAACCCCACTATAAAGGTACTGGCCCTGAGTTTTCTTATCTTGGTGGGCGTGGCCCTGCTGGGCGATGGTTTTTCATTCCATATTCCAAAAGGTTACATCTATTTTGCCATGGCCTTTTCTTTTGCGGTAGAGAGGATCAACATGCGCGTGAGAAAGAGTATATCCTGAACCATACACTGAAACGATTAGGGGATGGCTACGCCATCATGCGATTGGCCGCCTCCAGGTCCGCCGGTGTATCGATCTCCAGCATGGCGTCCCCCACTTGCACCACTCCGATGGAATAACCGTTTTCCATAGCCCTGAGCTGTTCCAGGCACTCCATCTGCTCCAGAAAACTGGGGCCGAGCTGCACAAACTCCTGTAAGAAACCCATACGAAAGGCATAAAGCCCCAGGTGCCGCAAATAACCATGGCCGAAAAAACTCGCTGCTACATTGAATCTATTGAGGGTGCAGAGCTCATGAACTCGCCCATCCCGATCAAAGGGAATAACGGAGCGCGAGAAATATAGGGCCCTGCCTCGTTTATCCACCACCACCTTCACTTTGTTTGAATTGCCCACATCCTCCAGCTTCATAGGACAGGCGACTGTGGTCATGTGCAGCGTTTCGTCACTCAAAAGCAGATTCAGCATAGCCCTCACTGCATCTGAGTGCAGAAACGGCTGATCTCCCTGAATGTTCACAACGATATCATTTTCGGCAAGCCCCAAAATGCGCGCAGCCTCTGCAACACGGTCTGTGCCGGAAGGGTGATCCTTTGAGGTAATAACGGCCTTATATCCAGCGTGTTGCACGCATTGCAAAATGCGTTGGTCGTCTGTAGCCACCACCACATCGTCCAGCGCGGAAATGGAGAGGCTGCGCTCCACCACGTGCAAAATCATAGGCCTTCCGGCTATTCTTGCCAGGGGTTTGCCAGGAAGGCGCGTAGAGGCATATCTAGCTGGAATAACGGCAATTTTTTTCATCTTTTATTTCTCCTACCAGTTTTTGAGTGAATTACGAGGCCAAACTCATGTGTCCGCATCGTATCCATAAGAAGACTGCTTCGCTTCATTGGGATTTGCAATAACACCATTGCCTTTGAGAAGTTGTTCATAGACCCAGCTCCTGGAAAGACCGGTTATCTCTGCAAGCACTTTGCTCAAATCCTTCATGGAAAGAGGCGCTTCTTTTTGAATATGCTCTATCAGGCGCAAAGCCGCCTGTTTCCCCATTTCAGTTCGCTCTTCGTGGCCGTGAACCGCCCCTTCCACTCCAATAACCCACTCGCCTCGAATAGAAATCTCCTTCAATCTCTCCTGAACCAGGGAAAGCCGAGTAAAAATCAGGGTTTCATGCAGTTTGGTCAGCTCTTTGGCCAGGAATACCGACCGATCGCCTAGTGCCGAGTAAATGTCGTTCAGAGAGGCCAATAGCCTGTGCGGTGCCTCCAGAAAGACCAGCGTGTCCGGCAACGCCTGAATATTCTGCAAAAATTGCAGGCGTTCATTGTGCTTTGCCGGCAAAAAACCACCGAAATAAAAACGATTTGCAAACATGCCGGACACACTCAAAGCAGTCACGATGGAAGACGGGCCTGGCACCGGCACGATCTGTATTTCCTTTTCCCGCATATAGGCCACGAATCTGGCCCCAGGGTCCGATATGGCCGGAGTGCCGGCATCTGTCACCAAAGCCGCATTCATACCCTGATGCAGCAGGCTCAATACCTGGTCTGCTGCATCGAGTTCCTTATGTTCATGGCAAGAGAGGAGCCGGGCGTGTATGTTCAGGTGAGAAAGCAGTCTGCGGGTTTCACGTGTGTCTTCGGCCACCACGACCTCACATTTTTTGAAGATCTCCACAGCGCGATATGTGATGTCCTGAAGATTTCCTATGGGCGTCGCCACCACAAAAAGACAACCTGGCATTCTATCTTTTCCACCTCGTCATTTTCAGCACCACCACGTCATTGCCAGCGAAACGTTATTCTTGCAAGTGCGGCGGTGTCATTTGAAACACCATTATGTCATTTCCAGCGAAACGCTGTCATTCCGAGCGTAGCGAGGAATCTTCAGCATGCCCCACACGGCCCCTATCCTTCATTTTGTTTCATGATATATCTGATACGCTGTACAGCCGTCAGATGTGCAAGAACTGCAAGGAGTACAAGGGCCGGACGCACTACATCGAAGATGAGGGCGAGGGATATGATAACTATGCGTTCAAAACGGGTCATCAGGCCAATTTTACACGAAAAACCCAGAGATTCGGCCCTGGCTCGAGCATAACTCACCAAAAGGGAACCGGAAAGAGCGGCCAGCACCAGACAGGCATTCAGGAGCATGTCTCTTGAATCCTGATGGGACCCCTGAAACAGATAACAGGTAAGCCCTAAAAACAGCAATACCTCGGCATATCTGTCCAGTGTCGAATCGAGAAACGCGCCTCTGCTGTCTGCCAGACCGGCTTTGCGAGCCAACATGCCATCTATGGCATCCAACGGCCCCAAAACAGCGAGTACCACTCCGGCTGTCCTTGAAAAGCCGGCGGTCAACAGCCATGCCACAACTCCATAACTCAAAAGCCCTACCCAGGTAACCTGATTGGGTGTAATGCCTCTGATTGCCAACAGGTTTACCAAGGGCGAAAATAGGACCTGAGCCGCCCTTCTGCCAAGATTTTCAAACCAAAGCATCAAAGTTCATAGCCTTCAAGACACCGGCGCATCGCTCGCAGACATTCACAAACCGATTGTCCGATCCTACCGTCTCACTCCATGTCCAGCAACGGGCGCACTTTTGCCCCTTGGCCTTGCATACCGAAATTTTCAGCCCGGTTACATCCTGACTTTCCCAGATGAGCAAGGCATTTTCCTCAACCTCTCCAAACTCCAGTTGAGAGACTATGGACAGGGTTTGTAGCAGAACCACATCCCCTCTCAAGAGCTGGTCCAACTCCTCTGAAGGCGTGACCACCACTCGGGCATCCAGGGCCAAGCCGATTCTCTTCTCCTTGCGGGCAAGCTCCAGGGCCTTGGTGATCTCGAAACGCACTCGCCAGATCTCATCCCATTTTCTGGACTCTGCCTCGGAAAGCTCAACTGCCCATGTATCCTGTTCAAGCTCCGCCAAGAATATACTTTCAGCAGGTTCCGATGCGGCCTTGTTCAGATGACCCCAGGCCTCTTCCGCTGTAAAAGACAATATGGGCGAGACCATGATCAACAGCTCTCGGGCTATGCGGTACAGCACAGTCTGAGCGGAACGCCTCTTTGGGCCGTCCTTCAACTCACAATAAAGCCGGTCTTTTATAATATCCAGGTACAGGGCGCTCATATCCACTGTGCAGAATTCGTGAATACGATGGTATATTTGATGAAATTTATAATCATTATAAGCAGATAAAACCCGCTTTTTAAGGAGGGTCAGCCGTGCGAGGGCCCATTTGTCCAGTATATCGAGTTCGCTTTCAGATACAGCATCGGTATTCGGATTAAAATCGTAAAGATTGCTCAACAGATACCGAAAGGTATTTCGTATTTTACGATAAGACTCCACCAATCTTTGCAAAATCTCTTTAGATATCTTGATGTCGTCTTGATAATCCTCGGACGAAACCCAAAGACGCAGTATCTCTGCTCCGTACTCCTTGATAATATCCGCGGGAGATATGACATTTCCAACGGACTTGGACATCTTTTTCCCCTGGCCGTCCACCACAAAGCCATGAGTGAGCACGGACTGATAAGGCGCTCGGCCGCGTGTGGCGACAGATGTGAGCAAAGAACTCTGAAACCAGCCTCTGTGTTGATCGCTGCCCTCCAGATACAAATCAGCAGGCCACGAGAGACTTGAACGCTGATTTAATACGGCGGCATGGCTGACCCCTGAATCGAACCAGACATCCAAGATATCCGTCTCTTTTCGAATCGTTGTTCCACCGCATTTGACACAGCAGGCATCAGAGGGCAATAATTCCTTTGAAGACTTGGCAAACCAGGCATCAGCCCCCTCCACAGAAAAAAGCTCATACAGTCTTTTGGCCGTGGCTTCATTCATGAAAGGTGTCCCGCAGTCCTCACACACAAATACTGTGACAGGCACACCCCAGGCCCTTTGACGGGAGACGCACCAGTCGGGCCTGGCCTCCACCATGCCACGAATACGATCCTTACCCCACTCAGGAATCCACCGCACTTGTTCAATGGCGGAGAGCGCCTTTTTTCTCAATTCCTGCTGCCCATCCATGGAGATGAACCACTGGGCAGTGGCTCGAAAGATCACAGGTCTCTTGCAGCGCCAGCAATGGGGATAGCTGTGAGTCAGGGATTCTTCAGCCACCAATGCCTTTTTTTTCTGTAACAACTCTATGACTTGCGAATTGGCGTCGAAGATGTTGGTTCCGGCGAATTCCGCCACCTCATGAGTGAATCTGCCACGGTCATCCACAGGGGCATATATCTCCAGGCCATAGCGAAGCCCTGTGGCATAGTCGTCCGCACCATGTCCCGGAGCCGTGTGGACACAACCTGTGCCTACCTCTAGAGTCACATAATCGGCTGTAACCAAAAGGCTGTCCCTTTCAATGAATGGATGCAGAAGATGCATACCCTCCAGTTCCCTGCCTTGAAAACGAGCCAATACTCGAGTATCCATGGGCTCCATGCCAACGGCAAGCAAAGTGGCGGACAGCCTGCCTTCCGCCACTATCCATATCTCGTTTTCGATCTTAACCGCCACGTAGTCAAAATCAGGATGCAGGGCCACGGCCAGGTTTGCCGGAAGCGTCCAGGGCGTGGTGGTCCAGATCAGCACAAAGACAGGCAAGTCGATCTTGAATCTTTCCTTAAACCAGGCCTGCAAATCCTCTTTGGCTGCAAATTTGACGGTAATAGAAGGGGATTTATGGTCAACATACTCCACCTCGGCCTCAGCCAATGCAGTCACACAGGTTGGACACCAGTAAACCGGCTTCTTGCTCTTGACCACATAGCCTTTCAAAAAGATGTCACAAAACTCCCGGCAGATGGCGGCCTCGTAATCATAGGACATGGTAAGATACGGGCGTTCCCAGTCTCCCAATACGCCCAGACGTTTGAACTCCTCTCGTTGAATGTCCACAAACCTCTCGGCATAACGCCGACATGCCTTTCGTATCTCCAGCTTACTTATATCCTTTTTTTTGGAACCCAGCTCCTTTTCCACATTGTGTTCTATGGGAAGACCATGACAATCCCAGCCGGGCACATAGGGGGCATCAAACCCCTGAAGCTGCCGAGACTTAACGATTATATCTTTCAGCACCTTGTTTATTGTATGTCCCAAATGAATACGGCCGTTGGCGTATGGAGGGCCGTCATGCAGAATAAAACGGGGTTTCCCCGCAAAACGCCTACGAAGCCGACCGTAAAGGTCCATTTCAGCCCATTTTTTGAGCATATCAGGCTCTTTCTGAGAGAGATTGGCCTTCATTGAAAAGGCCGTCTGCGGTAGATTTAAGGTATCCTTGTAATCCATGTATGGTTATCCTTTCTGTCGGGCATGCTACAAAACAATCTGTTAGCCCAGTTTCTGCGTTATACTAAAAAATTATCCTGGATATATTACAAAAAAGCCCTCATTGCGAGCTCAAATGGCGAAACAAATCTCAAAATCAGATAGATCCGGGCTCGAACCAGTGAAATACCAGCCTGCCTTCCTTATCGCGAAACGAACCGGCTATGATCAGAATGAGATCAATGATGACCCATAGACCGCACCCCCCGAATGTCAGCAACATCAAAAAACCGGTGCCGATCTTGCCCACATAAAACCTGTGTACTCCGAAGGCGCCAAGAAAAAAACAAAAGAGAAGGGCTACCAATCGGGACTTGGGCGAAAAATCCTGTTCGTAATACATAAAGGCTCCTTCCGCTGTATTCAGCCATCTAATTATTCCAATGTCCATTGTAATACAGTTTTTTAAGCTAAAATGAAAGGACTCTCTTAATCCACCATCTAAATAACACACGATAGATTGTCATTCCCATGCTTTTTCAGATTGCGAAGCCTGCCCTTCGCCTGTCATTGCGAGGAACATTTCATGAATAAGCGCTGTCATTCCGAGCAACACACTATCATTCCGAGCGTAGCGAGGAATCTTAAGATTTGTTGGGGCACGGCATGCCGTGCCCGTACCTGCGCTTCTTTCGAAATGACATGCTCGGAGCAGGCCCCGCAATCTCACACAACGTTTCACGCGTAAGTGATGGTTTGTTATTAACAAATATGTTCTATCTCCCTAAATTTCCAGTATTAACAGCTTGTTTGTTGCTTTTAGGTAGTGGATTTGGAACTCTTTCTGATTTTGATGTTGCAACTTCATGCAGTCGGATATATTTTTCTAATTGTTGGAAATCCATTTCAAGGAGGCTTGTTATGAAACAAGGCGATGAAAAAAAATCCTGGCTAAACAGAGTTTTCGGCACCTGCATGGCCCTTCCCCTACTTTTCTCCATCGCTGGCTGCGGCCTGAATCAGGCTGACAGAGACCTGATACAACGTTCTCTTCGAAAGGCCGACGAGACCAAGACCTCGGCTGAAAAGGCTGAAAACGCTGCACAGCGCGCGGAGAATGCTGCCATGCGCATCGAACCCCTCATATCCTCCACATCCGATGCTGCAAGGAGGGCTGAATCCGCTGCTGTAAGGGCTGAATCCGCTGCCAATCGCACAGCAGATGCAGCGGAAAGGGCGGCCGCCGCCGCTACCAAGATGGAACGTATATTTGAAAAATCCCTCAAAAAATAGTCAAAAAACAGTCAAAAAGGCCGAACAACCGGCTACATGAGAAAACCTATCTTTTGACTGGCGCTGTGCTGACAGGAACAGGAATCCCTTTCTTTTCAGCCAGCGCCTTTTTTATGGCCTGCATGTCCAGTGCCCCTTCGTTTTCAACTACATTTTCACAGCCGCTTCTGATGCGCGATAAGGCCTCTTCGAAAGGATTTGTTATTCTGTTATCGAAATCATCAAAGACCTGTAACCAACATCGGCCGTCACCCCAACCCGCCTTTATGGGCTCATATGTAATACGCACCATAGACCCCACTGGCACCAGTCTGAAAAGTGTGGCGATGTCCTCAGGATAGAGCCTGATACATCCGTGGCTGACTCGTCTGCCCACTCCCCAGGGCTTATTGGTGCCGTGAATGCCATATGAAAGCCGTGAAAGCCGAAAGATATAGGCACCCAGTGGGTTGTCCGGCCCAGGCGGCACACTTGAAGGCAATTCAGGGTCTTCGGCACGAATAGACTCAGGCACATACCATGTAGGGTGTATATCAGCGCTTTTGATGGTATAGACCCCGAGTTCCGTGAGCAATCCCTCTTGACCCACCCCCACAGGCGCAGTGAACACGTACTCGCTGGAACCATCGAAATTGAAATAATAAAGCCGCATTTCAGCCAGATTCACCACAATACCCACTGAAAGCCTGTCCTGTGGCAGCAGGAATGCACCCGGCACAAATGCCCTGCCGTCTTTGGGGGCAAGCCATGGGTCAACACCTGGATTGGCCGCCACTATCTGATTGTAGCCCAGGTCATAATCCCTGGCTATGTCCAGCAGAGTGTCATCCTTGTTCATGACAACCCAGCGGCCCGCACCGTAAATGGCCTGATTTGAAACAAGCTCAAATGTGCACAGCGCCCACCCGTCGGCGTAACGAAGACAAAAAAACAGAAAAAACAGCAAGATCTTCAAATACATGTCTCAACTCCCTTGCAAAATCAAACGATTTGGTCGATATATTATAATATATAGTTTAGAACATGAAATAATATTCCATAGATTCGAAAAATAGACATAGAATATTATCATTGCGAGCAAAGCGAAGCAATCTCATCTTTTGTAATGAGATTGCCACGAACACTTTGAGTTCTCGCAATGACAGGTAAAATAAGACAATCGTCATTTATAATAACGCCAAACAATATCGTATATTTTAGTGACACTGCCAGCACTCTTTTAAGTGTTAGCAATGACCTATAGAGTAAAGATTTTTCTGTTCTCGCTGCACAAGTTACGGACAAATTTTGCTGAGGATCATCCATGACAAAAGAGGAACTTTTCAAGGGTGCAGAAGTGCTGAACGGGACAGCTGTTTTAAAGGTCTCTTCAAATAGCATGGAGGCGGTTCTATCTCCCACTAAGCCAGGTGGTGCTCTGAAGGCCTCGAAAGCCGAGCTTCAGCAGCTTTTAAAGGAAGCAGGGATCATTCACGGCATACTTGGCTATCCAGATATAAAAGGCACATCCTGGGTGATTGCCAGGGGCACTCCCCCTCAACGAGGAGAAGATGCTCAAATCGTTTTTGAAGTGGACATCCCCACTGATTCAAAAGACAGACGCATTCTCTGCTGTGTGAAGGAACAGGTATTGGCAAGAAAACTGCCTCCCGGCCCGGGACTGCCTGGAGTCAATGTCTTCGGCGAAGAGCTACCTGCCATTCCAGGCAAATGGGTTGTATTCAAGGCCGGAGAGGGAACAGAGGTCGTGGGGGACGATATGACTTTGCGGGCCAGCCGTGCCGGCAAACTGGAGATAAAAAACGGCAAGGTCTGTGTAATCGAAAATTATATATTTTCAGGAGACCTCACCAAGGACCTGGGCAAAATCCACTTCACAGGCAAAAAACTGGAGATCTCGGGTTCCATCAAAATGGGGGTCTCCCTGCAGGTGGACGGCGACATCGTTGTCAAAAACGATGTGGAAGACGGCTGTCACATATCCGTTCAGGGAAATCTGGAGATAGGCGGTACTCTGTATCCAGGCTGTTCTTCACTGAAAGTACAAGGCAATCTGACCTGTTCCTCCATAGAAAGCCCTCGTAGCCTGGCATGTCTGTTTGTAACAGACGAAAAAGACACGAAGGCAAAACAAAAACCAGCGGCTGACCATGTCATCTGCATAGATGGAGACGCAACTGTACAGCGTAACATAGAAGACGGAGTCACACTTGCGGTCAAGGGCTCCATGAGTGTGGGCGGCATCATTCGTTCAGACAAGACCGAAATCAAAGTGACAGGCAACCTGACTTGCAACACCGTGGAAAAGGCCTCTATCTTTGTGGAAGGAGACTTGATCGTAACCAACTATATGCTCGACGCCCACTGTTCCGTTCGAGGAGACCTGCACGCCACACAAGGCAAAGGCATGATCGCAGGAGGGGTGTTGCGGGCCGGAGGGTCCATCGAGGTGAATATCCTGGGAAATGAGGCCAATGTGCCCACAGAGATATATGCAGGAAACGACCCTGTACTCATTCAGAAATATGAAAACACTGTTCAAAAAATAGAAGATTTGAGTGCCCAGCTTCAGAAGATCACACAGGGCCTCAAGACCATAAAGGAATTGGAGGCCAAAGGCCCTCTGGATGAAAGAAAGGCGTTCATTAAACAGACCCTCCAAAAGGCCATGCTGCCTATAGTGGACGAATTTCATGCACAAAAGGCCGTTCTAACCGGCATCGAAACATCACTGGCCAATCTGTCCACCGCCACCATAATCGTACGCAAGACCGCCTACACCAACACCGAAGTGCACATTTCAACTACCTTTTATCTTCTGAAAAATGACATTTCGGAATTGCGGTTTCACGTAAGAGATGGCATTCTGGAGGCAACGCCTCTGCGATGAATAAGAGACGATAGGTTCTTGACTTCTCTTCAAGGGTTGTTTATATTGGCTGCCAATTATTCTACATAATACAGCGTAGCCATGTCATTCCGAGCGAAGCGAGGAATCTTAAGATTTCTCAGTCGCTACGCTTCATTCGAAATGACAGGTAGGGGTGGGTTCGGAACCCACCCCTACAAAACGACAAGCGAGACGTTTGCGACAGGAAAGACGCCTGTCCTACTCCTTCGAATTCGTTGTTGTTATGGGGCTGTAGCTCAGCTGGGAGAGCGCTTGAATGGCATTCAAGAGGTCAGCGGTTCGATCCCGCTCAGCTCCACCAAGTTCTATTAGTTTTATGGCGGTTTAGTTGATGAGTTATAAAAAAGAATGGCCGATGAGGTTATTCTTTTTATTCCCTTGTTTATACATCTGATAAACGTCATAGCCTTCTTCCCCCTGTATAAACAAGGGTTTTTTGCGTTTTAAGGAGGTCTTGTGCCCAAAGAAATACCACACGCCAACACTAAAGAGGCATTCAAGGAACTGGAACTGGCCGTCAAGACCGCCAAGGAAATAGTCATAAAGTTCATAGAAGTCGATAAGATCTCGCCTGCCTCTTTTCCTGACGTCTTTCACAACATATTTGAAACAGTACGCAAGGCCGTTAAATCGGAGACAGGCCGCTAACAGATGTAGGGGGTTGAAATACCCTTACCCCACCCCAATTTGCCCCTCAATATCTCGAAATAATCCCTGGAGGGCGAACGCACCAGCTTCAATGTCCTTTCTGCACGTCTTATCAAGACCTGTCCGCCTTTTTGCAGCTCGTGGTGATTTTGCCCGTCTATGATGAGGGTAATCTCCTCATTCCACTTTTGCACATCCATGCGAATAGTCATATAAGCCGGCAGGAGAACAGGTCTTATCCCAAGGGCGAACGGACAGATAGGGGTCACCACAATGGCCTCCATAGCCGGATGCAGAATAGGACCGCCTGCTGAAAGGCTGTAAGCAGTGGAACCGGTGGGCGTAGCCACGATAAGACCATCTCCCCTGTAGGACGCAAGAAACGCCTCATTTGCCCATACTGGAATCTCTATGATCTTACCTATGCTGCCCTTGGTTACCACCGCCTCGTTCAGGGCCACGAAATGCATCGCCAGACCTTCAAAGGGCAAAAGGGTCACATCCAAAACCATTCGCTCCTCCAGTTCAAAGGCGTCGGAGCAAAGCATCTCCACCACAAGATTCAACTCATCTACAGCAAATTCAGTCAAAAAACCCAGAGCTCCCAGATTGATTCCCAGTATAGGAATATCGAACGCATAGGCTACGGCTGCGGTATGCAGGAGTGTACCGTCTCCGCCAAGCACCACAACCATATCCGTAGCGGCACTCAATTCATCCCTGATGGTTGCAACACCCCGGCCATGGAACAAGGCCTCCAGATGCTGGGCGCAGGACACAGCCTCCAGAGATGCATGTTTCAAAATAATGGCTATTCTGTCTATAGAAGACATGGCTGTATAGGTTTCAATGTAGGGATGACCCTCTGTGATTGCCCTTGAGGTTGCGCTGAGTCAAGGCCATCTCGATGAGTCTGTCCAAAAGTTCTGAAAAAGAAATACCCATGGCACGAGCCGCCTGGGGCAAAAGACTGGTGGGAGTCATGCCTGGAATGGTATTGGTCTCCAAGACAAAAAGCTCGTTTGTCTCGGTCAGAATCATGTCCGTGCGGCTGTAACCCCTGAGTCCCAATGCCCTGTGTGCCCTCACAGCCAATTCTTGGGCCTTGAATGCAATCTCTTCAGGAATAGGCGCAGGACACAACTCCTGAGTGGCTCCTTTTTGATACTTGGCTTCATAGTCAAAGAAGGTATAGGATGGGTTGGGACGAATCTCCACGATGGGAAAGGCAGTGAGTTCTCGCAGCCCCAGGACTCCAGCGGTCAACTCCCTGCCGGGAATAAAACGCTCGATCAGGACCTGTTCATCCCATTTGAAGGCCTCTTCAAGGGCAGCGGCCAGATCTTTCGTATCATTGACCTTACACATGCCGATACTGGAGCCCTGATTTGCAGGTTTTATCATCATAGGCATGCCCAGCTGCTTCTGCACATCCTTCAGTGAAAGGGTATCCATCACGTCATAGACCAGCCAATCCGCAGTGGGAATGCCGGCATTTCTGTACATGACCTTGCTATAGTGTTTATTCATGGCAAGGGCGCTACCCAGCACACCACTTCCTTGATAGGGAATGCCCAATAGGTCCAACATGCCCTGAATAGTGCCATCCTCGCCGAACCTGCCATGCAGCAAAATAAAGGCTGCATCTATATAGCTTGCCCGCTTCATCAATCTTGGCAGATCAGTGGCTGTATCGAATACATCCACATCATACCTGTCTTTGTCCAAGGCATCTATCACCCCTTTTGCGCCGGAAAGCGAGACCTCCCGTTCTGAAGATTTGCCTCCACACAGCAGGGCCAGTCTGATTTTTTTATACTGATTCATATGGATTCTCTGTATATTGCACCTGATTGGATTCAGGCGGCAATGAATGTATAATCATAAACGCTACATCTAATCTCACAGTGAAAACCTGTCAAGACAACGACGAAGCCTGCCCCGAGCCTGTCATGAGATTGCTTCGGGACTTTGTCTCATCGCAATGACACGCAAAGGGATTTCGCTTCGCAACTATCATTGCGAGCGACACTTCATGAGTGACAGGCGAGACGCCTGTCCTATTGGTGGTACGGTTGTCATTGCGAGAGAAACGCTGTCATTCCGAGCGAAGCACTTTACCTGTCATTCCGAGCGAAGCGAGGAATCTTAAGATTTCTCAGTCACTACGCTTCATTCGAAATGACACTCGTTGTCGTTGTGTGACAGGCGAGACGCTGATGGTGCTCTGCTGGTGTGACTGGCATATGACACGAGACGCCTGTCCTACTTCGCAATGACAGGCTCAGGGCGGGCTTCGCAACTGTCATCGCGAGCCGAAGGCGAGGCAATTTATTGATTTTCCATACATCAGGAGATGAAATGCACAAAATCCATGTGATAAGTCTGGGCATATATGAAAAAGACCTCACTCCACGAACAAGGGAACTGATTAATTCCGCCAGGTGCATTGCAGGCGGAACCAGATATCTCCATCGCCTCGCACCTGTTACAGCCTGTCAGATCCCTCTTGATAAAGATCTGGACCAGGCCATCGAGCGCATTCGAGACTGTCTGAAGGCCGATGATGTGGTAATATTGACCTCCGGAGACGCCCTGTTCTTTGGTATAGGCCAAAAATTGCTTAAAAACTTCGATGCGGAACACCTTGTTTTTTATTCTAACATCACCACGGTTCAGGCAGCCTTTGCAAGACTCAAAATGCCATGGCATGACGTCATGACCGTAAGTCTGCACGGCCGAGACTTCAGTGGCCTCAGATATGCCTTGTTATGTCCTGAAAACAAACCCATAGCCGTGTTCACAGACCCTGTAAACTCACCTGCCGAACTTGGCCTCTGGCTCGCTGAAAACGGCCTTTCAAACATGAATCTTTATGTGCTGGAAGAATTAGGCGGGGCAAACGAACGCATTCATTGGCTCTCAGTGCAAGAGATGCAAAGACAGGAATTTTCTCCACTGAATCTTGTGATAATACCTGCAAGACCACGGGCACAGCAACTTTCCATCGGTATGCCCGAAGAGACCTATTTTCACGAATCAGGTCTCATCACCAAAAGAGAGGTACGCACTATAGCCGTTTCCAGGCTTATGCCCTTATACGACCAGATATTTTGGGATATTGGCGCTGGAAGCGGCTCCATCGGCCTGGAAGCCAGCCTGTTTCTGCCCAAGGGTATGGTCTTCTGTGTGGAAAAGGATGAGAAACGCTGCATGATGATTCAAGAAAACCGCAAAAAATATAGCCGGCTCAATGTAAAGACCATACAAGGAGAGGCCCCGGGTTGTCTGACAGACCTGCCAAATCCGCAGCGTATTTTCATAGGAGGTGAGGGAGGGCGCCTGCAAGACATTCTTGATACCTGCTGGCAACGCCTGGAAGTTCATGGTAAATTAGTAGTATCCGTCATACTTTTACAAAACATCTGCCTTGCCCAGGAGTTCTTTCAGGACAAAAACTTCGAGACCATTCAGATACAGATATCTCGTTTCAAGACATTGGCAGCCTCCGCCTATGCCAAGGCAGAAAATCCTGTGTGGCTCTTTGTAGCTGAAAAGACAAGACATTAAAGACATTAAACATGACAGACACCATACAAAAAAAACGACAAGTAGTTCCTTTTGATGACAGACACAAGGGGCTTTCCTACAACCACGCATTTTTGTCATTTCAAGGGAATGGAAAAGGCGCAAACATGAGTTGTGTGACAGGCAAGACGCCTGTCCTACTGGTGGTGCGGTTGTCATTGCGAGAGAAACGCTGTCATTCTGAGCAAGGGTTACCCTCACCCCAGCCCTCTCCCTTTGGGAGAGGGCTGGGGTGAGGGCCGAAACGCTCCTTCGAAATGACACGCAGTCACTGACTGTTGGGGCACGGCATGCCGTGCCCGTACGGAGTCGCTGCGCTACTTCGAAATAGCAGGCTCGGAACAGGCTTCGCAACTGTCATTGCGAGCCGAAGGCGAAGCAATCTCCCGATGGAAAGACTGCTTCGCTCCAATGACAAGATGATGCGAAAAGCATATAGGAAAGGACAGACATGAAACGGTTTCCCGTTTTGTTCATAGGTGCAGGGCCGGGAGACCCTGAACTCATCACTGTAAAGGGCCAAAGGGCATTACAACAGGCTGATGTTGTATTCTATGCAGGCTCTTTGGTATCACAGGCAGTGCTTCAGTGGATGAGACCAGGTGCTGAATGTATAGACACCGCTTCCAGGGCATTGAATGCCATCATAAACGGCATAATACAGCACTACCAATCAGGTAAACGCGTGGTAAGATTGCACTCAGGGGATCCAAGCATCTACGGCGCCATTCACGAACAGATCGCATTGCTCAAGGAAAACAACGTGGCCTATGAAATCATTCCAGGAGTCACCTCGGCCCTGGCCGCTGCGGCTGCCATGGGCTGCGAACTCACCATCCCCGAGGCCACACAGACAGTGATTCTCACGCGGCTCAGCGGCAGAACCCCTGTTCCAGATACAGAGTCATTAGCGCAATTGGCTCGACACAAGAGCTCTCTGGCCATCTATCTGAGCATACAAAACATTCAGGAGGTCTGCTCCACCCTTGCCAGCATATACGGCGAGGAGGCGAAGGCCGTAGTGGCGTACAAAATAAGCCTGCCAGAGGAACAGATACTGCGAGGCACATTGAAGACCCTTCCTGAACTGGTAAAAAAGACAAATATAAAACGCCAGGCACTGATTCTCATCGGGCCATTTCTTCATGCCGACTCCAATGCCCGCTCCAGGCTCTATGACAGCTCCTTCAGCCATGGATTCCGCCCATAACCGCATATTTATTCTGGCGCTGACACTTAAAGGCATGGCCCTGGGATGCCGTCTGCAAAAGCTGTTACAGCCAACAGGCGAGGTCACCCTCTGGTTGCACAAAAACCTCCTGACATTTGAAAACTGCAGGCATACCCTGCCACCTACCCCAATTTCAGCTCATGCAATGCAGCCTCACGAGATAACAGCGGCAAAGGGATTTGACAGCCTCGCAAGTGTAATAAAACAGGCCTTTGAAGAAAAAATCAGCCTGATCTGCATCATGGCTACTGGCATCGTGGTGCGCTCCATAGCACCATTTATCAAGACCAAGGACCAGGACCCTGCAGTGGTAGTGATGGATGAGGCCAGCAGATTTACCATCAGTCTGCTTTCTGGCCATATAGGTGGGGGCAACGAACTAGCCATAAAAGTGGCGAGACTGATTCACGCAACCCCTGTGATCACCACGGCCTCAGATGTAGCAGGTCTTCCCGGCCTGGATGTCCTGGCTCAAAAGGCAGGGCTGGTCATTGAGGACATAAAGACCGTGAAACGCGTACAATCGGAACTCTTGAGACATAAACCGATCTATGTCCTGGATGAAATCGGCGGCATTTCAGAAGAGCTACAAGCCTACGGCCTCGACAATCTGCATTTTTTACAGACCTTGCCTTCGGTTGAGTATGAACCAGGTGTATATGTCGGGTTTCGCATTCTGCCGCAGCTGAAGAACTGGCTGATGCTTCGGCCCAAAGAACTGGTGGTGGGAGTGGGGTGCAATCGAGGTACAACGGCCGAGGAGATCCTCTCAGCCATCGAAAAGGTCTTTGAACGATTTGAAATCTCTCTAAAGTGCATAAAGACATTGGCCAGTATAGATGCAAAACAGAATGAAACCGGTCTCATCGAGGCAGTGAACAAACTGAAGGTTGGAGTCATATGGTATTCAAAAGAACAGCTGAAAGAAATGGAAACACCGAATCCGTCCAGCACAGTGAAGCGGCACATGGGAGTGGACAGTGTATGCGAGGCAGCGGCCCTGCTGACGGCCCAAAATACAGGCCAAAGGCAGACCCATGCTCGACTCCTGATTCCCAAACAGAAGATGGGAAACGTGACAGTGGCAGTGGCAGGCCCATGCTCTACATCGTAAGCCTTGGACCAGGACGCCTGGAACACATGACCCTGCGCGGGCAGGAGGCATTGAAGGCCAGCGATGTGATCGTGGGCTACAGCACCTATCTCGACCTGATTCAACCCCTGCTGACCGGGAAAGAGATATTTTGCACAGGCATGAAAAAGGAGATAGAGCGGTGTAAAAAGGCCATAGAATCGGCTCTGCAAGGAAAGACTGTGGCCATAGTCTCCAGCGGAGATGCGGGCATATACGGCATGGCTGGCTTGATTCTGGAGCTGTGTGCAAGGCTGAAGATAACACCGAGGCTTGTCACTCAGACGGCTGCACACACAACATCGCATTACACAGAAGAGGAGCCTGCATGCACATCAACCCTCTCTATAGAGGTCATACCAGGGGTACCGGCTTTGGCGGCAGGTGCGGCCCTTCTTGGCGCTCCACTTATGCACGACTTTGCGGTGATCTCCATGAGCGATCTCCTGACTCCTTGGGAGACCATCGAGGCCAGAGTGAAGGCAGCTGCAGAAGCGGATTTTGTGGTGGTCATTTATAATCCCAAAAGCAGGGGTAGAGACTGGCAGCTGGGCAGGGCGCAGGAGATACTGTTGAGCCATCGGCCTGCAAACACGCCCGTAGGCATAGTGAAAAAGGCCATGAGAGAGGAAGAAGATGTGACTCTCACCACCCTGCAACACATGACGGAATGCCCTATCGACATGCAGACCATCATATTCGTGGGCAATTCTTCCAGCTTCACCTTCTGGAATCTCATGGTGACACCACGTGGTTACAGAAAAAAATATGACACCGACTGAAAATATGGCATGAACCTTGCTTTATATAAAATCAAACAGCACACACAACTTCATAACCCTCCTCTCCCTCCTAACCCTTCTGGCGCAAGCCAGAGGGGTTTTTTGTTTTCATATCCCAACATTAAATTCCCCTCCCGTGGAGGGGTGCCCGAAGGGTGGGGTGGTTCTTTGCACGCACAAGGCAACGTAGCCATGTCATTCCGAGCGAAGCGAGAAATCTTAATGTGCTGGGGTCCGGCAAATGACGTCCCAACCTAAGTTTATTTCCGGCGGCGCTCGTGCTGCTGATGGCTAAAGCTATTACATCCCCCGTTCGTTTTGTTCAGTTTGCGGACTGAGAGATATCTGTAGCAGGGTCTCTTCGGTGGATAGCCTGACATCGTTCGTATGATTAACAACTGGGCTTTCGTAGGGTTCTTCAATCCTGTGTAAAGAAGCGTGCTGTCTGTGCAGAAGTGTCAATAACACCTAGTTGTAACAGTA